>CAZVNJ010000001.1:0-112805 GCA_964628985.1 uncultured Dehalococcoides sp.
GCTACGGGCGGATCGTGATGTTCGCGTCGGACGCGGGCCTCGGGTCCGTGGGCGCGTCCAACTACGCCGCGGCCACTGAGGGGCAGATCGGGCTCTCCCGCACGGTGGCGCGTGACCTCGGACGGTACGGGGTGACCTGCAACGCGATCTCGCCGCTGGCGCGCACGCGCATGTTCGGTGGACTCTCGGAGGAACTGCGGCCGCCGGCAGGCGTCGTCTCCGCGGAGGAGATGGCAGGCCTGGCGCCGCCCATGCCGCTGCAGAAGTGGGAAGGTTCCGGACACCCGGACGACCCGGAGAGCGTGGCGCCGCTGGTGTGCTACCTCCTCTCCCCCCAGTCCGAGGATGTGAACGGCCAGTTGTTCGGCGTGCGAGGCGGCGAGGTGTACCTCTACTCCTACCCGAGCATCGAGCGGCAGATCCTGTCGTACAACCGCCGCTTCACGATGGACGAGATGGACGAGCAGGCACCGCGCACGCTGGCGAACGGCATCGTCAGCCCCCTGCGATAGCGCGAGGACGAGGAGACTCTCATGGGTAACCGACTCGAAGGCCGCGTCGCGGTCATCACGGGCGCCGGGCGCGGCATCGGCCGCGGCGTCGCCCTCCAGATGGCCGAGGAGGGCGCGAAGGTCGTCGTCGCCGACTTCGGTGGCAACCTGGACGGCTCCGGCAACGACGCCGGCCCGGCGGACAGCGTGGTCAAGGAGATCCGCGCGATGGGCGGTACGGCCATCGCGCACTACGGCGACATCTCGAAGTTCGCCGACACGCAGGACCTGGTGAACACCACCCTGAAGGAATTCGGGCGGATGGACATCATGTGCCACGTGGCGGGCATCCTGCGTGACCGCATGATCTTCAACATGGCGGAGGAGGAGTGGGACGCCGTCCTGGCCGTCCACCTGCGCGGCGCGTTTAACTGCGTCCGCACCTCGGTCGAGCCGATGATCAGGCAGCACTACGGGCGCATCCTGCTCTTCTCCTCGGGGTCCGGCCTCGGCTCTACGGGCCAGGCGAACTACTCCGCGGCGAAGGAGGGCATGGTGGGCTTCGCCCGCGCCCTCGCGCGTGAACTGGGGCCGCACGGGATCGCTGTGAACGCGATTTACCCCGGCGGCAACACCCGCATGACGCAGTCCGTCCCGGCGGCGGCACAGCAGATTCGGGCGGCCGCAGGCATCCTCCGCGCTGGTGGGGGTGCCCTCAACAACCCCGCCCCGGCACCAGAAGGGCCGACGCCCCGCGACCCCGAAAACAACGCGCCGACGGTCACGTGGCTCTGCACGGAGGCCGGTGGAGCCATCAGTGGCCACGTGATCGGCACGTCAGGCTGGCAGGCATCGCGCTACAGCCAGCGCAAGGTGATCCGCAGCATCCACCAGCCGCGGAACTGGACGGTCGAGGAACTCGCCAAGGCGGTGCCTGAGCAGTTGCTTGCGGGTATCCCGAACCCGGCGCCGAAGCTCCAGCCGAAGGAAGGCGCATAGCCGCCTTCGGTTGCAGGGGAGCAGCACGGGACGGCCGCCCGAGAGGGCGGCCGTCTCTGTCCCCCCGGGGAGGCGTCTAGGGCAGGAGCCCGCGCACGAACTGTTGCGTTGCGGCCGTGTGCGCGTAGTTTGATTCCCGGTCGGGCTCGTAATAGACGGCGCCCGGCATTCCCACCCCATCCTTCTCGTACGTGTCCACATCGATGCGGGCGCTGTTCGTGAGCAGGTGCTGGGCGAGTTGCGTCTGACCCTGCCGCGTCAGCACCCAGTTCACGAAGAGACGCGCCGCCGCAGGATGAGGCGTGTTGTTGAAGGCGAAGAGTCCCGTCCCCGGGACGTGATCCGCGTCGGGTAGGTCCAGGAACCTCACGTGCGCGGCCTCGCCTCGTTCCCGGTAAGGCTGCAGCGCCTTGGGGCGCACCCCCTGCGCGATCGGGAATCCGCCAGTGGTGATCGCCTGTATCAGGTCGACCGCGCTATTGACGATCCTTGGCTGCTGATCGACCAGCAACCGGCGGACCGTGTCGGTGCCGTGCGCCTTTGCCACCGCCGCCGAGGAGAGCAAGCCGCTGCCGATCCGAGGGTCAGAGGTGACAATCTTGCCCCTCCACTTCGGACTGAGGAGGTCTCGGACCGTCTTGATCTCATTGTCAGCGACCATGCGCGTGTCCACGGCGTAGGCGTGCTGGACCTGGTACTCCCAGCCGAATCCGAAATGGCCGCGCTCGTCCAGGAATCGAGACGCCAGTCCGCCCCGCCAGTGCTGGTCGTCTGTGACATCCGCGCGGTCGAGCAGCGGGCGGAGGGGCGCCCAGAAGCCGTCCTTCAGCCCCTGAGTGAGCGCGGGCTCCGGCTGCACGAACGCGAGGTCCAGCGTGTACCGGCCTGACCGGCGTTCTGACCGCACCCGTTCGAGCCACCCGGTCGCCGAGGTCTCGGTGAACACCTGCACGTCAATGCCTGGGAACGCTGTCTGAAAGTCGTTCGTCATCCGGCGATACCCGGCCTGGCCGCGGACGAGGATGAAGAGCGTGGACTCGTTCTTCGCCTCGCGCACCAGCGCATCCCAATCGCCGCGGACCTCCGTGTTCCCGGTGAACGGCGTGGGCACAATCCGCCCGCCCGGGGCTGGAGGGGGAGCATCGCTGCCGAGCAGGCGCCGCCCACCGAAGACCGCGGCCGCGCCTGCAAGCGTGGTGCCGGCGATGCCGATGAAGCCCCGCCGCCCGACCCTCACGATCCGGTCCGCGGGGCGGGAGCGGTCGCGGCAGTCCGCGATAGCCAGTCAATGACACGGGGTGCTACAGACTCGGCGGCCTGGGCGAACGCCGCGCCGTGGTCTAGTCCCGGGAGCGCGAAGAACTCGGCCCGCGCGTTCGCCAAGGCGGCGTCCCGGACGGACTCGAAACGAGGGTCGCGGTCCCCCGCGTAGAGCAGTAGCGGGGCCTGGTTCGCACGAAGGACGTCCAGTGCTCCAGGGAAGGCATTGGTCTCCTGCCAGATCAGCCGCATCACGCGCTGCTCCCGGGGGGACGCCTGGGTCAGTCGACGGCCATAGAAGTCTTCGACGGTACGCCCGTAATACGGGTCCGGTGTGGGCCCGAAGCCACCGAGGACGTACCCGACGAAACGCTCGGGTGCGTGGGCCATCGCGCCCCAACCAACCCAGCCGCCCATCGAGTAGCCCCAGAAGTGCGCGCGGTCCGTGTCCGCGGCGTCCAGGACGGCGACGACATCCGCGACTCGCGCCGGCAGCGCGTACGAGCCCTCGGTGTCTGGCCGGTCACTCTCCCCGTGCCCGCGAGAGTCGATCAGGAGCAGCCGGGCGTATGGGGACAGGCGATCGACATACCCACGGAGGTGCCAGTTCTGGAGCGTGCCCCCCGTACCGTGGTGGCAGAGCACCACGGGGGCGCTGGTCCGCTCTGAGCCCGCCACCTCGAAGTGGATGCGGGTGCCGTCGGGCGAGATGGCGAAGGGCATCGGTCTGGCTCCTGGGGAGCGGTGGTGCCGGATAGCCTAGCGCGGGCGACGCAGTCTCAAGCCAGCGGCTACCGTTGCAGGATGATCCCGTCCTCGCACAACGCGGCAACCTCTGCCGCAGGGAACCCGGCCTCCACGAGGACCTCGGCCGAGTGCTCCCCGAGCGCGGGAGCCGCCCGCTGGACCGCGGTGGGCGTCCTGGACATCACCACCGCCGGGCCGGCCACGCGCTGAGGGCCCGTCACCGAGTGTTCGGTGTCCCACATGATCTGCTCCGCGATCACCTGTGGGTCGTCAGCCATGACCTCCGGCATCCGCACAGCGGAGACCGGCACCCCAGCCGCATCGAAGTCACGCACCCAGTCGTCGGCGTGCCGCTCCATGAAGCGCGCGCGGAAGCGGCGCTTCCACTCTTCGGCCTTGGTCACGCTGTCAGGCGCCATCGCGTCGTACTCAGGACTGTCGCTGTCCTCCTCGGGGAACCCGAGGACGCGACGCATGCCGTCTCGGTTGGCCTTCGTGAGCGCGCCCAGGACGACCGCGCCGCCCTGAGCCCGGTACCCGCCGTAGTAGAGACGGAAGGCCGCCCGCGCGCTCTGCTTCGCCTTGCGGACCGCGAGCATCGCGTCGTACGGCTCACCGTTCGCGAGTGCTGCCTCGGCTGCCTCCAGCAACGGATTGCGGAGTACCGCGTCGCTGACCGGTTCCCGCATGACGGCACCGGCCTGGATGAACATAGCCGAGCGCAGCAGGGACGTGCTCAGGTACTGCCCCTCACCCGTCCGGGCTCGGTGGAACAGGGCCATCCCGACGCCCATCGCCGCGGCGAAGCCCGAGACGATGTCGGCGATGGGGATCGAGATCAGGTCCGGCGCCCCGTCGTCGTCCACCTTCGCGTCCGTGACCATCAGTCCGGAGTACGCCTGCGCGACGATATCGGAGCCGGCCCGTTTCGCCTCCACGCCGTGCTCACCGAAGCCGGTGTTCTGCCAGTAGATCAGGTCGGGCCGGATGGCACAGAGTGCCTCGTAGCCCAGCCCGAGCCGCTCCGCGACGCCGAGGCGATAGTTGATCAGGACTACGTCGATCTGGGGGATCAGACGGCGGATCAGGTCCTGGCCGCGAGGGCTGTGCAGGTCCACCACAAGCGAACGCTTGCCTCGGTTCAGAGCCTGGAAGCCCTTGCCCTCGTTGGGGACCACGGCGGCCGTGCGGCGGGTCTGCTCGCCCCCCAGCGGTTCCACCTTGATGACATCCGCGCCGAAGTCGGACAGGTTTACCCCGCAGACAGGCGCGGCGACGATCTGAGAGAACTCCAGCACTCGGATGCCCGAGAGCGCTCCGTCGGACACGGCAGCCGCCTTCCTCGCGCGCCCAGCGCGTGGGAGACCGAGCCTACCGGAGGCGGGACTCCGCGCTCGTGCGCGCAAGCACGAGGTCGCCCTCTAAGCCCTCAGGCCGTCCAGCCAGCGGTCGGCCTGGCCCCGGCTGCTCAGCCGGATCCGGACGGGCGGCCCCTCCTCGGCGGCGAAGATCGCGGCATAGCGCCGCTTCTGGCGTGGGTAGGTCCGCCATGCGTACACGACCATCGAGTCCTTCGACAGCACGGAGCGCCAGCGCTCCACGTTTCCGTGCCAGAGCCGCTCCCGTGTGATCGCCCGCCGGAGCGTGCGTCCCGTGATGGAGGCCATGACCTGCCAACGCGGAAGGTCCAGCCAGATCAGCGTGTCGCAGCGCGAGAGCACCATCTGGTCCTCGGCGGACGGCCCGAGGTTACCGTCGAAGGTCCAGCCGTCCTCGCGAGTCGCCTGGTCAAACCGCTCGTATTGCTCGTCGCGGGGGACCATCTCCCAGTTGGCGCGCCAGATGAGCGCGTCGCTTTCGATGTGACGCAGGCCGAGGCGTGCTGCGATCGCTCGCGCGACGTAGGTCTTGCCGGAGCCGCTTGTCCCCACCACGCAGATCCGCCGGCCCACGGGCTGGCTGCTCATCGCGCTACGCCTCCACTGGCCGCGGGCGCAGCACGAGGACGGCGAGGAAGGCTGCACCGACGCTACCGGCCACACCCAGGGCCAAGGCATCCGCACCGACCGGGACAATGCTGCTGTACACGATGTTGTAGGTGGACGCGATCAGCATCTGTGAGAAGCCCAGGAGTGCCGAGGCCAGCCCTGCGATCTGCGGGAACGGGACCAGTGCCCCCGCAACCGCAGCCGGCCTGGTGAGGCCGAGGCCGACCGCCGTGGCGAACATCGGCGCAAGCACGGCCCATACTCCGCCGCCCTCAAGGGCGAGGACCCACAGCAGCATCAATCCACTGGCTGCCGCCGAGAGCGCGGTGCCCAGGAGCACGATGCGGTGTGAGGGCCAGCGGGCCACCAGCCGGCTTGAGCCGGTGGCACCCAACATGATCCCGAGCGCCACGAGGCCGAACGAGAGCCCGTACCACTGCGCGGACAGGCCAAACTCCTCCTGCAGCACGAAGGAAGAAGAGGAGATGAAGACGAGTTGCCCCCCGAACATCAACCCCATCACCGCCGCGTAGGCCAGGTAGGTCCGGCTCGCGAAAATCGTCCGATAGTCGCGTGCCAGGCCGCCAAGGCCGCTGGTGCCCGGAGCGCGGGTGGGCCGGGTCTCCGGCATCCACGTCCCGTAGGCGAACGCGAGCAGCACGCCGATGGCCGCGAGCGTGATGAAGACTGAGTGCCAGCCGAAGGCGTCATGGAGGAAGCCCCCGAAGATGGGGGCGATCGCTGGGGCGAGTGGGAGGGCGATGGCCATGTATGAGAGGACGCGGGCGGCCCGCTGACGCCCGTACACGTCCAGCACGATTGCCTGGGCCACGGACGGGCCGGCCCCGCCCCCCAGCCCCTGCACCACGCGCCCCGCGAGGAGCACCTCCACCGACTGGGCGGAGAGCGCCAGGACGGAGCCGGCCGTGAAGAGCGCGAGGCCGGCCAGCAGCGCCGGACGGCGTCCGATCCGGTCCGAGGCAGGCCCGTACACCAGTTGCGATCCCGCAAAGGCAATGATGAACAGGGTCACTGCCAGTTGCAGGACGGACTCGCTGGCGGAGAACTCGTCGGCCATGGTCGGGAGGGAGGGCAGGAACATATCGACCGTAAGCGGTGCCAGCGCGCTGAGCGCGACAAGAAGCGCAGCGGCCGGGAGGGCCTCAGCGCGGCGCCGCTGGGAGGCGGATAGGACGGCGGGGCTCAGCACGCATGTCATGGTAGGTGACGGGGGTCTGGCAACCGATTTCGCCTGAGGCGGCACCGACTGGAGGACGTCCACTACGCGCATTGCTGCAAGGTGAGATATCGTTGTTACGTTCCGCGAGGGAGCGGCGCAGCGTCCCCACTCTGCAAGACCTCCGCGGGTAGAGAGACAGGCTGAGACTCCATGCCGGACAGTATTCGTACCGCCCGTTCTGCCCTGACGAGTGAACGAGCGGCGATCGAGCGACGTATCACCGATCTCCGATCGCGCGTCGCCGAGATCGATGAGGTCTTGCAGTCGCTGAACCACCTCGAGACGCGCCTCCCGACGGGTCCCGAGCCGACGCTGAAGAACGCGCGGGCCCAGGCCGAGGGGGGCGAAGGCCGCCTCCCGCGCGGCGCCCTCCGCACGGCGATTATCGAAACGCTGCGCTCTCACTCGGGTGGCCTGCACATCAGCCGCATTCTCGAGGTGCTCGCCCGGTCCGGCCGTGCCCCGCGCTCGACGAACCCCCGCGGCAGCGTCCAGACCACCCTCTACGCCATGCGCCGCGAAGGCCTGGTGGAGAACAAGGGCAAGAACTCCTGGGTGCTCCTCTCGCGCGCACGCGCGAGCCGCAAGCGTAAGTAGCGGATCAGCGCCGCCACTCGCCGTGGGCCGCCGAAGGGCGGCCCACGTTGCTGACCGCGCCGAGCCGCGCCTTGCACCTGCAACCGAGACACTTGCCGGTGGTTGTACGCTCCGCTCCCTGTGAGCGAACGTCCATCGGAGTCAGGCATGCCGTACGAGAACCTCTTACTTGACCGTCAGGATCACATTGCGCTGGTCACGCTGAACCGCCCCGAACGCCTGAATGCGCTCAGCCGCGGGCTCCACCTCGACACCCTGGCGGTGGTCGACGAGATCAGGCGGGACGACAGCGTGTGGACGGTCGTCGTGACCGGGGCAGGCCGGGGGTTCTGCGCGGGCGCCGACGTGCAGGCCACGCCTCGAGGGCCGGACGGGCAGCCCATCCCGAGGCCCGGCCCGGCAAACCAGGCGGAGATGCTGGACGAGTTCCACTGGGTGGGCGACCAGGCCCTCGCCTTCCACGGCCTCGACAAGCCGGTGATCGCGGCGATGAATGGCGTCTGCGCGGGCGCTGGGATGAGCCTCGCGCTCGCCTGCGACTTGCGGGTGGGCTCCGAGCACGCTCGCTTCAAGACCGTGTTCCTGGAGCGCAACCTCTCTCCGGACTCGGGGATGTCCTGGTTCCTGCCGCGCATCGTCGGCCACAGCCGTGCGATGGATCTCATTCTCACGAGCCGGGACGTGGGGGCCGACGAGGCCTACCGCATCGGCCTGCTGGACCGGCTGGTGCCTCACGAGCGACTGATGGAAGAGTCGTTCGCGCTCGCGCGCCAGATCATGCAGTGGCCGCCCGTTGCGGTGCGCGCCGCGAAGCGGGTGACGCAGCAGAACGCGAACCTCCGCCTGGACGACGCGCTCCGCAACGAGATCGCCCACCTTGGCTACGGGCGCAAGGCTGTGAACGACGGCCTCGAGTCCCGCGCAGCCCTGATCGAGAAGCGGGCGCCTCGCTACACCGGAACCTAGCCGCGCCAGATCGGGGTACTGGCTCACCGCACGCCAGGGGTATCCATCCTCCACATCGGAGGACGGGGATGCTTCTCTTCCCTCGCTCGTGGCCCTCGGTGGGATGGATGCTGGGATGGCCGTGCGCTGGGCCGATCACGTCGGCCTTCGGCGCCCGCGACATCGAGGCGCACGCCGAGGGACACACCGGTGTGGACATCGCGGCCGGTGCGGGGACGCCCGTCCACGCGCCAGCCCCGGGCCTCGTGCGCGATGTGTTCATCGACAATCGCCGCGGAACCCCATGGGACGGGTTCAAAGCGCTCTTCGGCAACGCCGTGATCCTGGACCACGTCGGGGCCGGCTACGTGACGCTCTATGCGCACCTGCGTGACGCACCCCCGGTGCATGAGGGTCAGGCCGTCGAGGCCGGGACATTGCTCGGCGTGGTGGGGAGCACGGGCACCTCAACCGGCCCGCATCTGCACTGGGGCATGGCGCCACGTCTCGAACAGGGTCAACCCTCGTACCTGCCCCGCCATGCAGTCGTTGACCCGCTTCGCTTCTGTGGCAGCAAATCTGCGGACGCCGAGGTGTTGGCGGCGCGGCTCGACGCGGTCGCGGAGGAGGTCAAAGCCGTCGCGGCGCTCTTGCGAGCCGGAACGCTGCAGTAGCGAGTTCGGTTCCGGGTGTGGCTTGCCCAGTGCGGCCTCGTAGGCTCCAATGCCCCCAGGTTGCGCAACTGCAGGAGGCCGAATGCCGGACGTGATTGTGGTGGGTGCCGGGAACGCGGCGATTTGCGCGGCGCTCGCCGCGCGCGAGGCCGGGGCGGACGTCCTGGTCCTGGAGAAGGCCGACGAGGGTGAACGCGGCGGCAATACCTTCTTCACCGGCGGCGGATTCCGCTTCCCCTACAACGGCCTGGACGACATCCGTGGCCTGATCCCGGACTTGAGCGACAGCGAGGTGGACCGCATCGATGTCGGCTCCTATCCCGCGTCCGCCATGCGCGACGACCTCTACCGCGTCACGGAGGGGCACGCCGACCCGACGCTCGCCGACCACCTGATTGAGAACGCCTACCCGACCGCGCAGTGGATGCGCGAGTACGGCGGCATGCGCTGGGTACTGATGTACAGCCGCCAGGCTTACGAGGTAGACGGGAAGCTCCGTTTCTGGGGCGGCATGATCACCGAGGCGGTGGGCGGAGGCGCTGGTCTGTCCGACTCGCTCTTCGCCTCGATGGAGCGTCGCGGCATCCGCGTGCGCTATGGCGCGAAGGCGCACGGCCTCGTGACTGACGACCGCGGGCGTGTGACCGGTGTGCGAGTGAAGACCGTGGACGGCACCGAGGTCGTGGAAGCGGGAGCAGTCGTGCTCGCGGCCGGCGGCTTCGAGGCGAACGTCGAGATGCGGACGCGCTATCTCGGTGCCGGGTGGGAGATGGCGAAGGTCCGCGGGACGCGCCACAACACCGGTGATGCCATCAAGGCCGCCCTCGACATCGGTGCGCAGTCCTACGGGCACTGGTCCTCCGCTCATGCGGTGGCATGGGACCTCAACGCCCCGCCCACGGGGAACCGCCGCATCGGCGACCTGTACCAGAAGCATTCCTACCCCCTCGGCGTCATCGTGAACGCGCGCGGCGAGCGCTTCGTGGACGAGGGCGCCGACCTGCGCAACTACACCTACGCCAAGTACGGCCGCGAGATCCTGAAGCAGCCACACAGCGTGGCGTTCCAGATCTTTGACCAGCAGACGATCGCCCGCCTACGAGACGAGTACCGCATCAAGGAAGTCACGAAGTCGGAGGCGATGACGCTCCACGAACTGGCCGCGGACCTCGGCGTGGACGTCGGCGGGTTCGTGCGCACCATTGAGGCGTACAACGAGGCCTGCCGCGAGGGGACCTACGACCCGTCGCGGCTCGATGGCCTGGGGACAGTCGGGATCGATCCGCCGAAGTCGAACTGGGCACTGCCGCTCGACCAGCCGCCATACGTCGGCTTCGCGGTGACCTGCGGGATCACGTTCACCTTTGGTGGGCTGCGCATCGAGGCCAAGTCCGCGCAGGTGCTGGACACCGAGGACCGTCCGATTCCGGGCCTGTACGCCGCCGGAGAACTCGTGGGCGGGCTCTTCTACCACAACTACCCGGGCGGCACCGGCCTGATGGCCGGCGCGGTCTTCGGCCGCACCGCTGGGGCGTCCGCGGCGAAGTCGCTCGCGGGACGGTAGGGCTTCGGCTTCCACCCGCGGTCGAGGCGCTATATTCGCGCCTCGATTTCTGCACACGTAAGGGTTGCCTGCATGACGAACGCTTCGCTCGATCCGGAGAAGCCGGCCGGGCTCCATCCACTAGGGCAACCCGACGCGCGATTCAGTGTGTTCTGGGAGCAGACCGTCCCCACCTCCCTCAGACTTATGGGCGAATACTTCGTCGCCCTCGCGAAGCGCGACCTGGGGGCGATGGCTGACCTGATGCAGTACCCCTTCGCGACGTATGAGGGCACCGAGCCCACCATCGTGCAGAGCCGGGAGCAACTGCTCGCCAGCCCCCCAAAGTCGATGAACGTCACCGGCACGGCAGTCAGCGCGATCCAGCCCGGCGCCTACGACCTCCTGGACAGCATCCAGATCCACCTCTACAACCCGGTCGGTGCCGGGCTGTCCATGACCTACAGCCGCTTTGCGCAGGACGGCCAGAAGATCTTGCAGTGCGACGGCATCTACGCGGTCACGAACAATGACGGCCACTGGGGCATCGAACTGGTCTCCACCATCTTCACGCCGGCGCGCGCCCTCGGCGTCCGCTATGCGGATGTCGAGAACGCCGCCGCCCGCCGCGGGCACGACTGGATGCTGGGCTACACACTGCGCGACCAGTCCGTGCTGAACAGCACGCACCAGTACGGTCCGCGGGCCAACGTGGCGCTGGGTAACCCGCGGGACAACGCGGGGAACGCGCGGGGTGGCGACCCTATGGCGGGCTACCGCATCGCCGGCGTGAAGAGTCGACTGCGGGTCACGCACACCACACCGGACGAGATCGCGAAGATGGACGCCAACTTCCCCCAATTTGCCGAGTGGGCTGGTGGTGGGGTCGGGCAGTGGGACTACACCGTCAACCTACCGGAGGCGCGCGTGCTGCACGCCACGGTCGACAAGGCGCATTCGTTCGGCGGGTATGTGCGATACACCGCGGACAGCCGCCCGACCTCGGAGACGCATGGTCTGCAGATCATGACCTACAAGAAGGGTCGATGGGGATCCGCCGGCGGGATGGGCGTGATGATGTACCACGACTACACGAACGACCTGCCCCAGTAGCCGGCCTCACGCAGCGGACTAGGGACGCCGGCAACAGCATTCCCAGACCCGCTTCGGCTTCGCGTACCGGGCGATCGTCATGTGTCTCAGGCTCTCGATGGCAAAGCGCGAGGCAGCCGCACGCACGGCGGCCTCGTCGAAGAAGCGCTTCGTCTCGCTGTACCCGGAGAGCGTGGTCTGCCGCAGCCCCGGTTCCACCTCGATGCCCTCGAGTGCACCGAACTCCACGTCATCTGTCGCGTTGACGCGAAACAGGAAGCGGCCGCCCGGCTGGAGGACGCGGTGGACCTCCTCGAAGGCTGCGAGCGTGTCCGCCCACGGCAGGTAGTGCAGCGAGAGCGAGGCCACGACCACGGCGAACGCAGCGTCCCGGAATGGCAGGGGGCGCGAGTGGTCGACGCGGAGCAGCGCCTGCGTGCCGGCCTCGATGCGCGCCCTGGCGAGTTCCGAGTCCGCGCGATCAGTGGAGATCACCTCGAACCCGCGGGCACGCAGCGCCGCACTGTCCCACCCCGGGCCGCAGCCGAGGTCGAGCACGCGGACCCCGGCCGGTACTCGGGCGAGGTGTGGCTCCAGCCAGTCCTCCGGCAACTCGCGCCTCCCACCCATGCCGAGCGTAGGACCGGCGAGGCCGATTGCGTTGCGATGTACCCTCGATCGACGAGATCGGTGGACGTGATGGCGATGCGCGGCGGTGGAGGTGGCGGCGGACGGCGGCTGCCGAACGCACATCCGGAGGGCGATCGGGCCGCGCTGCTCCGGCGCACGGCCGGGCTGTTCCGCCCCTACGCGTGGGCGATGGCCGTCCTCGTCCTGCTGCTCCTGACGACCACGGGCCTCGACCTCCTTGGGGTGCGGCTCCTCGGCCAGATGGTGGACCGGATGGCAGGGGGAGCCACCGTCACGAGCCTCGACCGGCTGTTCGCGCTCTACCTCGGTGCCGTGCTGGGATCCTCGCTGCTCGGTGTCGTGCAGTCCTTCGTCAACCAGACCATCGGGCAGGGTGTGATGCACCGGCTCCGGTCCAGGCTGCACGATCACCTCCTTCGCCTGTCCGTCCGCTTCTACACCTCGACACGCACCGGGGAGATCCTGTCCCGGGTCTCGACCGACGTGAACGCCGTGCAGCAGGCAGTCACCGGGACCTTCACCGAGTTCCTCGGCAACCTGTTCACGCTGGTGATTGCCTTCGGGATGATGTTTGCACTCAATTGGCGGCTTGCCCTGATGACCCTCGTCGTCCTGCCCTTCTGGGTCTATCCGACGATGCGGGTCGGCCAGCACATGCGCACACTGATGCGGGAGTGGCACGAAGAGTCGGCGAAGATGTCGAGCCACCTCGAAGAGACCCTCTCGGTCTCCGGGGCAATGCTCACCAAGACATTTGGACGGCAGGCGCACGAGGCCGCCCGCTTCGGTGAGTCGAATGACACGCTCCGTTCGCTCTCGATCCGGCGGATGATGGCGGGCCGCTGGTTCAACATGGGGACCTCGCTCTTTGGGGCGCTGATCCCGGGCGCGATCTACTGGTGGGGGGGCCGTGCTGTCGTCGGTGGCGAGTTGTCGGTCGGCACGGTCGTGACATTCGCGATGCTCGCCACGCGTGTCTTCGGCCCGTTCGCCGGCATCGCCCGGCTGAACACGACGCTGCTCTCCTCGCTCGCCGTGGTGGAACGGATCTTCGAGTACCTCGACCTGCCGGTGGAGGTAGAGGACCGCCCAGGCGCTGTGCGACTCGAGCGTCCGCGAGGTGCCGTTTCGTTCCAGGACGTGCGCTTCGCGTACCGCGAACCTGCCGCGGCACTCGACGGCGTCTCGTTCGAGATCGACGCCGGCCAGATGGTGGCGCTGGTAGGCCCGTCCGGGGCGGGCAAGACGACGGTGACCTATCTCCTGCAGCGGTATTACGACCCCTCGTCAGGCCGGGTCACGCTCGACGGCCACGACCTGCGCGACCTCACGCTCGAGTCGATCAGCGCGGCGATCGGGACGGTGATGCAGGAGACGTACCTGTTCCACACGTCGCTGCTCGACAACATCCGATACGGGCGACTCACCGCGAGCGATGAGGAGTGCCACGCGGCTGCCCGCGCCGCCGGGCTCGGCGCCCTGATCGAACGCCTGCCAGACGGCCTCGACACCCGCGTGGGTGAGCGCGGTTATCGGCTCAGCGGCGGAGAGAAGCAGCGGGTTGCGATCGCGCGTGCCATGTTGAAGGATCCGCCTGTCCTCATCCTCGACGAGGCGACCTCATCGCTTGACTCCCGTCTCGAACGTGAAATCCGGGAGGCGACGGCGATGCTGGCGCGCGGGCGGACGACGATCGTGATCGCGCACCGGCTCAGCACCGTGGTCGCTGCGGATCAAATCCTGGTCTTTGACCGCGGGCGGATCGTCGAGCGTGGGCGCCACGATGACCTGCTAGCGCGCGGTGGCCTCTACGCCTCGCTCTATCGGGAGCAGTTCGCCGAGGCGGAGGTCGGGGTGCCCGGGGACGGCTGAGGCCCGAGCGCTCGATGCCGGATGGTATAACTGCGCCGCCCGGGCTGCGGGGGGAGGTGCGCGATGGACTGGCAGGCGGAGTACCAGAGGAAGTTGCGGACACCGGATCAGGCTGCGGAGCTGATCCCTGACCACACGCTGATCGTGCAGGGCAGCGCGATTGGGGAGCCCCCCGCGATGCTCCAGGCTGTCGCGGACCGCGCGCGTGCCGGGGGACTCACGGACGTCCGCATGACCGCGTTGCTCCCGCTCGCGGCGAGCGCCCGCAGTACCCTTCAGGCCGACCTCAGGGGGCGCATCCACTGGGAGTCACTCTTCGCGAGCGGCGTCGACCGTGGCTACATCGAGTCCGGGCAGGCGCACCTCGTGCCCGCGTTCTTCCACCAGATCCCGCGGCTGATGGAGGAGTATCTGGACATCGGCGTGGCGCTGGTCACGGTCTCACGCATGGACCGCCATGGGTACATGAGCCTCGGCGTCAACGTGGACACAAATAAGGCGGCGATCGCGCGCGCGAACGTGGTGATCGCGGAGGTCAACCACAACATGCCGCGCGTCCACGGCAACTCGTGGGTACACCTTTCCGAGGTCAGCGCCGTCGTCGAGAACCACGTCCCGCTGGCTGAACTCCCGATCCCGCCCGAGAAGCCGGAGGACACGGAGATGGGCCGGATCATCGCGGGCATGATCCCGGACGGCGCCACCATTCAACTCGGGATCGGTGGCGTGCCGAACGCGGTCGCGAAGAACCTCATGGGCCATCGCGACCTGGGCATCCACACCGAGATGTTTGTGGAGTCGATGGTGGACCTCGTGGAGTCGGGCGTCGCGAACGGGACCAAGAAGACCTTCCACCCCGGCAAGGCGATCTACACATTCGCGGCCGGGACGCGCCGGATGTACGAATTCCTCGACGATAACCCGTACATCGAGGCTCATCCCGTGTCCTACACCAACCACCCCTCGAACATTGCGAAGAACGACAACCTCATCTCTGTGAACTCGACGATCGAGGTGGACCTGACGGGCCAGTGCTGCTCTGAGTCGATGGGGACGACGCAGTACAGCGGCACGGGCGGACAGCACGACTACGCCCGAGGCGCGTTCGAGTCGCGCGGGGGGAAGTCGATCATCGCGTTTTATTCGACCGCGAAGAGCGGGACGGTGTCGCGCGTGGTGCCCACACTCCGTCCCGGCGCCGTGGTGACCACCCCGCGCACCGAGGTGCACTGGCTGGTCTCCGAGTACGGCGCGGTCTGCCTCAAGGGGAAGTCGACGCGCGAGCGGGCCAAGGGGATCATTGGACTCGCGCACCCGAAGTTTCGGGAGGAGCTGACCGCGGCGGCTAAGTCGCTGGGATACCTCGCCTAGCGACGGGCGCCGGTTACGAAGTGGCGCCTCCGGCGCGTGCCTCGGCCTCGGCCAGTCGCTTCCGCAGGTCCCGCAGTTCCGCGAAGGTCTCCGACGCGTCGCGCAGGACGGCGACGGCGATCGGGCCGTATTCCGGGTGCTCCACTGTCAGGAGGGTGAACTCCACGGAGACGCGCGTGCCGTCCTTGCGTAGCGCCGGCACCTTTAACATCTCCCGCCGGCCGTAGCGCGAGGGCTCACCCTGCACCATCACGCGGTCGTACCCCTCCCAGTGCCGGTCACGCAGGTTCGCCGGGATGATCATGTCCATCCGCTGGCCGACGGTCTCGGCAGCGGAGAAGCCGAAGAGTTCCTCGGCGCCGCGGTTCCAGAAGCGGATCAGGCCGCCTCGGTCGGCCCAGATCACGGCCTCTGGGGACTCCCGCAGGATGGTGCGATACACGGCGTCGTCAGTAGTCATGCCAGATACGATACGCCGCCTATGAGGCCGACAACGCAAGATCGATTGCCGGGAGGGCGCGCGCGATGAGCGGGCCGCTCGCCTCACTGCGGGTGATCGACCTCGCCGGCGAGTCCGGCGTCTTCGCGGGGCGCATGCTCGCTGAACTCGGCGCCGACGTGATCCGTGTGGAGTCTCCGGGTGGAGACGGGATCCGACGCCGTCCCCCCTTCCTCGATGACCCGGCACATCCTGAGAGCCTCCATCACCTCCATTTCAACGCCGGCAAGCGTGGCGTCACGCTGGACACCCACACCCCTCGCGGCATCGAGGTACTGAAGCGGCTTGCCGGGATCGCGGACATCTTGCTGGAGACGGAGATGCCCGGCGTGATGGACGCACTCGGTCTGGGCTACGGCGCGCTCAGCGAGGGGAATCCGGGCCTGGTGTACGCCAGCCTGACGCCGTTCGGTGCCACGGGGCCCATGGCTCACTACCGTGCGGACGACCTCGTCAGCGTGGCAATGAGCGGGTTCATGTACCTCAATGGCTTTCCGGAGGACCCGCCGATCGCGCCGGGTGGAGAGCAGGCGTACCACATCGCCTCGGCGGCGCTCGTCGCGACCACACTCGTCGCCGTGGCCGGGCGCACGCGCGACCCGCAGGGCCGAGGGCGCCGTGTGGAGGTCTCCGTACAGGACGCGATGGCGATGGCGACCGTGCAGACGGCGAACGCCAACTTCTACACCTGGCACGGCCGGATCCCGCGACGCGCCGGGTTTGCGCAACCACTGGCAGCGAGCGCGTCGCGCAACCTCTTCCCCTGCGCGGACGGGCTTTGGGTCTCCTTCGTGATCCCGGTGGGAGCGGGGCCTGGCTGGGGGCCGTTCATCGAGTGGTTGCGCGAGGAAGGCATCGAATCCCCCGTCTACGACGAGGCGTTCCAGGACGCCGCCTACCGCGCCTCGCACGGCCCGGAGGTGGCGGAGGCGCTTGGTGCGCTGTGTGCGCGCTATCCGCGCGAGGAGCTGTTTCACGAGGGCCAGCGCCGGCGGCTCCTCGTGATGCCTGTGAACGACATGCGTTCTCTGTACGAGGACGCCCAGTTGCGGTCGCGCGGGTTCTGGCGGCCGCTCGCCCACCCCTCGCTGGGCCGAGAGATCGAGGTGCCTGCCGCGCCGTACCAGTACAGCGCCACGCCGGCCGCACTTGAACGATGTGCGCCCGGAGTTGGTGAGCACAACCGGGAGGTGTACCTCGGGCTCCTTGGGATGACCGAGGACGAGCTGGCCTCGATGGCGCGGGAGGGGCTGGTATGAACGCGAGGCCGCTCCCGCTGGCGGGCGTCCGAGTGGCGGATTTCTCCTGGCTCATCGCCGGGCCGGCGACCACGCGGGTACTGGCCGATTTCGGCGCTGAGGTGATCAAGATCGAGTCGCATGCACGCCTCGACACCATTCGCCTCACCGGGGTGCACCCGACTGCAGAGCAGACGGTGGACACGAACGGAGTGTTCAACGATTGCAACACGAACAAGCAGTCGGTGCTGCTGAACCTCGGGACGCCGCGCGGCATCGAACTTGCAAAGGAGATCGTGCGCCGGTCGGACATCGTGGTGAACAACTTCACAGGCGACCGGATGGACCGCTGGGGCCTGGGCTACGAGGACCTGCGTGCGGTGAAGCCGGACGTGATCATGCTCACGATGCCGGTAATGGGGACCACCGGACCCTACATCCGCTACGGCTCCTACGGGAACGGCGTGATCGGCTACGGCGGCATGCGGACGAACATGGGCTTCCCCGGCCGCCCGCCCGTGGGCATGGCGCCGCTCTACTCCGATTTCTCCACTCCGTACTTCGCCGTGAGCGCACTGATGGCCGCGCTGATCCACCGCGACCAGACCGGCGAGGGGCAGTTCATCGACCTGGCGCAGATGGAGGCGACCGTCGCGCTGCTGGGGCCGGCGATGCTGGACTACACGGCGAACGGCCACATCGAGGCGCCGCGAGGCAACCGTGCACTGGACGCTGCCCCGCACGGCGCCTTCCCGTGTGCCGGCGAGGACCGCTGGTGCGCCATCTCCGTACGCACCGAGCTGGAATGGCAGGCGCTCTGCGAGGCGATGGGACGCGCCGGCCTTTCGGATGATCCTCGATTTGCGACGCTCGCGGCGCGGCAGGCGAACGAGGACGCCCTCGAGGCCGAGATCGCTGCGTGGACGAAGAAGACCGACGCCTGGGCGCTCGTCCACCTGCTGCAGGAGCGTGGCGTCATGGCGGGGGTTGTGGAGGACCTCGAGGACATGGTGAGCCGCGACCCACAGTTGGCCACCCACTTCGATGCGGTGGCGCGCGACGGGAGCGCCACCTTCACGACGCACCGGCAACCGGGGCGCCTGGACGGCGAGTCGCCCCCGCTGCGGATGGCGCCTCGGATGGGGGAGCACAACGAGGCGGTCTACCGAGGGCTCCTCGGGCTGCCTGAGGAGGAGTACTACCGGCTGATGGCCGAGGGTGTGATTCACTAACGCCCGCCGGCCGAAACAGCCGCGGGTGTTGCAAGGGGTGTCGGATGCCTGTGACGAAACTGCTCGTGGCGAACCGCGGGGAGATCGCGATTCGCGTGATCCGTGCCGCCGCCGGCCTCGGGATCCGGACCGTCGCGGTCTACTCGGAGGACGAGGCACGGGCGCTTCACGTGCGCGCGGCGGACGAGGCGCACGCGCTGACCGGGCAGGGCGTCCCCGCGTACCTCGACATCGAACAGGTGGTGGCGGCAGCCGTCGCGAATGGCTGCGACGCCGTGCATCCCGGCTACGGCTTTCTCAGCGAGAACGCGACCTTCGCGAAGCGCTGCTCCGAAGCAGGCCTGACGTTCGTCGGGCCGAGCGTCGAGGCATTGAGCCTCTTCGGCGACAAGATCCGAGCGCGCGCCCTGGCCGAGGCCGAGGGCGTCCCGGTCCTGCCGGGCACCGCCGTCGAGGCCGACGCGGAGTCCGCGCGCGCGTTCATGGCGTCCCTCGATGGTGCGCCAGTGATCGTGAAGGCCGTCGCCGGCGGGGGCGGACGCGGGATGCGCGTCGTGCGGCACCCGGACGAGATCGAGGACGCGGTGAAGCGTGCTCAGTCGGAGGCGAGGGCGGCCTTCGGCAACGGCGCGGTCTATATCGAGCGGCTGGTGGAGCGGGCACGTCACATCGAGGTGCAGGTGGTCGGCGACCGGACGGGCGCGGTCGTGCACCTCGGCGAGCGCGACTGCTCGATCCAGCGCCGACACCAGAAACTGGTGGAGATCGCGCCGAGCCCGGGCCTGCCGGACGGCCTGCGCGCGCGCATCACCGAGGCGGCCGTCCGCCTCGCGCGGGCGGCGAGATACGAGAGCCTGGGTACCATCGAGTTTCTCGTTGACGCCACCGCCCTCGGTGACGACTCGTTCTTTGCCTTCATCGAGGCGAATCCACGCCTGCAGGTTGAACACACCGTGACCGAGGAAGTCACCGGGATCGACCTGGTTCAGACGCAGTTGAAGATCGCCGGCGGGGCTTCGCTCAGCGATCTCGGTCTGACGCAGGAGCGTGTGCCGCCGCCGCGCGGGTACGCCATCCAGGTGCGCGTGAACATGGAGACGATGGCGCCAGACGGCTCCCCGCGGCCCTCGGGCGGCACGCTCGCCGCGTTCGAGGTGCCCTCGGGACCGGGCCTGCGGACCGACACGTTCGGTTACGTCGGTTACCAGACGAGCCCGCGCTTCGACTCCCTCCTTGCCAAGGTGATCGCTCATACCGGCGGGGACTTTGCGGAAGCGGCGGCGAAGACACGCCGCGCCCTCTCCGAGTTCCGCATCGAAGGTCTCGCCACCAACATCCCGTTCCTCCAGGGCATCCTCGGGCACCCGCAGTTCATTGCCGGGAACTACGCCACCCGGTTCATCGATGACTACACGGCCGACATCGTCGCGGCGGCAGCCGAGCAGCCGCGGCACTTCTTCGAGGGCGCACCCGCCGCTGCTCCCGTCGCCACGCCAGCCGCGGGCGGACCCCGCCTCGCCGGCGCGCGAGTCGACGCAGTCGACCCGCTGGCAGTCCTCGCGCACACGGCGCAGGAACGGCGAGGGGCCGGGCCTCGCGTCGCCGCCTCGCTCGAAGAGGACGGGGTCGCGACCGGACCGGACGGCACGGTGGCGGTGCAGTCGCTGCTACAGGGCACCATCGTGAACCTCGATGTGAAGGTGGGCGATGCGGTCCGTGCAGGGCAGCAGTTGCTGGTGATGGAAGCCATGAAGATGGAGCACGTCGTCGCGGCGCCGGTCGCCGGCATCGTGCGGCAGGTGAACGTCTCTGCCGGGGACACGATCTACGACGGCCAGCCGGTGCTGTTCCTCGAGCCCGCGGAAGTTGGTGCCGACGCAGCCGCCGAAGGCGAGGACGTGGACCTTGACGAGATCCGGCCGGACCTGGCCGAGGTCCTCGAGCGGCAGTTCTACACCACGGACGCCGCGCGCCCCGAGGCGATTGCCAACCGCCACGAGGCGGGTGGGCGCAGCGCGCGCGAGAACATCGCGGACCTCGTCGACCCGGGGTCATTTGTCGAGTACGGCGGACTGGTGCTTCCCGTGGGGATCCCTCGGCCTACTGAAGAGGTGATGCGTCGGTACCCGGCAGACGGCATGGTGACGGGGACGGGCACGATCAACGCGTCACTGTTCGGCGCCGACGCGGCTCGCTGCGCTGTGCTCGCGTACGACTACACCGTGCTGGCGGGGACGCAGGGCGGCCAGAACCACCGCAAGACGGACCGGCTATTGGACGTGGCGAAGAACTGGATGCTCCCCGTCGTCCTCTTCACCGAAGGGGGCGGTGGCCGCGCTCAAGGCGGTGGCGGCACGCCGCGCGGCGAGCGCGAGCCGCAACCGAAGCGAGAGCCCGGGGCACGCGAGCCGTTGCCGCCGATCGCCATCACCACGGGGCAGACCGACTCGTGGCGTTCGCTCGGGCGGCTCTCCGGCCTGGTCCCGCTGGTCGGTGTGAACTCCGGGTTCTCTTTCGCGGGAAACGCCGCGCTCCTGGGCTGCTGCGACGTGATTATCGCTACGGCGAACTCGAGCATCGGCATGGGCGGGCCGGCGATGATCGAGGGCGGGGGTCTCGGCGTGTTCCGTCCGGAGGAAGTCGGGCCGATGTCGGTCCAGCGCAAGAACGGCGTCGTGGACATCGCCGTGCGGGACGAGGCGGAGGCCGTCGCGGCGGCGAAGCAATACCTCGCCTACTTCCAGGGCAACCTGCCGACGTGGCAGGAGCACGACCAGCGCCTGATGCGCCGCCACGTCCCGGAGAATCGCCTCCGCGTCTACGACGTGCGCAAGGTCATTGAGACGCTGGCGGACGCGGGGACCGTCCTCGAACTGCGGCGAGACTTTGGCCTCGCGATGATCACGTCGCTGATCCGGATCGAGGGTCGGCCCGTCGGTGTGATCGCCAATAACCCGCACTACATCTCGGGCGCCATTGACTCGGACGCCTCGGACAAGGCCGCGCGGTTCATGCAGTTGTGTGACGCGTTCGACATCCCCATCCTCTCGCTCTGCGACACGCCGGGCATCATGGTGGGGCCCGAGATCGAAAAGACAGCACTGGTGCGGCATGCGGCCCGAATGTTCGTGGTGGGCTCCAACATCACTGTCCCACTCCTCTTCGTGGTGCTGCGCAAGGCCTACGGCCTCGGCGCGATTGCCATGGCGGCGGGCTCGTATCGGTCAGCCGCGCTCACGGTCTCGTGGCCGACCGGCGAATTCGGCGGCATGGGACTCGAGGGCATGGTGAAACTCGGCTTCCGCGCGGAACTGGAGTCGATCGCCGACCCGGCCGAGCGGAAAGTGCGCTACCAGGAACTCGTGGACCGCGCGTACCAGCGCGGCAAGGCGGTGCAGCAGGCGGTCGGCTTCGGCGTGGACAACACGATCGACCCTGCCGACACCCGGCGACTGCTCTCCCAGACGCTCTCCGGGATCAGCAAGCCGGCGCCACGCACCGGGAAGAAACGCCCGATCGTCGACGTCTGGTAGCAGTCGCGCCGGACGCGGCCCGTGCCTACGCGAGCGCCTCACCCAGGACGCGCCGGCCCTCGATCAGCCGTTCGAGCGCTTCAGGACGCCCGAGGTCCGGCGGTGCCCCGAGCGTGATCTCAGTGACGCCGGCCGCCTGCAGGCGTCGCGCCTGCTCCACCCAGGCCGCCGCGCCGTCGTGCGTCAGGGTGACCCGACCCGTAAGCCCGAAGGTCGCAGGGTCGCGGCCGGCTTCGAGGAGCATCTCGCGCAGCCGAGGCATCGCCGATGACGGGTCGCCCATCGGCAGCCAACCATCAGCCGAACGTGCGATGCGTCGCAGTTGTCGCTCCTCTGGACTGGCACCGATCCAGATCGGGATGCGCGGCGGCGTAATGCCGATGCCAATCGCGTCGAACTGATGCCAGCGGCCCGAAAAAGTGACCGGGCCACCGGCCCAGAGCATCCTCAACACCTCGAGTTGTTCGTCGAAGCGGCGGCCGCGCGTGTGGAAGTCCTGGCCGAGGGCGGCGTACTCAACGGTATTCCAGGAGATCCCGACGCCGAGTTCAAACCGCCCGCCGCTGAGGAGGGCGAGCGCCGCCGCCTGCTTGGCCACGAGCGCGGTCGGGAACAGCGGCAGGATGAGGATGCTTGGGCGGAACTTCAGCCGCTGGGTGACTGCTGCGAGGTAGGAGTACACGACGAACGGCTCATAGAAGGAGCCGGAGTAGGTGGGCGTGGGGTTGGCCGGGAACCGTCCGGGCTCGGCGCTCAGCAGGTGTCCGCCCGACGTGAGGGTGTCGATGCCGGCGCCCTCGATGGCCTGCGCGAAGTCCC
The DNA here is from genome assembly GCA_964628985.1 of uncultured Dehalococcoides sp. Lineage (GTDB taxonomy): Bacteria > Chloroflexota > Dehalococcoidia > UBA2979 > UBA2979 > SURF-43. The sequence continues at coordinate 22,792 of CAZVNJ010000001.1, forward strand.
GCAGCATCACCGGGTCGTATGCGCCGCCGCTCAGCGGCAAGCCTGTCCCGAATCGCATGTGTCGCCCTTCCTCGGGCCGTCCTGGCCGGGTGAAGCGTAGCCGAGGGCGGGTTCGCTATCGGAAGGGGATCCTGGCAGGCGGGGCGAACAGGCCCGGCCGGGTCTTCGGCCACGGCGTCACGCGAGGGGTTGGCGTCCCGATGGCGACTGCCGCCGGCCTGGGCGGAGCCACCGCGGGCTTCGCCGCGATGGTGGGAGCAGGCTTTGCTGCAGCAGCCGGTGCGGCCCCAAGCGCAATGCCCGCTCGGGGGTTCGGGGGCGCGCCGCCGCCCGACCACCGCGCCGTCACGGAGTGCTTCACCCCGTCCACCTCGAAGCCGATCGTCGAGCCATCGACGGGTTGGCATGGCGCGTCGGACGGGATGGAGATCTTCCAGTTGCCGGCGGCGCTCACCCGGGTGCGTCCGCACTCGACGCCCTCGATCGAGGCGACGACGACTTCGCCGGCGCGCAGGCCCATGCCATAGGCGGTGTAGGGCGGCATCTGGGCGCCCGCCGAGGCGAGCCCGGCGAGGGCGAGGGCCGTTCCAGCGACGAGCGCCAGCAGCCGGGGACGGCGGGAAGTACGACGGTGGTCGGTCATCCTGCCAGCCTGCGTCGCGCCTGAGGTGGGCGCGTCAGGGAGAACGCGCACGCGGGTCGTGGCGCTGCCCTGATCCTCGCTTTGGCGGTGCTCCGAGGCTGGTCGTACCATCGGCCCAGGCCACGCCGTGTGGTCAAGGAGGCTCTATGTCCTGGCAGCCCGAGGTGGATGAACTGGAGCGCCGCCGCGCGCTGGCCGCGCAGATGGGTGGCCCGGAGGGCATCGCGCGGCAGCACGCCAACGGAAAGTTGACGGTTCGGGAGCGCATCGATGCGCTGGTAGACCCTGGATCGTTCCGCCAGTTCATGGGCCTGATGGGCAGCGCGACGTATGAGGACGGCGTCCTCGCGAGCCTGACGCCACGCGCCGCAGTGGAGGGCTTCTGCACGCTGGACGGCCGCAAGGTCGTGGTGACCGGAGGGGACTTCACCGTCCGCGGCGGGTCGGGTGGCGGCTCCGGCGGGATGGGGATGGAGCCCTCGGCGAGCCGGCGCGCCCTCGAGTGGCGCGTTCCATACGTCCGGTTGCTGGACGCTGCAGGTGGAAGCGTGCGCACCTTCGACGAGATGGGGCGGACGTACCTGCCGGACGGCAACGTGGGCGCCGCCGTCGACGTGCAGCTGCTCCGCTCGTCCCCGGTGGTCTCCGCTGTCCTTGGTTCCGTGGCTGGCCTTCCCGCGGTCAATGCCTGCATGTCGCACTTCAACCTCATGGTGAAGGAGACGAGCCAGCTATTCCCGGGTGGCCCGCCCGTCGTGAAAGCAGCCCTCGGCTACGACGTGGACAAGGAGACGCTCGGTGGGTGGGAGATGCACACGCGGATCAGCGGGGTCATCGACAACCTGGCGAACTCCGAGGCCGAGGCTTTCGCGATGATCCGGCGCTTCCTCTCCTACCTGCCGTCGAACGTCTGGGAGATGGCGCCGCGGGTGGAGCCACAGGACCCGGTCGACCGGCGCGAGGAGTCGTTGCTCTCGATCATCCCCCGCGACCGACGCCGAGGGTATGACGGGCACCGCGTGGTGAACGCGGTCGTGGACCGCGACTCGTTCTTCGAGATCGCGCCTGCCTACGGGCGGGCCCGGATCACAGGCCTCGCGCGTCTGAACGGGTACCCCGTGGGCATCATGGCCAACAACCTCGCGTTTGGTGGAGCCACGGACGTCACCGCGGGGGACAAGGTCATCCGCCTGATCCAGTTGTGCGACACCTTCCACCTCCCGCTCATCTCGCTGGCGGACGAGCCTGGGTTCATGGTGGGCATCGAGTCGGAGAAGCGAGGGATTGAGCGGGCCGGGGCGCGTCTCGTCATCGCCACGTGCGAGAGCCGGATGCCGTGGGCGACTGTGGTGACCGGCCAGTTGTACGGGGTCGCCGGCCAGTGCCAGCACCGCCCCACCGGAATGTTCCGTCGCTATGCATGGCCCTCCGCGCGCTGGGGCTCGATGCACATCGAGGGTGGCGCCTCCGCGGCGTACCGGCGCGAGATTGAGTCGGCACCTGACCCAGAGGCGAAACGGGCCGAGATCGAGGCGCGTCTCAACGCGATCGCCTCGCCGTTCCGGACCGCCGAGGCCACTGGCCAGGACATTATCGATCCCCGTGATACTCGGCCGCTGCTTTGCGAGTTTGTCGAGGAGGCACAGCCGATCCTGCGGTCACAACTGGGACCGTCTCCGACGCCGTACCGACCGTAGGTCGGCGCCGGCGGCTGCACGATCGAAGATTTCTGTCGAACCTCAGCGCGTCGCCGTCGTACACTTCCTGAAGCGCGGGGGCGCTGCAGGGGGTCGCGACGTGAAGATCGATGTCCGACGAGCGCGACACGTCGCGCGTGCGCGCGTCGCTGCGGTGGTAGCCCTCGGCGTGGTCTTCGCGGCCGTGGCCGCCTGCGGGGGAGAGCCGTCACCCGCGGCGACTCCCACTCCCGAGCCCAGCGCCACCACAGCGCCCATCGTCGTGACCACCGAGACTCCGACGCCCGAGCCGACACCGGTGCCGACGGTCCGTGCCGCGACGCCAGCCCTCGCCGCTGCGACTGGCAAGCTGTACTTCCCTCCCCCGCCTCCGCGCCAGGGCGCGCCACCGGCGAACAATTCCGGCATCGCACGAATCTTTGCGCCGACGCTTGGGGTCGACCACTACGTTGAGGTCGACAACATCATCAACAACGAGCTCGAGTCACCTCGCGACGGCTCCTACGCGGTTGGCTGGTACCACGACTTTGACAAGCCAGGAGCAGGCGGGAACTCCGTCTTCTCCGCGCACGAGACGTGGAATCACTTCCAGGGGCCGTTCTACCAGTTGGTGGACGCAAAGAACGGCGATGAGATCTCGGTGATCATGTCCGATGGCAAGCAGTACCGGTACCGAGTGTTCTCGAACGTGCGATACACCGTGGACGAGATGCCAATGGCCGAGATCCTCTGGCCGACCAAGCGCCCGGCCGGCGAGGAGTGGCTCACGCTCTTCACATGCGGCGGCCGCATCGTCTATGACAGTAGCGGGTTCGGCGAGTACCTCGACCGCGATGTGGTGATCGCGAAGCGAATTCAGTAGACGGCCCGCTGGCCGCCGCCTCCCTCACCGCAGGCTGATACGTCCTTGTCATGCACCGAACGCCCTCTGAGATGGGTTCGTTACGGTGGTGACCTCATTGCAGCCGCTCCCGGAGTAGCCATGACCATCGCGATCTACCGGCGTCGGATCGGCGTCGCCACCCTCGTTCTCCTCTTCGCCTCCGCCTGGTCGGTTCCGCCATTCGCGTCGACGGCCCGCGCGGGCGGCACGGTCGCTGAGGGAACTTCGTTCGACGGGCCGGGCCCGATCTTTTCGCCCCAGACGCTCTCCTCCGCCGCCGAGTACCTCATCCAGGGCTTCGCGGGAGGGCAGTCGGTCCGCTGGAACACGACGATGCCCGTGCCGTTCTGCACGATCCAGGCCAACCGCCCGGCCTGGGCGAGCGAGGCGCAATTCACCGGGGCTGTCCAGGCCGCGGCGGACATGTGGAACAGCGTTGAGGCCGCCGTCGGCGTCCGTTACACCGGCGACTGCGCGACAACACAAGCAGTCACTGGCAACAGGGTGAACGAAATCGCCTGGGACGATGCACGGGACCTGGTTACCGGCGCTCAGGCAGCCGTGACACAGGGCACATGGCTCACCAACTTCGGCCGACGTGACTTCGTCGAGACGGACATCGTCATGGAGGGCCGCGTAGCCATCCCGGAGACTTGCCTGCGGACCGTGATTGCCCACGAGATTGGCCACGCCCTGGGGTTTGGACACTCAGATGTCCGAGGGGATCTCATGTCTCCCTCCTTCACCGTAGGCGACCTCTCCACCTGCCGGCCTACCGCCACAGCGTCCGAAGCGGCCTGGTTGGCGGACCTCTACGGGGTAAATCGCCGTCCGGCACTGACGGTGCCTGCGGACCTCATCGCGCAGCCAGCGACTCCAGTAACGCTGCTGGCGGAGGTGGGTGACCCAGAGGGCGACCTGGTGACCGCGCACTGGAGGCAGGTCGGTGGGCCGCCGGTGGCGCTGGCGGGGAGTGGCGCGTCCGTCACCTTCATGACTCCGGCGTCGGGCACGGTGGTGCTTGAGGCATCCGCCACCGATCGGTTGTTGAAGCGGGTCATCGCCACCTCGCGAGTGGCGGTCTCCGCAACGGGTGTCCCGGCGGACGCCCCTGTGAGCGCGGCGGGGGCAGCCTCAGCGTTCCGCGATCCGCTGGCGCCGGTGGGAGTCACACTCGCCCGATGGGGTGGGGGCGCGGTCACAGACGCGCTGACGATGCCTGGTGTGCGTGTGCGGTCGATCTGGGCAATGCAGGGTGGGGTGCCGCTCGGCTACATCGCGGGGGCGCCAGACTTCGTGAACCAGTCCTTCCTCGCCCACTACCCAGGCGGCGCGATCCCGGACGGAACCTTCCTCGCCGTGGTGACGGGAGCCTAAGACGGACCTGATGCGAGTCGGAAGAGCGGCAGTGAGACCTCTTCGGTTACGGCCACGAAGGCTACTTCGACGGGTTGCTCGATCTCGATGTCGTCCACTGGGACATCTAGCAGATTGGTTGTGAGGCGGGGTCCTTCCTCGAGCTCGACCACCACCGTCGCGTAAGGCGTGTGCCCTTCGAACGCCGGGTGGATCGCCTGTCGAGTGACGACGAACGAGTAAACGGTGCCCCGTCCGCTGACGAGCGCCCATTCTCGCTCGAAGGAACCGCACGAGCCGCACATCTGCCGGGGTGGATGCGCGAACGTCGCGCAGTCCAGGCAGCGCTGCAACCGCAGTTCGCCTTGCTGGAGATATTCCCAGAAGGGCGCGGAGTCCTCCGAGGGCACAGGAAGCGGGAAGCCCGGACGTGCGCTCATCGGTCGCGCTCCAGGATGAGCGCCCCGGTCCCGATCCCGGTGTCGCAGAAGGACAGGTGCGCGTCTGGTACCTGCGAGGTGGACTCGCCCCGCACCTGGCGCACGCATTCGATGAGCTGGTTCATCCCCTGTAGGTAGGCCTCGCTGAGGTGCCCTCCCGAGGTGTTCACCGGAAGCCTCCCTCCATCCCACCGGATGCCACCCGCCTCGACGAATGGCCCGCCCTCGCCGCGCTTGACGAAGCCGTAGTCCTCCAGCGCGAAGATCACGTACGGCGCGAAATGGTCATAGATCTGGGCGACATCGATCTCGTCCGGCGAGATTCCGGCCTGTTCCCAGAGGCGGGGCGCAAGACTCACCGCGGCTGTGTCCACGAACGCGCGGTCGCCCGGGCCAGCCTGCGCCGCAGCCCGCACCAGGGCGGGTCGCTTCTTCAGGTCGCGGGCGCGCTCGGCGCTCACGAGGACGAGGGCACCGCCCCCATCGGTCTCGAGGCAGCAGTCGTAGAGCCGGAACGGGTCAACGACGAACCGGGAGTTCTGGTGGTCTTCGATCGTCAGCGGCGTCTCGTAGAACGTCGCCCGTGGGTTCCGGTTGGCGTGTTCGCGTTCACTCACGGCGACCCAGCCAAACTGGCGGCTGGTCGTGCCGAACTCATGCATCCGGCGGCGGGCCACCATCGCCAGTTGGTGTTGCGGGGTAAGCAGGCCAAACGGCTCGGTGAAGGCGGCGGCGCCCTGCCCTCGCCGGCCGGTCACCTCCCCACGCCCGTAGCGGCGTCCGGATCGGCCGTTCACCCCTCGGTAAATCACGATGCACTGCGCGAGCCCCGTGGCGATCGCTGCGGAGGCGTGGGCGACGAGCGCTGCGCCGACGTTCCCTGCCTGGTTGATCTCCCCGAACCACGCGAGGTCGCGCAGGCCAAGGTTCGAAGCGATCTCGGCCTCACTGCTCGTGTCCACGGACCAGCGCATCAGGCCATCCACATCCTCGCGTTGAAGCCCGGCGTCCTCGAGGGCGTGCAGGATGGCCTCGAGCGCCAGACGGCTCTCGCTCCGCCCGGAGGCGCGGGAGTATTCGGTCTCGCCGACCCCGGCGATGGCGACGCGATTGCGGAGCGGTCCCATGGGGCCGGATTGTATCGGACGGATACACTCGCGCCCCGAGAGGAGCCGTCATGGCCATCGAGCAGCCCGGCCGGAGCGGTGCGCTCGCCGGCATCCGCGTCCTGGATTTCACGCGCTACCAGCAGGGCCCGTACGCGACCGTGCTGCTCTCCGACATGGGGGCCGAGGTCGTGAAGGTGGAGGAGCCGGGTGGCGAGCCGGGCCGCGCGAACGGCCTCGGACCGGACGGCTTCTCGGCGTACTTCGAGGCCCACAACCGCGGCAAGCAGTCGGTGACGTTCGACCTTCGCATCCTCGAGGCGCGCGCCGCCGTCCGGCGACTCGTCCCCCAGTTCGATGTCGTGGTGGAGAACTTCCGGCCGGGGACGATGGAGCGCTGGGGGCTGGGCTACCAGGACCTGCGCGCCCTCCGTCCGGACATCATCCTGGCATCGGGCTCCTCATGGGGCAGGCAGGGTCCGTGGGCCGAGCGGCCGGGATTCGACCACGTCGCCCAGGCGCTTTCCGGGATCATGGTGGAGCAGGGAGGCGGCCCTGGGAAGGTTCCGCACGCGCTGATCGGCGGGTTCGCTGACCAGATCGGGGCCATGCTGCTCGCCTACGGCATCGCCTGCGCCATTGTGGCGCGCGAGCGTGAGGGCGTCGGCCAGCACGTCGATGTCTCGCTGATTGGGGCGATGACCGCCGTCCAGGCCATGCCGCTCACCCGCTTCCTTCGGACCGGCGAGCAGCGAGGGTTCGAGGAGCGCCGCGCGGCCACCTACACCCACTACGAGTGCGCAGACGGCCGTTACGTCGCGATCGCCGCGAACACGCAGGCGTTCTGGGAGAGGCTCTGCGAGGCGCTGGAGCGCCCGGAGTTGCGCGAGGACGATCGGTTTCGCGGGCCCTTCGAGCGGGACCGGAACAAGCATCTGCTCGTCGAGGTCTTCGAGGCCCAGTTCCGCACCCGCCCGGCCGCGTATTGGCTTGAGCGGATTGCCGCTGCGGATGTCCCCGCAGCGCCGGTGCTGGACTATGCCGGGCTGGCAGAGCACCCCCAGTACTGGGCCAACGGTTACCTCCAGGTCATCGAAACGCCGAACCTCGGCCCGATGCGCGTACCCGGGCCGGCGGTCCGAATGAGTGAGACGCCGTCGCGGGTGCAGGGGGGCGGCCCCGAACTCGGCCAGCACACGGAAGCCGTCCTGCTGGCAGGCGGGTTCACCTGGGCTGAGATTGAGGCACTTCGGGCGGCTGGGGCGATTCGGACCGTCTAGCGGATATAACGCAGTGATCCTTTGGCGGGCGTGCGATATCGTTCGCTTATGACGCAACGCCCTCGCCCCGTCACCCTGATGGACGTCGCCAACGAGGCAGGCGTGTCGGTCAGTACAGCCTCACGGGCGCTGACGGGCGCACGTCGGGTCCGCGGTGACCTGGAGCGTCGCGTCCGGGACGCGGTCGAGAGTCTCGGCTACCGCCCGAACGAGGCGGCACGCGGCCTGCGCATGGCCCGGACCATGACTCTTGGTGTCCTGTTCCACCGGCTGAGTAGTCCCGTCTCACTCGACCTGATCGACGGCATGGGCGCGGCTGCGCACGAGGCCCGCTACTCGCTGGCGGTGACCAGCGCCCGGGGGGACCGAGCACTCTACGAGCCGCTGTTCCGGCACATGTACGGCCAGCGCGTGGACGGACTGATCCTCGTCTGGCCGCGGGGCGACCTGTCGACCCACTTGGCCCCGTTTGCGAGCGCCGGTGTGCCCGTGGTCGGCATCCGCTGGCAGTCTGGCGAGCAGGGCTTCACCGTCGTCTCGGCGGACACGTCGAGTGGCATCGCCGACGCCATGGCGGCGCTCGCCGAGATGGGGCACCGACTCATCACGGTGATCGCGCACGGGGTGCTCTGGACCCCCCCGACGTTGCGACGCCGCTACATGGACACCGCTGCCGATGCCGTAGGGATGCGCGTCCGCCGCCGGGACGTCCGCGAGAACGGGTACCCCCCCATCCCGATGCAGGACCTCATCGCCTCGGAACTCTCGTCCGAGGATCCTCCTACGGTCTTCCTGGTCGCCTATGACGAGGTCGGGAAGGTGATCAACGCCATCCGCTCTCTGGGGAAACGCGTCCCAGAGGATGTCTCGGTAGTCAGCTTCACGGACTCGCGGTTCGGTGCGCAGGCGCAGTCTGACCACCCGGCGGCGATCGACGTCGACTCCTTCGAACTCGGTCGGCAGATGGTTAGCGTGACCCTCGAGGCGATCATGAACGGATCACCGGAGCGGGACGTCCGGGTGCCGAACCTTGCACGCTGGGTCCCCGGGGCGACCGCTGGCCCGCCGCATCAGCCGTAGCCCGACACCGCGTGCTCAGACCGACAGGCCCCGCCCAGCGGGGCTTGTTCTACTGGCGCGACCTCGTTCGGGGTATGCAAGGGTTGAGCACCCGCAGCGCACGACACGGTACCCCGCCGAGGGGGTCGTTAAGGCCGAGCGCCTATGGGCGGCCTGCCTGTTCCTTGAACTGCAACTCGTGCAGGCGGGCATACACCCCTCCTCGAGCGAGCAGTTCCTCGTGCGTCCCATCCTCGGCCAGCTCGCCGTGATGTAGGACAAGGATGCGGTCGACGGCCCGAATGGTGTTCAGACGATGGGCAATGATTACGGCGGTCCGCCCGACCATCACCTCGGCCAGTCCTCGCTGGATCGTGGCCTCTGTCTCCGGGTCAATGCTGGCCGTCGCCTCGTCCATCACCAGCACGATCTCGGGGTTGAACGCGGCCACCCGCGCGAGGGCGATCAACTGCTTCTGCCCGGTCGACAGGTTCGCTCCGCGCTCCGCGAGCATGGTCCCGTACTGCGCTGGGAGCGCCTCGATGAAGCGATCAGCCCCCACGGCCCGTGCGGCAGCCTGCACCTGCTCGAGAGAGATCGAGGTGTCTCGCAGCCGGATGTTCTCGGTCACGCTGTCCGTGTAGATCCATGGATCCTGGAGCATGATCCCCACGTGACGGCGGAGCCAGCGCTGGGGCAATGACCGGACTGAGACACCGTCCACGAGGATGTCACCGCGTTGGACGTCATAGAACCGTGAGAGTAGCGCCATCATGGTGGACTTTCCGGCGCCCGTGGACCCGACGATGGCCACCTTCTCGCCGGGTGCGATTGAGAAGTCGAGGCCACGCAGGACCCAGTGCTCGCCCTGGTAGGCAAACCAGACCTGGTCGAAGCGGATCGCCCCGCGCACCTCAGTGAGTGGTTGGGCGGCGGGATCGTCAACGATCTCTTCGGGCTGGTCCAGGATGCCGAAGATGCGCTCCGCGGAGGCCATCGCTCCCTGCAACATCGTGTACCGCTCGGCGAGTTCTCGGATCGGCCAGAAGAACCGCTGCATATAGGCGATGAATGCCACGAGCGTGCCAAGGGAGAGCGCATCGTCCGCCACACGCACGCCCCCATACCAGAGGATCGCGCCCGTGGTGAATGCTCCAAACAGCACGACCGTCGGTTCGAAGACCGCATACCAGAAGAGCACGCGCAGGTTAGCGTCCAGAGAGCCCCGGTTCCGCTGGTCGAAGTTCTCCTGATTCCGTCGCTGACGGTTGAACAACTGCACCACGGTGACGCCACTGATCATCTCGTTCAGATACGCGTTGATGCGTGCGATCCAGATGCGCTGGTCCCGGAAGGCGTCCCGCTGCGCAGCGGCGAAGACCTTGACGAGCCAGACGAGCGGGATCACAAACAGCGTCATGATCGAGGCCAGCCGCCAGTCGAGCACGAACAGCACGACGATGATGGCGCTCACCATCAGCAGGTTCGTCAGGATCTGGACGAGCCCCTGCGAGATGACCGCCTCGATCTGCTGGACGTCACCCGTGAGCCGCACGACCAACCGCCCCACCGGGTTCCGGTCGAAGAAGGAGATGGACATCCGCTGCATGTGCCGAAAGAGGTCCATGCGCATGTCGACCACGACCCGCTGGCCAACCCAGGCCATCAGGTACGCCTGGCCGTATCGGATGACGAAGGAGGCGACCAGCGCCGCTACATACCAGAAGGCGAGCGCCGGCAGCCGGTCAGTCCGCCCCTGGTCGATCTGCTGGTCGATCGCGTGCCGCACGATGAGGGTCGGTACCAATTCGAGGACCGCCACCACCAGCATGAGCAACGCGGCGATCACCAGGGGCGTGACGTACGGACGGACGTAGTGGCCCAGGCGGCGCGCGAGCCGGCGGTCGTAGACCTTCCCGATGGCGGACTCGTCGTCGTAGAAACTCATGCGCCGCCTCCGAGGGCGATCTCGGCCTGCTGCTGCGCTCGGCGCTCTGCCTCCAATTGCTCGCGGTAGATCCGCGCGTACACGCCGCCCGCGGCGAGCAACTCCTCGTGCGACCCGCGCTCGACGATCGTCCCGCCCTCCAGCACAGCGAGCAGGTCGGCCGAGCGCAGCGTAGAGGTACGGTGGGCGATGAGGATGGTGGTACGCCCGCCCATCACCTCGCGCAGGCCTTCGAGGATCTGTTCCTCGGTCTGGGTGTCCACGTGTGACAGCGCGTCGTCGAGGACCAGCACGGGCGCCTGTTTCAAGAGCGCCCGTGCCAGCGCGGCCCGCTGCTTCTGGCCGCCCGAGAGGGTCACCCCGCGTTCACCGATGGTCGTCTCGAGGCCGTCGGAGAGGTCCGTCAGGTCGTTTGAGAGGCGGGAGATCCGGGTGGCGAGGTCATACTCGGCGTCGTCCGCCTCCGGGCGCCCGTACGAGATGTTCTCGCGGATCGAGTCGGAAAACAGAAATGCCTCCTGCGGCACGAACGCGACGGACTCTCGTAAGAGCGCCAGCGGCCACTCGCGCACGTCGACACCGTCGAGGGTGACCCGGCCCGCGGTCGGGTCGGACAGCCGTACAAGAAGGCCGGCGAGCGTGGTCTTCCCCGCGCCCGTGCCACCCACGAGGGCGACCGTGGATCCAGCGGGCACACGCAGGTCCACGTGGTGTAGCACTTCACGCCCCTCGAACGAGACGTGGACGCCACTGAACTCCACTTCGCCACGCACGGGCATCGGCGGAAGCACACCGCCCCCGTCCTGGATTGCGGGCTCGGTGCGCAGGACCTCGTTCACCCGGCGGATCGCGACGGTGCCCAGTTGGGCCATCGCCACTACCCATCCCACGGCCGTCAACTGGTTGGCGAGGACGGCGAGGATGAAGTTGAAGGCGACGAACTCACCCATCGACATACGGCCAGCGACGACATCGTGGCCGCCCACCCAGAGCACCAGCAGCGTGCCCGCGCCGGTGAGCACGCCCATGATCGGAAAGAGTCCGGAGTGGTAGAGCGCCAGGCGCATCGACCGTCTGCGCATCTCCTCGTTGGCGCCAGCGAAGGAATGGATCTCGGCGTCCTCCTGCGCGTACGCCTTGATCGCACGGATGCCGGCGATGTTCTCCTGCGACCGGTCGGTGAGGTGTGACAGTTGCTCCTGCACCTCGTTAAACCGGTGCTCGACGTTCGTCTCAAAGAAACTCATGAGGCCGATGACTACCGGTAGGTAGATCAGCGCGATCAGCGTCAGGCGGATGTCGATGAACAGCATGAAGCCGATGCCGGCGATGCCGACGACCAGGATGCGGCTCATGTCCACGAGCGACGGTCCGAGGACGTCGCGGACAGCCTGCAGGTCGTTCGTCACCCGCGACATCAGGTCGCCGGTGCGCGCGTGCACGTAGTAGTTGTGGTCGAGCGACATCAGGTGTCGCGCGAGGTCGTCTCGGAGCCGGTACTCGATGATGCGCGACGTGCCTGAGACCACCATGCGTGAGTAGTAGCGCAGCGTGCCCTCGACGAGGGCGAGCAGGACGATCAACCCGGCGTAGCGTCCGAGCGAGTCCATCTCCACGCCGTCACGCAGGTCATCGACAGCGCGCTGGATCACGACCGGCGGGAGCAATGCAGCGAGTGTCGCCAGGATGAGCGCGACCATTCCGCCTGCGTACCGCCAGCGGTAGTGCAGGACGTACTGCAGGATGCGATTGGAGCCAGCGCGCCCGGGAGGCAGCGGCGTGCTGGCCTCGGGGGCGGAGGTCATGAGCACGTCGAAAACTCGCTGTCTGCGTCACGCGCGTGATGGTTGGAAAGAATTGCGCAGTATTGTAGCGAGAGTCCGCGCCGCTCAAGCCGCGAGATGACGCAAACATCAGGCCTTTACACGGACATCGATGCGGTGCCAGCCAGTCGCCCCGTCCGGATCGGATCGCTGGCGCTTGCTGGTCTGTACCTCGCCACGGCCATCCGTCGCGCGAACCTCGATCTCGTAATCGCCGGGCGTGGCGTCCCACTCGACCACCCACTGCCGCCAGGCGTTCCCTGAAAGCGCCTCGCTCAGGCGGGCTGGCATCCAGGCGACGGCGTCAGGACTGGTGCCACGAAGGTAGGCGCGTGTCTCCACGTGGCTGATCCCACGGTCTCCCGCCCAGGCTACACCGGCGATCGCCACGCGGCCGGGCTTCACCGTCCGTCCGTCGCGTGGCACATCGATGCGTGACTGGGTCTTGATCGGACCGGTCTTCGACCATCCGCGCGGCACCCAGTACGCGTCGAAGGCATCCCAGGTCGTCAGTTCGATCTCGGAGAGCCACTTTGTCGCTGAGACGTATCCATAGAGCCCCGGTACCACCAGGCGGGCGGGGAAGCCATGCGCGCCCGGCAGCGCCTCGCCGTTCATGGCGTAGGCGACCATCGCCGGGCGTCCGTCGAGAGCCACCTCCGTCGGGAAGCCCACGGTGAAGTCATCCACTGATCGCCCGACGATCTGGGTCGCACCAGGCTTCACGCCCGCCCGGTTCAGGAGATCTGCGAGGGGCACACCCAACCATCGTGCATTCCCGACGAGATCCCCACCTACTTCGTTGGAGACGCACGATAGAGTGATGATTTCCTCGCGCGACGGGAGAGCGAACAGTTCGTCAAACGTCAGCTCAAACGGCCGCTCCACCATGCCAGTGACCTTGAGACGCCAGGTCTTCAGGTCCACGCGAGGAGTGATCAGGCTGACATCGATGCGATAGAAGTCCTTGTTCGGGGTGATGAGCGGCGCGAGCCCGTCGAGGTCGAGGCCGCCAGCCACTCCCTGGACACCGGGGCCGATGGCGAGCGCGGCGCGCTGCTCGTCGACATCGACCAGGGAACCGGCGATCTGCCGTCCCGCGACGAATGACGTCGCGGAGGCGCCCGCGGCGGCAGCGGCGAAGCCGATGAATGCGCGACGTCCGGGCACGCGCCGGGTCATCGGCTGGGCTGTTGCGCTCTCGCTCGGGGCACCGGGCTCCGGTGTGTCGAGCGTGCCGGCTAGCAACAGCAAACGCAGCGCCTGCCAGCCGAGCGTGACTCCGATGATCGGGCCGAACGCGGCGATCAGCGAGGCCTGTGTGGTTGCCGCCGGAGTGTCGATCACCGACGCGATGGCCCCCACCACGCCGAGCGCACCCAGGGAGACCTGCCCCAGTGGAGGCCGCCGTCGCTGCAGGAGGCCGGCGGCTGCACCCACCGCGAGGCTCGCGGTGGTCACAAGGAGGATGAGGGCCGGTTTGTCGCGCGTGCCGAGCGCGTCGATCACAAGGTGAGTGAACCAAGCGGGAGCGTTGTCGATCAGCAAGTGGCCCACTGCGATCACCGGGGGGATCGTGTCCGTGAGCGCCGCTACCAGTTCGGCGACGCCCAGGGCGACCGCTACCGCCAGCACTCCGCTGAGGCCGTCTCGAAACGTGCGAACGCGCATGCTTCCTCCGGTGGGACGGAGCGGATCTCAACAGTAACAGGGGACGGACGTGGATGTGTCGTGAAAGGGATATGCTCGTCGTATGCCGACTGAACGTGAATTCGCAGCCTCCGCCCTCGCACTGCTGCGTCGCCCGGCCGCCCCAGTCCTGGACCTCGTCTACCGCATCTACGAGCGTGAACTGGACCGCAGCATCCGCCGCGGGCCGGTCCCGCAGCACGTTGGCGTGATCCTGGACGGCAACCGGCGCTTTGCGAAGAAGGCCGGCCTCTCGGTCGTGACGGACGGCCATCGGCGGGGTGCCGACAAAGTCGAGGAACTCATCGGCTGGTGCGACGACCTCGAGATCCCGGCCGTCACCCTGTGGGCGCTTTCCACGGACAACTTCAAGCGAGGCCCGGATGAGCTGAAGGCGATCTTCGGGCTCATCGAGGAGAAGGTGGCGGCGTTCTCCGAGGACGCCTCGGGTACGCCTCGGAGGCGGCGCGTGCGCATGGTCGGCCGCCGGGAACTGCTCCCTCAGAGCACGCAGGAGGCGATCGCGCGGGCGGAGGAAGCCACAGCGAACTACGGCCCGTTCGAGTTGCTCGTCGCCATCGGCTATGGCGGGCGCGAGGAAATTACTGACGCCGTCCGGCGCATGCTGGCGGACCGCATCCGCAACGGCGAGTCATTAGAGGGCATCGCCAGCGGCATTGAGCCCGACGAGATCAGCCGCTACCTCTACGCTCCAGATATCCCCGACCCGGACCTCATCATCCGCACGTCCGGCGAGTTGCGGCTGTCCGGCTTCCTGCTCTGGCAGAGTGCGTACAGTGAGTACTACTTCTGCGACGTGTTCTGGCCGGAGTTTCGCCGCATCGATTTCCTGCGCGCTGTCCGCTCGTACGCAGACCGGGAGCGCCGCCGCGGCCGTTAGACCTAGCGCAAGGCGTCCGCGATCTTCCTCGCGTTCGCCAGCAGCATCCCCTCAATGGTCTCCGCACCAGAACCTGGGCTGCCGAGCGAGTCCCCGTAGAGGTCGTCCACGATCTTCACGTTCGTCTCGGCCGCGACGCTTCTTGCCACCTTCGGGTCAACCGATGACTCCGCGAAGATGGCGCGGACGCCCTCCCGCCGGATCATCTGGACCAGCGCTGCAATGTCGCCCGCGGAGGGTTCGAGGCCCGTCGTCGTGCCCGGGATCACCGTACCCACCACCGTCAGGCCGTAACGCTCGGTGAAGTAGCCAAACGCGTCATGGTTCGTCACCATCTTCCGGTTGCTTGTTGGGATGGAGTCGATGATCGCCTTCACTTCGGCGTCCACGGCGCGCAACCGGTCCTGGTACCCCCGCCCGTTCGCCTCGAAGGTGGCGGCGTGTTCCGGTGCTGCCGTGGAGAGGGCCTTGACCACCACGTCGACCATCGCGACCACGTTCATCGGGTTGTGCCAGACATGCGGGTCATGCTGCTCCGCGGCATGACCGTCCTCGCCCGGCTGCTCTGGAGCCTCGCGGAGGGTGAGGCCGTCCGTCACCGTCACCGTCGTCCCGCGGTGGTTGGTGAGCGCGCGGTCGAGGAACTGATCCGGACCAAGGCCTAGCCGCAGGACGAGCTGCGCCCGCGAGATGAGGCGGGCATCTGCGGTTTTCAATTCGTACTCGTGGGGATCCACGCCTGCCTTGACCAGCACGTCCAGGCGCACCGCATCCCCTGCCACTGCTTGTGCGATGGCGCCCACGGGGGCGATCGTCGCGACGACTCGGACGCGTCCATCGTCACCGTCGTCAGAGCCACACGCGGCGGCCAGGAGCGCTCCAGCCGCCACCAAGCTCACCAGGAGGATGCTGCGTGTTCTGGTCATGGTGTCCTCTTCTGAGACATCGTATCGATGATACATAGTCTCATGTGGGCAGGCAAGCGAGTGGCGCTGTACGGGCACGCGGCGGACCTGACCGCTAGGCTCGGGCAGGGCGAATCGAGGGAACATGCTGCCGGCGGCACGGAACACTGCCCTCGCTTACTTCGGACTGGCCGTCCTGCTGCTCGGCGTGACGGTGATCCTTCCCAGCCTCGGTGTCTGGGAGCACCGATCCCTTCCCGTGGTGCATGAGACGATCCGCGAGGCACGCATCCTCGAGGTCGTGCCCGGCGAATCGCTCCAAAGCCCCGCAGGTCCCATCCGCCAGGAGCAGGTCGTGATGGATGTGGCTGGCGAACGGGTCTCGGTAGATCGAGCCTTCCAGGATGGCGGGGGTGACGCATTCGTGTTGGCCCCCGGGGACACTGTCCTGCTGGGGCGCGTCGAGACGGACCGGGGGCCGGTCTATCAGATCAAGGATCGCTCGCGGCGGGTGCCCGTCTGGGCGCTCACCTTCGCCTTCGCCCTGTTGGTCGTCGCGGTGGGGGGATGGCGGGGCGCGCTCTCGCTCGTCGGGCTGGCGTCGAGCGTGGTCGTCATTGCGCGCTTCATCGTGCCGGCCATCATGGACGGCTGGGATCCACTCCTGGTCTGTATTGCCGGCGCGCTGGTGATCATGACGACTACGCTCACGCTCGGCCATGGTGTCGGGCGGAAGACGATGGTGGCGCTCGGTGCCACGATGGCGTGTCTGCTGCTGACGGGGCTGCTCGCAGAGTGGGCCGTGCAGTTCGTCCGCCTGACGGGGATCGCAGACGATGACGCGAGCACCCTCCAGGTCCTCGTGGGGCGCGGGGTGATCGACCCACGAGGCCTCTTGCTCGGCAGCATGATCCTCGGTGCGGTCGGGGTCCTCGACGACGTGACAACGACTCAGGCTTCCGCGGTGTCCGAACTGCGCGAGGCGAATGCCTCGCTCTCACCGACGGAACTGTTCCGACGCGGGATGAATGTGGGACGGGACCACATCGCTGCTACCACCAACACGCTGCTGCTCGCGTACGCCGGGACTGCCCTTCCGTTGATCCTCATCCTCTCCGCGCAGCAACAGCCCACCGGAATCCTGATCTCGTTCGATGCCCTTGCGACCGAGGTCGTGCGGACGATGGTGGGGAGCATCGGTATCGTCGCCGCGGTGCCGCTCACGACCGCACTCGCGGCCTATACCGACCGCTGGGGCAGACGAACGGCCTAGCCGCCCGGGAGGTAGAGGGCCTCGGTGCCCGGGCGGACGATCTCGGCGGGAGAGGCGCCGCAGCCGAACCAGACGCCTGCGATCTTGTCGCCGGCCATCACGATCCCGGCCCCGAGCGGACCGGTGCCCGCGCCCGTCGGTGTCCGGCTAAAGACCACGACATAATCAGCTTGAACCGGCGGCAGGTAGGGCCGGGGCGCCCGATAGACGCCGGTGAGGACGGGCCGCGCGAGCACCACCTGCTCCAACGTTGGCCGGACCGCCGAGGCCGGGCGCAACTCGCCTTCGCACGTCGCCACCGGGAAGACCTGCACGGGCGTCCCGTTTGGCTGGCCGGGCGGGCAGGCGGGTGGCGAGCCCGGCCCTTGCTGAGGGCCGCAGGGAAGGCTGACCAGCGACACACTGCGCTCGACAGCGGCCAGGTCGCCGGCCAGGACGAGGTTGATGACGGTGTTGACCGGGTCCGGGACACCCGGCCGGCGGGTTGCCGTGGGTGTGACGCTCGGTGTCGCGGTGGCGGGCATGTCCGATGCCGTTGCGGTCGCCGTGGGCGGCGGGCTGGCCGTGGCGTCCTGCTTGGACTGGGCGTCGCCGTCATTCCGGCAGCCCATCGCAGTGACAGCGACGGCGCAGAGCGCGACATGGAGGAACGGCCGGGCGCGGGACATTCGCACCTCCCAGTGCTCACGCACAGCGTGTCACTGTGCGCGGGCCTCGGGGGGCGCGGGTTGCTACATCGCCGTTACGATGCGGCCTCGCGCCGTCGAGATCCTGCGGCAGTGCAGGCGGACGCGAGCGGCCGAGGGGGAATCGACACATGGCGGGACGCGTCGAGGGGAAAGTGGCACTCGTGATGGGCGGCGGCCAGACGCCCGGCGACACGATCGGCAATGGACGAGCCACCGCCCTCCTGCTCGGCCGGGAGGGCGCCCGGGTCCTGGTTGCCGATGTCGATGGTGACCGTGCCGCCGCGACCCGTGACGAGATCCGCCGAGAAGGCGGGACGGCCGAGTCGGTGGCGGCCGACGTGCGTGAGGAGACAGACGTGCAGGCCGCGGTCGCCGCCTGTGTGCGGGCATTCGGCCGCCTCGACCTTCTGCACAACAACGTCGGCGGAGGGCTGTCGCTCGGTGACGAGACGGCCGTCAGGATGAGCGTCGAGGCGTGGGACCGTGTCTTCCAGGTGAACCTGCGGGGCATGTGGCTGGCCTGCAAGTGGGCGATCCCGGTGATGCAGGAGCAAGGCGGCGGGTCGATCGTCAACATCTCCTCGGCGGCTGCGCACCACAAGTACCCGCGGGTCGGCTACAAGACCACCAAAGTGGCCGTGATCGGGCTGACCGAGTACCTCGCCGCCGAGCATGCCGGTGACCTGATCCGGGTGAACACCATCCTACCCGGGCTCATGGAGACGCCCATGGCGATCGAGCCTCGGGTGGCGGAGGGTGTCGCCCGCGAGCAGGTGATCGCGGAGCGCAACCGGCACGTCCCGCTCGGGAAGAAGATGGGGTCTGCGTGGGACGTGGCGTACGCCGCGCTCTTCCTGCACTCGGACGAGGCGCGGTTCATCAGCGGCGTGGCCCTGCCGGTCGACGGCGCCATGCTCGTCTCAGGCTGAGCGAGATTCGAGGAGGCAGACCATGTCACGCCAGACGAAGTACACACCCGACCAACTCACTCCGGAACAGCGCGCCGAGTACGACGACTTCCTGAGGACAAGGAAAGCGCGCGCGGACGGGATGCTCGGCGGGCCTTTCGACCCGTGGCTGCTCAACGCCGAACTCTCCAAGCGACTCCGCGGGCTCGGCGGCATGCTCTGGTCACGCACCTCGCTGGACCGTGGGCTTGTGGAACTGGCGATCTCCATTACCGGCAAGGTCTATGAGGCGAACGTCGAGTGGAACGCGCACGCGCCCCGGGCGGTTGAGTACGGCATCCCCCAGGACGTGATGGACACGATCCTGCGAGGCGAGCGGCCGGTGCAGGCCACGCCCGAGCAATTGCTCATGTATGACGTCTGCATGTCCCTGCTCGTCACGCATCTGCTGCCACGTCCGCTTTACGACCGCGCCGTCGAGACCTGGGGCGAGCGCGGGGTCGTGGAGATCACGGCAGTCGTCGGCTTCTACGTCCTGACCTCGATGTCGCTCAACGCCTTCGAGGTCGAGGTGGCCGAGGGCCAGACCACGCCGTTTCCGCGGCAGGACTAGCGGCAGGCGAGCGGCATGGCTACTGGCTGAGAGTCTCGCCGATCGCGCGCAGTCCGCGTCGCTGTTGCCCCGCGTCGTCGAAAGTTCGCGGGGGCGAGCCACGCCTCGAACGCCGCCTGAAGCGCGGGCCACTCGCGGTCGAGGACGGACAGATAGGTCGTGTCGCGGTTGCGGCCCTTCGTCACGCGGGCCTGCCGGAAGATCCCTTCGAACTGGAAGCCCAGCCGCTCAGCGGCTTCCCAGGACGGCGCGTTGAGGCTGTCGCACTTCCATTCGTACCGGCGATACCCACCCTCAACGAACGCCCACCGCATCATGAGGTACATCGCCTCCGTCGATGCCGGAGTGCGCTGCAGCAGCGGTGAGTACGCCAGGTGGCCGACCTCGATCGATCCGGCCTCACGGTTGATCGCGAGGTATGAGGCGATGCCGACCGCCCTGTCAGTCCGGGCGTCGAGGATCGCGAAGAAGAGTGGGTCGTCTGTGGCTGCAGCGGCCTCGAGCCAGGCGCGATGAGTCCCGGGAGACTCGAACGGTCCGTACGGCAAATAGGTCCACATCCGGCCCTCGATGTCGAGGGCACAGGCCGCCACGAGGTCGTCTGCATGCTGGTCAACGTTGAGCGGTTCCAGGCGGCAGAACCGTCCGGCCAGAGACTCTCGCGCCGGCGCGTGCGCTGGTCGCCAGTCCGGCAGGGCGTGCCCGATCGGCTGGCCGAGGTGGTTGTGCCGCGGGGCGGGAGGAGGGTCGTGCATGGGTCCCCACGAGGAAGGGCTGGCGGGTAGGTATCGTACGGAGGGCGCTACGTCGCGCGATAGCCGTCCAGGAGCGCGCGAAAGGCGGCTCGCGACGTGCGGTCAAGCGGCGCACCGTGGATCGCCAATTCCACACCGAGTCCCTGCATGAAGGCCACGATCGTTTGGACTGCGATTGCGATGTCCGTGTCGTCCCGGAACGCCCCACTGGCAATCGCCTGCTGTACGCAGCACTCGACGTCGGTGCGTAGGTCGTCAAGCCGTTGCTTGCTGTGGGCGCCGAGTTCGGCATCCCGCCCGGCGGCGGCGAGGTACTCGAGCCAGAACGCCCATCCCAGGGCGTCCGGTGTGCTCGGGGCCAGGCTCTCCTCGAAGAGAGCGCACAGCCGGTCAAGGCCCTCTGAGGCCCCCACGAGGTGCCTGACCCGTCGGCGCAGGTCATCGTCAGCGGCCTCGGACGTTGCCTTCAAGAGCGCGGAGCGCGTCTCGTAGTAGTGCGTGAGCATCCCTGTCGTCGCCCCCATGCGGCGGGCGATGTTGCGCATCGTGACCGCCGCGATGCCCTCCTCGGACACGCAGGCAGCCACCGCGCCAAGGATCTGCTGCCGCCGATCGGCGTGCCGGTCGCGCATTTCGTTCCACCCTGGGATCGAGTGGCGCGCGGTCCCCCGACAGCGCGCTGAGAAACTAGGTATATCAGGCGAATCGTGCGCGCTGACGGCCCCAACCTGACAATTCTGACGGTCGCAGTGCCGGAGGAGTGGCCCACACGGGCCGGTACAGTGCGCACGACGCCAGGAGCGGAAATGAGGTGGCCCGATGAATGTTCGCTACCGCGCCGAAACCCTCGACGGGCTCCGCCCAGATTCGCGGGCGCTCCTCCGCGGGGCCATCGACGTGCATGTCCACGCCGCCCCTGACCCCTATGCGGAGCGGCGGATGGACGCTCGTGAGCTGGTGGAGGCGGCTCGGGAGGCCGGGCTGGCCGCACTCGTGCTCAAGAGCCACGAGTACCCGACCCAGGCGCTGGCCTGGGCCCTCGATCAGCAGTTCGAAGGCATCAAGGTGCATGGTGCCATCGCGCTCGACCACGCGGTGGGCGGCCTGAACCCGGACGCCCTCGACGCAGCCCTGCGCATCGGGACGCGCGTCGTGTGGTGGCCCACCTTTGACTCCGCCTGGTCCCGTGAAACCTTCGGCCGCTGGCACGCAAAGGCCGAGGCAATCCGTGTCCTCGACGACGGCGGACGGCTCCTTCCCGTCTGCCACACGCTCCTGGATCTCATCGGCGAGCATGGGGCGACGCTCTGCAGCGGCCACCTGGACCCGCAAGAAACGCTCGCGCTCGTGATGGAGTCGCGGCGACGGGGCATTCGCTCGATCGTCTCGCACGCCACCTCGTTTCGGATTCCGCTGGAGGTACAGCACCGAGTCGCAGACGCGGGCGCCTTCATCGAGCAATGCTCGGTGAATTCGTTCCGCGAGGGCGGTGACGAGGCGTTCGCCGCGATCGCCGCGGACGTCCGTGCGGTGGGGCCCGAGCACGTTGTGCTTTCGACCGACCTCGGCCAGGCGCCCAACCCGGCGCCGCCCGTCGGCTTCGGTTCGTGGATCGAACGGTTCCTCGACGCGGGCTTCAGCGCGGACGAGGTGCGACGGATGGTGCAGACCAACCCGGCGGCGGCCCTCGGCTAGCGTCTGCTATCGTCCCGCCCGTGAACATCCTCATCATCCCCGGCGTCACCATGCCGATGCATACCGTCGACGACGCGCTGCTCGCGCGCATCCACGAAGCCGCCGGGCCGGGCACGCGGATCACCATCGCCGAGACCCCTGGCGAGGCCATCGAGGCGATGGAGGATGTCGAAGTCGTGCTGGGCGTCATCACGCCTGCAATGTTCGCCCGCGCTCGCCGCCTGCGCTGGGTGCACGCCATCACCTCCGGTGCGGACGCCTACCTGTTCCCGGAGATGGTTGCGAGCGATGTCCTGCTGTCTGGCGACAAAGGGATGGTCGGTCCACACCTCGCGGACCACACGTTTGCCCACCTGCTCGCGCTCAGCAGGCGCCTGGCTCGAGCCGTAGTGGACGGGCCGGCGTCATGGGACCACCGAGTCGCCTACCGCGCCGAGGAATTCGAGCTGGAAGGCTGCACGATGGGGATCGTCGGCTTCGGTGGCACCGGGCGTGCGATTGCGCGGCGCGCCGTGGGGTTCGGCATGCGCTGCATCGCCGTCGACTGCGACCCGGTCCCGCCGAGCCCAGAAGTGCCCGAGGTATGGGGCAGCGAGCGCCTCGATGAATTGTTTCGCACGGCGGATGTCGTCACTTCCGGCCTTCCCCTGACACCGGACACCCGAGGGCTGTTCGGCAAGCGCGCCTTTGAGTTGATGAAGCCCACGGCGATCCTGGTCAACGTGACCCGAGGCGAGGTGGTGGACGCGGACGCCCTCGTCGCCGCGATCCACATGAAGCAAATCGCGGGTGCTGGCCTCGACGTTGCTCCCATCGAGCCCTTGCCTGCCGACCACCCACTCTGGACGGCGCCGAATGTGATCATGACGCCACATACCGCCGGGGCGAGCCAGTTCCGCATCCCGCGCAACCTCGACCGCTTCTGCCGCAACCTCGCGCACTACCGCGCCGGCGAACCTCTTGAAGGACTGATCGACAAGGCGCGAGGGTTCTAGCGCCCGAGGCAGCAGGAGACCTATGGCTAGCGAACCGACAGCGGAACAGATCGCGTCCGGTGAGTTCGTCCGAGTGGACGGGCGAGCCCTGCGCGAGCAACTCGAGCGCCTGTTCGTCTCACTGCGCGTCTCTCGAGAGCACGCAGAGATCGCCTCGGACATCCTGGTCGCGTCCGACCTCCGCGGAGTCGACACGCACGGGGTGGTGACTGGACTGCGCTACCTGGACCAGATCGAGGCCGGCCTGATCGATCCCACGGTGGCGCCTCGGGTGGTGCGAGAGTCCGCGGGGTCAGCTGTGATTTCCAACGAGGGCGGCCTCGGCGTGGTCGGCGCGCACTTCGCCATGCGAACGGCAATCGAGAAGGCCTGTGCGACCGGCATCGGGCAGGCCGGAGTCGTCGAAGGACGTCACATTGGGATGGTGGGGTACTACCCGATGATGGCGGCGGCGGAGGACATGATCGGGATGGCCGTGACGAACGCGAACCGCAGCGTCCGCCCGGCACGCGGCGCTGACCCTCGATTCGGCACCAACCCGATTGCCTTCGCTGCGCCGGCGGGTGAGGAGCGGCCCTTCGTCCTCGATATGGCTACGAGCACCGTCGCCTCCGGCAAGGTCCGTCGTGCGCACGCGCTCGGCCTCCCTATTCCCCGCGGGTGGGCCGTGGATGCGCACGGACAGCCGCTGGAGACGCCACCGGGAGCGCGCGACACCTCGTGGGCGCTCACCCCCATCGGAGAAAGCGCGGACGGCGAGGGCGTGAACTACAAGGGGTACGGGCTCGCGGTGATGGTGGACATCCTGGCCGGCGTCCTCGCCGGTGGAGGCTCGAGCGTAGACCTCGACTACGGCTCGAACATGGCATGGTTCATGGCCATCGACATCCGGCAGATGCGGCCGATCGACGAATTCAAGGCGGACATGGACCGCCTGATCCGTTACTTCGCCGCCACTCGACCCTCCGACCCGTCTCGGCCAGTGATCCTGCCCGGCGATCCGGAAGCGGACGCCTTCGAGTTCCGCTCCAGGGCCGGCATCCCGCTGCACCGGGACACGCTGGCCACGTTGCGCACGCGGGCACAATCGCTGGGGACGCCGCTCGTCTAGGCATGGGGCGCCGCGTTGCGGCGCACGCATGCCTCGGCCTATGGTGCGGCGGCTCTCGTGACGAAGCGAGGAGGTCACCGTGCCCCGACCCAAGATCTGCGCCAGCCTCGAAGAAGCCGTGGCAGACATCCCGGACGGGATCACCCTCATCATCCCCGGCTTCGGGGGCACGGGGATGCCCTGGAACCTGCTCACCGCCCTCTACCACCAGGGGGCGAAGGGGATCACCGCCGTCTCGAACGGCGTCGGCACTGCATCAGCAGACGGGAAGATGAAAGGCCTCGCTGACCTCGTGGAGGCCGGGCGCGTGAAGAAGGTGATCGCGTCGTTCACTGCGGCCACGCACCCATCGCGCGTCTCCAAGCCGGAGCAGATGGTGCGCGATGGAGTCCTGGAGGCCGAACTGGTGCCGCAGGGCACACTCGCGGAGCGCATCCGTGCGGGCGGCGCCGGCATCCCCGCCTTCTACACTCCGGCGGGCGTCGGCACGCTGCTGTCCGAGGGCAAAGAGCACCGCGAGTTCGACGGGGAGACGTATGTCCTCGAGGAGGCGATCTTCGCGGACTACGCGCTGATCCGCGCATGGAAGGCGGACACCGCCGGCAACCTCGTCTTCCGCCACGCGGGACGCAACTACAACCCGATCGCGGCGATGGCCGCGCAGCACGTCATCGTCGAGGTCGAGGAGCCGATCCTCGAGGCCGGCGAACTCGACCCGGATGAGATCCACTGCCCCGGCATTTACGTGGAGCGCCTCGTCTCCATCCTGCCGCATGGCGTAGTGCGGGTGCAGCGTGCCGAGGCGCCGCCCGCGCCACCCCATGAGTCTCCGGGCGAGGGGAAGCGCAGACTGACGCGCCAGGAGATGGCGGCCGTGATCGGCCAGCGTATCCAGCCGGGCTGGATCGCCAACCTTGGCATCGGCATCCCCACCTTTGCCTCGAACTACGTCGACCCCGCAGATCACGTCACCTTCACGTCGGAGAACGGCGTCATCGGATACAGCCGCCTCGCCGGGCCGGGTGAGGGCGACCCGGACATCGTGAACGCCGGCGGGCAGCAGGTCACGATCGTGCCCGGCGCCTCCTTCGTGCACCACGCCGACTCGTTCGGCCTGGTGCGCAGCCGCCGCCTGGACGTCACCGTGCTGGGCGCATACGAGGCCGCGGCGGACGGCTCCTTCGCCAACTGGCGCCTGAGCAACGCCCCGTTCGACAACCTCGGCGGAATCGGTGGCGCGATGGACCTCGTCGCGCGCGCGAAACAGATCTGGCTCGCGATGGAGCACACGACGAGGGACGGGAAGTCTCGGCTGCTTGAGCGCTGCTCCCTGCCCGTGACGTCTCCTCGCGGCGTCACCCTGATCGTCACCGACATCGCGGTCATCTCCGTCAAGGACGGGCGCTTCCTGCTGGAGGAACACGCCCCTGGGTATACGGCGGAGGAGATCGCCGCCCTGACCGAGGGCCCGCTGGACGTCAGCCCCAACTTCCGCGAGGTGTCCGTCAGGGTCTAGGCCGGGGTCGTGGTCACGGCCGCTGGGGCGACGATCGGCGCAGCCCGCCCCTCGAGGAACGCGCCGATGCGCGAGGCACCTTCCGGGCTGCGGACGGACGCTCCGATGAGGCTCTCGATCGCGAGCCCGTCGTCGTGCGAGAGGTCGCCCACGCGTGGCAGGACGGCGCAGACAGCCCAGTTGGTGAGCGGTGCATTGGTCGCCATCTTGTGTGCGAGTTCCTTCGCCTTGGTCAGAGACTCGCCCGCAGGCACCACATACTGGCAGAGGTTGAACCGCTCGCCCTCGACGGCGGAGAGGACGCGCCCGGTCAGCATCAGGTCGGCCATCCGGGCGTAGCCGAGGAGCCGCTGGATATTTACCGAGCCGCCGCCGCCCACAAAGATCCCGCGCTGGCCCTCCGGCAGGGCGAAGAACGTCGTCTCGTCCGCCACACGGACATGCGTCGCCGCGGCCAGCTCGAGCCCGCCGCCCACGCACGCGCCCTTGAGGGCCGACACGAACGGGATCTCGCCGCGCGAGATCAAGTCGAAGGTCGTGTGCCACTTGCTGCGCGCGCGGCGGGACGGGGCGCTGTTGTCAGCGCGGCGCGCCTGCGCCTCCGCCAGGTCGAGGCCCGCGGAGAAGTGCTTTTCGCCGTGGCTGAAGATGACGGCAGCGCGCGCCTCCTCGGTGGCGCGCAGCACGCCCTCCTTCAGCGAGTCGAGCAGCGCACCGTTGATCGCGTTCCGCACGTCGTCGCGGTTCAGCCCGAGCAAAGCGACATCCCCGTCGAGTTCGTACGTGACCAAAGGCTCCGGCATGGCACCTCCTGAGCGCCTCCATTTCGGCGCGCCGCGATTCGTACCCGGGATCGGTGCCGTCTGTCCACCCCTCGGGGAGTCGCGCTAGACTCGCGCGACGGTGCGCCGGTCGTCTAGTCACAGGAGCGCGCGATGTTCAGCCGGATCGACCACGTCGGCGTGGTAGCCCACTCCATCGAGGAGGCGAACGCTGTCCTCGGCGATGCGCTTGGCCTCGTCATCGACAAGCCACGGTCGAAGTGGCCGGAGGGCTCGTACTTCGCGCCGGAGCAGACCTACAACTTCTTCTTCAAGGTCGGCGAGGGCGAGACCCAGGTGGAGGTCCTCGTACCGGCGAAGGACGCCACCAGCGGGACGGCACGCTACCTCGAGAAGCGCGGCCCTGGCCTGCACCACATCTGCTACGCGTGCACGGACGTCCACGTGGAGGCCGAGCGGCTTGTCGCGGCGGGACTGTCGGAGATCGCCCTGCCGAGGACGGCTGACGGCCGGCGGACGGTCGCCTTCTTCCGGCCGCAGGGCAACGCCGGCATCCTGACCGAACTCGTCCCGCTGCGCGACCGCTAGGAGTCTCCGGGCACCGGCTCAGGCACGGTCGACCCGAGGTGCCGGTCGCGCAACTCGCGGCTCCAGATAGCTACCAGGCCAACGACGCCCGAGCACGCGACGGCGCCAATCACAAGCGCCAGCGCTGGGCTGAGCGCGGCTGCGAGGACCCCGCTCAGCGTGTACCCCAGAGGAGGCGCGCCCCCGGCGAGCATGCTTCGGAAGGACTCGACGCGGCCTCGGAGGGCGTCCGGTGAGATCGTGAGGATCACCGTGTTGCGCGGGATCATCTGCACGGAGTTGGTCGTCCCGAGCAGCGCCGCCGCCAGGAGCGCGAGCGTGAACCATGGGGAGATAGCCAGCACCACCAGGGCGACGCAGTACGCGAGGACCCCGAAGAGGGTGTACAGCCCCTTGTAGGCGAAATCGCCCAGGCCAAGGATGAGCCCGGCGCCCAGCAGGGCACCCACCCCCGGTGCCGCGCTCAGCAGGCCAAACCCAGTCACACCAACGCCGAGTGACTCTGCGAAGACCGGCAGCAGGGCTCGATAACTCCCGAACAGCGTCGCGCCGACATCAAGGAGCAAGAGCGCGAGGATGACCGGCTTCGTGCGTACGAAATCGAGGCCCTCGACGAAGCTGCGCCACGCGCTTTCGAGGACACGCGGACGTTCCATCGAGACGCGGATGCCCGTGATCGACGCCATCGCCATCAGGTACAGGGCGCCGTTGATGAGGTAGACGGGCCCGAGGTCCAACTGGGCGATCGCGACGCCGGCCAGGGCGGGGCCCGCGATCTGCGCGAACTGGCCAATCGTGGCGTTCAGTGCGATGGCGTTGACGAGGCGCCTCGGCTCGATGAGCGCGGGGATGAGGGCTGTCCTCGCCGGCTGCGTCAGGGCGCTGAAGGCGCTGTTCAGGAACGTCACGACGTAGAGATGCCAGACCTGCACCTGCCCGGTGAACGTGAGATAGGCCAGCGCGGCTACCAGTAGCGCGTTGCCGGCCTGGCCCGCCTGGATCAGTCTCACCCGGTCCAGTCGGTCGGCGGCCACTCCCCCCACCATCGAGAGGACCATGTGCGGCCCCGCTCGCGCGAGCCCCGTCAGGCCCAGCAGAAGGGCGCTGCCGGTCAGGACGTACACCTGCCAGAAGATCGCGGTCTGGATCAGTTGCACGCCCATCGAGGTCAGGAAGAGCGACGCGGCGAAGCGACGATAGTCGCGGTGCGCGAGCGCGCCGAGGGCGACGCGCAGGCCGGATGGCGTCTGAGGCATGTCGCGCAGTCTACGCGCGGCCGTCGCACGCGCGAGTGGGCGCCGGACGCGATGAGGGCCCGCCAGAGCGGGCCCTCTCACGCGTTTCCGGGTCGGCTACTTCTTCTGCCGCTCTAGCTCTTCGAGGATCACGGCGGGTGTGGCCGGAAGGTCTCGAATGCGGATGCCAATCGCGTCGTAGATCGCGTTTGCCACAGCAGCCAGGGGGGGCACGATCGGTACCTCACCCACCCCACGCACACCGTACGGGTGGCCCGGGTTCGGCACCTCCACCAGGATGGTCTCGATGGGTGGCAGGTCGTTCGCCACGGGCATCCGGTAGTCGAGGTAACTCGCGTTCGCCATCGAACCGTCAGGCCGGTAGACGTAGCCCTCGTTCAGCGCCATGCCGATGCCCTGGGCGGCGCCGCCCTGGATCTGGCCCTCCACATACGAGGGGTGGATCGCCGTCCCGACATCCTGCACCGCGGTGTAGCGGAGGATCGTGACCTTGCCCGTGTCCGTGTCCACGTGGACGTCACAGATGTGGGTCGCCACGGCCGCGCCGGTACCGGAGGGCTTGACCGAGGCGTGTCCCTGGATTGCTCCGCCGCTGCCTGCGAGCTTCCGTGCGATCTCCTTGAAGGTCATCGTCTGGCCGCCCTCCTCACGAAGGACGCCGTTCTCATATGTGACCTTGCTCGGTTCCACATCCCAGATCTTCGCCGCCCGCTCAATCAACTGCGCACGGATTTCGTAGGCGGCCTCGATCACCGCCCATCCGGTCGCGAACGTCGTCCGGCTGCCGCCCGTGTTGTTCGTGAAGCCGATGGAGTCCGTGTCGCCGACCGTGGACTTGATGCTTTCGTATGGGATGCCGAGCGTCTCGGCGAACTGCATCGCGAGTGCGGCGCGCTGGCCGCCGATGTCCACGGACCCGGTGATCAGGCTCACCATCCCGTCCGAGTTGATCGTCGCGTATGCCGCGGATTCGTTGCCGCCGTTGCCCCAGAACCCGGTGGCCACCCCGCGGCCCACCTTGTCCCCGTGCAACTCAGAGCGGTAATGCGCGCTGTCGCGCGCCGCGCGCAGTACCTGCTCCCCGCCGATCGAGCCGTGCGGGACGCCCTCGGTCCGGCGCGCTCCGGTCACGGCGACGTTCTTCAGGCGGATGTCTACCGGGTCCATCTTCAGCATCTCGGCGAGTTCGTCAATCACCGACTCAACGGCGAACTCCGCCTGGGGTGCGCCGGGCGCGCGATAGGCCGCGACCTTCGGCTTGTTCACGACGACCTCGAACCCTTCGACGAGCGAGTTCTCGATGGTGTAGGGCGAGAGGGCGCTGCGCGCGGCGCCGGCGACGGGCGCCCCGGGGTATGCGCCGGCTTCGTAGGCCAGGTGCACTTCCGCAGAGACGAAGGTGCCGTCACGTTTCGCCCCCATCTTCACACGGACCTCGGTCGCAGAGGTTGGCCCGGTGGCCTCGAAAACCTCCGCACGGGACATCGTGATCTGGACGGGGCGGCCCGACTTCTTTGAGAGGATCGCGGCGAGCGGGTCGAGATAGACGGGAATCTTGCCGCCGAACCCGCCCCCGATCTCCATCGGCACCACCTTCACCTTGCTGACCGGCAAGCGGAGCATTGTCGAGACGTTGTCGCGGACACCAAACGCGCCCTGCGTGCTCGTCCAGATGGTGAGCATGCCGTCCTTGTTCCAGAACGCCGTCGCGTTGTGCGGCTCGATGTAGCCCTGGTGGTAACTCGCGGTGCTGAACTCGCGCTCGATGACGACATCAGAGTCCGCGAAGCCCTGCTCGATGTCGCCCCGGCGGATCTCCAACTGGCGCGCCACGTTCGTCTGGCGCCCGTTGTACGGCTCGAACAGACCCTTGATCTCGGCCGAGACCGCCGGGTCATGCAGAAGGGGAGAGTCCGGGGAGAGCGCCTGCTCGATGCTCATCACCGGCTTGAGGACCTCGTACTCCACGTCGATGAGGCTCAGGAGGTCCTCCGAGAGGTGGGGGTCGGAGGTGGCAATCGCCGCGATCGCGTGCCCTTTGAACAGGGCTTTGCCGTCAGCGAGGATCGATTCGCGAGTCCAGCGCTCGGGGATCGGGCCGCGGATCGTCTGGATTGGGTTGTTGCCCAGTGCCGGGAAGTCAGCCGTGGTCACCACCGCGAAGACCCGCGGATCCGCGAGGGCGCGCGAGACATCGAGGCGCTTGATCACCGCATGCGCGTGCGGGCTCCGTAAGACCCGGCCGTAGAGCATCCCCGGTAGCCTGATGTCCGCGCCGTACTCCGCCCGGCCCGTCACCTTGTCCACACCGTCCGGACGGATGGGCCGCGTACCGACCACCTGGTAGGGCGTCGACGGCTTCTCGGTTGTGGTCATGGGGGCCTCCTACTGCCTCAACACGGCAGCCGATATCTTACTTGATGCCCCTCCGGGCCAAATCGGCGCTGGGATCGCGGTCGAGCGGCGGGACGATGCCTCAACTCACGATGCGGGCGCTGCTCAGCGAGTCGCCGGTGCGCCTGGCCCCTATGGCCTCCTTCACCAACGCTCCGTTCCGCGCTGTCGCGCGTGCGTGCGGCAGCGGTCTTACCACCAATGAGGAGATTGATGCCGAGGCGCTCCTCGCCGGGAGCCCCTGGGCCGTCGCGTCCGCACGCTCTCATGAGGGCGAGATCGTGGCCATGCAACTCCTCGGCAACGGGCCGGACGTGCTGGTGCCGGCGGCACGGCGCCTCGTCGACGAAGGCGCAGCGATCATCGACATCAACATGGGCTGCCCCGTCCCGAAGATCGTCAATCGAGGCAAGGGCGCAGCGTTGATGCGGGACGTCACGGCCGCCGGTCACCTCCTGGCGGCCCTCCGACGGGCGATCGACGTGCCGCTCACCATCAAAATCCGAGGAGGCTGGGACGAGTCCCGACCCAACGCGGTCGAATTGGCCCGAGTCGCAGAGGAGGCGGGGGTGGACGGCATCACCGTGCACCCGCGGACGCGAGCGCAGCGCTTTGCCGGCCTCGCGCAGTGGGACGTCATCCGTACCGTCGTCGAAGCGGTCCACGTTCCAGTCACTGGCAATGGCGACGTGACCTCGTTGGCCGAGGCACGCCAGATGATGGCGGCCACAGGCTGCGTCGCCGTGATGGTGGGTCGGGCTGCCCTCGGCCGCCCGTGGCTCTTTGACCCCGGCTACGAGGCGCTCGACCAGGACGGTCGCGCCGCGTATGAGTCTGCCGTCATCGATCGCCACCTCGACCTGATCGAGGAGACGATGCCGCCTGCCATGGCGCTGCTCCAGTCCAAGAAGCACCTCGCGCACTACGGCGCCGGCCGGGAAAACGCGCGGATACTGCGTGCGGAACTGTTCGCCCAGCCCTCGCTCCCCGCCCTGCGGGCGACCTACGCCCGTCAGCGGGAATCAGCGGTGGGATAGCGCGGTCTCCGCTCCGCACTCCGTGCCTTTGGGCCGGTTTCCCGTTCTGGCCTTATATTTCATACTCCGACGGTTTCGGCGGTCGCCGCACCCCGTCCGGGCAGAGGGACTGGACACGGCGCCTGCGTGCGCCGCGAGGCGGGGATGCGTCTTGGTGAACGATCAGCAGCAGGCTGGTGGCGGGGACGAGCACCCGGCGATGTCCCCCGGCGGCATCGCCCCGCGGTCTGCTCCCGTCCGCTTTGACGCCTCCGAGGAAGAAAGCCAGCGCATCCAGGCCCTGGCGGGCTCCAGCAGCGGCTCTGTCCGCCTCGCCCGGCTCCTCATGCGTCAGCCTCGCCTGATCCTTCATGCCGCGAAGGTCGCCCTCAGCGGTGCCAGTGCCGGCCTGCGCGCGGACCATACGCTTTCCTGGCTGATCCACGTCGACACTGTTCGGCAGGTGATCCCGGATGGCGGCATGGGTGCGACGTGGGGCGGCCTCGACACGTTCATGGGCCTCGTCGCGAAGCACGTCCCCCCGACCGCCCACGCCCTCGAACTCGGGTGTGGCGGTGGCCGCGTGACTCGTCACATCCGCCCGCTCGTCGGCACGCTCGTCGCCAACGACATCTCGGAGCGCATCCTCGCCGAAGCGCGCGCGGCCACGGTCGACCTGCCGCGCATCGAGTTCCGTGTCACGACCGGCCTTGGCGACGACCTCCGCGCCGAGGAGTTCGACGCCGTGATCGGACATGAGCTCCTCATGCAGTTCGACTTCGACGAGTTGCTGCGCTACTGCTCGAACGTGTTCCGATCGCTGAAGCCGGGCGGGCTGTTCATTGCCTCCGTCTACACCTTCGACGAGCCAGGCGAGATGGCACGGCACATGGAGATGATCCGCGACCACGGCGCCGGCGTGCGCTCGCCGTTCCGGGTGCACCGCATGCCGCGCCAGACCTATGAGGACATCTTCGAGGCGTGCGGCTTCGAGGTTGTCGAGGTCGAGCGCAGCCGTCCCGAGGAGTACAAGGCGCAGAAGACACCGCACACGAACTTCGTGCTGCGCCGCCCCGTCGGTCGGCCCTCGAACTGACCGTCCCGCTTATCGTCCCGCCCGCGACAGATGTGAACGCACCACCGGGAAGACGTCGCGGGCCATCCGCTCCATGAAGTCACGGCCGGGTGCGGTGCCTGGCATGGGTGGGTTCGGCACCGGCTGAGTCACCACGATCTCGAAGGTGATGCCGAGGGAGAGGGCGCCCGCGATCTGCTCGGCCACCTCCGCTGCCGTCCCTCGGACTGAGAAGGCGTCGGCGGCCGCCGTCGGGAGGAAGCCCACGAGGTTTCCAGACTCCACGAGGTCGGTGTGATGGTGGAAGTCCGGGAAGACCCGTGCCTGTAGGTCGTGGATGCTCGGGCCGTCCCACGTGAGGCCTGCCGTCTCGAACAACAGTGGCGAGTACTCGTAGTATCCGGCTGCCATCGACTTGCCGATGGCGAGCGCCTTCACCGGGTCATCCTCGAGCGCCGTGTGCAGGACGAGGCCGAGCCGGACGCTCGCCGGATCACGGCCGGCTTCGCTCGCGCCCTGGCGGACCGCCTCCGCCGCACTCCAGAGGACGTCCGGATGCCGCCCGGCGCGGATGAAGACGCCGTCTGCCACGCGGCCGGCGGCGCGAAGCGTCCTGGGGCCCGCGGCGGCGACCCACACGGGGACCGGCCGGGGATGCGGTAGGCGGGCCGGGCGGGTAGCGCCGACCTCCACGCCTTCGTCATGCAGCAGGGCCCGGATCGTGCGCGTCGCCGCCTCGATCGTGGCCACGCGCGCCGGCTTGAGGCCGGCCAGGCGGACCGCCGTGTCGCCGATCCCCAGGCCGAGGATGGCCCGTCCCTCCGACACCTGGTCGACGGTGGCGATGGAGGACGCCGTGACGGTCGGATGACGGGTCACCGGGTTCGCCAGCAGCGGGCCGACACGGATACGCGTGGTCGCCTTACCGGCGAACGCCAGCAGGACGTACGTGTCGTGCCGGCGCAACTGCGAGTCCGGGACGAACGCGTACTCCCAGCCCAGTGCCTCGGCCCGAGCGACGTCGGCGGCGAACTGGTCCGGTGAGCGGAAGTCGAAGCGGTTGAGTCCGAAAGCGACGGCCATGGGCGCATCGTGGCCCATCAGCCAGCGCAGCACAAACCCCGGAGTCGGCGCCAGGTGTCGGCCGGCACGCGAGGCTCGTAAGGTGCCCGCATGGACGGTGTGATTCTGGCCGGCACGTCGAGCGGTGTGGGGAAGACCACGCTCGTCACCGGCTTGATCGGCGCCCTCCGCCAGCGCGGGCTCCGAGTCGCCCCGTTCAAGGTGGGGCCCGACTACATCGACCCGACGTACCACGCGAAGGTCGCAGGCCGGCCGTGTCACAACCTTGACTCGTGGATGCTCTCGCATGAGGCGCTTCAAGATGTCTTCACCCGCGCGACCGCGGACGCCGACATCGCCATCGTCGAGGGCGTCATGGGCCTGTTCGACGGCAGGACCGGGGGAGGGGACGCCGGGAGCACCGCGGAAGTTGCGAAGTTGCTGGGCCTGCCGGTCGTGCTGGTCGTGGACATCGCGAAGATGGCCCGCAGCGCGGGTGCCGTCGTTCTCGGCTACCAGCGGTTCGATCCGGCGTTGCGGTTTGCGGGCGTGATCCTGAATAACGCCGGCAGCGCCACGCACGCTTCGATCTGCCGCGAGGCCATCGAGGCGGCCACGGGGCTGCCCGTCCTCGGAGCCCTGCTGCGCGACGAGGCGCTTCGCGCGCCGGAGCGCCACCTTGGACTCGTGCCCACCGCGGAGGGCCGGGTCGCCGAGGCGTACTTCGAGGCCGCTGTGCGCAACGTCGCTTCGCAGGTCGACCTCAGCGCGCTGCTCGCACGGGCGACGGTCGAGGGCGCCTTGCGCTCGTCGGCAGCCCCGGACGGCCTGTGGCCGGAGCGAACGCTGGGCACCCGGGCCCGCATCGCCGTCGCCCGCGACGAGGCATTCAGTTTTCACTACCCGGAGAATCTCGCGCTCCTCGAGGCGTGGGGCGCGGAGATGGTCCCGTTTAGCCCGCTGCACGACCGCGGGCTCCCCGCGCAGACGCAAGGCGTCATGCTGGGGGGTGGCTTCCCGGAGTTGTACGCCGCCGGGTTGGCCTCCAACGCATCGATGCTCGGGTCGCTGCGTGGTGCCGCGGCAGCAGGCGTCCCCGTCTACGCCGAGTGTGGCGGCCTGATGTACCTCGGAGAGTCGCTCACCGACGCCGAGGGGGCGGCGCACCGGCTCGCCGGGGTGATCCCGCTGCGATCCTCGATGTCACGCGCGCGTCTCACCCTCGGCTATCGCACGGCGACGGCCCTGGCAGACGGCCCGCACGTGACGCGAGGACAGGTAGTCCGCGGCCATGAGTTCCACTGGTCCGTCCTCGAAGGGGCGGCCGAGACGGACGCAGCAGCCTATGACCTCGCAGAGGGAGGCCGTACGGAGGGGTATGCGCGCGGCAACGTGTGGGCGTCCTACGTGCACCTGCACTTCGCCTCGGACGTGCGCCTGGCGCCACGGCTGGTGGCAACCTGCGCGCAGCGCGGGCTTGCGCTCGAGCGCTAGCGGTCCAGGACCTCGCGCGAACCGTCCCGGGCCGGGTCGTTGGCGGGCAGTGTGTCCGCGACCCATGAGCCGGTCTTCCAGCGCGGGACCGGGGTCTCACACGCCTCCTGGGGCACGAACCGCGACTGTTCGACGAACGTCATCTGGTGGATGTAGCGCGGGCAGTTACCGAAGATCTCGCGCGCCCGCACGCGGACGACGAACTGGGCCTCGGGGTACTCGCTGAGCAGTGAGTCTTCGAGGTCGATCGACGCGACGCCGTTCACCCGCATCCGCCAGCGCTGCTCGAAGTCGATGAACAGCATCCCGACCTCGTGCGTCTGCTGGACGTTTCCCATGGAGAGATACATGCCATTGCCGTCGTAGTTCGGGAAGGCGAGCGTGTGCTCGTCCACGATGCGGACGAAGCCGGGGGCTCCGCCCTTGTAGGAGCAGTTGGCGTGCCCGTCCGCGTCCACGGTGGCGAGGAAGAACATCGGCATGCGCTCGATGAACTCGCGGTCCCGCTCGGTGAACGTCTCGTGCACGATCGCTTCTTCGAGGCGGTCCGCGAGCCGTCGAGTGTCGAAGGCGTCTTGCAAGTGCCGGTTGCCGTCGTGGTAGAGGTCAGCCATTGGGACACCTCGAATCCCGGCTAGGTGCCGGTGAACTCAGCCTGGCGCTTTTCGAGGAAGGCGCGGACGCCCTCCCGGTGATCATTGGTCAGACGGGTGAGTGCCTGCCCTCGGGAGGCGAGCGGCAGGTGCTCCCAGAGGTCCGTCTGGTAGCCCTGGTGGATCAACTGCTTCACGATTCCCATGGCGTACACGGGGCCTCGCGCGAGCATCGCCGCCTTCTCGAGCGTGAAGTCCATCAACTGGTCGTCCGGCGTCACCCAGTTCGCGAGTCCGATGCGGTATGCCTCCTGGCCGTCCACCGGCTGGCCGGAATACTGCATCCAGAGCGCATTCGACATGCCGACGAGTTTCGGCAACTGCCACGCGCTCCCGTCGGCGGGCACGAGGCCGGTGCGGATGAACGCCTCGTTGAACCGGGCGCTCTCCGCGGCCACCCGGAAGTCGCAGGAGAGCGCGATTCCACAGCCGAGGCCGTAGGCGTGGCCGTTGACGGCGGCGAAGGACGGCTTCTCGAGGTTGTGCAGTGACCGCACGATCTGCGGCCCGCGCGCGCCTCGCTCCGCCTCTCGTGCCGTGTAGATCGGGTCGAGGTCCTCCCATGGCTGCTTCGGCGGTGCTTCGTCGGCAGCCGCGTCGGCTGCGTCGATACGCCGGGCGAACCCGCGGACGTTCGCGCCAGACGAGAAGGCCCGGCCTGCTCCCGTGATGACGAGGCAGCGGGCAGTTGGGTCTGTCCGGAACCGCTCGACCTCCTCGGTGAGTGCCGGGAGAAGTTCGTCGCCGAGCGAGTTCAGGACTTCCGGGTCGTTCATCGTGAGGAGGCGGACGCCCTTCACGGGATTGTCGACGAGCACTTTGTCGGTCATCGGGAACTCCTCCACAGGACGCCGAGCGGCGCCGCCGTGGCATGATATGAGGCGGGCCGCCCCCTTGCTCGAACGCCCGCCCCTCCCCCAGCCGTCACTTACCAGCCGGCCTCGAGGAGCGCCAACGAGTCCTGGACCTGCTGCTCTTCCGAGCGTGCCCCCGCGTTGGCGTTGAAGTTCTTCACGGTCTCGCGCGCAATCGCCGGCAGGTCCTCGCGCGGAATGCCGAGCTGGCGTACCTGTGTCGGCACACCCACCTTCGCGTAGAGCCGCTCGACGGCGTCAGCGACCGCGAGGGTCGCCTCGCGCGCCGGCATGCCCTCCCGCCAAACATCGAGCGCCTCCGCCACCTGGCGGGCGGAGGTGGCGTCCGGGCTTGGGTGAAGTCGGAGTGCGGTGGCGGCGACCACCGAGGTCGATTCGCCCTGGCCGACGTGCGGGTAGCGGACGTGAAGCGCGGTGGAGACCGCGTAGTTGCCGGAGAACGGCACCGGCGACCGACCTCGGCGTCCATCGTCCTCGGCGCGATTCTGCAAGAAGGCAGCGGCGCATAGGTCGATGCGCAGGTCCGGGTTGTCGAGTTCATCCATGAGACGGGGATACGCAGCGCGCGCGAGGCGGAAGGCGTGGGCGCTGTCACCTTCCACCAGGGGATTGGCGCCTGTCTCTGCCCGACCCGCGAGCGTGCTCGCGAAGACCGTGGTCGCCGTGGAGCGAATGAGGTCGGGCGGGGCGCTGAGGAGCGCAGCGGTGTCCCAGAAGATCGCCTGCGGGCGGGTCTTCGGGTCGAAGTACTCCATGCGGTGGTCGAGTTCCGGGTTCTTCAGTCCCGTACCCGCGCGGTTCATCGCGCTGGTGGGGGTCGTCGGGATGTTGATGATCGGCGGCTTCGGGGCAAGCAGCCGAGGGCTGTATGCGGGCTTGCCTGCCGGGTACTGGGTCATGATCTCAAAGGGGCTGGCGGACTCTGCCATGAAGATGGCGACCGCACGGGTCGCGACGATCACGCTGCCGCCGCCTACGGCGATCAGGAGGTCAGCACCGGCAGCGGTCGCCGCTTCCTTCGCAGCGACGACGGAGGCGTACGTCGAGTCTTTCTCGATCCGGTCGAAGACGCCGGCATAGCGGCTGCCGAGCGCTTCGACGATGCGGCCCACGACCGTGGTGCGCCCCGTCACCGAGGGCGAGCAGACGACGAACGCCCGGCGCGCGCCGGCTCGCTCGACCTCGCTGGCGAGGGACTGCTCGATGCTCTCGACACCGCTATAGAGCCGGCAGGCGTACGTGACGGCCCGGAACCCTTCGCGTGCCATGCTGCCCTCCCTCGCCAGCGCGACGGGAGGAGCCTACGCCTTCCGGTATTTCCGGATCGCCAGAGGCGCGATCACCAGGCAGAGCCCGACGGCCCAGGCGAGCGTCTTCCAGACATCTGCCGAGGCGTCCGCTCCCAGCACCAGCCCGCGGACGGCGTCCACCGCGATCGAGAAGGGGTTGGCCTGCGCAATCGGCTGAAGCCAGGACGGCATGGACTCGATCGGGACGAAGGCCGAACTCACGAAGGTGAGCGGGAACATCCAGACGAACCCGGCCGTATTGGCGGCTTCGACGGACTTCACCGAGACCCCGATCATCGCGGCGATCCAGGAGAACGGGATCACGAACACGACTGCGAGCAGCAGCCCGCCGATGCTCTCCGTAAAGGAGCCATGGAATCTGAACCCGACCGCGAACCCGATGACAACGATCACGAGCGTCACAAACAGGTTGTTCGCGGTGTCAGACATGATCCGCCCAGCGAGTACGGCCGGCCGCGCCATTGGCAGCGAGCGATAACGGTCGAACGCGCCCTTCGAGATGTCTTCGGCGAGGCCCACCGCGGTCGCAGACGTCCCAAACAGCACCGTCTGCACGAGGATGCCGGGGAGCAGGAAGTCGATGTAGTTCCCGGTCGGGACCTGGATGGCGCCACCGAATACGTAGTTGAAGAGCAGCACAAACATCACCGGCTGGAGCGTGGAGAAGAACACCCAGTCCGGCAGGCGCTGATAGCGGTAGAGGTTTCGCCGCATCATCAGCAGCGAGTCATGGACCGCCCAGCGGACGCTCCCGAGGAAGGAGTCGTTCATCGTGTGCTCTGCTTTCCAGTAACGGCCGGCTCGACGGCGGACTCTTCAGCCCCGTGCCCGGTCAGTGCGAGGAAGACGTCATCGAGACTTGGCTGTCTCAGCGCCAGATCCGCGATCGGAATGCCGGCAGAGTCCAGCCCGCGGACCACCTCAGCCATCACCGCGGCACCGCGGTCTGTCGAGATCGAGACCTCGCTTGTCGAGAGGTCAACGTGCGGCGCCGCCCCGTAAGCGGCCAGCACCTCGCGAGTGCGGTCCAAGTCAGCGTCTGCCATCACCTTCACGGTGAGCACACGTCCCCCGACGCGTTGTTTGAGTTCGTCGGCGGTGCCGTCCGCGATCATCCGCCCGTGGTCGATCACCACGATGCGGTCAGCGAGGCGGTCCGCCTCTTCGAGATACTGCGTCGTCAGCAGCACCGTCGTCCCGCCGCTCGCCAGGCCCTCGATCTCCCCCCAGAGTTCAAGGCGGCTACGAGGGTCGAGGCCGGTGGTCGGCTCGTCTAGGAAGAGCACCTGCGGGCGCCCGATGAGGCTGGCGGCCAGGTCCAGGCGGCGCCTCATGCCGCCGGAGTAGGTCTTCGCAATGCGGTTGGCGGCGTCTTCGAGCGAGAACCGGGAGATCAGGTCCTTCGCCCGCTGGCGTGCCTCCTCCTTCGGGAGGTGGTACAGGCGCCCGACCAGTTCGAGGTTTTCGAGGCCGGTCAGAATGTCGTCGACCGCGGCGGATTGGCCCGCGAGGCCGATCACGCTGCGCAATTCTCCGGCCTGGGTAGCGGCGTCGAACCCGGCCACGCGCACCCTGCCCGACGTGGGGGCAAGAAGCGTGGTGAGGATCCTCACCAGAGTGGTCTTCCCCGCGCCGTTTGGCCCCAGCAGGGCCAGGACGGTTCCGCGCTCGACTTCGAGGTCGATGCCGCGCAGGGCTTCGACCGTCCCGTAATGCTTCGTGACGCCATCCACCTGGACGGCGAGCGCATGGTCAGAAAGGGGCATGGGCACCTTCTTGAATCGCCTCGGGGGGCTCAGGGACGGGGGGATGGCAATTGCCAGCCCGGCGAGGCACGAATTCAGCGCGCCTCAGCACGAAGAGGATAAGGCACAATCGCCCAGATTCTCCCCCAGTGATGGCACAGGTTCTGAATCTGAGACAGAGGCTCTCAGTCGGGTTGGGACGGCCGCACGAGGAGGATCGGCGTGTCCTCCAGGTGCCGCAGCACGTGGTCCGCGACGGAGCCGAGCACCGTCCGCGAAAGCCCGGAGCGCCCGTGGGTGGCCATGAGGACAACATCGGCTCCGAGGCGCTTGGCCTCCGCGACGATCGCTTCCCCGGGAAGGCCCTGCAGGATGGCCGTCTTCACGGTCGCGATCCCCGACTCCCTCACCCGCAGAAGGGCGGCTTCGAGTTCGGCCTCGGCAGACATCCGCTCGCTCGCAATGATGTCGTCCACCACTCGGAGGCCCACGCTGGGGCTGATGCCGAACTCGAAGCCCGCATTCGTCGTCTTGCTCAGGAGGTGCGAGGCATCATCGATCACCTCGACGATGGTGACGGAGCCAGCGCCGTCGACCACCTGGGGGGCGAATCGGAGGACCGCGCGGGAGAGTTCCGAGCCGTCGAGCGTGATCAGGGCGTTTTGGAACATCTGACCCCCTGGGAGCGTGCACATCCGGTGCGACCCCATGGTGAGGCGTCCAGGGCGTGCCCTCTACGGCTTCACGTCACCCAGCAGGGGTGACCTTCGTCCCCGGGGCCGATTTTGGGGGCCGGGATGCCCGAACGTCCCCGGCAATGGGTGACTCCGGACAGGCCAACTCAGGGGTGGGGCTCTGCCATACTGCGGGCACGGCCTCGGTCGCTCTCGGCGATCTGGCGTAGTGCAGGATGACTTACATGGCTTCCGAATCGCAGACATCCGCCGGGACACCCATCCGCGTGATGCTGGTGGACGACCACGAAGTGGTCCGGCGCGGCCTCCAGGCGATCCTCGACCGGAACCCTGAGCTACACGTCGTAGGGGAGGCCAGTTCAGTCGCCGCAGCGGTTCGGGAGTCAGCCCGGGTCCAGCCAGATGTCGTGGTGATGGACCTGCGCCTCCCGGACGGGTCTGGTGTCACCGCTTGCCGGGAAATCCGTGACGCCCACCCAGACATCAAGGTGCTGATCCTGACGTCGCATGCCGACCAAGACGCACTGTTCTCGGCCGTGCTCGCCGGTGCAGCGGGGTATGTGCTGAAGGACTTAGATACGGCCGCCATCCAGAAGGCAATCGTGACTGTCGGGCGCGGGGGCTCACTCCTCGACCCGCACATGACCACGCGCCTCCTCGACCGGATGCGCCACGGGACGGCGCAACACCCAGCGGACGACCAGTTCGCGACGTTGACGCCCCAGGAGGACCGGATCCTTGACATGATCGGTGAGGGGATGACCAACCGACAGATTGCGGACCGTCTCTCCCTGAGCGAGAAAACCGTGAAGAACTACGTGTCCGAGCTGTACGCCAAGCTCCACGTTGATCGGCGGACCCAGGCGGCGACCCTGGCCACCGAGCGACGGCTGCGCAAGGGTTAGCAGATTCATTGCCTCCCCGCCGCGCCCATTCCTAGACTACCCGCAGACTCGTAGACTGCCCGCAGCGGGATCCCTCCCGCCCCCGAGCCGGCGTCAACCCGGCCCACGAGGCCGGTGCCATGACGAACGTCCTGTTGCTCGACGATGAGGCCTTCCGCGCGATCGTGGACCGCGCACCGGACGGAATTGTCCTGGTCGACAACACGGGACGGATCGTCTTCATCAACCGGCAGATCACTGAGCTCTTCGGCTACGAGCCGAGTGACCTGCGTGGCCAGCGGGTTGAACTACTGATGCCCGAGGATCGCCGAGCGGTGCACGTGATCAACCGCGAGATCTACCAGGAGCACCCGGAGACGCGGCCCATGGGGACCGGCCTGGACTTGGTGGGCCGCCGCAGAGACGGCTCGACGTTCCCAGTGGAGATCAGCCTCAGCGTCCTGGCCGGGCGCGCCGGCGACCTCAGCGTCGCGGTGGTGCGAGATGTCTCTCGCCAGAAGCGGG
This sequence comes from uncultured Dehalococcoides sp., assembly GCA_964628985.1. Classification (GTDB taxonomy): domain Bacteria; phylum Chloroflexota; class Dehalococcoidia; order UBA2979; family UBA2979; genus SURF-43. The sequence goes on from CAZVNJ010000001.1 coordinate 64,431, forward strand.
CGGAGGAAGCGCTCCGGCGCAGTGAGGAACGGCACCGTCTGCTCGCGGAGCAGGCCCAGGACATCATCTTCCGCTATCGCCTCCGGCCCAGTGCAGCGTTCGAGTACATCAGCGCCGCGATGACACGCCTCCTGGGCTACCGCCCTGAGGAGTTCTATGTCGACGACGATCTGATCTTCCAGATCACTCATCCGGAGGATCGGACCACGTTGGAGGAGGCGCTCGGCCTAGAGGGCCCGCGAAGCTTTGCCCTGCGCTTTGTCCACCGGGATGGGCAGGTCCGCTGGTTCGAGCAGAGCATCTCACTCGCGACCGACTCGAGCGGCGTCGTCGTCGCCCTCGAGGGGATCGCGCGCGACGTGACGGACCGGCGCGGCGCTGACGCTGAGCGTCAGCGCCTGATGGCGGAGGTCGAGCGGCAACTCGACCGAGAGCGCATCGCCGGCGATCTCCATGACGAGACGATCCAGTCGATCTATGCCGTGGGCCTCGGACTCCACGCAGCACTCGCTGACGCCTCGGTCACGAAAGAGGCCGCGATTGAACGCACGATCGAGGGCTTGAACTCAGTGATCATCGAGTTGCGGACGTACATGCAGGGGCTTAGCGGCCAGACAGCGGGTGCCACGCCGGAGTCGCTCGCGCTGCGCGTTGAGGGGTTGATCCGCGACTCGGGCACCACCCGATGGGACGCAAATGTGGCGCCTGACCTCGGGCTGGAGCCTGCTATCGAGCGCCACGTCTACTTGCTGGTGAAGGAACTCATTTCAAACGTTCAGCGACACGCCTCGGCGGCGAACGCCTCGGTCTCCGTGAGGCGGGAGCCAGGTTCTCCGGTGGATCGCCTGCTAATCCAGGTGACGGACGACGGAGTAGGGTTTGAGCGGGCTTCGATTCCAGTGCACAGCTTCGGCTACCGCTCCATCGAGCAGCGAGTCATGACGCTCGGGGGTGCGCTCGCGATCGACTCGGCTCCAGGACGTGGGACGAAGGTCCGGTTGTCGTTCCCCGTCTCCACGCCGCCACCGGACGGTTCGGTGAGGGCGGGCCAGGGCTGACGCGTGCCAGGCATCGGCTCCGAGGAGGTCGCGCTTGAGCGCACCCTGGGCCTGTGGCAACTCACCGTGTCAGGCGTCGGCATCGTCATTGGTGCCGGAATCTACGTCCTCATTGGGAGCGCCACAGCGGAGGCCGGGAGCCTTGTATGGGCCTCCTTCGTCCTGGCTGCCGTCCTCGGAGGCCTCACCGGGCTGAGTTACGTCGAACTCGCCGGGCTGTTCCCGTCCGCGGGGGCGGAGTACGAGTTTGCACGTCGCGCCTTCAATGAGTTCTGGGGCTTCCTCGCGGGCTGGCTCATGATCGCGGGCAATGTCGTCGCAGCCGGCGCGGTCGCGCTGGGGTTTGCGGAGTACCTGCGACATTTCATCGAAGTGGACACTCGAGTGGCCGCGCTGGCGCTTCTGCTGGTGCTCACCGGCATCATTGCGAGCGGCGTGCGGCGCTCCATCTGGCTGACGACCGCGCTGGTCGTCCTGCAGGTCGGTGGGCTCCTGCTCGTGATCGCCGTCGGTGCACCGCATGTCGGCGATCGGTCGCTCACCGAGGGCAGCATGACCGGGGTGCTCTCGGCGGCGGCACTTGTGTTCTTTGCGTTCATCGGCTTCGACGAGGTCGTAACGCTCTCCGATGAGACCAGGGACCCGAGCCGCGTCGTACCTCGGGCGCTTCTGCTCGCCCTCGGGCTTTCAACACTTCTCTACGTGGCCGTGGGAGTCGTCTCGGTCAGCACGATTGATTGGCGCGTACTGGCGGCGTCGGACCGTCCTCTGGCCGTCGTGCTGGGGCACGAAGGAAACACCCGCTCGGCGGACGTGGTCGCGTGGATCGCACTGGCGTCGACCACGAACACGACGCTCCTGGTGCTGACCGCGGCCTCGCGGCTGATGTTTGACATGGCGCGCAAGGGCGCGTTCCCGCCCGTGCTCGGACTGGTGAGCCGCCGGGCACGTGCGCCCTACGCCGCCGCGCTGGTGGCGTTCGTCGTGGCCTCGGGCTTCGCGCTTCTCGGCAGCATCGACCTCGTCGCCGCGGTGACCGACTTCACGGTGTACGCCGTCTTCGTCGCGGTGAACCTCGCCGTGCTGCGACTTCGGCACACGATGCCCGACGTGCTCCGACCGATGCGTGCCGGGCCGTCGCTGGGGCGGTGGCCGGTCGCCTCGGTGCTTGGGCTGCTGGCCACGCTGGCGATGCTCGCGTTCCTGGAGGTCGCCGCGTGGGGGATCGGACTGGCGCTGATCGTGCTCGCGCTCATGGCGTGGATGGTGCGTGGGTACCGCACCGGCACCGCGGGCGCCTAGAAGGGGAGTTCCACGCCGAGCCCGGCGGCGCGCGCCTTGCTCAGGACGTACGCGCTGGCTGCCGCATCCTCGATGCCGATCCCCTGGCTCTCGAACAGTGTGATGGCGTCCGCGGAGGGCCGTCCGGCCACCTCGCCGCTGACCACCTGGTGCAGTTCACGCGCCTGTCGCCAGCGGAAGGCGCCCCGCTCGACGGCCCAGATCAGTTCACCGCATTCGATCTGGGCCTGTTCGAGGTTGTCCACGACGACGAGCGCCGCGCGCTGGATGGTCGTGTCGTCGACTTCGCGCTTCATCCATGAGTTGGAGCCCGCGGCTACCACGCACTGGCCGGGTTCGAGGAGGGAGCCGTCGAAGACAGGCTCACGCGCGCTGGTGATCGCGACCACGATGTCAGAACCGCGGACGCAGTCGTCCGGCGCGGCCACCGGGACGACATCGACGCCGAGTGAGCGGGACATCTCCGCGGCGAACGCCTCGCGCTTCTCGGCACTGCGGCTGTGCACCTTCACGGTCTTGACCGGCCTGACGGCACAGATCGCCTCGATCTGGGTGACGGCCTGGCGGCCCGTGCCGATCATCCCCACGACGGAAGCGTCTGGCCGTGCCATGTGCTTCACCGCGACACCGCTGGCCGCGCCTGTCCGGATCCACGCGAGCGTGCCCGGCTCGATCACCGCATCGAGTTTGCCTGTCTCGGTGTTGTATAGGAGGGTGGCCGTGGAGTGACGGACGGCGTGCGCGTGCGACTCCAGGACGGTGCCGCCCATGATCGTCGCGCCGGCCTTCTCGAAGCGAAACCGCTGGCGTGGGAGGTTCTGGACCGTGCCCCGCGCTTCCTGGCGGAATAACTTCTCCAGCACGTTGACGCATTCGTCCATCGGCAAGAGCGATCGGACATCGTGGTTGGAGAGATAGAGGGCGGCCATGAGAGTCCTGCCGTTCGGCGCCGGGTTCGCTGCATGATAGCGACGAGGCCCCGGGCGCCTGACCTCAGGGACTGCCTAGCGCGCGGCGAGGATCAGGCGGTCAGCCGGGTCGTGGCTCTCGGCGGCGATCCGTCGCAGTTCGGGAAGCACGGACTCGAATGCGTCCAGGACGGCTGGGTCAAACTGGCTGCCGCGCCCACCTCTCAAGAGATTCAATACCTCTGACTCCGGGAAAGCAGGCTTGTAGGCGCGCGCCTCAGCCAGGGCGTCGTAGACGTCCGCCACGGCGGTGATCCGCGCTTCGATCGGGATTTCGTCGCCCCGCAGGCCGAGCGGGTAGCCGGTGCCATCCCAGCGTTCATGGTGGGCGAGGGCGATGCGTTGCGCCATCTGCAGCATCGGGCTGTCCACCGAATCCTCAAGCGTGGCCTCTGACTGCCATCGGTCGAACCCGCCGGAGCAGTGCGCCTGCGAGGAGAGGATCTGCGCGCCGATCTCGCAGTGCCGCTTCATGACAGCGAACTCCTCCACGGTCAACTTGCCGGGCTTCGTGAGGATCGCGTCCGGGATGCCGATCTTGCCCACGTCATGCAGCGGAGCGGCGAGCAGCAGCGTCCGTGACGTCTGCTCGTCCAGCCCCACAGCCGAGGCGATGAGAGCTGCATAGCGTCCGACCCGGACCACGTGGTCCCCTGTATCGCCGTCCCGGTGATGCGAGGCACGGGCCAGCGCGAGGACGAGGTCATGGTGCGACCGCTCGAGGGCCTGGGTCCGCTGCGCCACCATCTCCTCCAACAATTGGTTGTGCTGCAGCAGTCGCTCCTGGTGTGCCCGGAGGCGAAGCGCGTTTCGGATGCTGGCCATGAGCTCGTCGCGTTCTACGGGCTTGCGGAGCAGGTCCGTCGCGCCGAGCTCGAGGGCGCGCGACCGGAGGTCGCGGTCCCCAGCGCCCGTGACCATGATCACCGGGACCTGATGCGCGCTGGCCGCTGCCGCTTCCAGTACTCGGAACCCGCCACCGCCAGGCATCTGGACGTCCGAGACCACCAGGTGGATTTCGCCGGACTTGATCTGCGCGACCGCCTCGTTCACCTCGGTCGTGAAGCGGAGGTCCCAGGTGGTGGTGCGCGCGAGCGTGCGCCGCATCGCAGTGAGGATCAGCGGGTCGTCGTCGACGAACAGGATCGTGGCCGTGAGATCAGCATCCAGTGGAAACAGCATCGTCGTACCTCTCGCCGCGGCTGGGGGGGCGGCGTTCAACCCGATGGACTCTCTGCCCTGCACCGATCCTGCTTAACCTCCGCACACTCACTTGTGTCCTGTGCGTGCGTACTGTCCCGCGCCTAGCGGTGATCGCGGTCGAGCCTGGCCGCGTAGCGCAGCCGGCGTCCCTCGGATGTAGCGGTGAGGAGCTGCGCCTTGCACAGATCGCGGACGATGCGCCGCACGCCCGCCGTGGCGAGCCCGAGCCCGGACGCGATCTCATGGAGGGTGGTCCCCGGGTGTTCGGCGACGAAGAGGAGCGCCAGGCCGTGCCTGGTCACAAGGCTCCAGCGGCGGGCGGCCGGGCGGTCCGTCGAGCCTGTTGGATGTTGAGGCATCGAATCCTTCTTCCTCTCCCGCCTGGGCACAGGATGGCTGACTCGGTGTCCCCGCTGCCCCCTGCGGAAGGACGAGATCGAGTAGTGCATTCGGACTGTTTGCACCCCCCTGCTCAGCGTCCTGATCCGGTGACACGGGTGACGAAGGTCCCCGGTCTCGGGGGCGTTTGCATGGGCCAGATCAGGGCGTACGCCCCTCGGCTGCAGCGTGGCGTGTCCGTAGCGTGATGCGTGTGAAGGCTTGGCCCGTGGGCCACCCGGAAGGGGTAAGAAGTGACCAGGAAGCGCATCTGGACCGTGATGGGACTGAGCCTGCTGGTGGCTGCGCTGGCCGGTGCCGGGTTCAGCCTGACTGCCTCGAACACAGTGCCCGAGAGCAAGGGCGGCGAAGGCGCCGGCGTGATCTCCGGCTACAACGTCGCGTCCGTGCACTACACCTTGAACGCGTCGGACCCGAGCAAAGTGGACAGTGTCTCGTTCTCACTGGACTCCGCCCCGGTCGCCGGGTCCACCATCAAGGCCCGGATCGATTCCTCTGGGACCACCTGGTACACGTGCACGAACGTCGGCGTGAACGTGACCTGCAACACGACGTCGCCCCAGGCGACGGCGACGTCCGCCAACGAGCTGCGCGTAGTCATCGCTCAGTGAAGGGATGGACCGTGACAGGAGCACGTTGATGCGCATCGCGCCCATCGTCCTCACCACGGCGCTCTTCGGACTCGCGTTCGCGTCATGGATGTTTCTTGGCCCCTCGAATGTCCGAGGGCCGGTCGCCTACCTGGTCACCAGCGGGAACAGCATGGAGCCGTACTTGCACCGCGGCGACCTGGCCGTGGTGCGTGCGGGTAAGAACGGCTCCGTAGGCGACGTACTGGCGTATCGCAACAGCCAGACGGGCCAACGAGTCCTCCATCGCGTCATTGCGAAGGAGCGGGACCGCTTCGTCCTCCAGGGGGACAACAACTCCTGGGTGGACACCTTCCAGCCGACGAGTGAGGACCTCGTCGGGCGGCTCTGGTTCCGGATTCCGAAGGCCGGGATGGTCGTCGAATGGATGCGCGCGCCGCTGCACGCGGCCCTGCTCATGGGGGGAGGAGTGGCGATGAGCCTGTCGCTGGGGCTGCCTCCGACGCGCCGAAAATGGCGCGGCCTCCGCCTTCGCAATCGTGTGAGGGGCCACCGAGGTCTGCTGCTCGCCGCTTCCGGCACCGCCGGCCAGAACGCGCTCGGGATCGGCCTCGGCGTGGTCGTGCTGGCGCTCGCCGCCAGCGTCGTGCTCTGGACGCTGCCCACCACACACGTCTCAACGGCGCACCTCGAGTACGAACACCGCGGCGTGTTCGGCTACTACGCGGAGACCGTGCTTCCAGTTGCGTCCGCGGCTCCTCTCCCGGACCCGCGGACTCGCACGGCGGTCCCCGGAGAACCCCCCGCCCTGGACCTGATCATGCTTGCGGCCGACCCGACCGTGGCAGCGCTGCTCGATGTCCCAGTGAGCACCGGCGAGCCCATCCTGGTCAACGTCAACCCGAAGGTGAACTTCCTGTTCGACTACACCCTCGGCGTGTCCGAGCCGGCGCAGGTGAGCGGGTTCGTGCGCCTGGATGCCGTGGTGTCCGACATCACCGGGTGGAAGCGCGTGTTCCCGTTCGCTCCTGAGCAGACGTTCACGGGGACACGTGTCCAAATCGCGGTCCGGGATGCCGATCTGACGCCGATCATGGCGGCATTCCCGATTTACCAGGCGATCACCGGTCACGCGCCTCGCTACTACACCGCCTCCATCGTCGCGGTCGTGACGCTGGAGGCGACGGTCGACGGCCAGGCGATCCAGGAGACCTTCCGCCCGGCGGTCACGTTCCGCGTCGCGCCGCCCAACGAAATCTACGTGGAGACCGACGAGACGTGGCACCTCGAGGCCCACGGCATCACTCCCACGGACCCGGCCGGCGCGGACGCCTCGAACCCGTTCGAGACTGTCCGGACGAACTCCGTTGCCTACCCGGAGCAGGTGCCGAACACGGTCCCGATCTTCGGATTCGACATCACGGTCACGTCGCTCCGCGCGCTCGTCGCGATGGTCGGCTCGCTGGGCCTTGTCGCCGCGGGCGGCCTCTTCCTGCTCCAGCGGGCCGGTGACCGGCTCGGCGAATCGTTCGCAATCGAGGCGCGGTACGGCGCCCGGATGGTCACGTTGGATGCCGGGCACCGAGGCGATGAGGACAAGCCGATGACCTATGTGGCGCGGCTCCAGGATCTGGTGCGGATCGCGGATCACACCGGCGCCCCCATCCTGCGCTCCGTAGGCGCTGGCGGCGAGACCTACTGCGTGCGTGACGGCGAGCATCGCTACGCGTATGGCCCTGTGGAGGCTTGATGCGCGCGAGGGTGGCCCGGGCGCCTCAGCGGCGTGTCCGGCGTCTGCTGGTCGCGATCGCAGTGGTCTCGGTGGTGGTGGGGGCGATGTCGGTGACGACCGCGTCGAACTCGATCCCCCCGACGCGACTTGGCCAGCAGTCCCAGGCCACGGGGGTGACCGAATTGAGGCCCGCCGCGTGCGCTTCGCTGGCCCTTACCTCTCTGGTGGTCGGGACCGGCAACTTCAGCGGCACGAGCGCGAATGACCTCATCCTCGCGTCGCGAGGTGCGCGTCGCATCCGAGGCGGAGCCGGCAATGACTGCATCCTCGGGGGTGCGGACGCGACGGAACTGGACGGCCAGAGCGGCACCGATGTCTGTATCGGGCCCACCGCTGCGACGTTCAGAGGATGCGAGACCACGATCATGCAGTAGTCAGGAGTCGCGGAAGCCCTCGGCCCGTGCGCGGGCGACGGCCTCGAGCCTTGTCCGAGCGCCGAGTTTGTCGAGGATCGACTGCACGTGGCCTCGGACGGTGTTGTAACTGATGACGAGGCTCTCCGCGATGGCGATGTTGTCCAGGCCCTTCATCATGAGGGCGAGGACCTCCTGCTCCCGGGCGGTGAGAGTCGCGAGTGCCTGGCTCTTCTCAGACTGAGACTGCTGCCGGCCCAACCGGACCAGGCGCTGCAACGTCCCCGGGGGGACGAGCATTTCACCTGCGGCGGCGCGCCGGACCTGCTGCGCGATCTGGTCGCTGCCCTCGGTCTTCAGGATGTATCCACTGGCCCCGGCCTCGAGCGCCGCGAGCATGGCGAGCTCGCTCATGTCTCCGCTGATCATCACGACGGCCGTCTCGGGCAGCGCGGCGCGGATTTCGGCGGTGGCGGCCGCCCCGGAAATGTCCGCGAGATGAAAGTCCATCAGGACCACGTCCGGACGCAGCGCGAGCGTGGCCTCGATGCCCTCGCGGGCGCCCGCGGCGATGCCAGCAACCTCGATGTCAGGGTGGCGGCGCAGCGCGAGTGCGATGCCTTCGGCGACCATCCGATGGTCGTCGACGATGAGCACCCTGATGACCGACACCGAGGTCACGCGAGCCGCCCGTCAGGCGCCCGTCAGAGATTTCCGAGTCTGCCGGGAGATGAAGCGTATACCCTCGCCACGCCGAGGCACCATGATGGGCCTGACGAATCGCAGAGGGCCTGACGAATCGCAGAGGGCACGACGAAGCAGTGAGGTCCGGGTGGAGTTCACATCGGACATCCTGTCCGCCTTACTGGATGCCGTACCAGATGCCCTGGTCGGGATCGCGGAGGACGGCGAGATCGTCCTCGTGAACGCCTCGGCGGAGCGGCTGTTCGGCTACACGCGCGACGAGATGCTCGGGGCGTCCATCGATGTCCTCGTCCCCGAGGGCATCAGTCCCCTCTACTCGGCTCAACCGCTGGACGTTGACGGGGGTACTCGCGCAGGGCGGTTGGGTATCGGAGAGGTGTTCTCCGGACGGCGCAAGGACGGCAGCGAGTTTCAAGCGGAGATCGAGACCTCGCCCGTCGAAACCCCTGCCGGCCGGGTCACCCTCGCGGCAGTGCGCGATATCTCCGGGCGCGCCGGCACACAGCACGGACCGGGTGGGCCCGTAGGACAGGCCGAGTCCCAGCGGCATGACAGCCTCGGGGAGGTGGTCGGCGGCCTCGCCCACGACCTCAACAACATGCTGAGCGTGATCCTCAACTACGCGGGCGTCGTGGTCCATCTTCTCGGCCAGCCTGACCTCACTCCAGAAGACATCGCCGGGGCCCGCCGCGACCTAGGGCAGGTGACGCTCGCGGCTGAGCAGGCCGCGGTGCTCACACACCAACTGCTCGCGTTCGCGCGCCACGCCCCACGGCCGCCCGTGGCCCTCTCCCTCAATGAGACGGTCCAACGCCTCGAGCCGTTGCTTCGGCGGGCGTTGGGCGGGGACTCGCACCTCGAGGTCTCGCTCGCCTCGGAGCTGCCGCTCATCGAGGCAGATCCCGGACGGGTCGACCGCATCCTGGTGGAGCTCGTGCTGTATGTCCGCGACGGGTTGGCGCGCGGCCGCACGCTTCTGATCGAGACCGATGTGATCGAGGCGGACCCAGCCGGGGTCACGGGGCAGGCTCTGCTCCGTGACCGCACGCACGTCCGGCTTCGCGTGGGGGACAGGGGGGGCGGCGCGCCCGCTACAGGGTTGGAGGCGCCCAACATGCTGGCAGATGAGCGGCAGGCCACGGGGCGCGGCTCCGGCCTCGCCACGACCTACGACATCGTGACGGCTGCCGGGGGCGTGGTGCGCCCGGACCCTCTCGAGGGTGCGGGGACGACGGTCACGATCCTGTTCCCGGCCGCACAAGAGGGTCCGCTGCCCATGGAGGATCCGCACCCACCCCGTGGCACCGGCGACGCTGGGGGCGGCGGTACGACGGCCTAACTCACGAGGCCCCCACACAGCATCGGGGAGGCACTCGCCTCAAGTCACCGAGGCACACAGCGACACAGCAGGCACGCTGGATCTCTCGCGCAGATTCAGCGCGCTCACGTCGCGTCAGTCAGGCCGGGGAATGCAGCATCCTCGTGTATGAGGCCATACCGAAGTGACGATTTCGGAATATTTGCATCTGACCTTTGCCGGAGCGTCATATCCTCGTGAGGTAGAGGTGGGACGTCGTTTGGTGCCCTCGTCACACGACGCCGAGGGCAGGGCTTACTTAGCACGGCAGCCGTCGGGCTGACGGTGACCGGGCCCGTCCCATCCTCCGCTTCCTCAACCGAGCACGGAGGACGTGGTGGGGCGTTTGAGCTGGCCCGGGCACTGGACCCTCGCCACGCGCGTTGTCATCGCTTCGGCTGCGTTGCTTGCCGCCCTCCTGGCCATTGTCGTCGCCACCGAGGACCGGGCGAACGACGAGCGCCGGCGGGCGGAGGTCGACCACTCTTACGAGACCGCTCAGGCAGTGGCGGGCATCGTAGACGGCTTCGCGAGCGACCTCGAGACCACCATGCTGGCGGCGGCGCTGCTGCTGGGCGACCGCCCGGAGGCGCTGACACAGGCAACGGCTGGCGATCACCTCAAGCGACTGACCGAGCAATACGGGCTGCTGCGCGCCATATTCGTGGCGGACCTCGACGGGCGCGTGATCGCCAGCGACTCCGGCGCGGGGCACGGTACCGACCTGTCTGCACGCCCATACATGCAGTCTCTGCGCGCGGGGGCGAAGGAGGTCTGGGGCCCGGGTGTCGCGGGTATTGACTCCGGAGAAGTCACGGCCACCTACGGACGCGTGATCACGGACGGGGCAGGGACGGTCCGCGGCTACCTGGTGGCGGCCTTCTATCCGCCCCGCCTTGCCGAGCGGATCGAGCCACGGATCTCCGCGGACGCGGACGTGGTACTGATCGACGGTCTCGGGTTCGTCCTCTACAGCACTGCCCATCCCAACCTGACGCCTGAAGCCCGTGACCTCTCCGGGCTGCCCGCCGTGCAGGCCGCGCTTTACGGTGCACCCACGCGGCTGGACGGAGTGACCGGCCTGCTGGGGTCGGACGAGCGTTTCGGCGCGATCGTCCCGATCCGAAACCCCGGCTGGGCCGTGGCGTTCAGCCGGCCGGTCGCCCCACTCGAGTCGATGCTCCGGCAACGCTTGCTCGTGCAGGCGGGCCAGGTGACAGCGAGCGTGCTCGTTGTGGGGATACTCATGACGGTCTCGACCCGACGCATTGCTCGCCCGCTCGCTCGCCTCGCCCGCGTCGCTGAGAACGTGGCAAGGGGTGAGCGAGAGTCACCGCCAGTCATCGAGGGCGGCCCGGAGGTCCGGACGCTCTCCGCGGCGATGCAGGCGATGAGTGCGTCCGTGGCGCAGCGCGAAGACGCCATCCGTCTCGAGTCCGAGCGCCGGCGAAAGCTGGCCGAGGCGTCGCGAGCCTTCACCGAGGCCGTCGTCGACCTCGACGCGGAGACGGAGACCATCGCTCAGTCCGTCGCGGAGGCCCTTGCGGACGGATGCGCGGTGATGCTGCTGTCGGAGGACGGGGCACGGCTGCACGTGGCCGCCGTATACCACCCGGACACGCGACGACAGCAGCTCGCGCGGGCGGCCCTCCAGGCTCGGCCGCTGGTCGTGGACGGATCGCGCCTGGAACCACTCGTCCGTTCGGCGGAGACGCTCTTCCTTGCCGACGCCACTCCGCTGCTCCAGTCGGCCTACCCGGAGCGGGCTGGTCTCGTCGAGCAGCTCGGGTTGAACAGCCTGGCCTGCGTCCCGCTGCGGGCACACGGCCGGGTCATCGGCCTCCTTGGCGTGTGGCGAGACGCTGGTGAGGCGCTGCTGCCCGACGATGTAGTCCTCTTGCAGGAGATTGGCGATCGGGCGGCGCTGGCGATCGAGAACGCCCGGCTCTTCATGGCCGTGGGAGCCCATGCAGTCGAGGTGGAGCGGGCCATGCTCGCGCAGGACGACCTGCTTTCGCTCATCTCTCACGACCTCCGCAACCCGATGACTACCATCAAGGCCGCCGCTCAGCTCGTTTACCGTCGTGTCGATGCTGGGAACGCCAGGCGCGAAGACATCCTGCCCGTGATCTCGATGATCGACGCTGCCGTCGCGAAGGTCACTCGGGAGATCGATGCGATCCTGGACCTTTCGCTCGCGCGGGCCGGCCGCATGCTGGGCCTGCAGGTGGGCCAGGTGGACCTCGTGCCGCTCGTGGAGCATGTCGCGACGATGCACGGCGAAGGGGTACCGAACGAGATTGTGGTGGAATCCGAGGAACCCCACCTACACGGACAGTGGGACTCGTCCCGACTGGAGCGCGTGTTCGACAACCTGATCGGCAACGCGGTGAAGTACAGCCCCGGTGGGGATCCCGTCACGGTCCGGGTCACTCGGGAGATGGTCGGCGACGCCCCGTGGGCCACGGTCATGGTCCAGGACCGGGGGATCGGGATCCCCGCCAGCGAGATCGACCGCGTGTTCGACCGCTTCTATCGAGGCAGCCAGGTCGTCGGGCGGATGCCGGGCACGGGGCTGGGGCTCAGCGGGGTGAAGTTGATTGTCGAAGCCCACGGTGGCCAGGTCCACGTCGAAAGCGCCGAGGGCGTCGGGAGCACGTTCACCGTCCGCCTGCCATGCCTTCCTCCTGAGTGACGCCAGCCTGGGGGCTCCCGTCGAATGCGCCCGGCCGCTCCTCCGCGAGCAACGCCACGAGGTCGAGTTGCGAAGAGGCCCTGGTGTCCGCCCTCAGCACGCCCCGCATCAGCGCCAGCGCCTGCTCGTTCTCCTCGGGCGTATTGGACGCAACGCAGTCGGACGGGACGACAAGACTGAAGCCGCGCATGTGCGCATCGGCTGCGGTGAAGAGCACGCAGATGTTCCCCGCGACCCCCGCCAGGATCACGGTGCGTACTCCGAGGTAGCGCAGGAGCACGTCGAGCGTCGTGGAGAAGAAGCCGGAATGCCTGGGCTTCAGCACGAAGTAGTCGCTCGGGTGGGGCTTCAGCCGCTCAGCGATCGGCCTGCCCCTGACATCCTCGAGGCAGTGCGCGATCAGACGGCGGAAGTCTGAGCGCCACTTGCCGTAGTTGTCATTGACATAAACAACGGGGATACCCGCCGCACGCGAGCGGTGGGCGAGGTGTTCGATGCGTACTGCGGCGGCTTCAAAGTGGGGGAGGAGCAGGTCGCCCCCGGTCCACTCGAGGTCGTTGATCACGTCGAGCAAGAGCAGGGCGACCGATGAGGGCGCAGTCGCGTCTTCCTGCGGAACATCCTCGACCAGGCCGTCGGGGGACTGGGGACCCCCGAAGCGGCCCGGCTGGTTGGTGCGATCCGGTGCCATCAGCGGCTAGAGCAACTCCTCTCGCGCGCCCTTGGCACGCGCAGCGCCGATAGCGGTCTTGACCTTCTTCTCCTCCTCAGGAGGGGGGAGTACGGCGGGAAGCCCCAAAGCCTCGATCCAGAGTTCACGGGCCCAGCCCATCGTGTGGTACAGGTGCTCGTCCTCTTCCTCTTCCACCTCGTCGTAGGCCTCACGCAGCGCGTCGCGGAGCGTGCCCTTCGCGTTCTCTGAGAGGTGGCCGATTAGTTCCCAGTTCTGATGGTCCTTGGTCTCTGCCTCGACCACTGACTCGGCGGCGACCAACTGCGCCGCCGGCTGTCCTGCCGACTCGAGTGCCATCTGCATCGCCGCGACCAGGCCCTTCGCCTTCGAGCGGACGACCTCACGGCCGGGCGTTTCAACCGCCGGGTCGAGGTCGACTTTCTCGAAGAGCGAGAGGAGGACGCGCTCGTGGTTTTCGGTCTCCTCGAGGTACTTCTGCCACTCGTCGCGCAACTCATCGTTGGCTACGCACTGGATGGCTGCCTTGTAGACCGCCTGTCCGCCGATCTCGGTCTCGAGGGCCTGGTACAGCAACTCGCGCATCTGCTCTTCGTTCACGGATTCCTGCCTCTGACAGACGCTGGCTGACCGCCCGTGACGACACTACGAGTCGTGATGAGTTGCGGGCGCAAACGAAACGAGAGGCGCTATTGCTGACTCGTAACAGGAAGTCGCGGCGGTCAAGGTTCACACCTGACACACCTTCGCCACGCTCGCCTGGGCGCATTGGCGCCTCCTCCCGAAGGCGGGTCGAAGATGGCCGAGGAGGTATCACATGGTGGCACTCGGATACGCCCTGCTCGGTGAGGAACACGACGCGCGGACGCTGGTGCGGAATGCCGCGCGCGCAGAGGAGGCGGGCTTCTCCTTCGCGCTGATCTCTGACCACTTCCACCCGTGGACGGATGCCCAGGGGCATAGCCCGTTCGTCTGGACGACCCTCGGTGCCATCGCCCAGGTCACGGACCGGATGGTGGTGGGCACTGGCGTGACCTGCCCAACGATCCGCGTGCATCCTGCGATCGTGGCACAGGCCGCGGCGACGACGGCCACGCTGCTGCCCGGTCGGTTCTTCCTCGGTGTCGGGACCGGGGAGAACCTGAACGAGCACGTGCTCGGGGACCACTGGCCGGCGGCGCCTGAACGGCGGGCGATGCTGGAAGAGGCCATCCACGTCATCCGGTCACTCTGGAAGGGGCGCGAGTGGAGTTTCCGCGGGGCCTACTACACCGTGGAACATGCAAGGCTCTACACCCTTCCCGAGACGCCCCCACCGATCCTGATGGCGGCATCCGGCCCGCGGTCGGCAGCGCTCGCCGGTCGGGCCTGCGATGGACTGGTCGCCACCTCGCCAGATGCCGATCTGGTCCGTGCCTGGAAGGAAGCGGGTGGGCACGGGCCGGTCATCGGGATGCTCCACCTGGCGTACGCCGCGACTCGTGACGAGGGGCGAGCGACACTCATGACGCACTGGCCGCATGCACCACTGCCCGGGCACCTCAACGCCGACCTCCGCCGGCCGGCGGAGTTCGAGGGCGCCTCAACCCACATCCGACCCGACGCCTATGACGACCGCACGCCCCAGGGCCCGGACCCGCGTCCCGTCATCGAAGGTATCGAGGAGTACGAGCGTGCCGGGTTCGACCATGTGGTGCTGCATCAGATCGGCCCCGAGCAGGACGCGTTCGTCCGCTTCTTCGAGCGGGAGATTTCTCCCGGAGTCCGGGCGGACGCGGTGACGCTCGGTCGTCGATGAGCCTCGGTTGGCGGCTAGGACGATTCCCGAGCCTGCTCCAGCGCCCGCTGCTGGAGGATGAGCTCGGGGGTGTCCTCCAGCACGCCGGCCTCCCGAAGCTGCGCGATTTCCTCGGGCGTCTTCCCGAGGATCTCCCTGAGGACGTAATCCGTGTGCTCGCCCAGCGCGGGGGCGGCCGCGTAGATGGCCGCCGGCGTCCGGCTGTAATTCCAGGCCTCGCCAGCCAGGATGTGAGGGCCGACCGAGGAGTGCTGCACCTCCGGCCAGAACCCGCGCGCCTGCAGGTGCGGATCGTGCACGACCCGCCGGTTGTCAGCGCAGACACCGGCCGCGACGCCGTGCGACTGGAGGATCGTCATCGTCTCGTCGGCGGTGCGCGTTGCTGTCCACGCGCCGATTGCGGCATCGATGGTGTCGTGGTGAAGCACGCGTGACTCGTACGTCGGGTACTGGGCTCGCAGCGCCTCGTGGCCGATGGCCGTGCAGAGCCCTCGCCACTCAGCGTCCGAGCCAACGGCGAGGGCAACCCATGCGTCTTCACCGCTGCAGCGGTAGACGCCGGAGGGAGCCATGTAGTCGTCTCGGTTGCCGATCCAGGTCGGGTCCTGACCGGTCATCTGGTAGGCGAGGACAGATTCTGCTGTCCAGGTGATCGTGGCCTCTCGTTGTGACAGGTCGACGTACTGTCCGCGGCCGGTCTTCCGGCGATGCATGAGCGCGGTCATGATGTAACCGGCCGTGTGCATCCCAGCGATCGGGTCGCCATAGTTGATGCCTGTCTTCATCGGAGTGTCGTCACCCCGATATCCCGTCCGGGCCACGATGCCCCCGAGTTGCTCGATGGCCACGCCGTATCCGACGTACTTCGCCTCCGGACCACCGTTGCCAGAAGGCGGCATCGAGACGAAGACGATGTCCTCGTTCACACTCCGCAGCACGTCGTACCCGAAGCCCATGCGCTCGAAGACGCCGCCACCGAAGTTCTCGACGACGATATCCGCTATGGCGGCCAGTTCCATGAACACTGCACGCCCCTCCGGCATGAGAATGTTCATGCAGACCCCGAGCTTGTTCCGGTTGTACTTGTTGAAGTACCCGTTCCGGTTCCACGGATCCTCGCCGGGGTCATTCCCCGCGTACAGGCTCAGGGGCGACGAGGACGGCGGCGGGATCGCCGGGCCGCGGATCGAGTCGAGTTGCCGGTTCGCCTCGATCTTGATGATCGTGGCCCCGAGGTCACCCAGGAGCTTGGTGCAATAGGGCCCGGCCCACACCATCGAACAGTCGAGGACGACGACTCCGGTGAGCGGGCCTTGCTGGCCGGGCCGGAGAGGGACAGAGCGCTGTCCGTCCGTCATCGTCTGCCGCCTTCCGCGCCGCCTGCAGCCACAGGCGCACCGCCGAATGCGCCGGCGGCGGAGAGCCGCGAGAGCGACGCCGCATCATGTCCCAGCGAGGTCACCACCTCATGCGTGTGCTCGCCAAGCAGCGGCGCGCGTTTCGACTCCCACAGCCCGTCCGAGAAGTGCGCGGCGACCGACGGGTACTGCAGCGTCCCGGCAATGGGATGCTCTACCTCGTGGAAGAATCCGCGGTACTGCAGTTGTTCATTCTTGAATAGGTCAGCAGGTGTCGCGACGTATCCGAAGGGCAGACCGAGCGCCTGCGCCTTCTGGTAGATCTCTTCCTTGTTGTGCGTGATCAACCACGGCAACATCAAGGCGTCGATCTCGTCGCGCAGTTCGCTTTGGGAGCCCGCCTGCTGGTATCGCGCATCCGCGAGGATCGGTTCCTCCATCAGGGTGGCGATGTTCGCCCAGCGTCGGAGTGGCCCGGACACTACTCCGACGAAGCCGTCCGCGCAGGGGTAGATGCCCCATGCTGCACGAGCGCCGTTGCCGCTGCGCGGATAGACCTGGCCCGCGTAGATGTACGCCATGTCCGTCATCTCCAGCAGCGAGGTCGCATGCTCGAAGACGGAGACGTCGACGTGCTGGCCCAGGCCGGACGCGGCGCGCTCCCAGAGGCCGGCCAGCGTCGCGATGTAGGCGTTCTGTCCGGCACCGTACTGCCCGAGGTATCCACCGTTCTTCAGCGGTTCTCGGTCCGGTTCGCCCGTGATGTACATCAGCCCGCTGAGAGCGTACGTCGTGATCTCCCAGGCATGGTGCTGGGCATACGGGCCTGTCTGCCCGAACGGAGTGACCGAGACGTAGAGCAGGCCCGGGAACTCGTCGCGTAGTTGCTCGTAGCCCAGGCCCAGTTCCGCGAGGGCGCCGGGGCGGAAGCTCTCGATCAGGACGTCGGCGCTTCCCAGCAGTTCACGCAAGACGGCGCGGCCGTCCTCGGTGTGGATGTCGAGGGTGACCGAACGCTTGCCCTGGTTCAGGTAGAGGTGGAATGCACCGGTGTCAGGGTCGGGCACGCCCCCGGCAAAGGGGCCCCATCGACGGATGGGGTCGCCGTCGGGTGGCTCGACCTTGATCACGTCTGCGCCGAACCCGGCCAGGATCCGGCCGCAATAGGGCCCCGCGATGTACTGCGACAGATCGACCACGCGCGTCCCGACGAGCGGTCCGTCCATTGCGCGAGCCTTCCTCAACTGCGGTCCCGTGTGGAAGGGGTTGGCCCGGCCGATCCGGACCTTGGCCCGACTGTAGTCCACGTCCGGCGGCTGGAGTAGCGGCCCAGGGTCATCTGGCTCACAGCAAACGTTGGCTCCCTTTTCGAGCCTTCTGTTAGGCCGCCCTTCGGGCTGAGAGATGTCTTCGATGGGCACGTAGGTAGACCCACCCGCAGGAGGTGCATGCATATGCCGAGGTCATGGAGTGCCAAGGACGAGCGCCAGTACGAGCACGTGAAGGAGAGCGAGAAGGAGCGCGGCCGTTCCACGGACAAGGCGAAGGAGATCGCCGCCCGGACGGTGAACAAGCAGCGCCGGGAGGAGGGCCGTACGCCCAACAGGCGCACCCAGGGCACCGGGAACCCCCGTACCTCGCTGGACGCCAGGAGTGAGGACGAGCTGCACAACCGAGCCTCCGAACTGGCGATCGCCGGCCACGACCGAATGAGCCGCGACGAGTTGGTGACCGCGATCCGGCGGCGCAACGGCACGCGCTGACCTATGCCGTCCTGCAATGTTTTCGTGACTGCGGCCACCGCGCCGCATGCGCGGAATGAGATGCGCCCACTTTTAACGTTTCCCCACGGATTCGGCGCCCCCTCGTGTGGCGCTCCCGCGTTGCCCGTGCGGCAAAGGAGCCCGACATGATGCTCGTGACGACCGCGGGACGCGGGTCGATGGACTATTACGCCGCGGAACTCGCCGCCCATCTCCCGGAGATCCCGATCCTCGCGACAGACGAGTCACGGCGAATCGAGAGCCAGTTCAATGCGCCCCTCTGGAGCAAGGACACGCTGCGCGGGCTTCGCAATGACGTTGACTTCGTCCGTCGCCTGCGGGCGATTGACGAGCCACTTCACTTCCCGAACCACCACCTCGCGCGGTACGGGCTGTTCCTGGATGTCCCGTACGTGGTGACAGTGCACGACCTCATCCGCTACTTCGACATGCATCGACATCAACCGCTGATCCACCGCCCGAACTGGCGCGATCGGGCACTGCTCACGCTCGACTACGCCGGCATCCGCCAGGCTGACGCGATCATCGCAGTCTCGAACACCACGAAGACCGACATCGTCGAGTACCTCGGTATCCCGGAAGATCGCGTGCACGTGGTCTACGAGGGGGTGGACCACAAGCGGTTCCACCCCACCGAGTCGCGGCCGTACGACTTTCCGTACATCTTGTTCGTCGGTTCGGAGCACCCTCGGAAGAACCTTGCCGGACTGATCGCCGCGTTCGCCGTGCTGAAGGCTTCAGGCCGTCACCCGGATCTGCGGCTCGTGAAGGTGGGCGCTGCCGGAGGCACGGAGGCAGACTTCCGGGCCTCGACCGAACGACTGATCGCGCAGCATGGAGTCGCGGATGACGTGGTGCTCGCGGGGCGAGTCCCGGATGGAGAACTGGCGTCCTACTACTCCGGCGCCGAATGCACGGTGCTCCCTTCGCTGTACGAAGGCTTCGGGTTCCCGGCCATCGAGGCGATGGCATGTGGCTCGCCCGTGGTTGTCTCCAGCGCTGGATCGCTTCCGGAGGTGGTGGGAGACGCAGGAGTTGTCGTGTCACCTCGGGTCCCGGAGCAGCTGGCGGCGGCTCTCCATTCGTTGCTTTCTGAGCCGGCGCGCCAGGCTGAACTTCGTGCGCGCGGTCTGAGGCGAGCCGCTCGGTTCACCTGGGAGCGGGCCGCCGCCGGTACGCGTCGTGTCTACGCCGAGGTCGAGGGCCTGGCGCCGGTCCCGGCTGCCGCAGTTGCCGCGTAGCGGACCGATCGATTCGCGTCACTCGATCATGGTCTGAGAGAGACTCAGGCGTCAGCCCAGGACTCGGCATCTAGGAGTCTGAGAGAGCGTCGAGGCGCACACTCTCCAGGTTTGGGATCGCTGGGCCTCGCAGCACCTGGCCGTCGCAGTCGAATGACGAGCCGTGGCAGGAGCAATCCCAGGTCGCCATGGCACGGTTCCACCCGAGCAGACAGCCCATGTGAGTGCACTCAGCGCTCACCGCATGCAGCGATCCCTGGGCGTCCCGCGACACGGCGACCGGTTTGCCATCGACCTCGAAGACCTCGCCGTCACCTGGCTGGAGCACCGCAAGGTTGAGGGGTGCGCGCGATCCGAATCGCCCCGCCAACCAGGCTTTCGCAGTCGGCATGTTCCCACGCACGAGATCGTCCAGCGCGCGGACCGGGACTGTCCGAGTTGAGTCGAATGTCGGGGCCCATTCGTGCTGGCGCCCGTCGATGGCCGTCGCAAGGATCTGCCCCGCGACAATGCTGTTGGTGATCCCCCACCCGCTGAACCCCGTCGCCACGTACAGGTGCTCGTCCCCTGATGTCAGGCGACCGACATAGGGGATGCCATCGACCGACTCGAAGTCCTCGTTCCACCATCGATAGCGGACGTCACCGATGGGGAAGTGTTCTTGCACAAAGGCCTCAAGGCTCCTGAAGCCCTCGTCGGTGTCTTCCAGGCCCGGCCGGAACCGCGGCCCGAGTGCGATCAGCCAGGCCTGCCCGTCGCTGTCACGATGCCAGCGCAGTGAATGTGTCGGGTCGTCCACGGAGATGAACATGCCGCCCGGGAGGTCGCTGTCAAACGGCGCGGCAATGGCAAGATGTGCGATCGGGAGGGCCTTTGCGAAGTACTGGCCGCGGTCGAGGATTGGGAGATTGGTCGCGAGCACAGCGTCGCGTGCCGTGACCGTCCCATGCTGGGTCTTCACCCGCACATCCGGCCCATCGGTGCCGATGTCGATCACCCGCGTGTGTTCGTAGATCTCGACACCGCCGGCCGCGAGGCGGCGTGCCTCCGCCAGGGCGTAAGCGTAGGGGTCGAACTGGGCCTGCTCTTCGAAGACGACGGCGCCGACTGCGGAGACGGGCAGCGGGACTCCGGTCGTGAAACGGGCTGGGAGGCCAAACCCGGCCGCGGCTTCAGCCTCCTGCTGTAACTCCTCGACTCGCGATTCGTCGGCGGTGTAGGTGTACGCAGGCTGACGGCTGAACGAGCAGTCGATCTCGAACTCGCGGATGCGCTGCGCCAGCCACTCGAGCGCGGAGGCGTTTGCGTGCGCATAGGTCCGCGCGGTGTCCGACCCGAAGGTGGTGGTGAGACGCCGGTAGATCAGGCTGTGCTGCGCCGTGATCTTGGCCGACGAACCGCCCGTCGTCTGGCGTCCGACTGCACGAGCTTCGAGGAGCGCGACTCGGCGACCCTGCGCCTGGAGCATCGAGGCCGTCGTGAGGCCCGCGATTCCACCACCGACCACCGCTACATCGACCTGACGGTCGCCGTCCAAAGCGGGGAACTCGGGACGCTCACGCGCCGTCCACAGGGTGGTCCCGTCCTTCATCGCGCACCTCGCAACCTCCAACATGGAGCCGGGGGGGCGAACGTAAGCCGCTTGGTCGTGCGGAGACGCAAATCAGATCCGGGAGGTGTCGCGAAATGGTGTCGGGGAGGGCCGCTCGGCTAGCGGTCCGCGGCCAGCATCGGGTGGTGACGGGGAGCGCGAGGTCGACGCTGAGCCCTCGATGGTCTGACCCGGTGAGGTCGAAGACGTGATCCCCGGCGACCTGGAGGCCGCGCACCAGGACGTGGTCGATCCGCACGCCCAGCCGCCCGTACGCGTGGTAAGTAGGCGTCATCACCCGGTTGGTGGAGGCGATCCGGAGGTCTGTGCCCAGTAGGAGGCGGGCGAACGTCGGCGACAGCGTCGTGGCGTTGAAATCTCCCACCACCATCAGGGCGCCCTCGACGTCGGCGACGGCCCGCTCAAGGACCGTGCGCTGCTGCCGGTTGACCTCGAAGGCTTCCCCGTTGAGCGGGGGCATGAAGTGCACCGCGATCAGCGTGACCCGCTGGCCTCCGATGTCCACGGTGGCCGAGAGCAGATCTCGACCCCGGTCGTCTGCCTCGATCTCAAAGACACGCGGGTCTTCCAGAGGCGACCGCGATGCGATCGTGACCCACGGAGAGGTCGTCGAGAAGCGATGCGGATAAGCGGCCGCGAGCGAGGGGGCCACCACGGCCAGGTCATGCCGGAGTTCCTCGAAAACCACGACGTCAGCGTCCTGAGCCAGCACGTCCCGCGAGAGCGCGTCAAGGTCCTCGTTGGTCATGAGGACATTCGCTGTGATGACGCGGAGCCGCGGAGCGTCCGGCGCGATGGAGTCTCGCTGGGAGATGAAGAGCATCGGTGTGAGCAGGATCACCAGCCAGACGACCGCCGGCACGATCAGCAAGGCGGCGATCAGGCGTCGCTTGACGAATAGAGTCGCCGGTGCCATCGCGAGCAGAGGCAGCCCGGCATACGGGAGAAAGTTCGCCAGACCGTCGATCGCCCACACACTGCCCGCCCCGGCCGTCTTGGGAACGGCCTACCCCTGCTGATCCAGTATGACCGGGCCACAGCCTGCCGGCACAGGGCTGATGCGATTTGCACGGAGATTTGATGCATCGCCGGGGCGGAGAGGTGACGATCGACCCTCGGAAACGCGCGAGCAACTGAGGCGGATCACTGACCTTGTATGCGACCGTGGTCAGGGCCCCGATCTTGCGCGCAAGCGTCCACAACAGCCTCGATGCTGGACGGTTCCGCCTCGGCGCCAGATGCTCCGCTGCTGCCGGACGCCGTTCTCGAATGCTCCCGCGGGGCTAGAATCCCGACGCGGAGGCGCAGTGGGGCTTTGGAGGTCTCATGGACATTGTGGCGGAATGGCCTGGGCGTGTCGCGGAAATCCATGTCGCCGCGGGTGACTCCGCCGACCCCGAGGATGAACTCGTCACCATCGAGTCGATGAAGATGCTGATGCCTGTCCTGAGCCCCGTCGCCGGCCGCGTGACCGAAGTGTGCGTCTCCGTCGATCAGACCGTCTCCGAGGGTGACGTCCTAGTCCGCATCGAGGCTTAACCGGCGGTCGCGTCTCCGCGCTAGCCTCTGGCCTTCAGCATCTCGAGGTACTCGACGAGCGTCTTCCCTGAGGCTCGCCACTCCTGTGCTGGGCCGGTGCCGATGTACCGGAAGTGCCACGGTTCATAGATGTACCCGGTCACCGCCTCGCCGCCACGTGGGTAACTCAGGGCGAAGCCAAATTCGTGAGCATGGGTGCCCAGCCACCGCCCAGACGGGGAGTCCGCAAACGACTCGAGGAGCTCCCAGCCATTCGCCGGGTCAGCGAAGTCGGCCGTGGCGCCCAGTTGATGTTCGCTGTGGCCCGGTTCCGCGCTCTCGCGCCGCGCTTGCGCCTCGCCGAGGAGTCCCACCCAGTAGTTGAATGTGCGTACCTGTTCGTTATAGGAGCGATATGCAGACTTGATGCGCAGGTCCACGGCCGCCGACTTCGCGGCGGCCATCATTGGCTGCAAGGCCGCGATGACATCGCCTCGCAGTTGCTGGCCGCTGACATCGCGCGCGTCCCAGGCAGCCGGGACGGCCTGCAGGTTGGGCGGCACATAGCCGTCGGGCAGTGCACGGCGCTTGTCCACGATCATGTGCAGGTCTGCGTTGTAACGGACGGCGCTCGCCGCGGCCACCGTCGGCGCGGGCGATGCCGTGCTGGTCGCAAGGCGCGGCGTTGCCGGCGGACTTGTGTCCCGTGTCTCGGTGTCGTCCCCGCACCCGACCACGGCCGCGATGGCGGCGCCGAAGGCGCTCACGCCGGTGGCGCGCAGCATGGCTCGTCGTGTGTACCGGCTCATGCGGCCTCCCCACTACCCGTCTCAACGATACTGGACTCGCTCGCACCGATCAGTCCGTAAGCGTCACGCGCTGCGCTTTCTGTGAGCAGTTCCGCGCAGCCCGTAGTAGCCTCCGTCACTGGTCGACTCGTGGCGGGGCCGATTGAAGTGGGTGTGAGTTTGCGATCGTCCCGCCGAGCCTTGATCTGGCTGTGCTTCGTGGTGGCGCTGTTCGTGCCCACCTTCTCATCGAGCGCTTCCGCGGCCGACGACGTGACTCTGAGCGCTTCGACCGCCCTCACTCAATGGGCCACGAGCGCACTCGGCCAGCAGCAGGGTGAGTGTTTCCCCTGGTTACGGCGGGTCGTGAAGGCCGCGACCGGCATTCAGATTGGCGACGACTACCGGCTCGGATACCTGCAGGCGGGCGCCGTCGAGGTTTCCGCTCAGGCCGCGAAGCGTGGCGACATTATCCAGATCGCAAACGACGCGGACACCCACCCCTTTGCAGACTACCCCGGCCTCCACACGGCGCTCGTCCTGGACAACCTGGGCGGTGGGAAGTTCCGCGTCATTGATTCGAACTCAAACTTCGACGGTGTCGTGCGCATCCGCGAGACGTACGACCCTGGTGCCGCTGCCGCGAGGTATCCCGGGCTGTCGTTCCACATCTACCGCCTACCGGAGCGCCCGCCTTCCAGCGTGACACCACCTCCCCCGAACTCTGGAGTCAACACCCCCGGGGTGATCCCGGTGGGCGCCGCCGCCGAGATCGCTGCCGAAGGCGACTGCCTTCGGGTGCGCAGCATTGCCGGGCTCTCCGGCACCATCCTTGGATGTCTCCCCACGGGGATGCGAGTCACCGTGACGCAGCCGGGGCCCGATGTGGACGGGTACCACTGGGTGACGATTACCAACGGCGTGATCTCCGGCTGGGCCTCGGAGCGATACCTGCGGCCCATCGGCAGCGTCGTGGGCGCCTCGGCGCTCCCGACGCCTGCTGCCACACCGGCACCACCTCCGCCCGGGAGAATCCTGAGCGGTGTAATCCCGGAGTTCGGGATCGCACTCGTCGTGTTCAGTGGAGGCAGTGATGAGCAATTGCTCGCGGCCTCCGGGTGTCCTCGCGCATCCGCATCCTTCTGGAGCTTTCGGGATCAGACCTTCGTGCAGTGGCTCCCGGGAGTCCCCGTACCGATCGTGAACGCGGAGTGGCGGGATCTGTATCCCAACGGGATTCCGGCAGGTACACCGCTCATGGTCAGTTGCCGGCGGGCGCCAGCCGTGGCACCTCCACCCACGGCCGCCGACCCTGTCGCAGCCACTACACCCTCGGCGGGCCCTCCGGCCAGCGCGCCGACGCCGGCGCCGTCGACCTACACCGTCGAGGAGGGAGACTCGCTCTCCGCCATCGCGGAGCGTCTCCACGGGCCTGCGGTCTCGATTGGGACGTTCCTGGACGCGCTGTACGAGTTGAACGGGATCACAGCCGACTCACTCCTGCGAGTCGGTCAGGTCCTCAAGATTCCACGCTGAGCTCCTGGGGGATCCGTGCGCGCAGGTCTCTGTCATTGATGGCCCACGGAAAAGGCTCGCGGATGCGCGCGCGGCTGATTGTCTCGCTTGCCGGCGTCGCCATCATCGTGCTGGCCGGCTTGCTCGTGATTATCGTCGGGCTCAGTCGCTATCTCGCTCCGCTCCCGGCGCCGGAGTTCCAGGCCGGGACGCTGCCCACCCAGATCTCAGGCACCGCCCCCACCCTGCCGTGGCCTGCTCGTGCTTCGGCCGCGGTCATGGTGGACGGCCTTGGTGTACTCGGGTCGAACGCAGACGACCGTCCGCGCCCGCTCGCCAGTGTGGTGAAGATCATGACCGCCCTCCTCATCCTGGAGGAGCACCCGCTGCGTCCCGGCGAGCGCGGCCCCATCCTGACACTCACGGCAGCAGACGTCGTCGCCTACAACGCGGCTGTGGCGGACGACCAATCAGCGCTACGCGTGCTGGACGGCGAACGGATCACGCAATATCAACTGCTCGAAGGGATCATGATCCCCTCCGCGAACAACTTCGCGGACATCCTCGCGCGCTGGGATGCCGGGTCGGTGGCCGCGTTCGTCGAGAAGATGAATACACGCGCGAAGGCGCTCGGCATGACGCAGACGCGCTACGTCGACCCCAGCGGCAACGACCCCGCCGGTGTCGGCACGGCACGCGACCAGCTGCTCCTGGCCGAGGCAGCGATGCGCAATGACGTCTTCGCGGAGATCATCGCAAAGCCCCAGACGGACCTGCCGGTCGTCGGGACGGTCTACAACGTGAACGCCATCATTGGCTCCCAGGGGAATGTCGGAATCAAGACAGGCTCGGGCCCCGAGGCGGGAGGCTGCTTCGTCTTCGCGGCCCGGGTCACCTCGGCGGGCCAACCGGCCGTGGTCATCGGCGCCGTGCTTGGCACGACCTTCCTGAGTGACGCGTTCAAGGCCGCCCAGGACCTGACCCGTGCGGCCGCTGGCATTCCTCGCCAGGTCCAGGCACTTCCCCCGGGCCAGCATGTCGGCGAGGTTGTGACTGCGTGGGGTACCTCGGCCCCCGTCCTGACCACAGCCCCCGTCACCGTCTTGGGCTGGGACGGCCTGCCGATGCGCACGGGGCTCGAGGTCACCCCGCCCGCCGCCGGGACGCCCGCCGGAACCCAGGTCGGAACCCTCAAGGTCGAGATTGGGGCATCCAGCCAGGCCGTCCCAGTGGTCACGTCACAGGCGGTCGATGGGCCGGGCTGGTGGTGGCGGCTGCGACGATAAGCAGCGACCGCGGCTCAGCCCACCGTCCGATCCTCCTCCGTGCGCACCCGCACCCACAGGAAGTCGAACAGGACGCGACCAATGGCCAGCCCCGGCACGGCCAGGAAGACGCCGAGGATTCCGAACAACTCACCGGCGGCCACCACCGTCAGCAGCACCAGCACTGGGTGCACGCGCACGGCGTGGCCCTGGACCCTCGGGGTGACGATATTGCCGACGACTGTCGTGGACGCGAAGAACAGTAGGAACGTCAGCAGCGCCGTGAGTGGCGAAACAAATGCCGCCATCACGATTGCTGGGATCCCGCCGAACCAGGTACCGATGTAGGGGATCGTCGACGTCGCGGCGATCCAGCTCCCGAGGAGGAGCGGGTAGGGCACTCCGAGTGCCCAGAGGAACGCCGTCGCCACGGTCCCCTGGACGGCGGCAACGATGACGAGGCTTACCAGGTAGCGGGAGAGTGCTTGGCCACCTGCCTCCCACAACTCGCGGACATCGTCCTGGTAGCGGCTCGGACTGTGGCGGATCGACGCGTCCTTCAGTTTTGGAGCGTCGAGGAGCAGGTAGACGGCGACGAAGGTCACGCCAAACGCCTGGATGACGAGACGGAACACCCCTCGTACGGTGATGAGCGCGTAGTCGAACGCGTGGCTGAGGGTCCGCGTGGCCCGCGCGAGCAACTCCTGCTGGACGTTGCTCACGGCCAGGTCCGAGCCAGCCGGAAGCGCCCCGGACTCCACCATTCGAGTGATCAGATCGCGTAACGCGACGTCGGCCTTCTGCGTCCGCACCGGAAGGTCACGGACGAACGCCTGCAACTCACTCAGGAGCGGGGGGATGAGCAATACGGCGGCGCCTACGACGATGAGGGCCAGTATCGCCAGGATCACCGCGACTGCCGCCCGGCGCGGCATGAACCGGCTGAGGACCTCGAAGGGGTAGCGCAGTATCAGCGCAAGCAGCGATCCGCCGAGCAGGATTGTTAGGGCCCCCGGCGCCGAATAGATCACCCAGGCGACGAAGACGGCCGCTCCGGCCCAGATGAATCGCCTGTACCGAGCCCGGATGACGATGGGGGTCTGGCCTGCCCCGCGAGGATGTGGTGTGTCGTCCATCCGGCTACGCGGCCTCGGCGAATACGAAGAGCAGAAGGTACTTACAAGGATCGTTGATGTCGCCCTCGACCACGTTCCGCGACTTCGCCATCACCTTCTCTGGGTTCAGGATCCAGGCGCGATTCGGGCCATCCTCACGCACGCTCGTTTGCAGGATCACCAGAGGCTTCGGAGGAATCTCCGTCGGGCTCATCGCCGTGACTAACCGGCCGCCCGATTGGATGTCCGTCAGATAGAGACCGCGCACGATGAACCGCTGCCGAGTCACGGGCCGCCCCGTGCCTCGCTCGAAGCCGTCCACGTACAACTCATCACCTACGTTGAGGTCTTGCAGCGTGAAGAAGAGCCCCGCGTCTCCCTGCCATCGGCTGTGCCCGAAGATCCACGCCTTGTTTTCCAGCCCCTCGATCTGGCGCTCCGGAGTGGCGATCCCATAGTTGGGGACGGTGAAGGTCTCCTGGCCCGGCGGCGTCGGGGGACACCCGGGGAGCGGCGTCGACGTGTCCGGGATGACCTGGCTGGCCTGAACCTGAGAGTCGATGCCAAGCGCCGGGATGGAGAGCCGGCTCGCTCGGATATCTGCTCGCTCGCCACCTGGATGTGTGCCAGACGACGGCCCGGGGGCTCGGACGGCAGTCGGAGACGGAGCGGCGGTGCCTGGCGAGGCGCTGCCCTCCTCGGATGGGGCGGGGCTCGGTGCGATGGAGGTGGACACTGCCGTGGCGGTGGCACTTCCCCCAGGCGTGGAGGCACCCGGGGCATCCCGACGAGCTCCGGTCCCGCAAGCGGCGATCAGAGCGAGAAGACATACGAGCGGCGCCCCGCTGCGTAACCACATGCCTCCAGCTTACGTCGGATCCCGTCCCGTCCCG
Source organism: uncultured Dehalococcoides sp. (assembly GCA_964628985.1). GTDB lineage: Bacteria > Chloroflexota > Dehalococcoidia > UBA2979 > UBA2979 > SURF-43. The sequence continues at coordinate 92,431 of CAZVNJ010000001.1, forward strand.
GTCCCATAGGCTGGTGACGAGAAGGGCGCCCCTGCTGGGGCGCCCTTCCTCGAAGTCGCTTCGGAGGCTTGCTACCCCTTGCTCGGCAGGACCACGATGGCCGTGCCGGGGCAGGTGGCCTCGCCCTTCTGGTTCACGACGTTGAGGTCGAGGTAGACGCGGTTCTCGCCGGCCTCCACCTTCTTGTCCGTCACCGTGCCTGTCACCGTCAGGACATCGTTCTTCTGGTTGATGGCCCGAAACTGACAGCCCACCTCGCGGATCGTGGCGCCCTCGCCGATCCAGTCATGCAGCGAGTTGATGATGTACGCGTAGCGCAGGTTCCCCATGCCGAACGCGCCCTGTTCGTTCAGGGCTGCCCGCCCGGCCTCGTCGTCCATATGGATGTAGACGAACTCGTCGTTCACCGCCGCGTAGCGGTTCCAGGACATGAAGTCCGTCTTGCGCGACCACGCGGGGATCGTGTCGCCGATCTTCACGTCTTCGAAGTACACGTTTGCCATCTCATCCTCCTGCGGTCCGCTAGAAGCGGATGCCCGTACTGACGCGCGTCTTCACGATCTCGCCGCGCTGGTTGCGCCACTCGACCTCCTGGAAACTGAAGATCGTCCAGCCGAGGCGCGTCTGGCGTTCCTCCCAGTCACGCAGCCGGCTGCGCGCCGTGATCACGTCGCCAGGACGCATGGGGACGCCGAACGTGTCCACCTGCCCGCCGTTCATTCCGCGCTGGCCCGGGCCCGCCGCCGTGGCGGACTGCCGCGACGCCGGGACGGGCGGCCGGTCGATCGGCCACGCGAACGGGTTGAAGTCGGGTGGGGCGATGATTCCGCCCCAGGCGGTCGTCTTCGCGTACTCGGCGTCCCAGTAGTGGCGCGGGGGCTTCTCCGGCCAGTATGTCGCGATCACCCACTTCCGGATGTCGGACTCGGCGATTGGCGGAGAGGTTGCCCCCTCCACCCAGACACCCTTTCGGTCCAGCATCTCCTGCGTGACCAGCGTGGGTGGGTTGTCGGCCTGCGATGAGGTGGTCATGCCACGGTCCTCCTATCTCCCGTGGGAGGGCTACTGCCCTCCGAGGCGAGCCTCCATCGGATAGCCGCCCTGGCCGAGGCTCTCCGGCCATTCCTCGAACAACTCGTCGACGTCGAAGAGCGGGTCGTCGTTGAACAGCACACGCTCGAGCGTCGGCTCCTTGTACAGGGTGATCTTGTGGCCGGACGCGCCGAAGACGCGCCCGTTGATGTTGGCCCCCTGGTCCGAGGCGAGGTACACGATCACGGGCACCACCGCCTTCGGGTCGCGCGAGGTGCCAGCCGCGTTGGCGCTGGCGTTCGGGTCAGCGTTCCTGCCACGGTCGGTCATGCGCGTGCTGGCGCCCGGGGCGATGCAGTTGGTGGTCACGCCGTACCGAGAGAGCGCCTGTGCCGTCGAGCGCATCAGCCCGATCTTGCCCATGTGGGCCGCCGCGTAGTTCGGCTGGCCCGCGGAACCGAAAATGCCGGCAGACGACGTGAAGTAGATCATCCGTCCACCATTGCGCTCCGCGCGCCAGTGGATCGAGGCGAACTTGGTCATCGTGAAGCAACCCTTCAGGTGGGCCTTCACGACGCCGTCCCAGTCGTCCTCGGTCATGTTGAAGATCATCCGCTCGCGCAGGATGCCGTGCGCGGCGACGACGATATCGAGCTTCCCGTATGTGTCGATCGCCTGTTTGATGATCCCCTCGGCCACGTCCATCTCCGAGACGTCACCGATGGCAGAGATCGCCTCTCCGCCAGCCTTCCGGATGTCGTCGACGACCGCGTTCACACGTGTCGGGTCGACGCCCATACGACCTTCGACGTCCGCACCGGTGTCCGCGACGATCACCTTCGCGCCTTGCTCGGCGAAGACCTTAGATATCTGCGTGCCGATGCCCCCGGCCCCGCCGGTGATCACTGCCACTTTGCCTGTCAGATGCTGGGCCATGCCAGTTGCTCCTTGCGTATGTCCCGCCGTGGGGACTGCTTGCTCGACCGCCGCCTAGCCGCGCCGAGGCGGCATCAGGATGTCCGGCTCCGCGGCGAGCGTCTCCGGCATGACTTCGAACAGCTTGTCGATGTCCCACACGGGGTCCCGGGAGTAGATCGTCTTCTCGGGGTACATCTCCCGCCAGATGGCGATGCGGTGGCCCTGCACCTGCACGACGCGTCCCGTGACGTCCTTCCCCTCGTCTGAGGCCAGGTAGACGATCGGCGGGACGATGTTTTTCGGGTCCCGGTCCGTGCCCTCTGCTGAACCGCTCTGGATCGCCTGGTTCTCCTCGCGGAAGCGGTCCGTCATGCGCGTGGAGGCGCTCGGGGAGATGCAGTTCGCTGTCACGCCGTAGCGCCCGAGGGCGTTGGCGCAGGAGAGCATCAGCCCGATCTTCCCGGCCTGGGCGGCGGCGTAGTTCGGCTGACCCGCGCTGCCCCGCACACCGGCACCGGAGGTGAAGTAGATGATCCGGCCGCCCGCGCGCGTCTGCCGCCAGTGGATGGAGGCGAACTTCGTCATCGTGAAGCAGCCTTTGAGGTGGGCTCGCACCACGCCGTCCCAGTCGTCCTCGGTCATGTTGAAGATCATGCGCTCGCGCAGGATTCCGTGCGCCGAGACGAGGATGTCCAACTTCCCGAAGGTGTCCAGCGCCGTCCGGACGATGCCTTCCGCGACATCCATCTCGGCGATGTCGCCGATGGCCGGGATGGCGACGCCACCTTTGGCCTTGATGTCGTCCACGACGGCGTTCACGCGCGTGGGGTCGACGCCCATGCGGCCTTCCACGTCGGCACCAGTGTCGGCGACGATGACGCTCGCACCCTGCTCAGCAAACATCTTGCTGATCTGAGTGCCGATGCCGCCGGCGCCGCCGGTGATGACGGCGACCTTGCCCTCCAAGTGTTTCATCCTGCACCTCTCCGATGCTGCACGCCTCCGTGCGTTCAACTCGACCGTTGCGTCCTTACAGGAGCGACACCTCGCGGAGGTCGGGTGCCACGACGAGCCGTGGCTCCGTGATGCGCTGGATCGCTTCCGGGGTCCAGCCAGGGGCGAACTCCCGCAGGATGACCTGGCCCTGTTCGATGTCGAAAACCCCGACGTCCGTCACCACGCGCGAGACGCATCGCGGCGTGGTGAGCGGGAGAGTACATCTGTTGACCAGCTTCGGGGCGCCCTCGTTCGTCGTATGGCGCATCATCACTACTGTGCGGCGGGCGCCGTACGCGAGGTCCGGGGCGCCGCCGAGATTCCCCGCCGGCTTCCCCTCGAACTGGGTATTCGCCAGATTCCCCTCGACGTCCACCTGGAGGCCGCCCAGCACGGCCATATCAAGGTGTCCGCCCCGGATCATGGCAAACGATTCGTCGTGACTCAGGAAGACCATCCCCGGAAGCGCCTCCACCGGGAGGTTCCCCACCATCGTGACGTACGGGTCGGCCTGCGTGTGATCCTCGATCACCGGGCCGAACCCGAGCAGCCCAAGCTCCGAGTGCAGCAACACCTCTCGCCCCGCAGGGATCGCGTTCGCGCACTCCAAAGGCAGCCCTACCCCGAGGTTGACGACGAAGCCGTCCTGGAAGTCCCGCGCCACGATCATCGCCATCACTGTCGGGTGCAGGCGTTCCGGCTCACTCCTCACTGCGGTGTCTCCCATGAGTCGACCGGCACGGAGGGTCGCACGACTACCCGCTGCACATACACACCGGCCGTGTGGATCTGGTCAGCCTTCAGGTCGCCGAGCGGGACTACCTCGTCGACCTCCGCCACGGTGATCCGTGCCGCCCCGGCCATGGTCTCGTTGAACGTCCGAGGGCCTCGAAAGACAAGGTTGCCGTAGCGGTCGGCCTTCCACGCTCGGATCAGGGCGAAGTCCGCATATAGAGCTGTCTCCAGCACGTGCGGGACGCCGTTGAAGTCACGGACCTCTTTGCCGCGCGCCACGTCCGTCCCGGGACCCACCGGCGTGTAGAACCCGGCGATCCCCGCGCGGGCGCATCGGATCCGCTCCGCCAGCGAGCCCTGCCCCAGCACTTCGACCTCGACCGACCCCTCTGCCAGCCGCTCCTCGAATGGATAGATGAGGTCGTGCCGCGCGCCCACGGCGAACGTGGTGATTCCCTTCTTCAACTGCCCCAGTTCTGCCATCAGGGCCACATCGAAGAAGTCCTTTGGACGCAACTCCGGCGGGAGCCACATGGACTGCGAGTCCCGGTGGGCGACGCCACGCCCCATCGAGGTCGAGATCGCCGTCAGGCCTTTGACTCCGCGCCGGGCTACCGCGGCTACGAGGTATGAGGGAGTGTTAAAGGGCGACGCGAATCCCCCGAAATGGACGGTCGCACCGTCCTCTAGGTCTGCGACGGCCTCGTCGAAGGTGGCGACGATCTTGTTGATCAGACAGGGGGCTCCTGGCGAATGTGCCTCTCCGCGGGGCGCGAGTATACGCAACCGGAGGTCTCCCGTTGACACCTCAAACTCCCCGGTAGACCATCCCGCTCACCCGCAGCGCACGCAGCAAGGATCCTCGATGCCTGACCAACCGTTCGTCCTCGAGGAGCGCTATGGCGCCGTCACCTTGATCAGCCTCAACCAGCCGGACCGCTACCACGTGCTCTCCTACCGGCTCCGCCTCGAACTCGCCGAGGCGATGGACCGCGCGGAGGCGGACGAGGGCGTGCGCGCCATCGTCCTCACCGGGACCGGACAGAAGGCGTTCTGCGCGGGCGGTGACCTCAAGGAGATGACCGACCCAACCCTCCGGCCGGAACCGAAGAGCCAGGAGGAAGCGCGCAAGGCCGGCCTTGCCACCGACCGCTTCAGGACGACTCATCTGCCGGTCGTGGCGGCCGTCAACGGCTTTGCCTATGGCGGTGGGGCCTCACTGGCGACGAACTGTGACATCCGCCTGGCCTCCTCGACCGCCACCTTCCGCTTCCCCGGCTCCGAAATGGGCCTCGTAGTCGGCGCCGCGGCGCTGCCGCGGCTCGTGGGCGCCGCCCGCGCGAAGGAACTGATCTTCACCGGCCGCGCGTTCAGTGCGCAGGAGGCCTATCAGTGGGGCTTCGTGAATGAGGTCTACCCGCCGGACGAACTCGTCCCGCGCGCCCTCGAGATGGCCCAGACCATCGCGAAGGGTTCGGCCGCGGCGATGCGTGAGGCGAAGCAGATCATCGACATGGCGACCGTCGAGGCCGAGCGCATGCAGGCGGAGGCGAACCGCCGCCTGCGCGACAGCCCGGAGCAGGCCGCCCGTGCCGCCGCCATGCGTCAGAAGGTCACCGGCTCCTAGCCGCTGGCGAGATCAAGGAAGTCAGATGCCCGGACCGCTCTCAGGGATCACGATCCTGGACTTCACGTGGGCCCTCGCCGGGCCCTTCGGCACGATGGTGATGGCGGACCTCGGGGCCGAAGTCTGGAAGATCGAGACCGTCTTCCAGAATGAGCAGCGCCGCGGCGGCGGCCCCTACGTCCACGACGTCAGCACTTACTTCTTCTCGGTGAACCGCGGCAAGAAGAGCGTCATGCTCGACCTCAAGGCTCCCGAGGTGAAGCAAGTCATCTACGACCTCGTGCCGCATGTGGACATCGTGAACGAGAACTTCCAGCCCGGGACGATGAAGAAGTTGGGCTTCGACTACGAGACCCTCAGCAAACTCAACCCGCGCCTCATCTACGCCTCCACCTCGGGCTTCGGCCAGACGGGACCGTATGCCGCACGCGGTGCAGTGGACATCATCGCGCAGGGCATGTCCGGCCTGATGAGCCTCACGGGACACGTTGGTGGCCTGCCGGCGCGAGCGGGGTACTCGATCGGTGACATGGGCGGCGGCCTCTGGACCACCGTCGGCGTGCTCAGCGCGCTGGTGGAGCGCGCCTCCAGCGGCAAGGGCCAGTACATCGATGTCGCCATGCTCGACGCGCAGATCGCCTTCCTGGAGAACGCGATCGTCCGCCACACTTCCACCGGCGAGATCCCCGAGCCCGTTGGCCTGCGACACCCGATTGGCACTCCCCATCAGGCCGTCCCCGCCTCGGACGGCTGGGTCGTCATCGCTGGCGTCAAGGACAACAACTGGGCGCTCTTCTGTGGCAGCATCGACGCCGACGAACTCGCCGTGGACCCCCGCTTCCTCAAGGCCGCTGACCGCACGACCAACTATGAGGAACTCGAGCCGCTGCTCTTCGAGGCCTTCCGCAAGAAGACGATGGCGGAGTGGCTCGAGATCCTGGCCGACATCTGCTGGATCGGCCCGATGAACAACATCAAGCAAGCGGTCGAAGACCCCCAGGTGCGAGCCCGCGACATGCTGCGCGAACTGCCGACCTGGACGGGTGGCACCCTGACCGTGGCGAACACCCCCGTGAAGCTCTCCCGCACTCCCGGCGGCGCCGAACGCGGCGCACCCAAGCCCGGCGCGGACACCATCGGCTTCCTGCGCAAGGCGGGGGTCGACGAGAGCAAGATCGAGGCGCTGATCGCAGCCGGCCTCGCCGCCACCGGCCCCGAGGCTCCGGGAGTGCGCGAGGGGTAAGCCAGTCCGCCGTGCGTCGGGTGTCCGCGGGCTCGCGCCCCGGCGACGACGTACAGCGACCCGGATCAGGCAGGGCTCGCGGGTGCCGCGGGCCGCACGTCAAGTGGACGACGTGCGCCAGTCATCCGACCCCCAAGAATGCGGCGATTGGAACGTCGTCCTGGGGCCCTCGGCGGCCTCGAGGAGACCCAGGGCGCTGGCGATGATCTCGCGCTGCATCGTCGCGTCGTAAGGCCTTCCGCATGGATTCCCCAGCGGGAAGTCGGTGAAGACGAAGCGGGGTACGCCGCACCGTTCGACGATGTCCCGCGCCGACCCCACGATCACCGTCGGTATCCCCGCGGCCTCAACGTGCCGCGCGACGAGACTCACGGTCTCGTGACACCTGGGTCAGATCGGGACAAGGAGCACCACATCCACGCCATCCTCCCGACACCAGGCGAGCAGCGGTTCTGCGTCCCGGCGCGTGGCGACTCCGTAGTAGCGAGGGGAGAGGCTTCCAATCCTGCCCGCATCGACGAGCTCTTCGAGGCGATGGATCGGGAAGTACGTGTCGAGGTCGTCCATGTGCGTCGCGGCGCGGTTCCAGCCGAGGTGACCGGTGTAGAGCCGTGTGGGTGGTGGTCCGGTCGGAGCCGCATATCCCATCTGCAGGAGCTCATCCGGAGGCGCCGCCTGATGTGAGTGTGCTTGGGCGGCTGTCGTCACGAGCGCGAGACGCGATTGTGCCAGGGGTTTGACCAGCGGTGCGAACGGGACATCCTCGAAATGCGCCCATTCTCGTGGCTGTCGCCCAGCCGCCTCTGCCTGTCGGCGAGAGCGGCCGATGTAACTCACGAAGTTGCCGGGGGGCGAGTCACTCACTGGATTCATCCCGGTGATGCGAGCGATGCGGGACTCGCGCTGGGCGTCGCGGCACGAGACCGCTCGTACGGCACCGCCGCCGCAATCGACACTGCCAGCGACCAGATCGTTGCCCCGACCATCAAGTGCGCGACGCGGGCGACCTCGCTGAAGTCAGACCAGATGTTGGCCGCCCCCACCACCATCTGGACCACATACATCGCGAGCAGGACCTGGGCGGCTGCGAACAGCCTCGGCCGGGCATCCCGCCATGCCGGCGCCCCCACGACCAGCGCGACTGAAGCGGCGAACGCGGCCACGACGGTGATCCGGTGCAGCCAGTGGATGTGCTGGAGTCGACCACCGTCCAGGAGCGGCACCGACGCCTCCGGACACCCGGGCCACGCCGTGCAGGCGAAGCCCGCCCCGGTCGACACCGTATAGGCACCCACCACCATCACCAGGCCTGCAAGTGCCGCCGCGACGAGGGCGCTCCGTCCTGGCCCGGCCTGGCGCGCGGAGCGCGGCTCCCGTCCGTCACCCAGCCACGCGAACGTCGCCAGGAGGGCCAGGAATGCGTAGAGGAGCAACGCGCTCACCATATGCACCGCCACGATGGCAGGCGGAAGTTCACGGATCACTGCTTCTCTGCCCAGGAGGGCCTGCAGCAGCAGCAGCGGCAGGATGCAGAGCGCAAGCATCACACGCGTCCGATCGTGACGACGGCGGCTGAGTGTCCACCCCACTTCGATGATGATGAGAGTGCCGGTGAAGGCAGCGACCGTCCGGTGGCTCCACTCGATCATGGGCGCGCGTTCGAGCGGCGGGATCAGGTTCCCGTGGCAGAGCGGCCAGTCAGGGCAACCGAGGCCCGATCCAGTCGTCCGGACGAGCGAGCCAACGCCGATCAGGAGGAGGGTGGCGACGAGCGTGGAGACGGTGAGCGCCTGATATCGCGTCACGACAACCCGAGCCTCCCGCGCATGCCCTGCCGCCCATCCTCCCGCGGTGCGGCACGGAGATGAGGGACCGAAGGTCAAGAGATCGGCGTGACGTTCGTCCGGATCCCTGTGGACTGCCGCCGAGACGCGCGCGCAAGGACTGCCAAGCCACCCCGGTGATCAGGACTCGGGATACGCAGAGCGTCAGTCCGCGGTGTCCGGGATCTCGATCGCGAACACCGAGCCGCCACCCTCTGACGAGGCGACACTGACGAGGCCTCCGTGAGCCTCCACGACACCCCGCACAATGGCGAGGCCGAGACCGGCACCCCCGGATCCGCCTGCCGCGCGGTTCCGCGAGGGGTCGGCGCGGAAGAACGGCTCCCAGATCCGCTCCTTGAGGGCCGGGTCCACGCCCTCCCCGGTGTCCGCCACAGACAGACGCTGGCCCCTGCCAGCCCGTCCCACCGCCACCACGACCTCGCCGCCGGCTGGAGTGTGCTCGATGGCGTTTGCGATCAGGTTGCCAGCGGCACGGGCCATCAGCGCACCGTCCAGGGAGAGCGTTGGGAGGGTCTCCGGGGACCGGAGCGTCAGCGCTATCCCCGCGGCCGCTGCCCGGGCCTGCATCCCATCGACGACTTCCGCTGCCACTTCATGGAGCGAGAGCGGTCGTCGGTCCAGCGTGCGTGCCCCTGAGTCCAACTGCGCGACCTGGAACAGATCATCCACCATCCGTGACAGGCGCTCGACCTCCGTCCGAATCGTCGCGTGATAACGGGAGACCTCGTCGGCGTCTACGACCACGCGGTCCGTGAGCGCCTCGGCCATCGCACGGATGCTTGCGAGTGGAGTGCGCAGGTCATGCGAGATCGCCACGGTCAGATCCCGGCGCTCACGGTCGATCATCTCGCGCGCCGCTGCGGACTGTTCCAGCCGCCGGGCGAGTTCGTTCAGGTCACGCGCCTGCCGGGAGATCTCGCCGGCCCCGGTCGGTTCCAGGCGCGTCGTGTAGTCGCCGGCCGCCAGTCCCTGGATGCGCCGCCTCACCGACTCGAGTTGTCCGGACACGCGCGAAGCGACCCACCAACTGAAGCCGAGCGCGACGACACAACTGAACCCCACGAGGGCGGCGAGGAGCCGCAGGTCATGCGAAGTGGAGACGAACATGAGCTGGGCGACGATGAGCACATTCAACAGTCCGATGACTGCCCCCACGACGGCCCCGAGCGCGATCCGGGTCCGGAGACTGGTAGCGCCCGCCTTGTCCAGCGCAAGGACCACCAGCGCGCCTGCGCCAACGGTCACCACGCAAGACGCGAGCATGTAGACCGCGAGCGCCTGGAGATCGTCCATTGGAGGGGCAAGGAAGACTTCCGCCAGGCCCAGGCCCATCGTGACCGCGGCCAGGATGGCGAGTGAGGCGCGGACCAGCAGCGCGAGCGGTTCGACGGGGCGCGTGGCACTAGGGATCAAAGCGGTACCCCACGCCCCACACGGTCTTCAGGTGTACCGGCGCCGAGGCGTCCTCCTCGAGCTTCGACCGGAGGCGGCGCACGTGGACGGTGACGGTCCCGGCGTCCCCCTCAAAGTCGTCGCTCCAGACAGCCGAGACAAGCTGTTCCCGCGTAAAGACCCGTCCCGGGTGGCGGAGGAAGTGGACGAGGAGGTCGAACTCCCGAGCGGTCAGGTTTGCCGCGACGCCGGCGACGGAGACGGAACGGGCCTGCTCGTCCACGGTGACCTGTCCAAAGCGCATCTCATCAGTCAGTGAGGCGGGATGTGCACGGCGCAGGACCGCCTGCACGCGAGCCGCAAGCTCGCCCGGGCTGAAGGGCTTCGTCACGTAGTCGTCCGCACCCAGGGCGAGGCCGTTGATCCGGTCGGCCTCACTGTCCCTGGCGGTCAACAGGATGATGGCGGTATCGCCGGCCGCACGGATCCGGCGGCACACCTCGAGGCCGTCGAGGCCTGGCAGCATGACGTCCAGGACCACGAGCGCGGGATGCGTCGACTCGATCGCCGCAAGCGCGGCAGTTCCGTCATGCACCACGTCCACCAGGTGGCCGTCCCGCCGCAAGTAGCGTTCGACGACCTCGGCCACCATGACCTCATCCTCCACGACCAGGATGCGAGGCGGACTCATCGGGCGGTCTCATACCCCTCGTTGCGGTCCGGACCGGGGCGCCCGGACAGCTCAGTATGGCCGATCCGGCCCGCGAGGAGGCCGATCACCGCGCCGAGCCCGATGCCCGAGAGCACCACCGGCCAGGCGAGGAGCCACACCGCCACTCCCGCACGCGGCCCCGCACCCGGGACCGTCGCCAACCACCAGGCAACGCCGGCCAGCACCAGCAAGCCGATGACGCCTCCAGCGGCGGCTCCCACACGGGCCTTCGTCCCGAGCCCGAGCCGGCCGATTGTCGCCAGGATGCGGACACCAGCCCGGACGGAGGCTCGGAGGTCGCCGCTGACTTTGGATGTCCCTCCGGCGCGGCGACGGTAGCCAACGTCCACTTCCGCCACTGAGGCGCGGGTCTGCAGCGCTCGTCCAATCACCTCGACGGTCCAGCCGTAAGTCATCTCCCGCGGCTGGATGCGTTCCAGGAAGTCCCGGCGCATTGCCTTGAGCGGAGCCAGGTCATGCACGTGCCTGCCGTACAACGCAGCCAGCAGCCACCCGGCGAGCCGGTTGCCGAAGCGGGCGGGCAACGTCATTGATCCAGGTTCCACGCCGGTGCCACGACGCACGCCGAGGGCCAGGTCGGCGCCGAGATCGATCGCCTCGAGGAGTTGTGGGATGTGGGCAGGTACATCGCTGCCGTCGCCGTCCATGAAGACGAGGACCGCCGCCTCCGTGGATCGCGCACCCGCCATGCAGGCACGCCCGTAGCCCGCTTCCGGCACTCTGACTACTCGAGCCCCGGCCGCGGCCGCGCGCTCCGTGGTCCTGTCCGTGCTCCCGTTGTCGACGACGATGATCTCCGAGTGGCTTGCCCCGATGGAATCGAGGGACCGTCGCGCATCCGCGACGACCTGACCGATGGTCGCCTCCTCGTCCAGCGCGGGGATGATCAGAGCGACGGCGGGGTGTGACGCAGTCATCGTTCGCTCCGCTTGTACACCGATACGCCGTCCTCCTCGAACACCAGTTGGAACTGCTCCGGAAGGCTGAGCAGGGCGGCCTCGAAACCGGCATCCAGTGACTGGCTACTGCGGAAGCCGTATCGGTCAACGACGACCCACCTCGCATCCTCCCAGTGGCCCGGGAACTCCCACACCTCGCGCCGGTGTGCGAAGCGCGCGGCGAGGTTGGACTGCGCAGAGACCGAGGCCTGGTCGTCCACCGCCGCGACAGCGCCCCGGACCGCGGCGAGATGTGCCGGCGTAGGGCCGTCCTCCGCGAATGCCGTCACTGGCCCGAGGACGGACAGCGCGACCGCAGCAGCCAGGACCACGCCCCCCGCGACAACCCACGATGGAGCCCATCGCAGCAGGCTCCGTATTCCGGACAGTCCCGCGATCGCTGCGATCGGCACGAGTTCAGCGCCGTAGTGGAATGCCAGCGCCTGCTGCTCGGGGTGCGAGGACAACAGGGCGAGGCCGAGGCCTGGGAGGAGTGTCGCCGCCAGCATCGGTGCAAGCAGCAACCACGGCCCGCTCGCGCTGACGAACGTTGCGGCGGTGGCGAGCTGGCCTGGCGTCATGACGGCCCGTGCGACCTCGATCGGGTGCGCTGTGGCCCACGCGAGGCCCGCAACACCCTCGCGTCCACCGAGGACACCGGCATAACGGGCGACGAGGTCGCTTGGGGCGCCATCGCGGAGATACGGCATGAGGGCGAGCACCGCCATCGCGGCCCACCCCAGGCCGCACGCGACGAGGATGGCGCTGTGTCGCTTCGCGCCCGCCTGCCAGGCAAACGCGGCCAGTGCCAGCACGACGAACGCCGCATCCTCCTTGAACAGGAGCGCGGACAGCGCGCAGGCGACCCCGATACCTGGACGTCTCGCGGCGAACGCCCATGCCGCTCCGAACGCGGGCAGCGCCACCATCGTCTCGGGGTGGAAGTCGAACGCGAGCGCACGGTGAAGGTAGGGGTTCGCGAGGTACGCGAGCGCGGTGGCCGCGCCCACCACCGCTGGAAGCCGCATCGCCCGGGCCGCTTCATAGAGGACAAGAGCGGCCAGCCCACACACCGCCGCCTGGACCAGCAGCAGCATCCAGGGCCCCGCGCCGAGGCGGTATCCGAGCGCGAACAGCAGGAGCACCGGCTCCACGTGCTGTCCGAGGAAGTTGTAGGGGACGAAGCTGCTCTCGAAGAATCGCCCCTGAGATGTGTTCCACACGATCTGGTCGAAGAACGCGAAGTCGAACGCCCCGACCTGCAGGTTGCGCCACCGGACCGCGGCGGTCGCCGCCCAGTAGACGGCGAAGGTGGCGGTGCCCGCGGTGACCGTTGCGCGCGCCAGCGCCTCGGGGCTCACGCGGCTCCTCGCGGTCAGTCCGAGGCGGGCATACCTGGGGATGGCGGCGGTCACGCTTCGCGCCCCGCGATCGTGTCGACGGGTGCCGTGACGTCAGTCACCAGCCTGAAATCGGGGCGGAATTCCTCGACCGCGGCGCGGACGAACAGACGGTCGATCTGCTTCACCATCTGTTGACCGGGATATCCCGGCACGATCAGTCGGACAGGAAATCCGTGGTTCTCGCTCAGCGGTGCGCCGTTCGCGTGCGTCGCGAGCAACGCATCGTCGACGTCGAGACGGTTGCGGTGCCAGGTCACGCTGTACTCACTGAGGCTGTGGACGGCGACGGAGCGCGCAACCTCGCGTTCCAGCGCTAGTGCGAGCACGTCGCGGACTCGTGGGCCTCGCCACTTCACCCGTTCGGTCCACCCGCTCACACAACTGAGACGGATGACGGCCTCGTGTGCGGGCAGGGCGAGGATCTCCGCATATGAGAGTGAGAGGGGACGGTCCACTTCGCCCTCCACCACCAATCGATACGCATCCACGTCCCGCACTTCGGCCTTGCCGAAGAGGATTTCGACGGGAAAGTCGCCGGGACCGCCTCGCTCTTCGGGCGGGACACGGCCGATAAAGAGCCCCGCTACCTCCAGAGATCGTGCCCGTGTGTTCTGAAGGAGCAGTGCCAGGCCCAGCGCGGCTCCACCGAGCGTGGTGAGCACCGCGCGACGCCCAATCACCGCGCCTGGCTGCTCGGCGTGCCTGCCGAGGGCCGCCTCGGAGGAACGTGAACGCCGCGCGCTCGGGAGTGTGCGCAGCGCATGGGTGAGGTGGTACAGCAGGTGCACGGTCACCAGCGGTGCACCGATGACCGCCGCCCACAGGTGCACCTGCACCGGCTTCGCGTCCAATGGCCAGATGTTCGTGACCGTGTAGTAGTAGTGAAACAGCATGTACAGGCCGCTGAAGTACAGGACGAAGAAGTCCAGCGCCAGGAGCGGGGACAGCAACCGCGGGACCAGGGGAGGCGCCCCGGCTTCCCGATACCGCGGCACGCGGAGGTAGTACCCGCCGAACCGGACGCCGGTGCTCGCATACTTCGCCAGGAGGATCGGGATCGAGGCGATCCCCGTGTAGAAGTGGAAGAACCGCACCGGCGTGAACCACGGCGGGACGTTGTAGTTGAAGGTGAAGAGGAAGAAGAACGCACCGCTGCCGAACATCAGGGCCAGCATCACCGTTAGCATCAGCCCCAGGTGGGCGGTAAGGCGCGTGCTGCTGTACGGCGGGACCTCGTGCGTCGTCTCGGTCATCGGGAGGCACCCAGCGGCCGCGCTCCGAGCCTCTCACCGGGCCCTGACTGGGACGCGAGCCCGAGGGCCTGGACCGCCGCGAGAGTGGCCGGCGCTTGCCCTGTCCTGACGATGCGGCGGGTCAGCGCCCGCAACGACTCGAGGTCGTCCACGTCCTGCCAGGCGTCGAGCGTAGTGACACGCCAGCCGAGCGCCTGCGCGCGTGCGATGACCTGCGCACACACACGGGCGGTGCTCCACTCCACGTCAGTAAACAGCGCCTCGTCCGTCTCGCGGACGCCGATCAGGACGAAGCCACCGTCTTCCGCCGGCGCGAGCACCAGGTCCGAATGATGGAGGGCCGCGAAGGCCGCCTCGATGAGCCGTGGCGGAAGGTCCGGGGTGTCCGATCCGATCAACACTGCGCGGTCGCCGTGTTCCAGGGCCGCGTCCAGCGCACCCAGAAGCCGCTCGCCCATGTCGCCTTCGACCTGCGGGACGATCAGGGCGCTGGGGAAAAGCGCCCTCGCCTCTGAGCTCGCATGCGCGGGTGTGAAGGCCGCCATCAAGTGCCAGGGGCCGGCCGCCGCAAGACGCGCCGTGTCCTGGACGAAGGCGTGCGACAGGAGGTGTGTGCCCGTCACGCCCAGATCTACGGCGAGCCGCGTCTTGCCAGTGCCGGGATGCGGGACTCGCGCCAGCACCACGAGGGTGTCGCCTCGGCTGGCTTCACCGAGCAGGGCAAGTGCTGATCGAAGTCGCTGCACCGGTGTAAGGAGCCCGATGCGCAGGCAGCCAGGTTGCCCGAAGGCCTCTCCCGGGACCGCGAACATTCCGGCTTCTGCGAGGGCTGCCCATGCTCCCGGACCCAGGGGGCGCGGAGGGCGTGCACACACCGTCAGGCCGAGTTCCGCCTCCTCGAACGTCCACCCGGCATCATCGAGTGCGCCATAGATCCTCGGCGCGTTCGCTCGTGCCTCGGCCGCGTGAAGGCTCACGGCGGCATCGAAGCCGTCCAGGGCATGGAGCGCCGCGGCTTCGGATAGCGTCGAGGGGCCGCCAGTGATCAGGCCGAGCCAACGTGCCGCTGCTTCCCGCACCTCGACATTTCGTGTCGCGATCCATCCGATCCGCAGGCCACCAAGGCCCAGTGGCTTCGTCAGGTCGCCCACGCTCACAGCCCGAGCGTCCAGGTCGGCGGCGGCGACCGGGATGCTTCCGGTGAGCACGATCGATCGGTAGACCTCGTCCACGATCGCGACCGCTCCCGCACGATCGGCCTCTGCGAGCAGCCGAGGTACGTCGAGGCGGCGGCCGTCAGGGACGCTTGGGTTCGTCGCGATGACCACGTCGGCGCGTTTCGCGTCCTGCCACGGCACGAGGTCCGCGCCTGTGGCGCGTGCCACCTCGACGAAACTCGCGTACGCCCCGGGCAATACGCCGATGCGTCTCCCGGGCCCTGCGAGCGCGCCCGCCAGTGCGGCGAGTGCCTCGCTCCCTCCGCAGGTGATCAGCACGTCCTCCGCGGCGAGGGACTCATACCGTGCCGCCACGGCCTCGCGCAGCGCCCGCGAACCTCCCGGCAAGGTGAAGGCCAGGTCAGCATCCGCCAGCGCCCCAGGCGTGATGCTGAGCGGAAGCGGCGTAGGGCTCGGAGCGGACAAGTCGATCATTCCGGCGCGGAACTGCTTCGCGTACGCCTCGATGACGCTGGGTTGAGGTTCGCCGTCGTCCATGGGGGGAGGCTATCGACGAATCATTACGGAACTCTGACACCACACGCGCGGCGACGATGGCACGCTTCTCCTCGCCTGCCCGGCGCGGAGGATCGAGGGTTCGATGCGGGTGCTCGTCACTGGAGGTGCTGGCTTCATCGGGGGGCACATCGTCGACCTGCTCGTCGCCGGCGGGCACGAGGTGGTCGTGCTCGACAACCTGGACGCGCATGCGCATGCGGGCGTCCCCTCGTACCTCAACCCTCACGCACACTACGAGTCCGGCGACGTGACCGATGCCTCAGCGTGGCGGCGCGTGCTTCCCGGGATCGATGCCATCTCTCACCAGGCGGCAATGGTGGGCCTGGGGGTCGACTTCGACGATGTCCGCCGCTACGTGGACACCAACGACGGAGGTACGGCCGCAGGGCTCTGGGCCATGCACCACATGGGCTTCCGCGGTCGCTTCGTCCTCGCCAGCAGCATGGTGGTCTACGGAGAGGGCGGGTACCGCTGCCCCACGCATGGCGAGGTCCGCCCGGGCCCCCGCGCCGTGGACGACCTCGAGCGAGGATGCTTCGAACCGCGATGTCCCGCATGCGCCGAGGCGCTCGACCCCTTCCCTATCAACGAGACCGCCCCGCTCGACCCGCGCAATATCTACGCCGCGACCAAAGTGCACCAGGAACACCTCGCGGCTGCGTTCGCTCGAGAGCATGACGCGAGCGTCATCGCGCTCCGCTACCACAACGTGTACGGGCCGCGCATGCCGCGCGATACGCCGTACGCCGGGGTCGCGAGTATCTTCCGAAGCGCGGTGGAGGCGGGCGCCGCGCCTCGGGTCTTCGAGGACGGCGGGCAGATACGCGACTTTGTCCACGTCCAGGACGTCGCGGCCGCGAACCTGCTCGCCCTGACGGCACCCCCCGAGGAGTCGTTCATCGCCTGCAATATCGCCAGTGGTGAACCGCATACGATTGGCGAACTGGCGGACGTCCTCTGCGCAGCCGCCCCGCGTTCAGTTCGTCCAGTTCGCACCGGACAGTACCGCCTGGGAGACGTGCGCCACGTGTTCGCCGACACCGGGCGTGCCACCCGGCTCCTCGACTATCGCCCCTCGGTTTCGTTTGAGACAGGCATGCGCGAGTTCGCCAGCGCACCCTTGCGATCATGATGGCCGTCCCATAGGGCCACAGGGCGGCGTTGATCCGGGCTTGAGGCGCCGAGGCGCGGGGTTTACCAGCCAGCAGTTGTGGCAGTCGCACCCGTCGATCGTCGCCACACCGCCAACTCGTGACGGCTGCTCTGGTGTCCCCATCAACGCAGGTAGACAAACGTCGACGGTAGCGAGAGCGCGGCACCGCCTTCCACGAACGCATCGAAGAACGCGCCCAGCCCGCCCCCGCCGAGGGCGATCGCGTGCCGTCGGATGTCGGCGTTCGTGTACTGGCGCCCGGGGCCGAATTCTCGGTACATCGCGCGCATCAGCGCGTCCAACGAGGAGCCCGAACTGTGGAGCGCGTCGTCGAGCAGATACGAGACCAGCGCCCCCTTCTGGTAGAGCAGCCGCACGTACTCGTTGTAGCCCGGCGCCAGCCCCGGCCCCGCCGGAGCCGGCGTGCGCGCCGCGATTTCCGCGAACGACAGCGTGCCGTCACGCCCGGCCGCGAGGTAATCCCGGGTCGCATCGCGAAGCTCGGCGGCATAGAACGCATCGTCCGCCATCCGCGCGGTGTAGTAGACGGTCGCGCCCTCTACCAGCCACGACTCGGCCTGGTACACCTGCGGACCGCCCGCCGGCTGCGGCTTCATGAGCGACCCGTTCCAGGCGTGAAACATCTCGTGCACAACCCAGTCCCGTGCTGACGCCCGTGTGTAGGGGTGCGGCGACCCGGACACCGCGGTGCCCCCGATCACCGAGGTACCCATTGGCACGTCCAGCCCCCACTCGCTCGCGAAGGGCGTCCCCAGCGGGTTGTCGCCCGGCCCGCGCATCACCACCCGATACCTGTCGTATGGGAATGAGCCGAACGCGCCGAGGTGCGCGCGGAACGCCTCCGACACGAGGTCAGCAAACGATCCGACAGTGTGCGCGACCTCGCCGTCGACGCGCGCCGCCGCCGCGAGGTCGGCGTGCACCGCCACCTCGACCGTCGTCCCCTCGATCACGCGGGTGTCTACGGCGTATCGGGCGACGTCGTACTGGAGGACGCCCGCCGGGGCTGACGTCGGCGGCGCCCAGCCCTGCTTTGGAGCCGCGCTGCCCGACGGGGCCTGGCAGAGCAGGATCAGCGCGGTGCCGCCGGGGATCCCCTCGCCGAACTGCTGGTTGAACTCCGCGCTCACAAACGCCGGAGCACCGGCGATCGACCCCAGCAGCCGCCCTGACACGGTCGCCCAGGCGGACCGCAATTCACATCCGAGCGCACGGGCCGCTTGCGGTAGGTCGGCGACGGGACCGCCGCCCCACACGGCGAGTGCAACCCCGCCACGCGGCGGCGCCTCGCCGCTTGTGAACCGCCCCTCCGCCCCGGCCGCGGACGGCCAGGCGACCGCCAGGCAGGCCAATCCGACGAGGACGAGGAGACGACGTGACGGCTTCACGCTGCGGTTCTAGCAGAATCCTTCTGCCCCTGTGCATGGGATCAGGCGGACATCGTTGGGTGCCGCCGCCAAGCAGTGATCGCGCTCCGACTCTCACTCTGCGAGGTATCGACCCCCCTCGGCCGGCCACGATCACTCACCAGACGATAGGTGTGCGCCTGGTGGGGTGGCCCAGGACTCGGACCACGCCGCCCGGCCATGAGTTGTGCGGGCAGAAGGAAGGGGAGCCGCCTCGGCTCCCCTTCCCTCCCTGATATCGAGCCTCAGACGTTACGGTGCGATGGCGCCCTTGTTGCTGCCGCCTGTCGCGACGTACGAGACGCAGTCGCCCTGGTTCTTGAACTTGTTTCCGATATCGTCGGTCAGGGCCGCCCAGCCGCCCTTCTTGCACTGGTCCGCCGAAGTCGGCGTCGTGCCGCCACCACCACCGCCCCCGCTGATGGTGACGTTGTCAATGACTGGGCCGCACCAGTTGTTCTCGGCGTTCTTGAAGGTGAGCGTCGTGTTGGAGCTGTCCGCGATGAAGACGAACGCCTCCGTCGTCCACCCCATATCCGAGTAGCTCTTCCCCGTCACGTCGAACGAGTACACCAGCATCGTGGAGGTGGCGGGCGCAGCCGAAACGATGAGGTTCTTCACCCCCGGTTCGCTCACCCAGCCTACCCAGTTCGCGTTGCCAGGAGTGCACGAGGGGTTTCCGGCCAGCGCGAACGTGACCGTGTATGTGGTGCCAGCCACCGTGGCGATGTCCTGACGGATCTCGCCCTGCGCAGGTGATCCGCCCATGTCTACGGAGCAGTTGCCATCCGCGGCCTGCCAGTCCCCGCAAACCACGTCCACCGGCTGGACGACGGTCCAGCCGGTCAGGCCGCTCTCGAACGACCCGTTGGTGATCGCTGCCCACGCGGTGCCGAGGAGCGCGAGGCCCGCGATGCTACCCGCCGCGCCCGCGGCAAGTTTCCTAAATCGAGTCGTATTCAAGTTCAAGTGTTCCCTTCGACACCCATGGCCGTTCGGCACTGATGGCCGAATCTGACGAAGCGTCGCGCGGAAGAGTACTCCGCGGTTGTGAGGCTGCCTAGGGCCGACGTCGATCCTTTTGCCCCGGGGGGGTGGGGTCGGGCGGCATCGGATCTCTCGGCGGCCGGGCCACGAATATTGAATGGGCGCAGGATCCAGACGTGCTGGCCACTCTGACGACGGAGAAGCTCCGCTCGCGCCTCCACCGTGCGTTGCCCTCGTTGGGACGTTGACGGCGGCCGCGTGGCAGCGTCTCCGGATCCTCGAGTCTTCGGGGGTGTTCTGGAACTCTCGCACTATGCGCTAGGCACAGCTCATCTCTGACCTCAGCCGCGTGACGGTCGACGTGATCAGTGCTGCTTGTTCAGCCGTGATGCTCTTTCCCGTCTGAGCGCGCACCTCGTTGAGGAGCGCCTTCAACTGATTGCATGCCGGTCCATTCGCAGACGAGATGGCGGCCTGAATCTTCGACTGGATGCTCGACGCGGTGCCTGCGGGCAACCCCATCGCCTCGACCGTGCCGCTCAAGTTCGTCAGCTGCTGCTGCGATGTCATCCGAGTGAAGGTCGCGGTCACCGCCTTGGCGGAGTCGACGGTCACGATGCAGGACCCGGTGCCGGAGCAGGCACCACTCCAGCCGGCGAAGGTCGAGGTGGAGTCGGGGATGGCCGCCAGGGTGACGACGGCTCCGGCGGTGAAGGCGGCGGCGCATTCGCTACCGCAGTCAATGCCAGCAGGCGTCGAGGTCACCGAGCCGGAGCCGCTCCCGGTGCGTGTCACCGTCACGGCGAAGGTCATCCGAGTAAAGGTCGCCGTCACCGCCTTGGTGGAGTCGACGGTCACGATGCATGACCCGGTGCCAGAGCAGGCACCACTCCAGCCGGCGAAGGTCGAGGTGGAGTCGGGGGTGGCTGTGAGTGTGACGACGGCGCCCGCGGTG
>CAZVNJ010000002.1:0-112158 GCA_964628985.1 uncultured Dehalococcoides sp.
GTGGCCGAGGCAGGTCTGCGCGGCGTAGCCGGCCTGCACGAGGCCGAGCGCGATCGTCGAGCGAGCCTCCACATAGGCCGGGTCGGGTGAGAAGAAGCGGTCGAGTCCGACCGTCGCTCCGCGCTTCGCGAGGCCGGTGAGGTAGTCCATGTCTGTCGTGTCGTTCGAATGGCCGATGGTGACCGCGCGCAGGTCGAGGCCCTCCGAATCGAAGAGGTCGAGCAGGGGCGTGCCGAGCGCGTCGGTCGCGAGGGTGTGGCAGGAGATCGGCACGCCGGTCGCCTTCGCGGCGCGGGCGGCCCCGCGCGCCGTGCGCTCCAGCATCATCCGGGGCGAGACACGGCCGTCGGTCAGGCGCGCCTCCAGGTCCCACGCGAGCTTGATGATGCCGGCCTTGATGCCGGAGCCCTCGATGCCCTCGGTAATCTCGCTGGCGAAGTGGGCGGCGATCTCGTCCTCGGACCATGCGTTGTAGATCGCGGGCACCCAGCGGTAGACGCCGGTGGCGCAGACCACGTTGACGCCGTGCTCGGCGTGGCGCTTCGCGACCTCCTGGAACAGCCACATTTGGCGGCCGAGGTCGAACGGGGTGAGGTCGATCACACTGTCGATGCCAGACTGGCGGACGCGCGCGAGGGCGGCGACGCAGCGGTCCACCATCTCCTGACGGCGCTCCGGAGTGTCCATGAGCCCGCGGACGTGCTCCATCCCGCCGCTGCCGTTGGTGAGGTGCTCATGCGAGAGCGTCCGCCCGAGGTCGGCGCTGTCGATCGGCCCGCGGATCGTGTTCACCTGCACCATGTCGATCTCCCTACTGCGTGCTGCGTAGTCCCGTCCGCCCGGACTCGATTCGCCTAGTCGAGGAGTGCCGTCAGCACCTTCCACATCGCCGTGCCCCACCGCGACACGCTGGTAGGGTCGCAGGCACGGTCGAAGGTGTCCTGGGGGGAGTGGAAGTACGGATGCCCCCCGAGGAACGTGACATAACGACCACCGTACTGGGCGATGTTCCGTGCCTCGCCGCCGCCCGGCGCTCCGACGCCCAGGGCCTCATACCCCTCAACGCCCGCCTCCGCGAGGGCGGAGGTGGCGAGATCCTGCAAGGGATCGTCGGCGGTGCCCATCCGGGCGGTGGCGTTCTTCGCGCCAATCGAGGCACCGAGGTGGAGCCAGGCGTGCGCGCCCTTCGGCAGGGCGGCGCGTTTCTTCATGAACTCCTCGAGCCCGGCATGGTGCAGTTCGTGGCCTGAGGAGGCGACGAAGTGGACCGTGCGGCGGCGAGAGGGGAGGGCAGCGAGCCCCTCAGCCAGCGCGAGCCAGATCGCGATGCCGCCGCCGCGCTCCGCCGCGCAGGTGAACCAGCCGGACTTCGGCGTCATCACGACGAGCGGGGCCGCTGCCTCGTCGGTACCCGGGAGCGTCGCGATGACGTTGGTGGCACGCGAGTTCAGGCGGTCGGCGTCGATCTCGAGCGTCGCCTCGCCGCCAAGCAGGAGCGCCGCCGAGAGCCGGCGCGCCTCCTTCGAGGCGACCTGGAGGACGGGCACGCCGAACGGCTGCCGGATGTGCTCGGCATTGCGCACGACGATCTCGCCGTCGGGGTCGCCGCTAGGGACGACGATGCCGAGGACGCCCTCGTTCTCGAGTGCGGCGTAGTGAGCACGGGCGTCGGGCGCGGTCCAGCGGCGGTCGCCGCGCAAGGCCGATGTGGCGACGAGGATCTTGCCGAACGGCTCCGGGTCGCCGTCCTCACCGAGGTCGCCGGTCAGCCCACCAATGCGGGTGAAGCCGCCGTCGTACATCGGCTCGCCGTCCACGCTGCCGTCCGACCAGGTCAGGCGGGCGCGCTGGACCTCCACCCGAGGGAACGAGAATCGTTCCATCTCGGCGGGGGCGCCGGCGGCGGTCAGTTCGGCGCGCAGCCACTCGGAGGTGCGGTCGTCACCGGGCCAGCCCGTCCGGTGGATGCCGAAGCCTTCGAAGGCGCGGATGCGAACCTCGATGCGGGCGGGGTCGAGGCCGGACGGGACGGGCATGGGGCATAGCTCTCATGTGGCAGGCTTGGCTCGCCTCGATGTACGCCCCGGACTGTGACCGCGTCAAACAGCGTTCACACCGTCTTCAAATCGCCCACGCGCATGGCTGTTGCGCTGCTGCAAGTGCCGCGTAGCCGTCGCAACGGCGACGCTGTCCCGATAAGATCCCCATCACCGCCAGCCGAGGAGTACCGGCCGACATGCGAAAGTCCGTGCGCATCCTGTCGAGCCGGATAGTCGCCCTTGCCCTCTTGTGCGCGGCGGCCTTCCTCAGCCTCGGATTCCTCTCGACCGCATCCGCCGAGGGCCCGACCCCGGCGTTGATTGGGGACGAGATCTCGTTCGACGGGCTGGGAGCCGTCCTCACCGGCAGGGACGGAGGCATGCCGTCCGAGCTGGCGATCCAGAACTTCGCGAGCAGCGGGCAGAGTGTGCGCTGGGCGGCGAACGCAGTGCCCGTCCCGTTCTGCACCACGCAGGCGGGCCGTCCCAGCACGATCACGGCGCAGCAGTTCCGCGACGCTGTCCAGATGGCCGCGGACATGTGGAACAGCATCGAAGCCGCCGTGGGGGTCCACTACACCGGCGACTGCGTGTTCACCCTGAGGGTGGAACTGGACAATGATCGCAACGAGATCGGGTGGGACGACAGCCGCAACCTCGTCTCAGGATCGCAGGCTGGGGTCACCCAGGGCTCGTGGCGCAGCGGCTTTGGGCGGCGCGACTTCACCGAGACTGACATCGTGCTGGACAACAACATGCGCGTGCCGGAAGCGTGCATGCGCACCGTCGTCGCGCACGAGATCGGGCACGCAATCGGCTTCGGGCACTCGGACGACCGTGGAGACCTGATGTTCCCATCGTTCTCGGCCTCGAATCTGTCCACCTGC
This sequence comes from uncultured Dehalococcoides sp., assembly GCA_964628985.1. GTDB lineage: Bacteria > Chloroflexota > Dehalococcoidia > UBA2979 > UBA2979 > SURF-43. Next base: position 2,927 of record CAZVNJ010000002.1, read on the forward strand.
CGGCCTTCGGCCACCGCCGCCGAGGCCGCCTGGCTGGTCAACCTCTACGGAGTGAACCGTAAACCTGTGATTACGCCGATCGGCGACCGGACCGTGCAGGCGAGCACGTTGGTCATGGTGAGTGCGTCGGCAACGGATCCGGACGGAGACCCGATCTCGTTCTCGTGGTCACAGACCCGAGGCACGCCCGTCTCGCTCACCAGCGGCGGCGCCACGGTTTCGTTCACTGCGCCTCCCTCTGGCACGGTGACGCTGCAGGTGGAGGTCACCGACCGGTACCTCAAGCGGGCGACCTCGGTCGTCACGATGACCTCAGCGACCACGGGGTTCACGAGCGCACCGGCCACGCCCTCCCTGCAGTCCATCCTTGCCAATGAGAAGCGGAGTGCGTCTGCCCTGTCATGGGATCTCGTGGCAGGTGCGCAGTCGCACGAGTTCTGCGTGACGCAGTTCACCCTGACCACGTGCACCGCCCAAGCCGCGGCCACCGCCGAGGTCGGGTGGGCGACGACCCTCTCCGCGGGCGGGCGCGCCGACGAGACGACGGTCCTCGCGCTCGACATGCGCGAGACTGGAATGCGCGCATGCAACGCGGTGGGGTGCTCGGCCGCCGGGGCGGGACCGCTGATGGGCGGCCTCCGCTGGTCCAACTGGGGCATCAGCTACGACGTGGTGGCCATGGCCTTCGATGTCCCCGGGACGTCGATCCGGTTCACCATCGCGGGTGCTGTGAACCTCGGGATCTCGTCTCGCCGGTTCGTGCTCTATTCCGGTCCGGAGGAGGACCCGCAGCGGACCATGCTCAAGGACTGCGGCATCCTGGACCCGGGGCGGTCGTGCATTGGGCTGCTGGGTCCGTCGGATGCCGGTCACGGTGCGTTCGCCGTGGTCGAATCGAGTGCGCTCGGGACCCCGGGTGCGATCCACCGAGTGCGTCTGCGTTAGCCCAAGCGCCCGGTCAGTCCGAGGGCCCGGCGGGCCCTTCTCCGAACGCCATGAAGTCCCATCGGTAGAGGATGGCGAACCAGAGCGCCTTCGCCGGCCGGTAGGCGGCGAACGAGACGGCGAGGCTGGCGGCTGCAATCGTCCAGAGCGGATCCAGTCCCGCCCTGGCGATCCAGTGCCAGCCGGTCTCTGAGAAGGCCAGCGCCCCGGCGATCATCGCCCCCGCCCCGTATCCAAGCGCGAGCGAGCCCAGCCAGGCGCCCTCAGAGGCCTCATATCGCAGGTCGCAGACGTCGCACCGCTCGCGTACCCCGAAGAGGCCGGAGAAGAACCGACCTCGCCCGCAGTGCGGGCAGCGCTCGCGGGCCACCAGGCGCCACGAGGCGCGCAGGAGCCCGGTCTGTTCGCCTGGCCTCACCTCGCGTTTCGTCATCCATCGAGTCTAGGCCGGAGTGTGCCCAGGCTCTGCTGTGTGGCCCCTCCGCGCTGCGTCTCTATACTGGAAGGACGACAGACGATGCGGCGGTCGGGCACCCCACCTTCCCGGCACCCCGGCACTGCGCTTCTCCCACTGAAGCGCTCGAAACGGTGGCCTCGTGACCGCACAGCTCGGCAGCGATCTCGCGGCGCGCCTCGTCGAAGCGCGGCGATCGTCGGATCCGTCCTCCTTCGTCTCTCTCACCCTCCCGTCCGACTTCGACCCTCGGGTGCTGCTCGACGATCCACAGGGCAATCGGGTGGTCGCGTCCTACGAGCGACCAATCCGAGGGCTCGCGCTCGTCGGTGTCGGTCTCTCCGGCCGGGTGGATGTACCGGCGCTGGCGCATCCGGCCTCGGTCAAGGAGCGCGCCCTCACCCTGCTGCGAGGGCCAGTCGCCGGCGACGTGCCGTTGCTTGCGCCGCGGCTGCTTGGGGGGTTCCGCTTCAACCCTGCCGGCGTGGTCGGGGAACCCTGGGAAGCGTTCGGCGCTGGCTGGCTGGCCCTGCCTCAGATGCTGTTCGTGCTGAATGGCGAGTCGAACGCTGTCGTGGTGGCCCCCGGGGTGGACCCCGGAGCAGCCGAGTCTGTGGTCAGCCGCCCGCGACGCGAACTCGTGCCGAACACGCCCTTGCGAGTCGAGCGGCCCATGGACCGCGAGGCGTGGCTGGCCAGTGTCGCCGTGATCGCGTCCGAGGTGCGCTCGGGGGCGTACGAGAAGGCCGTGCTCGCCTCCACGCAGCGGCTCGCCTCGGACGGTCTCATCGGCATCGGGCCGGCGCTCGCGCGTCTCCGCGCGGGCTATCCGGACTGTCACCTGTTCACGATGACCGAGGGCGAAACGACATTCTTCGGGGCCAGCCCGGAGCTGCTCGTCTCTCTCTTCGACGGCCGCGTGCGGGCGCTCGGCCTCGCAGGCTCAGCGCCCCGCGGCGAGACGCCCGAAGAGGACGCGCGCATTGGGGAGGCGCTGCTCTCGTCAGCGAAAGACCGCATCGAGCACGAGGCGGTCGTCCGCGCGATCCGCGAGCGCCTCGGCCCGTTGACCGAGGACCTGGTAGCCCCGAACCAGCCTGAACTGCGCCGGCTCCGCAACATTCAGCACCTCTCTACGGAGATCAACGCCCGGATCCGACCGGGCACCGGCCTCCTCGACCTCGTCCAGCGCCTCCACCCGACCCCCGCCGTTTGCGGCTGGCCGGCGGACCGGGCGCGCGCCGTGATCACCGAACACGAGGCATTCGACCGTGGCTGGTACGCCGGCCCCATCGGCTGGATGGACGCCGCCGGCGACGGCGAATTCGCGGTCGCCCTCCGTTCGGCGGTGGTCTCGCGGAACCGGGCCTGGCTCTTCGCCGGCAACGGGATCATGGGCGACTCGGTCCCCGAGGCGGAACTCTCCGAGGTCCAGTGGAAGTTCCGGCCGCTCTCGGAGGCGCTCGGCGCCTGACTGCGTCCCGCGGGCCCGCCTGAGTCAGCGTCCGCTTAGAATGTCCGGAATGCCGATTCCTGCCGACCGGTATGTGCACGCCCTGCTGCAGTCGCTCCGCCATGCGGGCGTCCGCCACATCGTCATCGCTCCCGGTTCTCGCAATACGCCAATCACGGTCGCCGTCACGGCGCCGACCTCGCCGTTTCGCACGTGGTTGCACCTCGACGAGCGCTCGGCGGGGTACTTCGCCCTGGGGATGGCCCGCCAGATCGGCGAGCCGGTCGCGCTGCTGTGCACGTCCGGCACGGCCGCCGCGAACTTCCTGCCGGCGGCCATCGAGGCGCGCCTGTCACGAGTGCCGCTGGTCTTCCTGACGGCGGACCGCCCACCCGAGGCGCGCGACATCGGGGCGGCGCAGACGGTGGACCAGGTCGGACTGTTTGGTTCCCACGTGAAGTGGGCGGTGGACATGCCGCCCGCGGACGACAGCGCCGCGCGGGAACTCGAACGCTACGCCCGCGTGACGGCCGCCCGGGCCGTCGCGGTGGCCCTTGAGGCGCCGCGAGGTCCGGTGCACCTCAACGTCCCGTTCCGCGAGCCGCTAGTCGAGGCCGGGGCATCGCCGCCGGTGATCCTCGACGGCCCGCTGGTCACCCATACGGCCCAGGCCGCGCCCTCGGCGGAGGTAGTCGCGCGGCTGGTCGAAGCCTGCGTGGGACGGCGCGGGCTCATCGTCTGCGGGCCGGAGTCGGACGGACTGCCGGCGCGCGCGATCGTCGCCCTGGCTGCGGGGCTGGACTGGCCGGTGATTGCCGATCCGCTCTCCGGGCTCCGTGCGGGGACGCACGACCTGACGAACGTGATCGACTGTGCGGACGTCATCGTGCGCGCGCCGGAGGCGCTGCGCGCGCTTCCCGAGGTGGTGCTGCGCTTCGGCGCCGCACCGACCTCGAAGCCATTCAACCAGTGGCTTGCCACGCAGGTCGGCGTCCATCGCATCCTCGTGGAGGAGGGCGGCGTCGCCACCGCCGGGTGGCGCGACCCGGACCTGCAGGGTGACGAGGTAGTGACGACCGCTCCCGAGGCGTTGTGCGAGGCGTTGTGTGCCGCCCTCGGTGTGAATTCCGCTGCACCCGCCGGCTGGTCCGGCCTCTGGCGCGCCGCGAACGCAGCCGCGCGCGAGGCGATGCGCGAGGCGATCGCCGGCTTTGGCGAGACCTTCGAGGGGCAGGCCGTGCTGGACCTGCGCGCCGCGCTCCCCTCGGGCAGCACGCTGGTCGCTGGGAACTCGATGCCGGTCCGTGACATCGACTCCTTCTTCTTCAACACCGAGCGCGATGTCCGTATCGTCGGGACACGGGGTGCCTCCGGGATCGACGGAGTGACATCGACGGCGGTCGGGGCGGCGGCGGTGTCGGACGGGCCGGTGGCGCTCTTAATCGGCGACCTCTCCTTCCTGCACGACGTGAACGGACTCTGGCCCACGCACCGCTATGGGCTGAACCTCACGGTGGTGCTTGTGAACAACCAGGGCGGCGGGATCTTCTCCTTCCTGCCCCAGCGACAGGCCGTCCCGGACCGCTTCGACGCGTGGTGGGGGACGCCGCACGGCGTGGACCTTGCCCACGCGGTCGCGCTGCACCACGGGCGGCACGCGGTGCTCGGCTCCGGCGACCAACGCGAGGCGGTCGCGGCGGCACTCGCCCGGCCCGGGCTGGACGTGCTCGAACTCCGCACGGAGCGGGACCGTAACGTGGCGCAGCACGCCCTCGTCTGGGCGCGGGCGACCGAGGCGGTGCGCGACACGCTGGCCGCGCACGCGTAGGGCAGGGGGACAGATGCCACACGTCGATGTCGATGGCCTCGTGCTGAACGTCGACCGGTATGGCATGGGGCCACCCGTGGTCCTGCTGCACGGCTTCACCGGCTCGCGCACGAGCTGGTACGACGTGGTGAAAGCGCTCGACAGCGAGTTCACAACGCTGTCGGTGGACCTGATCGGACACGGCTGGTCCGGGTCGCCTCCGACGGTCGAACGGTACGAGATGTCCCGGGCGGTCGATGACCTGGTGGAAATGCTGCATCGGATCGGGTTCGAGCGGGCCGTGTGGGTGGGCTATTCCCTGGGCGGGCGGACGGCGCTGCAGTTGGCTGTCCAGCACCCGGAGGCCGTCTCGGCGCTCGTGCTCGAGGGTGCCTCACCCGGCCTCGCGACGGAGCAGGAGCGGGCCGACCGCATCGCGGCGGACGAGGCGCTGGCCCGCAAGCTGGAGACCGAGGGGCTTGAGGCCTTCATCGACTACTGGCAATCGATCCCGCTGTGGGACTCACAGAAGACGACGCTGACCGAGCCACAACGGGTGGCGCTGCGTCAGCAGCGGCTGGCACAGCGCGCGACGGGCCTCGCCAATTCGCTCCGGGGCATGGGGACCGGCTCGCAGATGTGGGTCGGTGACCGATTGGGTGCCCTCAGCGTGCCCGTTCTGCTGACAGCCGGTAGGCTGGATACGAAGTTCAGCGCCATAGCGGCGGAGATGGCGCAGGCGATCCCGGACGCGCGCCTTGAGATCATCGAGGACGCCGGGCACTGTGCGCACCTCGAGCGGCCTGGGGCGTTCAACGCCGTGTTGCTGGACTTCTTGCGGGGGATTCGCAACCGGCTGTGAGCCTTTGGCTGCGGTCGGACGGTGGGCGGGGGACACATCGTGAGCATCCAATGGCAGTCTGTGAAGCAATACACGGACATCCTGTACGACAAGGCCGAGGGGATCGCCAAGATCACCATCAACCGGCCGGAGGTCCACAACTCCTTCCGTCCGGGCACACTGGACGAACTGGCCGACGCCTTCCGTGACGCTGCGTCGGACAACTCCATCGGAGTCGTCCTTTTCACCGGTGCCGGCGGCCGCGCGTTCTGCGCCGGCGGTGACCAGCGCATTCGCGGGCATTCTGGCTATGTCGGGCAGGACGGCAACCCGAGCCTGAACGTGCTGCCGCTCCAGCGCTTCATCCGCGAGATGCCGAAACCCGTGATCGCCCTCGTCGCTGGCTATGCCATCGGTGGCGGCCACGTGCTCCACGTGATCTGCGACCTCACAATTGCCGCGGAGAACGCGCGCTTCGGCCAGACGGGGCCACGCGTGGGTTCCTTCGACGCGGGCTATGGCACGTCGATGCTCGCGCGGCTGGTCGGGACGAAGAAGGCGCGGGAGATCTGGTATCTCTGCCGTCAGTACGACGCGCAGGAAGCGCTCCAGATGGGCCTCGTGAACAAGGTCGTCCCGCTCGACCAGTTGGAGGACGAGGGCGTGGAGTGGGCGCGCGAGATCCTTGCGAAGTCCTCGACGGCGATCCGGTTCCTGAAGAATGCCTTCCTCGCCGACACGGATGGCGCCACCGGGCTGCAGGTGCTCGCGGGTGACCTGACGATGCTCTACTACACGTCGGACGAGGCCAAGGAAGGTCGCAACGCCTTCGTTGAGAAGCGCACGCCCGACTTCACCAAGTTCACCCGCCTGCCGTTCCACGGCTAGCGCGCGAAGGATCGAGATGCCGCCAGCCGCCCGCACCCTTCCGCGCCCCGGCTCCTTCCGTGCCTGGCTCCTCGCCGTCCGGCCGCCCACGCTGACGGCCGCCATCGTCCCGGTACTGGTGGGCACCGGCGTGGCGATCCACGATGGCGTCCGCGCCCCCCTCGCTGCCTCCGCGGCAATGATCGGGGCGCTCGCGCTGCAGGTGGGCGCGAACTTCGCGAATGACCTGTCCGACTTCCGTCGTGGCGCTGACAACGACTCGCGCCTCGGCCCGCCGAGAGCGACGCAACAGGGCCTGCTGACGCAGCGCCAGGTCCAGCAGGGCATCCTCGTGGCGTTCCTGGTGGCGACCGTAGCGGGGCTCTACCTCGTGACGCAGGGCGGCTGGCCGATCATCGCAATCGGGCTGGCCTCCATGCTTGCAGCAGTGACCTACACCGGTGGGCCGTGGCCGTTTGGCTATCGAGGGCTGGGCGAGCTCTTCGTCTTCATCTTCTTCGGCGTCGTCGCAGTGGCCGGGACGTACTACGTCCAGGCAGGGGTGGTGACGGCGGACGTGTTCGCGGCAGCGCTGCCGGTGTCGCTCACGGTGACCGCGATCCTCGTGGTGAACAACGTCCGCGACATCGACACCGACCGGCTCGCGGGGAAGTACACGCTCGCGGTCTACCTCGGGCGCCGGCTCGCGCGGTTCGAGTTTGTGCTGGTGGTGGTGCTCGCGTACCTGTCGGCCGGTTCGCTCTGGCTGCTCGGCTCGTTCTCCGGCTGGGTGCTGCTGTCCTGGGCCTCGGTCCCCGCGGCAGTGCTGCCGGTGGCCGCGGTGGTTGCAAGGACGGACGGGCCGAGCCTGAATAAAGCGCTCCGCTCCACGGCGCGCCTTCACTTGCTGTTTGGCATCCTGCTGGCGATCGGCGTCTCGTTCTAACCTCGTCCCCATGACGACATCCGCTCCACGCCCAGCCGCGCTCCGCTGGCGGCCGTTCCGCCTTCCTCTCCGCGCGCGCTTCGAGGCCGCGCACGGTCAGACCGCATTCCGCGACGGAGTCCTGATCGAGGTGCGCGACGACGCAGGTCGCATCGGCTATGGGGAGGCCTCGCCGTATCCCAGCCTTGGAGGCGGCACGCAGCAGGACGTGCTGGCGCTCCTCTCTCGGGATGGCATGACCATCTTCCACAGGCTCCTCGCGGGGCCAGGCGTGGAAGCGCTGCGTTGCGCCGTCGAGACCGCATCGCTCGACCTGGAAGGGAAGGCCGCGGGCGTGCCCGTGGCAGCGCTGCTCAGTCTCAACCCCGCCTCGTCCGTTGCGGTGAACGCGGTAGTCGGTAGCGGGACGCCGCGCGAGGTCGTGCGCTACGCCCGGGATGCCATCCGCGCGGGGTATTCGGTCCTCAAACTGAAGGTTGGCATCGCACCCCTCCACGAGGAGGTCGCGCGCGTGCGGGCGGTGCGCGAGGCCTGCCCGGAGGCGTCGATCCGGCTGGACGCGAACGGAGCATGGGACGAGGCGGCCGCCCGCGCCGCCGTGGAGGCATTCGCGCCCTATGACATCCAGTGGCTGGAACAGCCGGTCGCCGCGCGCGATATCGACGCCCTTGCACGCATCCATGCCTTCGCGCCGGTCCGCATTGGCGCGGACGAGGCGCTGGTTGACCCGTCGGCGCGGCAGCGGATACTCGATGACCATGCGGTCAGCGTCGTGGTGCTGAAGCCGATGATGTTTGGCGGAATCCGGCCCTCGCTTGAGTTCGCGCGGCGAGCGATCGACCGCGGCATGACCGTCGTCGTCACCACGACCTTTGATTCATCGATCGGGACCGCCGTCGCGTTGCACCTGGCGGCCGCGCTCGGCATCACGCCGGACGTCGATGTTGCCCACGGCCTGTCGACGGGGGAGCACCTGGCGGCAGACGTCGTCGCGCGCCCGCTCGTCCCCATGGGTGGCCATCTGGCGGTGCCAGTCGCAGCGGGACTCGGTGTCGAGGTGGACGAGACGGCGCTGGACGCGGTGGCTCAGACGCCGTGGTCAGACTGGGTGCGCGCCTGATGCCGGGGCTCCCCCTCAATGTCGCGCTTCAGGACTGGGTCGGCCTGCGGGCGCGTACGCACCCGGGGCATCCTGCCCTCGAATGCTCGGGCGAGAGCTGGGACTACGCCACACTGGAGGCGCGGGTGGCCTCGGCGGCCGGCGCGCTGCGCGCGGAGGGCATCGGGGCTGGAGAGCCTGTGGCGGTGCTCGCGAACAACGGCCTGCCGATCGCGCGGTTCGCGCATGCGGTCCCGCGTGCCGGGGCGGCGTTCATGCCGCTGAACGCGCGGCTCTCCGCCACAGAGATCGCCTACCAGTTGCGCGACAGCCGCGCCCGCCTCCTGATCCATGACGCGTCGCCGGCCCCGCTCGCGCGCGAAGCGGCGGCAGCAGCGGGCGTGGGCACCCTCGACATCGAGGATGCGCGATGGGATGCGGGTCCCCCGTTCGCGGCACGCGAGTCCGTGGAGAAGGACCGAGTGCACTCGGTGATCTACACGTCCGGTACGACTGGGCGACCGAAGGGCGCTCTGCTCACGCATGGCAACTTCCACTGGAGCGCCGTGGCCAGCGCGGCGAACCTCGGCGTGCAGGATGACGACCGCTGGCTGGCCTGCATGCCCCTCTTCCACGTCGGGGGCCTCTCAATCCTCCTGCGCTCGGCGATCTATGGGACGACGGCCGTGATCCACGAGCGCTTCGACGAGACGCGCGTCGATCGGGCGCTACGCGAGGAGCGCATCACGCTGCTCTCGGTCGTGGCCACGATGTTGCAGCGGGTGTTCGAGGTGTCGTCCGAGGCTTTCCCACGCACCCTGCGCGGTGTCCTCCTGGGTGGGGGGCCCGCGCCACGAGCGCTGCTGGAGGAGGCTGCGCGGCGCTCGATGCCGGTCATGCAGACGTACGGGCTGACCGAGACCTGCTCCCAGGTCGCCACGCTCAGCCAGGGTGATGCGTTGCGCAAGCTCGGGTCCGCCGGGTTGCCGCTCTCGACCTCGACTGTGCGAATCGAGGTGGATGGCCGCGAGGCCGAGGCGGGCGAGGTGGGGGAGATCCTCGTCGCCGGGCCGACGGTGTGTGCCGGCTACCTCCACCGCCCGGACGCCACGGCGGCTGCGATCCGCGGCGGGTGGCTGTACACCGGAGACCTCGGTTGGCGTGACGGGGAGGGCTACCTCTACGTTGCCGACCGACGAGATGACCTGATCGTAAGCGGGGGCGAGAACGTCTATCCCGCGGAGGTCGAGTCCGTGCTGATGGAGCACCCGGGCGTCGAGGAGTGCGTCGTAGTCGGGCTGCCGGACGAACGCTGGGGTGCTCGCGTCGTTGCTGTGGTGGTGCCAAAGGATGGATTCGAAGCACCCCAAGCGGAGGCGCTGGACGCGCACCTGCGAGGGCGCCTCGCTGGCTACAAGGTGCCGCGCGAGTTGCTGGTGGAGACGGTGCCGCTGCCTCGCACCGCCTCAGGAAAACTCCAGCGCCACCTGGTGCGCGAGCGCCTCCGAGCGGAGTCGACCTAGACCGCCGGTCTCAGGTGTCCCGGTCTCGCGGAAGGAATCCCAGCGCAACCCGTGCGAGCGTGCGACGGGGTAGCCTCGGCAGGCGGGTCGGCGCCAGAGCGCCGGACACCGGATGTCATGCGGGCGAGCCCGCGCGTGCTCCTGGCTCCCGATCAGGGCTGGCTGTCGCCGTGCGGGCAGCCGTGTTCCAGCTGGATGATGCGGTCGAGGGCGTCCAAGGTGACGCCTGTGAGGCGAGGATCCCACTGACCCCCGGCGCCCGCGGCGAGTTCCGCGCGCACGTACGTCCAGTCCCGCTTCGGCTGGTACGGCCGGTCGGAGGTCATCGCATCGATCGAATCGGCGAGCGCGAAGATCCGCGCCTCGGGCGGGATCGCCTCCCCGCGAAGGCCACCGGGGTAACCCTTGCCGTCCCAGCGCTCGTGGTGTGCAGCCACGGTCGATGCGACATGGGTGAGCACCGGAATGGATCTGAGCAGATCGCCGCCAATTTCTGGATGGCGTCGCAAGACAGCCCACTCGGCGTCGTCCAATGAGGATGGCTTGGTCAGGATGGCGTCTGGGATGCCCAGCTTGCCGATGTCGTGCAACCGCGCGCCAATCTCCACGGGCAGCACGTCACGCTGGCCCATCCCGTCGATCAGCGCAATCTCCGTGGCGATGCAGGCAACTCTGTTCACGTGAGCGCCGGTCTCGGGGTCTCGCGCGGACAACATCCTGACCAGGGCCTCAGCCTCGCCGCGGGCCTCTGGCGCTGGATCCGGGGCCCCGCTGGACACGTCCGCGATCGCCGTGCGCCCCCGCCCTCGACGGAAGAATCGCATCCAGCGAGCCCCTCCACCCGGGCGACCGCGATCGGTGTCGCGGGTGTCATCCCCTGCTCCCTGACCAACCCCTCGGTTCATCTTCGCCGCCCATCCAAGCCAGGTGCTGCGGAGGTCAGCAGCATCCCCTGCCCCTGTGGATGATCTCCCTCATAGCCCCGCCCCCCCGGGGCATCGGCACCGCCGGGGTCGAGGGAACTCATGAGATCGTGTCGTCCGACAACCGCACCGGACCGCCCTTGCCTACGCTGCCGGCGCCGGCGTGCCGGTAACCGCTCGCCAGGCCTGCGCGAGCAGCACGCGCGCGAACGCCGCGCCCGGGCAGTGGTTGCGTACTGCGTGCCCCTCGAAGGTGCCGTAGTAGCGCGTGAAGATGTCACGCCCGTCCTCCAGCGCTTCTAGGCCCTCGCGGTACGCCTCGACCTCGCCCGACTCGGGGACGTACTCGTCGCCGCAAAGCGGCTCCGTCCAGAGGACGGCGTCGAGCACCGCCCGGACGGAGTCCACTCCCGTACGCACCTCGGCCAGGCGGAGGTCCGGCACGGCGTGCCGCTCTCCTGCCTCCGCCAGTGCCCGATGCATAGCGGCATGCCACGCGTCCACCCGGGGCGCCTCAGGCATCGATGCCATTTCTCGCTCAGTGTTCGCGACCACCGTGGCCTCGTCGAAGAGGTCCGGGACCAGCCGCAGGAGTTCGTGCAGGCGCGCGGCGAAGCCGGGTTCGAACTTGGAGACCAGCGCCTCCTCTTCGTCCACCCGCACGAGGCGACGTGACTCCTCGACGCCTCGCTCGACCCTCAGCCAGGCGAGCAGGGAGCGCTCGAATTCTGTGGGGGGCGGCCCGCCCATCGATTGATCCATGCAGTCAGTATCCTCGTCCACGCCAGTACCTGCCGCATTGACGGTCGCCCGGCCGCGCGCCGAGAATCCCCCCGACCGCTCGACCCCGCGCCACATCGAGGACGCCGGCGGGCAGGGAGGCTCCATGATGAATGACATCCACACCTATCTCGACTTGCACGTGCACTCCTCCGGCGGCTCGGACGACGCTGGCGGCACCGTGGAGGGCTACCTCAAATGGATCGAGGCGCGCCGCCGCCTCGGGTTCCGCATCGACGGGTTCGTCCTGACCGAGCACCGGAACTTCGACCCTACCCAGGACTACTCCGAACTGGCAGCGAAGTACAACGCGGTCGTCCTGCGCGGTGTCGAGGTGGAGACGGACATCGGGCACGTCCTCGTCTACGGCGTGACGCAGGCGTTCCTCGACCGCTTTGACCTCTCCGATGTCTCCCTTCCCTACGCCGATGTGTTCCGCGCGGCGTGGGAGACCGGCGGCATCGCGGTGGGTGCGCATGGCGGCCGGCCGCACATCGGCCTGGTCGACCACGTCGAGGAGCGCGACATCGACCTCGCGCCGATCACGGTGATCGAGGCGCTCAACGGCGGCAGCAGTGACTTCGAGAACGCGCGTGCCCATGACCTCGCGGTCGCCCGGGGCCTGCGCGAGATCGGTGCCAGCGACTCGCACTTCGTCTCGGCCCTCGGCCGCTGCCTGACGCGCTTCGACCGCTCGATCCGCACGGTGGATGACCTCGTGGCTGCGCTGCGCGACCCAGCAGCCGCGTTCCAGGCGATGCGGCTCGAGGAGACGGTGCCGGGTGCCGTGATCCCGCCACGGCCGACGCTGGCACAACTGGTGCCGGCGACCAGCCGGATGGGCGACCTCGGCGGGGACGCGCTTGAGTACGACCGCTCCGTGATCGGGAAGGAACTGCCGGCGGGACGCCTCGAAGTGACGGCCGAGACGATCGCCGCCTACTGCGGCGCGCTGCAAGAGACCAACCCGCTGTACACCGACCCGGTGTTCGCCGCGCAGGGGCCGTACGGCGGCATCATCGCTCCTCCGGGCATTCTGCAGACCGCACGGCTCGCGCCGCCGCCCGACCCTGCGATCAATTTCACGGGCACCTCGTTCATGGCGGGGTCGCGGCAGGAGTACCACTTGCCGATCCGCGCTGGGGACGTGCTGGAGGGGTACGCCTCGGTAGCGCAGGTGTATGAGAAGACGGGCCGGTCCGGCCGGATGGTCTTCGTCGTCCGCCGCAACCGCTACATCAACCAGCACGGCGAGACCGTCGCGACGCTTGAGAACTCGATGGTGATGCGAGAGACGAAGGCTGTCGAAGGGGACGCCGAATGACCACCGACGCGCTCGCGGGCCAGCGGTACTACGAGGACGTCTCGATCGGAGACGAGTACGAGGAGTACCAGCAGCCGACACCAGAGCATGTCGCTGCCTTCCTCAGCACGGACACGAACCGCAGCGCGCAGCGCATGGGCCGCTTCACGGACACCTCCGTCGCGCGCAGCGAGGGGCTCGCGCGGCCGATCATCCCCGGCACGATGTCCACGGCGATCATCACCCGCATCGTCACTGACTGGATGGGCCCCCTTGGCCGGATCGTCAGCCTCGAGGTCTCATTCCGGCGTCCGGTCATGCACAACGACAAACTACGCTGCCTCGCCATCGTGACGGACGCGGGGAGCGACGCTCCCGACGGCGAACCGGGCCTGGTGACCCTCGATGTCACGCTGGAGAACGAGCGAGGCGAGAAACCGGTGCAGGGCACCGCGACGGTGGAGTTGCCTCGGCGCGGTTAGGTGTTGCGGCAGCGAGTGGCTAGCAGGCGTCGAGGCGACGCCTGCGCCACCAGAGCAAGGCGGCGACTCCAGCCGCTAGCAGGAATGGGGCCGCCCAGGCGGCTGCACCGGTCACGAAGGCGCCCAGGCCCGCAGCGGCGCCCACTCCTGCGATGAGGGGCAGCGTGCAGGCGAGGGCACAGCCCACAACCACGGCTGCGCCGGCGAACCAGCCCTTCGGGGGGGTGGCGTGGGGGTTCGTCTGATCGCTCACCGTGCACTCCCATTCAGCCGACCGCTCGCGGTATGACTCGTGGCTGTCCCGAACAACGCGGCGACAATCGCTGCCGCCTCGCCGGGCGCGCGTACCTCGAAGAGCAGCGAACCGCCTTCGACCAGTAGGCGGAACGAGAAGAAGGAGCAGCACCCTTCCTCAGCGACTGCAAGCCGACCGAGTTCGGAAGCGAGTTCGCTCTCTGCTGGAAAGCGAATGGCGATGCCACCATCGATGGCGGTCCGGTCGATTGCCCGCTCGATCAGCGACCGCCACGCCGTCTGCCGCAACGGTCGATCATCCACGGCCAGCGTGCAGGCTATCGCCGAGGGGGATTGTCCGGCCATCGGGAGCCGGCCCATTCCTTCGAATCGTTCGGACCCGGGACCCGGCGCGGGGGATGCGGCCGCGCAGCCGCAGGAATCGCTGCATGCCCCGGCACCAGGGTCTTGCCGCAGGCGCTCAGCGGTCTCCTGCAACTGCTCGCTGAGCCGGGTGAGTCCCGCGATCTGCTGGCGTGCTTCTGCCTGCCGTTCCGCCACGACCGCGATCATCCGGTGCTGCACCGCCGAGCAGTCGTCACTGTCCCAGGCTTCGACGAGTTCCCGAAGGGCCGGCAAACTGAGGTTCAGGCGCCGCGCGCCCGCAGCAAACTGGAGACGGGCCACGTCGCGGTCTTCGTACATGCGATAGCCGTTCGCTCCGCGTGGTGGCCGCCGGACGATCCCCTGTGACTCGTAGTACCGGAGGGTGCTGGGCGGCACCCCCACCGCTTCTGCCACCTCGGCGATGGTGTATGACATGGCTGGGCTCCCCTGTCTTGACTCCGATACACCGGACGGTAAGCCTTCGAGCGACTCGAATCTCAAGGGCCGCTCGCTGACGGGCGGATCGGATAGTCTCGCCGCCATGCTTCGTTCATTAGCCCTGTTCGCCCTCGCAGCCGTCGCGGAGATCGGGGGTGCGTGGCTTGTCTGGCAGGGCATCCGGGAGCATCGCGGGCTGCTCTTCGTCGCCGCGGGCGGAGGCGCGCTGGTGCTGTATGGATTCGTCGCGACGCTCCAGAGCGACGCCCACTTTGGACGAGTCCTCGCGGCCTACGGCGGCGTCTTCGTTGCGGGATCGATGCTCTGGGGGGTGGTGGCAGACGGCTACCGCCCGGACCGCTTCGACCTCGCCGGTGGCATGGTCTGCCTGGTGGGCGTCGGGCTGATCATGTATGCGCCGCGCTAACGCGGTCCGTCAGGCTCGTGCCCGCGGCGGCTCGGGCGGCTGCGGCAAGGGGACGTCGCGGCGCTTCGCACCCAGCTGTTCCAGCACGCGCTCGAACGTCGGGTACTCGTGCGCACCGACGACGGCGTACTTGCCGTCGAAGATGAACGTCGGGATGGCCGTCACACCGATCGAGTAGGCGTGTTCGATCCCGGCGTCGACCGCCTCGCGCACCTCGCCGGAGATCAGGGCGGCGCGCAGCGCCTCACCGTCCAGGCCGGTCGCCGTGGCCTCGCGCGCGAGGACGTCGAGGTCCATGAGGCTCTCGTGGTCCGTGAAGTGCACGCGGAACAGCCGGCGGTGGAACTCGATCACCTGTTCGGTGTTGCCGAACTCCGCCACCCACTCACCGGCCTCGAGTGCCAGGTGCGTGTGCGGCTGAAACGTGCGGCCTCGCTTGAACTTGATGCCGAGCGCTTCCCCGCGCAGTTCCATGGCGGAGGGCGGCGTGTCCGGGGTCGTCGTCGGGGTGCGGGTGCGGCCCTCAGGCGGGATCGAGGGGTCGAGGAAAAAGGGCGCCCACTCGAGCGTGACCTCCCACTCCCTGTAGACCCGCTCGACCTCCACGAGGCCGACATAGCACCACGGTCAGATGTAGTCGGAGAGGACCACGATCGACACCGGCTCGCGTCGCTCGTGCGTGGCGGGGTCCTCGAGCGTCTGTGGTCGGTCCTGGTCGGCCATGCGACCAGTGTAATGCGCCCGGTGCGGCCTAGGATCGGGGGCGTACCCGGAGGCTTCCATGACGACACCGCTGCCCTCACCAAATTTTGCCGGTCCGACCGTGCCCCGGCCGCTGGCTCATATGCGCTTCCTGGAGCCTCACGGCCACCTCGGCGCCACCTTCGGAGACGACACGTTCGGTCGTTTCGCCGAGCGGTTCGCCCGGGCGTTTGGGACGCCTCGATTCCTGCTGATGCAGACGGCGCTCGTGGTGGTCTGGCTCGCCCTGAACGCGGCGAACGTGACGGACTTCGACCCGTACCCGTTCATCCTCTTGAACCTCGCGTTCTCCACGCAGGCCGCGTATGCGGCCCCGATGATCCTGCTCGCCCAGACCCGTCAGTCCGAACGCGACCGGGCCTGGACGGAGGCCGACGCGGCCCATCGTGAAGACATCTCGGACGCGATCCTGGTGCTCCTGCGCCAGAACACGGAACTCACGCAGCAGGTGCATGACCTGACCGAGCGGATCGAGCTGTTGACCCGGGAGGTGCACACCCGGGTGACCCGATCCTGACCGGATTCTCGCCTCTGAGGGTGTCCGCGAACGCGTCCTATACTGCGCGCGCCCGCAGACGGGCGAGAGGGGACACCGATGGCTGAGACCGAGTACGAGAACCTGCTGATCGACCGCATCGGCACGGACGGCCGGATCGCACGGATCACGCTCAACCGTCCGGAGAAGATGAACGCCCTCTCCCAGGAGTTGCTGTTCGAGTTCCGGGACGCCCTCGAAGGGTTGGAGACAGACTCCAGCGCGCGCGTCATCGTCGTCCGCGGGGCGGGGCGCACCTTCAGCGCCGGCTATGACCTCACTCCGCCGCAGCGGACGGGCGCGGACGCCGTCGTGCGCCAATTCCGGACGACGGACGAGCAGGGCCGACGGCTCTGGCAGGGCGTGCGAGGCGGGATGCAGCGCATCACGAACATCCACATGTACTTCTGGAACATCCAGAAGGTGACGATCGCCCAGGTGCACGGCTACGCCATCGCCGGTGGCTGCGAGCTGTCGATGATGGCCGACCTCGTGATCGCGGCGGACGACGCGAAGTTCGGCCACCCGGGTCTCCGCTTCGCCGGCACGCGCACCTCGATGATCCTGCCGCTGCTCATCCCGATGCGGAAGGCGAAGGAGCTCTTCTACACGGGCGACAACATCAGCGCGGTGGAGGCAGCCGAGATCGGCCTGATCAACCGCGCCGTCCCCGGCGACCGCCTCGACGACGAGGTACTCGCGATGGCCGAGCGGATCGCGATCCTGCCGGCCGACCACCTGGCGATGCTGAAGGTCCACATGAACCGCTTCCACGAGAACATGGGCATCTACTCGTCGGTGCATTCGAGCACGGACCTCGACGCGGCGGGCGGGTTCACGAGCCAGGCGTACCAGTGGGCGGACAAGATGCGCTCCGGCGGTCTGAAGGAGGCCCTCGCTTGGCGCGACGGCCCCTACGCCGACTATCGCTCTGACCCCGACCGGCCGCGCTAAGGCAGGATTCCTCTGACGGGCGAGAGGCCCGCGGGCCTCTCGCTTGTTCATGATCCGTCCGGGCGACGGGACTACGCAGGCTCGATGTTGCTGAGCCGCACATCTTTCACGACCTCCCCATCGACGATCACGGTGTAACGGACGGGGATGCCGGTATCCGGCTGGTATTCGTGTTCAACGGTCTCCTCGACCAGAGTCCTTCCTTCACAACTCGGAGCCGCGAGGTCATCGCAGGGACGCAGGCGGGTCTGACGGACGAGCAGAGTGTTCTCGCCGGTCCTCGTGCCACCTCGGCCGAGCGCGGTTGCCGGTGTGATGAACCATTCGCCCGGGACCCTGTCCAGCGCCTCGGAGAAGTGTGTCTCGGATCCGTCAGCGCTCCTGATCACGAGGCGGCCCGACTCGACTTGCTGCGAATGGATGATCCGCGCTGGATCCGCCGGGTCGAATGTGTCGAATCGCCAGTTTCGAGGATCGCGCCAGGCCAGCCGGCTACGCGCGATAGATGCCCCTGCCGTGGTCGTGACCTCGGCGGTGAACGGACTCACCCTCTCATAAATCCCACCCGATGTGCGAAGGGTGACGCGCGTCTCCCAGACCACTATCCCAAGCAAGAGAGCTGACACTGTCACAAATCCGGTCAGGGCCAGCTGGCGATTCGAAGGCCAGCGGAACCGTCGTGGATGTTCCTCGGGGGTAGATCCCATGACTGACTCCTCGGCCTTTGTCAGGGGAACGATCATGCGGGAGGCCGCGTTGAGGAGAGGGGGTGAACCGACGATCAGTCAGAGTGCTAGCGGTCGGTGAGCTGAGCGTCGCACGCCTAGGTGCAGAGCCGCCGCACGATGTCGTAGGTCAGTTCGCAGCCGCTGTTGAGGTGCTCAACGGTGATGTGCTCATCGTTGGCGTGAAATCCGGCGCGTTCGGTACCGGCGAGGACGGCAGGGATCAGCCCGTAGGCGTGGATGCCGCGGGCGCGCAGGAAGCGGTTGTCTGTCCCCCCGACGGTGATGCTCGGTACCACGACCGCCGTCGGCATCACGTCCGTCACAGCCGCCTCGATGGCGCGGAAGAGGTCCGTGTCGAATGAGGCCGGTTGTGGAGCCTCCGTGTCCAGCCCCTCGAAGAACTCGACTCGCACGTCCGGATCGTCGATGCAGGCGATCACCTCATCGCGCCAGGCGTCGCGCGACTGACCCGGGAGGAGGCGACAGTCGAGGGTGGCCGTCGCGCGGCCAGGGACGACGTTCGCCTTCACGCCCCCCTGCACCATGGTGATGTTCAGCGTGTTTGTGAAGAACGCCTCCAGCCCGGAGGAGGCCTCCACGGCGTGCTCGAGGCGCGCCTCGGTGGTGCCCCAGTGCGCCAGGCCCTGCGCCGTGAGGCGGTCCAGCCACGCGCGCGTCTCCGTCGTGACCGTGATGGGCCGCTTCCATGCGACCAGCCGGTCGAGGGCGCGGGTGAGGCGGAGGATCGGGTTGTGGTCGGGCGGTGAGGGGATGCCGCCATGGCCCGGGATGCCCCGCGCCGTGATGCGCATCCAGCACACCCACTTCTCGTTGACCGCTACCTGGAAGACGGGGCGCTCGCCGAACTCCAGGGAGCCGGAGCCACCTTCGTTCAGCGCGAACTCCACCCCGTCCAGCAGCTCTGGATGCTGTTCGCACAGCCAGCGCATCCCGAAGCGCCCCAGCGCCTCCTCGTCAGGCACGGCGCAGTAGATCAGGTCGCGGGTCAGGGGAAGGCCGTGACGGCGGGCGAGGATGACGGTGATGAGCTGCATCACCGCGAAGCCCTTCATGTCCAGGGCGCCGCGGCCGTAGACACGGCCGTCCTGCACTACGCCCTCGAAGGGCGGCAGCGTCCAGTAACGCCGTTCCGGCGGGACAACGTCGAGGTGGTTAGCGAGCATGAGCCCCCGGTGCGACCCGTCACCGGGGATGCGGGCGTAAAGCACTTCGCGGTCCGGCGCGGTCTCGAGGTAGCGCGTCTCGATCCCCTCCGCTTCGAGCAGCGATCCGAGGAATCGCGCGGCGGGCGCCTCACGTCCCGGCGGGTTGGACGTGTCGATCCGGAGATAGCGGGTGAGGACGTCGAGGGCTTCGCGGTGGACCGCCGGCCAGTCGATCTGGGGCGCACTGCGAGGGGCTGCCATACTCGTGCTCCCAGCACCTCGCGCGTCGGGCGGGCGGCCCGCGACGCAGTATCTCGCGCCCGGCAACCTTCATGCGAACTCATGCCGCACGTCATACATCGCCCGTGATGGGTCACGGCGCGATGGCACAGGGGGCGGCCGTGCCCGGAGTAGGATGCTTGCGCTGAGAGGACGCTTGGTGGCAGGACATCGAGCCCAGGCCGGGAGCACCGAGGCCGCACGGCCCGGCATCGTCACGTCGTTCGCTCTCTTCGGTGATGGTGGCTATCGCTCCTACTGGATCGCCAACTTCGTCTACTTCCTGGTCTTTGGCGCGCAACGGTTCGCCTTCGTGCTGCTCGTCCTGGAACTGTCCAACCGCAGCGGGCTCGGTGGCGTGGTGGGCTTCGCCCTGGGCATCCCGGCCTTCTTCATCACGATGCCGGCTGGTGTCTGGGCGGACCGTCTCGATCGTCGGAAGATGGTCATCGTCTCGAACCTGCTGGGCGCAGCGGTGGCTGCCGCCGTCGCGCTGCTCTGGTGGGCCGGCGCTATCTCTGTGCCGGTCGCGATGGCGCTGGCGCTGGCTACGGGCTTCGTGACGGCTTCGGTGCAGCCGCCGCTGACCTCGATCGTGCAGATGATCGTCGCGCCCGCGCGGCTGACGCAGGGCATCGTGCTGCGCACCATGGGACAGAACCTCGCGCAGTTCTTTGGCACGGCCGTCGGCGGCATCGCGATTGCCATGTTCGACTACGGCGGGGCCTTCGCCCTGCTGGCCGGAGGCTACCTCGTCGGCGGCGTGGCGATGCTTGGGGTGCACCTGCCGCCGGCAGCGCCCTCGGTGGTCGCGCGTCCGAGCATGCGCGACGCGGCCCGCGAGGGCGTGCGCTTCGTGTTTAGCGACCGCGCGTTGCGCGGGCTGGTGATCTTCTCGGTGATCTCCGGGCTCTTCATGCTCGGGCCGACCTTCGTACTGATCCCGGAGATCGCGCGCGACAAGTTGCAGGTCGGGCCGAGCCTGAACTCGCTGCTGCTGGCGCTCCTCGGCGTCGGCATGTTCTGCATGTCTCTGTTCCTCCTGACGAGGCAGGAGATGCATCGCAAGGGCAACTGGTTCGTGGTGAACCTGCTCTTCGCCGGGCCGCTGATGGTGCTGACCGGCTGGTCCGGTACCTATTGGTTCACGGCCCTCGTGATGGTGCTGTGGGGCCTCGGGGGCGGGGTCTATGTGAACCTGAACCAGACGCTGATCCAGACCAACACGCCGAACGCGATGATGGGGCGGGTGATGAGCATCTATATGCTCTCCATCGCGGGCATCATCCCGCTCGGATCACTCCTCGCCGGCGCGGGCGCCGCGGCGATCGGCGCGGACCGCTACCAGATGCTCTCCGGCGTCATCCTCACCCTCGCCGCCGTCTGGGGGTTCTTCACACAGCGTGAACTGCGTGCGCTCGACTGATTCCAACGCGAGGAGGTCCGGTGATCGCCATCCGTCCCAACTTCCCTGTCGACGACATTACCCGGGCAGTCGACTTCTACCGCCGCACGCTTGGCTTCGAAGTGCGACAACAGGCGCCCGAGTACGGCCTGGCGATCCTGGGCTCCAGGGTAGTGGAGCTCGCGCTGCTCGCGGGCACGCCCGCCGGGCCAGCGAGCGCCTACCTCGAGGTCGTCGACGTGGACGCAGCCTTCCAGGCCTGCGAGGCGGATGGGGAGGTGGAGATCACCGCCCCACTCACGACTGAGCCCTGGGGCCTCCGCGATTTTGGGATGCGTGACCCGTGGGGGAACAGCTGGGCGTGGGCCAGCGAGTCGGGAACTGAGCGCGTCGTCGAGCCTCGAGGGCTAGACCCGCGCGACGACCGTGACCGGCGCCTGCGTGTGGAACGTCCCACGCGTGAGCAACTGCCGGAGGTCGCTGAGGGCGATGATCCCGGCGACGAAGATCGCGGTCCAGATGAGGCCGGGGATGACGAGTAGCGGGCGCACGCCCACGATGTCCGCGAGCGCCCCCATGCCGAGGTTGACGAACGCCATGTGCCCTGCCGCGAGCATCACGTAAAGCGACATCACCCGCCCGCGGAGCGCGTCCGGGGTCATGTCCTGCACGAAGGTCGCCGACAGCGCCATGTACGAGGCCTGCGCGCCTCCCGCGATGACCGCGCCGGCGACGGCGATCGTGGGGTTCGGAGCGAACCCGAGCGCAAGCATCGCGAGGCCGCTCACCGCGCCGCAGGCGGCGAGCGTCTTCCCCTGCAATGCCAGTGTCGGGATCTTGGCGATGCCGACGGTGCCCGTGATCGCGCCTGCGCCGAGGCCCATCAGCAGGGCGGAGTAGAGGCGTCCCCCACCGCCGAGGTCGTGCGACAACTCCGGGATCAGCGAGTCGAACGCCATGGTGAGTGCGCAGTGGAACACCACCAGCATCACGACGAGTGCGACACGCCGGTCCTGCCCGATGTACCGGGCGCCCTCGCCCATCTCGGAGAAGAGCCGACTGACGGAGAGCCGGCGGGTGCCGGGAGGTGCGCTGTTGCGGTAGCGCATGCGCCACAGGCAGACCGCGCCACCGAGGTAGAGCGCGGCGGAAAGGACGAAGACCGAGCCAGCGCCCCAGACCTCGAGGAGGATGCCGCCGACGAGCGGGCCCGCCAAGCGGGAGCCGTGCACTGAGACGCTGGAGAGCGCCATCCCGGAGAGGAGCTGATCCTTCTCGACGAGGGCCGGAATCATCGCCTGCTGCGCGGGCGTCTGGACCGCCCTGGCGATCCCGCCGAGCAGCGCGAACACCACCACCTGCCACACCTCGACGATCCCGGCGAGCGTGACGATGGCGAGCCCCACGGTCCCGAGGAAGGCGACCATCCCCGAGAAGAGCGAGAGCGATCGCCGGTCCATCCGGTCCGCGAGCACACCGGAGATGGGGGACGCGAAGATGAACGGCGCCATCCCCGCGAAGGTCACCAGGCCAACCGCCGATGACGACTTCGTCAGGTCGAAGACCAACCAACCGCGCGCCAGCAAGAGTGCCCAGTTCGCAGCCGCCGAGAACATCGAGTTCCCGAACAACAGCGAGAAGTCCCGCGAGGCGAGCGCGGGGAATTCTCGAACGAACGGATTGCGGGATTTCGAGGCGCCTGCCATAACCGGATTCTACGCCACTCCTAGCCAGTCCCCCGCTGCCATCGCCCGGGAGCCGCTTGCGCTAATCTCGGCGGGCGTACGGGGAGGCTGCCATGGCGAAGGTGCACTTCGGGGTGATGATGCCCCAGATCAAGCGGTCATGGGCGGAGGCGAGCGCCGCGGCTGCCCACTTCGAGTCCCTTGGCTACGACTCGCTCTGGGTGAACGACCATCTCTATGGCCCCCAGTCGCCCTCGATCCCGATCCTCGAGGCCTGGTCGATGGTGGCCGGGCTCGCCGCCATCACCTCGCGCGTCGAGATCGGGACGCTCGTGACCCCGGTCGGGATGCGGAACCCCGCACACCTCGGCAAGGTCGTGGCCACGGTGGACGAGATGTCGGGCGGGCGCGTCATTCCCGGCATCGGCGCCGGGTGGATGCCGCGCGAGTTCACCGACTTCGGCATGCCGTACCTCGACCGGAAGGGGCGCCTCGGGCAGCTGCGCGAGGCGGCGCAGTTGCTGCGCCGGATGTGGGGCGAGGAGGAGTCGGTCACCTTTGAGGGGCAGTACTTCCAGACCAAGGACCTCGTCACGCTGCCGAAGCCGGCGCGGCAGCCTCGGCTGCTGATCGGCGGCGCCGGCGAGCAGGTGACGATGAAGATCGCCGCGCGCTACGCCGATATCTGGAATAACCTCGCCGGCCAGCAGGACGCCATCGCGCACAAAGTCGAGGTCCTGCGCGAGCACTGCGCCAGCGTGGGGCGGGACCCCTCGGAGATCACGGTGGCGCAGCAGTGCCTCGTCACGATCGCGAAGGACGAGGCAGCCGCGGGGCCGATGGTGGAGATGGCGCAGAAGATCTTCGGTGGCCACATGGGGAACCCGAAGGGCGAACTGGCGCTCTCCGGGACGCCGGACCAGATCGTCGAACGGATCGGCAAGCACGTCGAAGCCGGCTGCACCATGTTCAACATCGAGTTCTTCGGGCGAGACACGCGCGAGCCTGCGGAACTCTTCGCCTCTACCGTGCTGCCGCAGTTCCGGTAGCCGCCAGTGGCTTCCCTCACCCTGCGTCCTGTCGAGGACGCCGATGTCCCCACGCTTGCCGCGCTGCTCGCGGCGCGGCGCATCGAGGAGCGCGCGACGCTGCCGCTGCTCTCCGAGCGCTTCGCCGACCCGGCGGCGTGTGAGGTCATGCTGCGCAAGCACCTCGCCGAGGCTCGCTGCGACAGCGTGATCGCGGAGCGCGGCGGCCGGCTGGCCGGCTTCCTGATCGGGCACCGTCGCCACACGGCGCTGGAGTCGTTCGAGGCGCAGTACGCGCCGACGATGGAAGCCTCGATGCCCGCCTCCGGACACGGCATCGCCGCCGGGGAAGACGTCGAGCCGGTCTACGCGGCGATGTACGCCCACCTCGGGGAGCGTTGGGTGGACGCCGGTTACTTTGAGCACCGCGTCGGCATGCCGCTCGGCACCCCGGCGACGGTCGAGGCATGGTTCAACCTCGGCTTCGGGTCCCTCTACACCTTCTGCGTGCGCGAGAGCACGCCGCTCCCGGCCGCCGCAGGCGGCCGCGGCATCGACGGCACCATCGAGGTACAGCGGGCCACGCCCGGCGAGCGCGCAGAGGTGCTGCGCTTCCAGGACGAGAGCGGCCGGTGGCACCGCGGCGCGCCCATCTTCTGGCCGTACATGGAACGGCAGGCGTCGGCGGCGATCGAGGCGTTCACCTCAGGCGCCCTGGCTGACGAGTCGAACGGCATCTTCCTCGCGCGGCGGGACGGTGTGGCCGTCGCCCTCAATCTCCTCGTAGCGCAGGAGGACTGGGGCTCGGCGTTCACGCAGCCCGGGGGCTCGATCTACCTCTACGAAGGGATCACCGCACCCGAGGCGCGGGGCACCGGCGCCGGGACCGCGCTGCTCGCGCACACCCTCGACTGGGCGCGCGAGGCGGGGCACCCCTACGTCACACTGCACTACGCCACGCCCAACCCCTCGGGCGGCCCGTTCTGGCGCGGTCATGGCTTCGTGCCGGTGGAGGTGACGCTGCAGCGCCGCCTGGACGAGCGGCTCGCCTGGGCGAAGCCGTAGGGGCTCGCTTCAGCCCGGGTTCAGAGTGCCACTCCCGAGCCGGAACGAAGGCATCGGCATCGTAGACTCGCCCCGTTGACGGGGGTCACATGGTACTGATAATGGTACTGGAACGGTGAAGTACGACCTCGCGCGGATGCGACGCTCTCCGGCGAACTACACCGACCGAGACCTGGTAGGGGCTGCTGAGGAGCGTGGCTGGCTCCAGCGCCGGACGACCGGCTCCCACATGGTGTTTGTGCACGACATCTGGCCGTACCCGCTATCGATCCCAGTTGGCGTGAAGAAGAACGGGACAAAGCGCGCGATTATCCAGCAGATCCAGGAGGCCGAGAATGCCACGCCCGACTAAGGCCGCTTCATCACAGGAGGTCGAGCGCATTGTCGCTCGGCCCTATGTGCGCATGTTGGTTCCCGACGTGGAGGATGGCGGCTACACCGCGCGCGTGCTCGAATTCCCCGGTTGCATCAGCGAGGGTGACTCGCCCGACGAGGCGATCGCAAACGTGGATGACGCATTGCGCGGGATCGTGAGCGTCATGCTCAAGCGTGGAGACCCCATCCCGGGGCCGCTGAATGAGCATGAGTATTCCGGCCGGCTCAATCTCCGGATACCGCCGAGCCTGCATGCCCGCGCGGCCGAACGCGCCGCGATCGAGGGGGTCAGCCTGAACCGGCTGCTCTCGGACGCCATCGCGAGGATGTAGGAGGAGGGTTACCGGTTGATCCGCAGTCCGGCCTCGGTGTGTGGGTCCACCACCACAGCGGTCTCGCCGGCGAGCCAGTCGAGGACGTCCTGGCCAGCGAGATCGCGGCGCCATCCGGCGAGCAGAGGGAGTGGTGGTTCCTGCGTGCGGTCGCCGACGAGCCACCACGCGATCACGTCATCGATGTCGCGACGGGTGGCGACGAAGCGGGCGGCGATGTCTGCCTCGCGGCAGCGCGCCTGCACGATGCCGGAGAGCACGGCGGGCCACGCCTGGCCGAGATTCGGGAGGTGCGGTGGCGTCTCGTCCATCTCGGGCGGGTCCTCTACGCCGCGCGCGATCGCTTCGAGGATCGCGCGGCCGTATCGCTGCGCGGTGCCCTCACCCAGACCTCGGACGCTTGCGAACTCCGCGATCGTCTGCGGGGGACGGCGGCACAGTTCCAGGAGTGTGCGGTCGTTCATCAGCCAGGATGGCGGGCGGTTGGCGCGGCGCGACTCGATCTCGCGCCAGGCGGCGACGGCGCGGAGCGCGCCGAGCGACCGGCGCTTGAGCCCGTTCCACCCGCGTACGCGGCGGTACATCTCCTCGGGCGGGGTCCGCTCGGCCCACTGCTCAGCGAGCGCGTCGCACTCCTCCTCTACCCAGTCGAGGCGGCCGCGCGTCTCGAGGTCGGCCCGCAACGTGCGCCAGGCAAGCGGTAGGTAGCGCACGTCGTCGAGTGCGTAGCGGATCTGCTCCTCGGACAGCGGCCGTCGGGACCACTCGGTGAACTGGGCACCCTTGTCGAGGTGGACTCCGCACAGACGCTCGACGAGCGCGCCGTAGCCGATCTGCTCACCCCAACCGAGGAAGGCCCCCGCAATCTGCGTGTCGAAGACGTGCTGGCCCTTGATCCCGAACTGGCCGCCGATCAGGGCGAGGTCCGCCTGCGCCGAATGGATCACCACCTCGACTGCTGGGTCGCCGACGAGGTCCACGAGTGGTTGGACGTCGACGCGCAGCGGGTCGACCGCGGCGACCTGCGGGACCTCGATGTTTCCCCAGCCGACCTGGACGAGGCTGAGCTCCGGGATGTAGCGACCCTCGGTCATGAATTCGAGGTCGAGGGCAAGCCATCCGTCGGCGCGAATGTCGCGGGCGATGGCGGCTACATCGGATGGGTCGGTGACGAGGGCCGGCTGCGGCTGGATGAGGGTCACTACAAGACGATAACACCGGACTGCGTTATGGCCCTCCCCAATGTGACAGGTGGGCTCTCCGCCTCCGGCTAGAATCTGAGTACCCATCGGCTGGAGGGAGCGCGAATGGTTGACGTGCAAGGCGGAGTACCCGGCGTCCAGGGGACGGTTGCTCCCGGCTTCGAGGGCGTCCGCGAGGCTTTCGTGCAGAACTTCGCCGAGGCCGAAGAACTGGGCGCTGCCCTGCACGTGATGTTGGATGGCCAGGTCGTCGTCGACCTCTGGGGAGGCCTCGCCGATCGGGAGTCTGGACGTCCATGGGAGCGCGACACCCTGGTCAATGTCTGGTCCTCGACCAAGGGGGTGCTGGCGACCGCGGCGCACATGCTCGTGGACCGAGGCCTGCTTGATGTCGATGCCCCGGTCACGCGGTACTGGCCGGAGTTCGGGCAGCACGGGAAGGAGGCAATCTCCGTCCGCTGGCTGCTGTCTCACCAGGCCGGGCTACCTGCCGTCGATGGGGACCGCACGCTGCCGCCACTCGCCTGTCAGGACTGGGGGACGATGACGCGCGCCCTCGCAGCGACCGCGCCCCAGTGGGCTCCGGGCAGCACCCACGGCTACCACACCGTTACCTTTGGCTGGCTGGTCGGCGAACTCATACGCCGGATGACTGGAGAGTCGCCAGGTGCGTTCATCCGTCATGAACTGGCCGGGCCACTCGACGCGCCGTTCTATGTCGGGGTCCCGGAGGCGCTGCACGACCAGATCGCGACGCTCGAGACGCAGCCGGTGGGCGGGTCGGTCGGTCCGGTGGGAGGATTCACGCCCAACCCGGACTCGCTGACAGCCCGCTCGATCCTGCTCTCCACTGAGCCGCTCGCCGGCCATCCGAATAGCGCCGGCTGGCGGGTCGCGGAGATGCCTGGGATGAACGGGCACGCCAGCGCTCGAGGTCTCGCCCGGATCTACTCCGCACTTTCCCTCGGCGGCAGCGGACATGGTGTCACACTGATGCGGCCCGAGACGCTTGCGCGAGCACACACCATCGAGGTGGAAGGGCCGGATGCCGTGTTGTTCGTCAAGACCCGGCGCTCGCTGGGCTACATGCACCCCGTCCTGGAGAACGGGGATCAGCGCGGGCCGGCCGCGTTCGGGCATAACGGAGCGGGTGGCTCGATGGCGTTCGCCGACGAGACGCACCGCCTCGCGTTTGCCTACGTCATGAACCGGATGTGGCGAGGCGGCCTGATGACTCCGGACCCGCGCGCGCAGCGGCTCGCAGGGGCGGTATACGCCTCGATCCTGTGATCCGTTGTCCGACAATGACGCGCGCGACGGTGGTAATCTGCCCGCTCGGACGCGGGCTTCGCCGCAAGTGGGAGATTTGACGTGACGCTGGCTGCCGTCGACGTCCACGGTGTGTGCGACCCACGCTTCGCGCCAGTGCGCGAGGTGTTCGCGCGCAACTTCACCGAGTTCCCCGAGGAGGTCGGCGCCGCCGTCGCGGTCGCCGTCGACGGCCAACTGGTCGTGGACCTCTGGGCCGGCCATGCGAACGCCGCGAGGACTCGTGCCTGGGAGCGCGACACCATTGTCAATGTGTACTCGACGACCAAGGGCCTGGTGGCGCTCGCCGCCCACATGCTTGCGGACCGAGGCAAGCTGGATCTGGAAGCCCCAGTCGCGAAGTACTGGCCTGAGTTCGCTCAGGCGGGCAAGGAACGGCTACCCGTCCGGTACCTACTGACGCACCAGGCCGGGCTTCCTGACATCGACGGCGAACTGCCTGCCGGTGCCGCGTTGGACTGGCAGGTGATGACCGCTGCGCTCGCGGCGGAACGCCCGCGCTGGGAACCCGGTACGAAGCAGGGGTATCACACCTCGACCTTCGGCTGGCTGGTCGGCGAGGTGATCCGTCGAGTCTCGGGAAAGACCCCGGGCCAGTTCATCCAGGATGAGATCGCAAAGCCGCTCGGTGTCTCGTTCTACCTCGGCTTCAACCCCATCGGCCAGAACGTCGCCGACATCCTGCAGGACAACCGCCAGGGCGTCGCGAGCCGGGGTGCCAACGCGCTGCGGGGGGTCGCCTCAGCGATGCGCGGTGTAGACCCGAATAGCCGCGAATACCGCCTGGCCGAACTTCCCGCGGGGAACGGTCATGCCAACGCCCGCGCCCTGGCGACTGTCTACGGTGCCCTCGCCCGGGGGGGCGAATGGGGCAAGACGAGACTGCTGTCGCCCTGGGCGATCGAGCGGGCGTCGGTGGAGCAGGCAAACGGTATCGACGAGACGCTGAAGGTGCCGACCCATCGCACTCTGGGTTTCATGCTTCGTTTTGCCGAGTTCGGTGACGCGCGCCCTGCCACCTCGTTCGGACATGCTGGGTCGGGCGGGTCGCAAGGCTTTGCGGATCCGGCGAAGCGCCTCGGCTTTGGCTACGTGATGAACCAGATGATGTCGCCGTTGCCGGGCGACCCACGGCCGCCGACGGGTGGCATGGACCCACGCGGTCAACACCTGGTGCGAGCGGTCTACGCCTGCCTCTAGCGAGTCACAAGTGCACGTCCGTCGCATCCGGCCCGACGAAGGCGCACTGTTGCGCCGCGTTCGGCTTGAGGCGCTTGCGGACGCACCCGACGCATTCGGCAGCACGCACGCCCAGGCCCTGGCTTACTCCGATGACGCATGGCAGAGCCGTGCCGAGGTCTGCGCCGGTAGCGACACGGACGCGATCTTCCTGGCTGAGCACGCGGGCTCGGTAGTTGGCATGGCCGGCGGCCATGTTGCGCCGGATGACGCGACCCCCACCTTGATCTCGATGTGGATCTCACCGGACGCCCGCGGTCTCGGCGGCGGGGAGGCACTTGTCGAGGCGGTCGTCGGGTGGTGTCGCGGCATCGGGGCGAACTGCGTGCAATTGTGGGTCACAGAGACGAACGCGCCCGCGATCGCGCTTTACGAGCGGACTGGGTTCACGGCGACTGGCGAGACGCAGCCCCTGCCCTCTAACCCCGCGTTGATGGAGCGACGGATGTCGCGGACTCTGTGACCGACTGTGCGTCGACGCCGGGGCGGGCCAACTGCTAGCGCGGGATCGCCAGTGTCCTTGCCCCTTCAGGGGCCTGTCCGAACTCCGCATCTAGTTCGCGATCAGGAGCGACCTCGCGGGTCGCTGTGGCTCGACGGATCCGATCAAGGCGAAAGGAACGCCCGCCCATGCGCAACCGGCACCAGGCGAGAACGTACCAGTGCCCGTCCTGGTGGGCGTAGGCCAGCGGCTCAATAGCGCGGCGAGAGCGCTCGCCGTCGGCGTCTTCGTAGTCAATGCGGACCACACGTCGCGCCCGGAGGGCCTCGTCGATTACGCGGGCTGAGGCGCGCCTCGGCGTGGGGGTGGCCGTCCAGATACGTGATGCCAGTCGCTCGACGTCAGCGACCGCCGAGCTGTGCATGGAGCGCATGATCTTTCGCAGGGCGGACTGCGCTTCGATGGCGAAGGGTGACTCTCTCTGGGCGGCAAGCGCGACGGCGACGGCGGTTGCTTCGCGTTCGTCGAACTCGATTCGAGGCAGTGGCAGCGCCCTCTGCTTGGTCGCGAGACGGTAACCACCCCCGCGGCCTTCAGTTGCCCAGACCGGTATCCCCGCTTCCGCGAGCGCGGCCATGTCGCGCTTGATGGTGCGGCTGGACACTTCGAAGAGGTCCGCCAGCTCCACGGAACTACGGCCTTGCTCGCCCGAGATTCGCAGTTCCTCGGCGAGGGCGAAGAGCCGATCGGTGCGGTTCATGATTTTCTCCCGACGAGGAAGAACGGTGACGTAGTGGTGTCACTGTTTATCCCAGAAGATGGCGCCATGACAAACACAACGGATCGGACATCATCCACCCAGTGCGTTGAACTGCCTGACGGTCGAGAGATCGCGTTCGAGGGACACGGTGACCCGGCAGGGCGGCCGGTGCTGTTCCTCGGAGCAGCGCCTTCGTCGCGGCTGCTGGATCCAGATCCGGCGGCCACTCGGTCCGCGGGGATTCGGCTCATCACCTGTGACCGCCCGGGCTACGGAGGTTCGTCGGTGCTGCCGGCCGGTCGGGCGCCCTCCTGGGGCAGGTTGGCTGACGACCTCGCGGTGGCGCTCGATGCCCTCGGGATTGATCGGGTTTCGGTGGTGGGTTGGTCGAACGGCGGGATTGGAGCGCTCGCATTCGCGGCTCGCCATCCGCACCGCGTGACCCGTGCGGTGGTGACAGGGGCGCCGGCACCGCACGAGGAGGTCCCCTGGATCCCCGAGCAGTTTGTCGGGTTCCTTGACCAGTTGCGCCAGATGCCGTCGACAGCCGTCGGCGCGCTCGCGCCGATGCTGGGAGTCTCGGACCCGGCGGAGGCCATCGCTCAGATGGGCGGTGGCGTGGATGACGAGCAGGCGCTGACTGAGCCAGGGGTTCGCTCCACATTGGAGGCGATGCTCGTCGAGGCCTACAGGCAGGGAGGCACGGGGGTCGCAGCCGACATCGTCGCGACAAACGTCGTGCCCTGGGGATTCGATCTCGCCGCCGTCCAGTCGCGGGTGACTCTCCTGTACGGCGGGTCCGATGCGATTGTCCCGAGCGCTCACGGAGCGTGGTACGTAGCGCGACTCGCGGACGCCGAACTCGAGGTTGTGGAGGGGACGGGGCACCTTCTCCCGCTTACTCACTGGGGACGGCTACTGGAGGCTACCAGGTAGCACCTACGGCGGCCCGCGTCTGGAGCCCAGCATCCGCGACCGCCGCGGATGCTGGGCTCCTCCAACCTGGCCTCGCATTACCGTCTGTTCAGCGCACGCATCTGCGCCGTCACCAGCGAGAGCAGCGGCGTGGCCACACCAAGTGAGACCGCCCGTCGGAGCGGCTCTCCGAAGATCGCGTCTACTTCCATCGGATTGCCCTCGACGAAGTCGATCATCGTGCTTGGCCGGTACGCAGCCATCGCGTCGGTGGCCGCGACCATATTGCGGGCAGTCGCGGCGCCATCGAGGCGGGCCTCGCTGCCATGGGCGGCCAGGTCCGCGTTCCCGGCCGCTGCAACCTCGAGGATGAGTGCGGTGGCGGCCTGGCGCAGGGCTGGGTCGGCGAGGATCCGGTCCGTCGTGATGCCGCCGGCAGTGACCGCCAGGCCGTTGAAGGGCACGTTCCAGCACAGCTTCGTCCAGCGCCCTGCGAGCAGCGAAGGTGCGCGCACCGTCTGCACCTTCGCGCCCGCCCAGAGCGCCAGGCCGGTGTCCAGCTCGGACGGATCGTCGAGGAGGTGCCCAACCGTCACGGGGCCATAGTCGATATGGTGGACGACACCAGGCTCGCCGCGGTTGATGCAGGTGAACGCCAGCCCGCCGAAGACTCGCACCGCGCCGAACCATGCGGCGAAACGCTCTTCCAGGCCAAGCCCGTTCATGAGGACGAGGATCCGTGTAGTGGGGCCGATGCACGGCGCCACCAGTGCGCGCGCCTCCTCGATCGCCGTGGCCTTCAGCGCACAGACCACCCAGTCGACGACGCCGATCTCAGAGGCCGCGCGTGCCACATTCGGACGGTCGAGGTAGAGATCGCCGTCCTTGCTTATGACCTGCAAGCCCCGTGCCACGACGGCGTCATAGTCACGCCGCATGAGGAAGTGCACCTCATGGCCTGCCTCCGCGAGCCGTGCGCCGTAGTAGCACCCGACCGCACCGCTGCCGATGACGGCGACGCGGCTCATTGGTCCGGCCGTACTCGGATGATCGCTTTTCCGGCAACGCGTCGCTGCTGGATCGCGACCAGGGCCTCGACCGCGTCCTCCAGCGGGTATTCCTGCGAGACGAACGGCCGGACGCGCCCCTCGCTGTACCACCGCACCAGTTCCCCGAGCGCGCGACGGACCTCGTCCGGTCGGTTGCGACGAGCCTGCCCCAGAGAGAAGCCGAGGACGCCCGCATCCTTCACGAGCAGGTGATTCGCCGGGATCTGCGGGATCTGGCCGCTCGCGAAGCCGATGATGAGGATGCGTCCCTGCGGACGGACGAGGTGCAGGGACGCCGTAAACATGTCCCCGCCGACTGGGTCGTAAGCGACATCAATGCCGCCCGTCAGCGCCTGCACGCGCGTACGCACGTCGTCGGTGGAGAGCACGCCGAAGTCCGCGCCGTGTTCCCGTGCGATCGCAAGTTTGTCCTCGGTGGAGGCGGTGGCGATCACGATTGCGCCGGCGGCCTTGCCCACCTCTACGGCGGTGAGGCCGACCCCACCCGAGGCGCCGTGGACGAGGAGGACCTCTCCCGCCACCAGGTGCGCCCGGTCGAGCAGTGCGAGGTGGGACGTGGCGTAGACGACCGGGAAGGCCGCCGCGACGGCGAAGGGCATCTCTTCGGGAATCGGCGTGACGTCGATGGCCTGTGCCACGACCTCCTCGGCGAACCCGCCGTGGTCCAGGAACGCGAGGACCCGTTCCCCGACCTGTAGGCCCCGGACGTCGTCTCCAACTTCGAGGATGCTCCCGGCGACTTCCATCCCGGGCGAGAACGGGAAGGGCGGGCGCTCCTGGTATTCCCCTTTGACGATGAGGGTGTCGGCGAAATTGACGCCGGCAGCGTGTACCGCGATGCGCACACCGTCTGGGGTGACGGTAGGGGGCGCAGTGTCCTCTACCTGAAGGAGGTCGACGGAACTCCACGTATGACAGATGACGGCTCGCATCGGGGGATTCT
Organism: uncultured Dehalococcoides sp.; assembly: GCA_964628985.1. Classification (GTDB taxonomy): domain Bacteria; phylum Chloroflexota; class Dehalococcoidia; order UBA2979; family UBA2979; genus SURF-43. The sequence goes on from CAZVNJ010000002.1 coordinate 36,050, forward strand.
CGCCGACAGAGCCATCCGTCTCAACGCGGGACTTGACTAGACGTTATAATGACGTCATAATGACGTCATATCGACAGCACAGAAATCGAAGGGCATCTCATGAACCGCTCGAACGCCAACACTGCCTATCAGCGCCTCCTCAGAGCCCGATACTCCGGTCTGCCGACCCGGCGTGAATTCGATCGGAGCCTCGCCGAGACCAGTCGGCTTGAGACCATCGCGCGACTCGACGCGCTTGCCATCCGAGGCTTCTGAGGTTCTGCCCGGAGGGAGTTCATCCGTGTCACGACTAACCGAGGCGCAGACGGTGACTGGCCATGTCGCTGCGCAAATCGCCGAGTACCTCTTCGGTCCCGATGACGGACCAGAACGCCGGGGCCGAAGCCGCGGACGGCCCAGCCGCCGTCAGGACCTACGTCACTCAAGGGCACGGCTCTGCTTAGAACTTGCGGGCCTCTGCGAACACCTTCCCCACGTGGCACGCGACTTCGGTGCGGGCCCACCAGTGGTCCAGCAGACTGGGGTGGTCGCGCTCACGTCGGCACTCGTCGGAATCCGGAAATCTGGCAGGACGCGGGAGCGCATCCGGCGGTCATCGGCGCGGACGAGCCCTCTTTCTGCGCGCCGCAGTGCTGCTGGCCGTGGCGATCACCCGGCGGTGGCGGCGGCGCGGTCCGCGTCGTCGGCAGGGTTTCAGCGTATAGTTGCCGCATGGGCGACCCCGAGGCTTTCTCACCGTTTTGTCCGCGCTATCACCATGCGGTCGAGGTGATCGGACGCCGGTGGACGGGCGCCATCCTCCGAGCGCTACTCACGGGCCACACGCGCTTCACCGATATCGCGCAGACCATCCCCGGCCTCAGTGACCGCCTGTTGTCTGAGCGCCTGAAGGAGCTCGAGGCGGAGCACATCGTGGTGCGCACGGTGCACCCGGAGACGCCGGTCCGTGTGGAATACCGCCTCACAGACCGTGGCGAAGCGCTCGCGCCCGTGATCCAGGCGCTCGCGGACTGGTCCGAGCGCTGGATCCCGGCGCCCGCCGGCACTCGCCGCTAAACACGCGACGAGCATCGAGTGAACCTCGACTACCGCGCCCTGGCGGACCACTGGATGCGACGCGTGGACGAGGTCGGCCTACTCGCCGCGATCGACGAGATCGCCGCGCCTGCGCTGGTGGCGGAGAGCGGGATGGGTGCGAGGGATCTGGCGGGGCTTCGGGCGCGCTTCGAGGAGATGGCGATCGCGTTCCCGGACGCGACAGTCACTCTCGAAGACGTCATCGTAGACGGCCCGAAGGTGTGCCTGGTCCTCGACTGGCAGGGGAGCTTTCTGGGGCCTCTGCGCGGGTTTAGGCCGAACGGCCGCCCCGTGAAGTTCGCGATCGTCATGATCCTCCAGATGGCCGGCTTCATGGTGGAGCGTGTGCGCATCTATACAGAGGCCTTCACCGGGCCGGTGCAGATGGGACTGATCCCGTCCTTCGAAGACCTGGAGCGCACCGAGGGGCCGATCTAGCCGCGGCGCGCCTCGCCGCTGGCGGACCGCCTCGGTAGACTCACACTCTCACCTTCTCCCGCACCTGACCGGGGCTGCCCGTGCGCCGCAGACTGGCCCGACCGTTCTACGGCTGGTGGATCGTGGGCGCCGCCGTCGTGTTGCAGGCTCTCCCGGCGGGCCTGCTGCAACAGGCCTATGGCGCGTACGTCGTCCTCCTCGAGCGTGAGTTCGGATGGAGTCGCACGGTCCTGTCCGGCGCGTTCTCCGTCGTGCGCATGGAGGAGGGGCTCCTCGGGCCGCTGCAGGGCTGGCTGCTCGACCGCTTCGGCCCGCGGGCAGTGATGCGCGTGGGGACGGTGGTGTTCGCCGGCGGCTTCTTCGTCTTCGCACGCATCGACTCGGTCGCCGGGTTTTACGCCGCGTTCATGATCATGGCGGTCGGGGCATCCCTCTCCGGGTTCCTCTCGATCACGACCGCGATCGTGAACTGGTTCGACCGCAAGCGCTCGATGGCCATGGGGATCGCGTTGCTCGGGACGGCGGTGGGCGGCCTCTTGCTGCCGCTCGTGGTGCTCGGGCTCGAGGCCTGGGGCTGGCGTGTGATGGCAAACCTCTCGGGAGCGATCATCCTCGCCGTCGGGCTGCCGTTCGTGCAGATCATCCGGCACCGCCCGGAGCAATACGGAATGCTTCCTGACGGGCGGGCCGAACCGCTGCCGTTAGCAGAAGGGGAGGTGCGTCCGTTACCTCCGGAGGAGCCGGCCTCCTTCACCGCGCGCGACGCGATGCGTACGAGGGCCTTCTGGTTCATCTCCCTGGCACACACCGCCTCAGTGTTGGTGGTGTCAGTGGTCATGGTGCACTTCGTCGCGTACGCAACCACGTCGCTCGGGTACTCACTGAGCGCGGCCGCTGGGATCGTGACACTGCAGACTGTCACGAACCTGATCGGCCGACCGCTGGGCGGGTGGATGGCGGACCGCACGAGTTCGCGGCTGGTGACCATCGTCGCGATGCTGGGGCACGCGCTCGCGCTGCTCCTGCTTGCCTATGCCGTGCACCCCTGGATGGTGATCGCGTTCGCGCTCCTCAATGGCCTCGCATGGGGGGCGCGGGTGCCGGTGGTGGTGTCGATGCGGGCGGAGTACTTCGGCTCGCGATCGTTCGGGGCGATCATGGGGCTCTCATCGCTGGTCGTGACGATGGGCGGGGTGATCGCCCCGGTCGTCGCCGCCTGGGCGTATGACGCCACGCAGTCCTACACGTTGTCGTTCGCGATCCTCGCGGTCCTGGCCGGACTCGGGTCCCTCTTCCTCGTCTTTCTGCCAAAGCCGCAGCAGGCGCCTCGGGCGGCCGTCTGAGGGAGCCGTAGCCGGCAGCAGTGACGGACATGCGCGCGCTCAGAGGGTTGGCGACGCGGGGACTGGAGTCTTCCGGGGCTCCCACTCCTCGCCGTACCTCCGCATTGCCACCAGGACCGGGACGAATGCGCGCCCCTTCTCGGTGAGCCGGTACTCGGCTCGAGGCGGGTGCTCGCTATAGAAGACCCGCTCCACCATTCCATGCTCCTCCAGGCGCTTCAGGCGCTCCGAGAGCCGGTTCGCAGAGATTCCCTTGAGCAACTCGAGCAGCGTCGAGAATTTCCGGCGCCCCCAGGACAGGTCGCGCAGGATCAGCAGGGTCCAGCGGTCACCCACCACGTCGAGCGTCCGTGCGACCGGGCAGTGTTGCTGCGTCTCGTAGATGCGCGATTCCGCCATCGCCGACCCCTTCCACCCCGCACCATCCTTGACAATCGTATCCGACTCAATTACAAGTCGGCTAGTGAGTATCGGAGTCGTAACTGACGGAGGGCCGGATGCCTGAGACTCCTGAGCGGCCGGTGCTCTTCGAGGTGGACAGGGGCGTCGCCACGGTGACGCTGAACCGGCCGGATGCGATGAACGCAATCAACGCTGATCTCAGTGCTGGCCTCATGGACGCGTTGCAGCAGGTCCGTTCACGCGAGGATGTGCGCGTCGCCATCCTCACCGGGGCTGGCCGGGCGTTCTGCGCCGGGGCTGACCTGCGCGGTCGTCCTGGGGGCCCCGCAGCGGCGAGCGGCGTAGCGAGCCTCTTCCCCACTGAGGACCGGGTGGGGTTTTCCCAGTTCGACACGAAGAAGCCGGTCATCGTCGCGGTGAATGGCTACTGCCTCGGGGGCGGCTTCGAGATGGCGCTGGCCGGGGACATCATCATCGCCAGCGAGGCGGCGCAATTCGGGTTGCCCGAGATCACGCTCGGCTTCTTCCCGCTCGCCGGGGCCCCGGTGACGCTCCCGCGCACGATCCCTCGAGTGCTCGCCAATGACATGCTCTTCACCGGGGAGCGCATCGATGCGCAGACCGCGCGCGCGTTCGGCATCGTCAGTCGGGTGGTGCCGGCAGAGGACCTGATGAGCACGGCGCGCGCGATCGCAGACAAGATCGCCGGGTACGCTCCGCTCGCGGTACGGGCCATGCACGAACTCGTCCGCCGCCAGGGCAACATGCCGCGTCCGGAGGCGGAGCGCCTGGCTGCCACGATGCGCTGGGCGATCGGACTGACTGAAGACGCCAAGGAAGGTCCTCGCGCATTCGCGGAGAAGCGCGCACCTGTCTTCCGCGGCGAGTAACGAGTGTCCTGATCCGGGAGGCGTCACCATGGTGAGTCCAGAGCAGCAGGCCGAGTACGACCGCATGCGCGGCTACTACCTGGCGCAGGGTGAGAAGTACTCGTTCGCTGAACTGTGGCCGCGGGCCACCGCCGCACGGCTGGAGCTCCTTGCTGCGCTGGAGGGGGTCTCGGACGCCCAGGCCGATTGGTCGCCGGCACCCGAGGAGTGGAGCATCAAGGAGACCGCGCTCCATATCCTCAACAACTCGCGTTCAGCGCGGCGGCTGGTGCGACGGCTCGCGCTCGGCCAGTCAGACGACGCGGCCGGTATCGAGCCTCCACGTGAGGCGACCAGCCTCCCCATCCAGGAACTGCACGTCCGGCTGCGGCAGGATGGCATCGAGTGGGCTGCCGCCATCCTCGACCTCCCGCCGACTCCCCCGAACACGCCGACCGCCCCGCACTCGATGTTCGGCCACCTGCACGCCCGTGCCTGGTATCTCTTCCAGCGTACGCACGATCTCGACCACCGTGGCCAGATCGAGAAGGTCAAAGCGATGCCTGGGTACCCGCGGTCCGCATCATGAAAGTCGGTGTAGGCCTCGGCACCGGGCGGGGTGACTGGCAGGCCGCGGAGACATGGGTACGCGAGGTCGAGCGCCTGGGCGTCGACCGTGCCTGGTCGGGCGAGACCTGGGGGTTCGATGCCTTCACGCCGATCGCGCGACTCGCCGGCGTGACCCAGCGGATCACGCTGGGCACGAGCATCGCGCAGGTGGGCACGCGCTCGCCCGCAGTCCTGGCGATGACCGCGCTCTCGCTCGCGTCGATGACGGAAGGCCGCTTCATCCTCGGCCTCGGGACCAGCGGCCCCCAGGTGATCGAGGGCTGGCACGGCGTCCCGTTCAACCCGCCATACACACGGCTCCGGGAAACCATCGAGGTCGTGCGTCTCGCGATGTCCGGCGAGCGCGTCGCCTACGAGGGGAAGGTCTACACCTTGCCGCTTCCAGGCGGCGAGGGGCGAGCGCTGCGCACGAGTGCGCCCCCACGGCATGTCCCGATCTACCTCGCGACGCTGGGACCCCGCAGCCTGCGGATGACGGGCGAACTGGCCGACGGCTGGATTGCCTCCTCGTTCATGGCGGAGCACTCGGCGGTCTTCCTGGACGAGATCCGTCGCGGCGCCGAAGCGGCGGGGCGGGAGTTCAGCCAGATCGAGCGTCAGGCTGGTGGAGTGGTGGAGTTCGGCGACGATCTCGATCGGCTCGTCCAGCCACGCAAGCCGGGGTTCGCGTTTGAGATGGGAGCGATGGGCTCGCCTGAACACAATTTCTACCGGGAGGCGTACACGCGTCAGGGGTACGGCGAACTTGCGGAGCGGGTACTGGCACTGTGGCTCGACCGCCGTCGCGACGAGGCCGCCGGGCTGATCCCGGACGAGTTCGTGATCAAGTCGAATTTCCTCGGGACGGACGAGATGGTGAAGGCGCGCATCCGGGCCAACCGGGACGGCGGGATCACCACGCTGCAGGTTTCCCCGGCGGGCGAGTCGATGTCGGACCGGCTCTCGACACTCGGTCGCTTCATGGACCTCGTGCGTTCGGTGGAGGCGGAGTCCGTCTAGGACTGCCGCTGGCGAGCGCGCTCAGAAGCACCCCGGTCACCCATTGCTGTCACACATTGTTTGCAGATGCCCCGTACTCGGCGGCGCGTGTGCCGCGAACCAGCGCAGACACTCACGCCCAGTGATGCTGGCGAGGAGTCCCGTTGGACCTAGCGCGCCGCGTGTGGCAGGAAGTCTCCGCTGACGGAGTCAGCGACCTCGCAGCCGGGCTGTCCTACCGATTTCTGCTCGCGGTATTCCCCTTTGTCATATTCCTTGGATCCGTGGGCGCGTTCATTGCGCGGCCGCTTGGCATCGAGGACCCCACGAGCGTCGTGGTCAACCGCGTGGCCACGACGCTGCCGGGCGAGGCCCGGGAGATGGTGGTCTCGCAGCTGGCCAGCGTGCTCGACGAACGGCGACCGGGATTGCTCTCGTTCGGCATCGTGGCTGCCCTGTGGGCGGCGGCTGGCGGCATGGGCGCGACGATGCGGGCGATGAACCGCGTCTACGACGTTGAAGAGACACGGCCAATCTGGAAGCGTGTCGCCACCGCGATCGCGCTGACCATCATCGCTGGGACGGGCGTCCTCCTCGCCTCGGTGATCGCCGTCGCCGGGAATGCGATCGGTGCGGCTACCGCGGAAGCGATTGGCGCTGGGGGAGTCTATGGAGCGCTGCTGACACCCATGAGGGTGTTGGCGGCGCTTGCGCTCATGGTGGTGGCCACGGCGTTCCTCTTCTGGGCTGCGCCAGACGCCAAGCTCCCCTTCCGATGGGTCTCGTGGGGGGCCACGCTGTTCGTGGTGACCTGGCTTGCCGCCAGCGCGGGGTTCGGCTGGTACGTCTCGAACTTCGGCTCGTACAACGCGACGTACGGCGCGCTCGGTGGACTCATCGTGGCCCTGCTCTGGTTCTACCTGTCTGCGTTCATGCTCCTGGTGGGCGCCGAACTGAACGCGCTCCTCGCGAGGCGTCACGACCCGGTGGCCGCGCAGGAGCTGGAGCCGGCGGATGCCGAACTGCGCCAAACCCGCGAGGCGCCTTCGGACTCCGCAGATCGAGCGGGCGAACCTCGGGCACCGTCCCGTTCCGAGAGGGATGGGCAGCAGGGCCGGGTGTCAGTGGAACGCCGGTCCCACCGCCCGGGCCGTGCTATCCCGGCGAACACCACAGGACGGATTGCAGCGGCGGCGGTAGGCCTGCTTGCCATCTGGCGGGTGGCGCGTCCGCGCGGGCGAGAGCCGTCCGCACGATAGCGACGCGTAGGCGATCGAGCACACGGAGGAGGCGACATGAACAGCGGATCCGGCAACTACGACGGACAGAGCCGTGCCAGCGGCATCCCCGCAGGAGGATCACAGCGCATGGACTCAGACGAACCGCAGAACCGTGCCAGCGGACTCATGGAGGAGTCGAAGGAGGCGGTGTCAGGCGCGATGGACCGGGCGGAGGAGGTGGCTCCCAGGGCTCGCGCGGCTGCGTACAACGCTGCGGAGTCCGGCCGCGAGGGCGCTGCCAACGTCCTGGAACGCGCGGCCGGCACGATCGAGGACCGCATCGGCGATACCTCAGGAATGCCGGCGATGGCGAGCGAGCGGGCCGCCGAGGGGATGCATGCCGCCGCCGGCTATCTCAAGGAACACGACACGGCGGAGATCGTCGACGAAGTGGAGCAGTACGTGCGCGCCCACCCAATGCGGTCATTGGCGACTGCTGTTGCGGCAGGGTTCGTGGTGGGCCGCATCCTGCGTTGACGAAGAGCGCGAACGGTACGAGTGAGAGGGGAGGCGGCTATGGCCGTCCAACAGCGCGCTGATCCACTGAGTCAGCCCGAGGCCGATGGGCTCGCCGATGAATGGAGGCGCGTCCGCGCGGAAGCGCGGTCGATTGGCAGCGCAGTCGCGGAGGTGAGCGACGAGCTCCGCGTGCTGGTCCGCCGTGAGGGCGAACTCGCCTCCGCGGAAGTGGCGGACACGATCTCAGCAGCGCGCCAGGTCGGGATGTGGGGCGTGTTAGGGGCGCTTTGTGGGCTGATGGCGCTGCTCTTCGTCGGACTGGGCCTGATGTATGCGCTATCCCTGGCGCTCGAACTGTGGGCCGCAGCCCTGATCACGGCGGGGGTATTCGCCCTCGGGGCCGGGATGGCGCTGATGCTGGCACGCCGGCACCTCGCAGATGCCAACCCCATCCCGAGGCGCACGCTCGAGTCGATCCAGGAGGACGTGAAATGGGCACGCGAACAAATGAAGCGGCGCAGCGCGTAGTCGACCAGCGGCGGCGGGTGTCTGCGATGCTGGACGAACTCGACGACCGCCTGCATGAGGACATTCGCGCCGTGCGCTCGAACGTGGAGACGCGGGCGTCTGACCTGACCGACCGCGCCGCGCATCTGTATCAGCGGGTCCCCGGGAGCGAGGCGCTTGAGGGGCAGGTCGTCACCCACCCGCTGACCGCTGTGCTGGGCGGGTTCGGTACCGGCGTGGCGCTGGGCCTGGCGACGGGCGGCGGGGCGGCCGAAGGTGAGCACCGCCAGGACTCTGCGAAGGTCAGTGGCGGGACTTCTCGAGCGTTCGACATCCTCGCCTCGGCGGCGATGTCTTCGGTCGCGGGGCCACTGCGCGACGAGGTACAGGGTCTGGTGCGGAACGTCGTATCGGGCTTCCTGGGCAAAGACGGGCCGCCCTCGGCCGTGCAAGAGTCGCGTGCCTAGCGGGTTACGCGCGTACGGACTGCAAGAGCCGGTCGACCGCGTCACCCACGGCGCGGCGGGTCTCCCCGGTATCCGATGAGAGCGCGATCATGTGCGCGGCCTCGCTGGCGACGCCGCGCAGCAGGTGTGCGATCTCCTCGATGCCGAGGTCAGGGTCAAGGTGGCCTAGCGCCCGCAGGCTGGTGAGGCCGTTGCGCAACATGGCCAGGCTGGCGTCTACCTCTCGCCAGCGCTCCCATCCGAGCACGCTGGGCGCGTCCAGCAGCAGGATACGTCGCACGGCGGGATCCATGGAGTGATCCAAGTAGACGTCGAAGCCGGCGCGGAACTTGTCCCATGGCTCGCCGGCAGCGGAACGGGAGGCAGCACCGATACGCTCGCGCATCTCCTGCTGGACCTCGATGAACACGGCCTCGAAGAGATCCCGCTTGTCCTTGAAGTGATGGTAGAGGGCGCCCCGGGTGACACCCGCCTGTTGGACCACTTCTTCGGTGGCGGTACCGGCGTACCCTCGCTCGGCAAACAAACCCCGTGCGACCTGCATCAGGTTCGCGCGTGTCCGGTCGGCCTGCTCGGCCTTCCGGCTGCGGTCGGTGCTGTCTGCGACTGTCGTCACACGCGTCCTTCGATGCCGTGGCGTCCGGTGAGGTACGCCCTCCTCGTTACTCTAGGGTGCGGCCACCACTCAGGGCTATGCGCCCGCGAGCAACCGCCGCACCTCTCGCAGCCGCCCGAGTGACTCGAGGACGAGCGCAGGATCGCCCACCATGTCCCTGATGATGATGTCGGTGTAGCCAGCATCTGCGTACGTTCGGAACTGCTCCGCGACCTGCTCCACAGAGCCCCAGACGAGTGCAGAGGGGTCGAAGCCTCGGTAGCCGCGGGCGAGGATGGGCGCGACGGTGCGGCGGGCCTCCTCCGGGTCACGCCCGACGTAGATATCCCTGCGGATGGCCACGGCGCTCGGCTTGCGGCCATGTGCGACCGTGCGGTCCAGGTAGAGGGCTGCGTGCTCGCGCGCCGCGATTGGCGTGAGGCCGGGGTCCGCGAGCCATCCGTCCCCGAGGCGCGCGGCGCGGTCGATCGTGGCGGGGACGGAGCCGCCGATCCACACCTCGACGCGCTCGCTCGGCACGGGGGCAATCCGCGCGCCCTCCGACTGATAGCGGCGCAGGCCACTCACGGGCTGGCCCGCCCAGAGCGCCCGGACCGCCTCCAGGCACTCCTCGAAGCGCGATGGCCTCTGCGAGGGCCTTACGCCAAGGGCAGGGAAGGCCGGATCGTCATCGGCGCCGACTGCGCACTGCATGATGAAGCGCCCCTGCGCGATGCTCGCGAGGGTCCCCACCTGCTCGGCGAGCAGGACGGGATGCCAGAGTGGCAGGAGATAGAGTGCGCCAGCGGGGCGGTCGTCCCACTCCGCGAGGAGCCGCCCGAGGATCGGGGAGTTCTGGTAGTACTTCCCGGGGCCAGTGCTGTGATGGTCGCCGACGAACAGCGAATCCAGACCGGCGTCGCGAGCGGCGCGCGTACGCTCCACCATCCATCGCGCGCCCTCTCGCGCGTCGTCAGTGCGATGTGAACTCGACAGCGAAACACCGATGCGCACAGTCGCCCCTCTGCTGCACCCGCCGTAGCGAGTGTATGAGGCCGCGCCAGGGCTGGCCTCGGCCGGCTGCGTACGGGCTGTAGGTACCCCGGCTACACTCCGGCCCGGAGCACCGAGGAGCCCGTGATGCCTGTGCTGCAGAGCCTGATCCGGCCGCTGATCATCCGCGTGCTCTCCATGAAGGAACGCCGCCGGTCTGGCGTGGCGTGGAACCCGCTGTCTTCTGCGTATCAACAGGATCCAGTCCCCACGTACCGGGCGCTACGCGAAGGTGACCCAGTCCACTATTCGGAACTCATGCGCGGCTGGGTGGTGACGCGGTACGAGGACATCGACGCGGTCCTGCGGGACCACAAGCGGTTCTCCAATGCCTCGCGGATCCAGGAGGCGACGGCTGCCTCCATGGCAGACGCGGGCGTGGCGCCGTCCATGTTGTTCACTGACCCGCCTGACCACACGCGACTGCGCTCGCTGGTCAACCATGCCTTCACCCCGAGGGCGGTGGAGGCGCTGCGCCCACGTATCGAGGCGTTCACCGATGAACTGATCGCAGCCGTAGGGGACGCGCGGCGGTTCGACCTGATGCAGGCGATCGCTATCCCGCTCCCGGTCGCCGTGATCTCGGAGATGATCGGCATCCCTCAGTCGGACCGTGCCAAGTTCAAGGTCTGGTCAGACGCGGTGGCGAAGTCCATCGAGCCGACGATGTCGCCAAAGGAACTTGCCGAGGCAATGCGTGCCCGCGAGGCCCTGCGCGACTACTTCGGTCCGCTGCTGGAGGCGCGACGCCGGGAACCGCAGGACGACCTGATGACGGCGCTGATCCGTGCCGAGGAGGAGGGGGACCGTCTCTCGCATGCTGAGGTCATCTCCACGCTGAACCTGTTGCTCATCGCGGGCAATGAGACCACGACGAACCTCATCGGAAACGGGATGCTCGCACTGATGCGCCAGCCGGAGGCCCTGCGCCACGTCGCACACCACCCGGAGGCAATCGAGAGCGCCGTCGAGGAGATGCTGCGTTTTGACTCGCCGGTGCAGGCGAATGGCAGGGTCGCCCTCGAGGACGTGACGATCGGCGGACGGCGGATCTCGCGTGGCCAGCGGGTCGTCTTGCTTCAGGGCGCGGGCAATCGCGACCCAGACCACTTTGCGCAAGGGGACGTCTTCGACCCCGCCCACGGGGACAAGTCACACCTGGCCTTCGGCCGCGGCATCCATCACTGCCTGGGGGCGCCGCTGGCCCGAATGGAGGCCCAGGTGGTATTCCCGCGCATCCTTGCCCGCTGGCCCGCCATCCGGCTGGCCGCGGAGCCGCGCTTCCGCAGCAATGTCGTCCTGCGTGGCGTGACTCGACTCGAGGTGGAGGTCTAACCTCGATCCATCCCGCTCACGATGGAAGGGGAGCTCCATGTGCCGCTCGATCAAGCGCCTCCGACAGCCGAAGGGGAGCGACCAGCCGCCAGCCACGGAGGACGAGATTCGTGCGGCGGCGCTTCAGTTCGTGCGGAAGGTCTCCGGCTATCAGCGCCCGGCCCCGGCGAACGCCCCCGCCTTCGAGTCGGCCGTGGACGACGTAGCGGCCATCACCCAACGCCTGCTCGCCGCGCTGCCGAAGCCGTAGCCACTCCGGCGGCCTCGGAGGGATCCGGTGGTGCGCGGGTATGACCACACAGCCTTCGAGGCTCCGTGCCTGGCGGTTGCCCCGCCTGAGGCGGCTCTCCGGACATCACGTGACGTAACGGAGCACTGAAATCGTCCCGTGATGCATTGAAATGTGCCGTGACGGCTCTGCGTTCCCTCTCGGCGGAGAGGCCCGTACCCTCTCTGAGACGGGGACAAGCACAGGAGGCTCCATGGCCGTGAATGCATACTGCGTGAAGTGCAAAGAAAAGCGCGACATGAACAACGCCGAGAACACCACGATGAAGAATGGGAAGCCCGCCGTGAAGGGCGTCTGCCCGGTCTGCGGGACGGGGATGTTCAAAATCGGCGGCACCGTCTAGAGCACGTCGCAGCGCCCACCTCGCCTCGGCAGTAGCGGAGGCGTCACGCCCTCATCCCTCCGGACCCGAACTCGAGCGCGGGCATGGAAGGTGAGGGCGATGCTGTGCCCTCGCGGGGATGCATGGCTGCCTAGTGCCCGTGCACGTCCGAGAAGAACCGCTCCATGTCCGCGATCCCCCCGGCCAGGACCAGGACATCGCCACGCCGGAGCACCTCGGTGCTCGGGGGGTAGACGGTTGCCCGGCTTCCGCGCGCGAGGAGGAAGAGGGAGATGGAACTCGGGCGCCCCTTCATCAGGTCCTCCACGGTGCGTCCCACGTATTCCTCCGGTACTGCGACCCGGCTCACGATGTACCCCTCCACGATGTCGAGCGAGTCCAGGATGTCCGTGGAGGTCCAGGAGTGGGCGAGGCGGGTACCTGTATCGCGTTCGGGGAAGACCACCTGGTCGGCGCCCACGCGCTTGAGGATGTCCCCGTGAATATCGCTCTGGGCCTTTGCCACGACGCGGGCGACGCCGGCACGCTTGAGTAGCATGGTCGCCAGGATGCTGGCTTCGATGTTCGTGGAGATGGCGACGACGCCCGCGTCGAACTGGGAGATCCCGAGGCGCTCCAGCACGGCCTCGTCGACCGCGTCCGCCTGGACGACCTGGGTGAGGCGCGAGGACATCCGCTGGACCTCGCCCATGTCGATATCGATCCCCAGGACCTCGTGCCCCGCCTTCGCCAGTTCCTCGGCGAGCGCTGACCCGAACCGGCCAAGGCCGATCACGACCACTTGCTGCTTCATATCCGCCCTTGCCTTGCTGCAGCCTAGCCCATGCTGACTGGTTCTTCGGGATACCTGACCTGCTGGGTCTCCGCCCGCCCGGCGAGCGCCAGGGCAATCGCCAGCGGCCCTAGCCGTCCGATGAACATGACCGCAATCACCATCAGCCGTGCGGGGTCACTCAGGGTGGGGGTCACGCCGGTCGAGAGGCCCACCGTCCCGAACGCGGAGACGGCCTCGAAGGCGACATCGGAGAGCGCTGCCGGGGTCGTCACCAGCAAGCCGAGCGTGAGGGCGAAGACGATCGCGACGGCGAGCAACGCGATGCTCAGCCCCTGGTTGACCACGGATGCGGAGATGGAGCGTCCGAACGCCAGCACCTGCTCCCGCCCTCCGACCGACGCGAGGATGGCGAATAGAAGCACCGTGAACGTGGTGAGTTTGATGCCGCCCGCGGTGGAGGCGGGCGCGGCACCGATGAACATCAGCGCCATGGTCACCAGGCGCGTGCTGTCCTCGGTGGCCGCCAGGTCCACCACCGTGAACCCGGCGGTGCGGGCGGAGACGGACATGAATGCGGCGTTGGCCACCGAGTCGAGGACTCCAAGGCCGTCGAGGACCCCACCGGCCAGCGATTCGAAGAGGAGTACCGCGGCTGTCCCGAGCAGAATCAGGACGGCAGACGTGCTGAGGACGATCTTCGTGTCGACGGACAGGGCGCTCCATGATCGACGCATCACGATGTCCGACCAGACGGCATAGCCGGTACCGCCGAGGAGGATGAGGCTCCCGACGACGAGGAGCACGAACTGGTCGGTCCGCACCTCGATGAGGCTGAGGAACCCACCCTCAATGTCAAAGCCCGCGTTGTTGAAGGCGGAGACCGAGGTGAATGCCCCGCGCCAGATGGTGCCCCCGTCGAGCGTGCCTCCCCCCAGGACAAAGAGGCCCACGAGGAGGGCGGCCCCAACTGCCTCGAACGCCATGGTGAGCAGCACGATCCGCTTGACGAGGATCGCGGGCGGCGTCGTCGCAAGACGCCCCAGCGTGCCAGCCATCACCACGCGCTGCCGAAGCGACAGGCGCCTTCCGAGGAGCATCAGCAGGAGTGTGGAGCTGGTCATGAACCCCAGTCCACCCATCTGGATGAGGATGAGGATGACCGCCTCGCCAAAGCGGGTCCAGTAGTCGTGAGTGTCTACGACGACCAGCCCCGTCACACATACCGCGGAGGTTGCCGTGAATAAGGCGACGAGGAAGGGAGAACTGCCCGGCTCGACGCTGGCGAGGGGCAGCATCAGCAGCCCTGTACCCAGGAGGATCAATGCGGCGAATCCGGCTGGCACATACAGCACGCTCGGCTGCGGGGGGCGTAGCGCCTTCGCGGCCTTCACCTCGACGTGCTGGGTTTGCCGGCGCGCGATCCGCACGCGCAGGTCACCGCGGCGCTCGCCCTGTACCCGCTGACCGCGTCCCCATGACATCTGGTGACTCCCCGAAGGAAGATACGCTTCCGGCCCGTCGGCGCTACTCCGGGCTGAGGCCGATCTCTCGCAGGAAGGCCACGTTGGAGGGCTCTCGCCCGAGGAAGGTGCGGACCAGCGTGGCCCCATCCTGAGTGCCGCCCGCCTCGAGGATCAGCCGCCGGTAATCGAGGCCGGCGGCGGCCTCGGCGGCCGGGCTGCCCTCGAAGCGCGCGTACATGTCGTCGCCGAACACCTGTGACCAGAGATATCCGTAGTACCCGGCGTCGTAGCCGAAGAGGTGGCCGAAGCCGGCCTGGAAGTGCGTCCCGGCCGGGAACGGGAAGCCGGTGATCCCGTGGAAGGCTTCGGCCAGGGCGTCCGTGTCCTTCTGGGCCCCGGCGTCGTGGTACGCCAGGTCCAACCGGGCGAAGTAGAGCTGGCGGAGGTAGTGAAGCCCGCTCCCCACGTTCTTCGCCGCGACCATCTGCTCGAGGAGCGTCTCCGGTAGCGGGTCGCCCGTGCGCACGTGACGGGTGAAGCCTCGGAGCACGGCAGGCTCCCACGTCCAATGCTCCAGCATCTGCGAGGGCGCCTCGACGAAGTCTCGCTCGACGTTCGTCCCGGCGAAGCGGTTGTACGGCGAACGTGTCATCACCTGGTGCAGGATGTGGCCGAACTCGTGGAAGAGCGTCTCGACCTCCGAGTGCCGAAGCAGGCTGGGCGACGCGGCCGAGGGCTTCGTGAAGTTCGCGACGATCGCGGCGGCCGTCGGGAGGTAGGAGCCGTCGGCGAGCCGCCGTCCGGGCTGGAGCATGAACGCCGCCGCGTGGCCGTACTTGTCCGGCCTCGGGTGGAGGTCCATGTAGAAGTGGCCGATGTGGGCGCCGGCCGCACCGTCGAGAGCGTCCTCGACCGCGTACAGGCGGACGTCCTCGTGCCACGCGCGTGTCTCTGGGACCGGGACGAAACGGACGCCGACCAGCCGCTGGTAGACCTCGAAGAGGCCGTCGAGCACGGCGTCCAGGGGGAAGAACTCGGCGACTGCGAACTGGTCGACCTGGTAGCGCTCGCGCATGACACGCTGCTGGTAGTACCGCCAGTCCCAGATATCGAGTCGCGCGTGCGGGTCTTCGAGATGGCGGCGCTTCTCCGCCTGAAGCTCCTCGATGTCGCGCTCCGCCTTCACCCTGACCTGCTTCTCCAGGTCCACGAGGAAGTCGAGGGCGGTCTGGGGCGACTTCGCCATCTTGGTCTCGATGACGTAGTCGCTCCAGGACGGATATCCGAGCGTCTCGGCGATCTCGTGGCGGATCGTGATTGCCTCGGAGAGCAGGGGCAGGTTCACCTCGGCCGCGCGGTTGTGGTTCTTCAGGAACAGTTCCCGGCGTAGGGACTCGTCCTCGGCGGCCTCCAGGAACGGGTACATCTCCGGGTAGTCGAGTGAGACGCGATAGCGCGTCCCGTCAGTCGTTTCGACCACCTGCAACCGCTCGATGTAGGAGTCGGGGAGGCCGCGCAACTGTTCGCGGCCTAGCAGCAGCGCATCCTCGTACTCGTCGATGTTGCGGCGGAACTCGACGCCCAGCCGGACGAGGCGCTCCTTCAGCGCTTGCACTCGCCCTCGACGCTCCGCGTCCAGATCGAAACCGTTGCGACGGTAGTCGCGCAGGGTGAAGGCGAGCAGCCGCGCGTCGACTGGCTCAAGGGCCTTCGCCTCCGCGCTCTCGGCGTACGAGCGCACCGCCGCGGCGATGTCCTCGCGAAACCCGACGGACGTGCCGTAGGTGTCGAGCCGCTGCTCGGCCTCGAGCGCCGCATCGCGCAACGCTTCGTGCGTCGAGACGTAGGTGAGGAATCCGTGCTCGCCGCTGGCCAGCGCCAGGATGTGCGCGACTTCGTCGATCGGTGCCACCGTGTTGGCGAAGGTCCGCTCCCCCTCGACGCTCGCGATACGGGCGAGGATGGCCTCGCAGCGGGCGACCGCCGCTTCGGCGCCAGCGCGGACCCGCTCGGGCGTGGCGAGGGTGAAGTCGAACGGGGCCGGGGGAACCTGGGGTGCGGTCATGCCCGATCCTGTCCGTCTGTCGTAGACGTCGGTCGCCATGCTAGCGGGCTGACGAAGGCCCGCTGTGGCCGAGGATCACCCACCGGACGGTTGCATGTGATGATATGATGCCGGTATGAAGCGCACAACAATCGTCCTATCCGACGATCTGGCCGCCGCAGTTGAGCGGGAGGCACGACGACGACGCGTCTCCGTCTCTGAGGTGGCGCGGGAAGCGATCGCTGCCGGCCTCGGGCACCGCCTGGAGGAGCGCCGGAGCCTGCCCTTTGCGGCGCTCGGTCGGAGTGGTCATCGCACGACCGCGCGCGATGTTGAGACGATCCTCGACGCGGAATGGGGCCGAGACCTCCGTTGATCGCGGTCATCGATTCCGGCCCGCTCTATGCCGCTGTTGATGCAGACGACGACGATCATGCCCGCTGTCTTGCCGTCCTTCAGCGCACGGACCTCGAGATCGTCGTTCCCGCGCTCGTCGTCGCCGAAGTCACCTATCTGGTGGGCCGTCGACTGGGCGCTCAGATCGAAGCGAAGTTCTTGCGCGGCCTGGCTGCCGTCGAAGTCGAAGGCCCGATCGCCGAGGACTGGGCGGCCATCGCCGACCTCGTCACGCGATACGGCGACTTCCCGCTCGGTGGTACCGATGCCTCGGTGGCGGCGCTCGCGGACCGGCTGGGGACGGAACTGATCGTCACGCTTGATCGGCGTCACTTCATGGCGCTGCGCTCGTCGCGAGGCCAGCCCTACCTGATCCTTCCCGACTGAGCCAGTCCGGTCTCCCGCTAAATCGCCTCCTCAGGACGCTGGCGGGGGAGGCCGGAGAGGGCGAACGCCGCCTCAACGAGTTCGGTAGCGCCCTCGATCTCCGACTCGACGGTGAGGAACTCGGTGTCGTGGTGGACGAGCTTGTAGCGCGCATTTCCGAGGTACTCGACCTTCTCGATGCGCTGGAGGTCCCGCCACGCCACCTCGTGGATGGGTTGTCCGAGGTGGAGGGCGGTGGCGCCCTCGGTGGTCAGGACGATCGAGGTGGCGGTCCCGCGCCAGGTGAGCAGCACGACCGGCACCATGAAGAGGGTTACCGCGGCGGCGAAGAGCCCGAAGCCCTTGGCCTCGATCGAGTCGATCACGAACCCGACGCCGAGGGCGAGGACGGCTACCAGCATTGGCAGCGCGAACGAGGCGTTCTGCCACCAGCGGTTGGGGTTGGCGAAGACCCGCACGACCTGGTGCATCGAGGCGACGGCGCGGGCGTCTGCGTCGTGCAGAGATGGAAAGGGCGGCTCGTCCGTCATCGTCGGATCATCGCTCCCCCGCGTGGATACGACGAGAGGCCCGGGGAGCGCCCTCCCGACGCGCAGGGGATACGATCGGTGGAGTGGGGGACCGCCGATGCCGCCAGACAGCCGATCCGCACTGCGCCTGAGCGTCCTGGACCAGGCGCCGATCCGCGAGGGTGGTACGGCCGCCCAGGCCTTGCGCGAGTCGATCCTCCTGGCGCAGGCGGTGGAACGGCTGGGCTTCTCTCGCTTCTGGCTCGCCGAGCACCATGCGAGCGGAGGCCTCGCCTGTGCTGCCCCGGAGGTCGTCATCCCGGCGGTCGCTGCGCAGACCTCGACGATCCGGGTGGGGTCGGGTGGCGTCATGCTTTCGCATTACGCCCCGCTGAAGGTGGCGGAGCAGTTCCGCGCGCTGGAGGCGTTGTTCCCAGGCCGAATTGACCTGGGCATCGGGCGAGCGCCCGGCAGTAGCATGCAGACGAAGCAGGCGCTGGAGCATGGCCCTGGAACCCTGCCGCTCGAGGCGTATCCGGACCAGGTCGAGGACCTGCTCGGCTACCTCGACGACGCCCTGCCGGAGGACCATCCCTTCTTCGGGATTCACGCGAGTCCGATGATCGATGGGACGCCCGAGGTCTGGTGTCTGGGGTCCTCGATGGACGGGGCACAGATCGCGGCTGACCTGGGGTTGCCGTACTGCTTCGCCCAGTTCATCGCGCCGGAACTCGGTCCGCGCGCCGTGGCGCTCTACCGGACACGCTTCAAGCCGTCCAAGTGGGCTTCGGAGCCGCGCGTCTCGATCGGCGTCTCGGCACTCTGCGCGGACACGGATGAGGAGGCCGAGCGGCTTGCCCTCAGCCGGTACGTCTGGCGCTTCCGCCGCGGCGCCGTACCCTCCGTGGCGACTGCCGAGGCGTTCGGGATGACCGATCCAGAGAAGGACTACGTGAAGTTCTCGATGTCGAAAGCCGCCGTCGGAGCACCCTCGACCGTGCGGACGCGGCTCGAGTCCCTGGCGGACGAGTTTGGTGCGGAGGAACTGGTCCTCCTCACCATCACGTACGACTTCGCTGACCGCGTCCGCTCGTACGAACTGATCTCGCGCGAGTTCGGCCTCGTCGAATAGCGGTCGGGCAGGCCCGGGGTACGCTGGATCCGGAGCGCGACGGGAGCCATCGATGGTCGGCCGCAAGATCCAGAAGACCGAAGAGGACTACATCAAGGAAGCGATGCACGAGTTGCCGTACGGCATCTACGTGATCGGCTCGACGCGGGATGGCAAGCCGAACGCCATGATCGCCGACTGGGTGATGCAGGTCTCCTTCGAGCCGCGGCTCGTCCTCGCTGCCTTCGAGCGTGACTCGACGTCGCTGGGGCGGATCCGGGATCACGGTTACTACACGGTGAACCTGCTGCCCCAGAAGGACGGGCTGCTGATCGCACAGCGCTTCGTGCAGCCCGCGAACGCGGCGAAGGTACGAGGGCGAAGTGACGCGGCAGCCGCCCAGCAGCACGACAAGCTGGCCGGCATCGACTACCGCTTATCCGACCGCGCCCAGGGCTGCCCAATCCTCGATGACGCGATCGCGTACCTCGAGTGTGCTGCCGAGCAGTTCATTGACGCCGGAGACCACGTGCTGGTAGTTGGTCGCGTGCTTTATGGCGAGGTCCAGCACAGCGGCGACCCGCTGACCTCGACCTACACTGGCTGGTCGTACTCCGGGTAGCACCATGCGATACGCGCTCCTCGCATTCGCGGGCGGCTGCCTCATGGCCCTCGGGATTGCGGGGCTCGCCCTGCGGGAGGCGCCGAGGGCGCTCCCGATGCCGCCGCCGAAGACGGAGGCGACGCTGTCAGGGACGGCCCGCCCTGACATGGGAGGGCAGCCGCCCGCGCCCACCATCCCCTCGACTCCCTGCACCCCGCCGTTCGAGATCGTGGCAAGCAACCTGCCGGCGACGCTCGGAGTCGCGCCCGGGCGTGGGAGCGTCACCGTCCGAGTTGCGCCGTTGCCCGAGGGCGAGCACGCCTTCGAGGTGCTCGTAATGGTGGATGTCGGCTTCGCCGGGGGAACGCTGGCGCCGAGCGGGCCAGAGGTCACCGGCTTCCTCGCGGGCCGTGCCCATCCGGTTGCGGGGCCGGGCCAGACGATCACGTTTGACGTGCCGGTTCCCCCTGCCGGCGGTCCGGTCGAGGTCGACGGCGTCCCGCGCGGGTCGCGGTGGGACGCCGTCACGGCCTCGCCGCGCCTGGGGCCGCCGGTGTTGAAGGGGACGTCAACGCAGGAGGGCCGCGTCCTTCGCGTCGACACGAACGGGCGTCCCCCGTGTGTCACGACGCCGTAGGCGTAGTCGTTACCACTGCTCCAGTCGCACGAGGCGTCCGTCGGCGACAACAGCGCGGACGCGTTCGAGCGCTTCGAGGTCGCGTGTCGGGTCGCCCTCGACGACCAACAGATCGGCGCGCTGGCCCGGGGCGATGCAGCCGCGGTCGGGCAGCCTGAGAAGGCGTGCGCTCGTGCTCGTCGCGAGGCGGAGGACCTCGACAGGGCTCTGAGCGGTCATCGCCTGCATGGTGCGGAGGGCCCGGACGAGGTCGTCGTGCGGCAGTCCGGGGATACCGCAGTCGGTGCTCATGACGCGGCCACCGGCCAGGGTGAAGGCCTCCACTACCGGGCGGCCGCAATGTACAGGGCGGTGGCGATGAAGATGCCGGCGATACCCGCGAGGACGGCAAACAGGCGAGGGCTTCCCATCAGCGGGCTCCGGCGCCCACGCGGGCGCCGAGATGTTCGGCGAGGAAGACGCGCGCCTCCTCCACCAGCGAGGCCGGCGAGTCAGCATGGTTGCCGTCGAACCAGTGCAGCGACTTCGGCTCAGAGAGCGCCTCCTGGAGACGACGTCCGCCCTCGGGCGTGACCAGCGTGTCCTTGAGGCCGTTCGCGACGAACTTCGGGATATGCGAGGTCAGAGGCGCGAACGTCGCCGGGTCGGTCAGGTCGAAGATGCGCTGCTCCTCCTCCGCGAGGTCGGCGAACGGCGTGTCCTCCACGACGAAACGGGAGTACGGCGCGATGCCACCGACGAAGAGCGATGCGGCCTTGACGCGGTGATCGAGCGCAATGAAGGGGACGCCGAGGCGGCAGCCCATCGAAACTCCGTGATACCCGATCGCGTCGGCGCGGACCTCGGGACGGGTGAGCAGATAGTCGACCGTGCGCATCAGGTCCTGGACGCCCTGGATGCGGGCGTCTCGCGTTCGGTACATCAGGTCAGGACGGTTTGGCGTGAGGCGCCCGCGGTTGTCGGCACGTTCGCGCGAGCCGAAGCCATAGGCGTCCACGGTGACTGCCACGAATCCGGCCTTCGCCCAGTGCACCGAAAGCGGCTCGCGGAGTGCCGGCGTCGGAGTGGTCATCTGGTGGCGGCCAGACGGGGTGGAGCCGTGCTGCATGATGACGGCCGGGTGCGGGCCACCCTCCGAGGGCATGGTCAACGTGGCGAGGACGCGCTCGTCGTGGGTGGAGGCGAACGTCACGCGCTCCCGACGCAGGCCGGGGACGGCCTGGCGGGTGGCCGGATCGGTCACCGGGTCGACTTCGGTGGTGGGGACGAGCGGAAGGGTCCGGTCGTACGCATACAGGTGTCGCAGCAGGGCCTCGTCGATTGTCATCCCGGCCTCCCCTCGCCTGAGCGCGCCCCTGGGTCGAGGCGGGTGCACGATAGCGCAGTGACTCGGGGGATGCGGACGGGCCCTACCAGAACCCGGCTTTGAACTTCTCCGCACCGTGGGCGTATCCGTTGGGGCCAGCCTTCTGGACGCGCTGCATGTGCTTGCCACAGAGCCAGATGGTCAGACGCTCCCGGTCGTCCGGATCAGTGGTCCACTTCGAGACCGCGATCTCACGCAGTGGCGTAGCGGTGCAGAAGGCGCAACGGGCGACTGCCATGCGTCGATGGTAGCCTCCAGGCTTCATGGCGTCTGTCACTGGCGCCCCATGGTGCCAGTGACAGACGCTGGACGGCGCTGGGCGGAGCTTGCATGAGCATCATTCAAGACCCCACCTTTTACGTGGTGGCGTCGGTCGCCGTGCTGCTCGTCGGCATTGGCAAAGGCGGGTTCGGCGGTGGATTGGGGTCCGTAGGTGTGCCGATCATGGCGCTCGCGGTCCCGGCCACGCAGGCCGCGGCCATCCTGCTGCCGGTGCTCTGCCTCATGGACCTTGTCGGCCTTGTCTCCTATCGGCGTCGAGTTGACCCGCGCCTCATGAAGATGCTCTTCCCGGGCGCGATCCTCGGCATTGGCCTCGGCGCCGCCACGTTCACGATCACCTCGGACGACTTCGTGGGGCTGCTGGTGGGCCTGCTCGCGGTCGGCTTCACGCTGGACCGCTGGTTCGGGGCGCGTCTCCGTCGCACTGACCCAAGCATCCTGGCACCGGTCGCGGCCCCCTCTCCTGGCGTCGCCAAGGCGGGCTTCTGGTCGAGCGTGGCCGGGTACACCTCATTCGTCGCGCACGCGGGAGGGCCGCCGCTGAACGTGTTGCTGCTGCCGCAGCGGCTCGACAAGGGCGTATACGTGGGGACGACGGTGATGTTCTTCGCGCTGGCGAACTACGTGAAGTTGATCCCGTACACGCTCATCGGGCAGTTCGATGGGTCGAACCTGGGCACGTCACTCGTGCTGGCGCCGCTGGCGCCGATCGGGTTCGCGCTCGGGTATGTCTTCAACCAGCGCGTGGACGAGGTACTGTTCTACCGCATCGCCTACGGGGCGCTGTTCTTGACTGGGCTCAAGTTGCTGTGGGATGGCCGGGTCGCCCTCGGCCTGTAGCCGGGGGTCTGGTCAGTCCCGCGGCTGGTATGAGTTAGCGGCGCTTGGCTGCGGAACGCAGGACCCAGCCGCCACCCGAGGAGTTCGAGAACTGCTTCTCGGCGCCGCAGTTCTTACAGGTGCCGACGCTGGTGAGGCCACCCGGGGCCGGAAGCATCCAGTGGTGCCCGGTACAGGGCACGGTCACGCTCGACTCGCTCACTGTTGGAACCTCCCCGCCTGCGCCGCCCGCATCCCCGTGCCGGCGACCTGCCGGAACCATACCAGATTCCGGATACCCCTGTGACGGGCACGTGAGGGTTTGCAACCTTCCCCATGGCGCGCGGGACTTCTGGCTAGGTTGCGAGCACGAGGACGGTGCCTGCAACGCAGAGGACCGTGCCGATGCCGATCCGGCCGGTCGGCCGCTCCCGCAGCACCAGCATCGAAAGCGGCAGCGCGATCAGGGGCGATGTCGAATTCAGCACGACGGCACGCGCCGCGCCAGCCTCAGCCACAGAGAAGATGTACAGCACCGATCCGAGGCCCGTCCCCACGATGCCGACTGCGACGATGAGGGCGAGGTCGCGTCCGCGAGGCAGCATCCCGGGCAAGTCCCCTCGCGTGACGATCGAGAGGGCCAGCCCGATGGCGACTCCGCCCGTAGGGATTCGGACGAGCCCAGCGGCGGGTGCCCCCAGGTCACCTCGGCCGCCCGCGAGGACCAGCGTCGCCGCGGTCCAGGTAAGGGCGACCGCGCTGATGGCGAGGACTGAGCGGGCGGCACCCCATCGCGGCGGACCGGATTCGAGGGCAGCAGCCGAACGCGCAATGATGAACCAGGTGCCGGCGATCACCAGTACCCCGCCACCGACGAGGCCCCATGAGAATCGTTCATCCAGCAGCCAGATCCCGCCTGCCGCGGAAAGCGCGACCCAGAGTGCGGTGGTCGTCGGCGCCATGCGCTGGATCCCCACTCCACTCAGCGAGCGGATGTAGGTGGTGTCGCCCAACCCGTAGCCGATGAGCCCGCTGCCGACCATCGCGAACAGGACGCCGGGCGAGGCTTCGCGGAGTTGTGGGGTCGCTCCCGTCAGGATGACGACCAGCACGAGGAACGGCGTGGCGGCGAGCAGCCGTAGCATCGACAGGATCGGGGCGGAGTAGCGGCTCCCGAGGCGTGCAAGCGCGACGCTGGTGCCTGCCCAGGTCAATGCCGACGCCAGCGCGGCCGCCTCACCCATGATGGTTGTCCCTCGGGGCCATCATCCGCGCGGCGACGCTCAGCGGCTATTGAGACAGGGGCATGGCAGTTAGCGCGGCGGAAGCCAGGACACGATGCCAAAGTAGCCTCGGGCAGGCGGCAGCAGTACGCCGCCGGGCACGGTCCACCATTGCTCAATGAGCGTCCGCATGCGCTGTTCCTTGGGCGAGCCGGCGTTGAGCCAGAGGAGACGGCGTGCCAACGCGACCGCCTCGTCCGTCGAGGTGACACCGGCGGCGTCCCCGTCCACCGTGGCAACCTCAAAGCGCCGCCGCCGCGCGGAGAGCAGTGCGATGAACTCATGCAGGCCTGGGAGCGGCGCGAAGGGCTCGCCATGGACTTCCTCGAAGAGCCGGGCGAGGTGCGCTCCGCGTGGCTGATCCGCGAGCACGGCGATGCAGAGCCGTCGTGAGTAGCGTTCCATCGCGTCGAGGAAGGGCAGGATCTCGCGGATGTCGTAGATCGAGTGCGCGGCGAACGAGACGTCCACCTCCTCCGACCACGTTGGGTCCGGCCAGGGGAGGTCCCGCACCTCGACGTTCGGGCGCGAGGTGGAACGGATGCCTTCGGCCAGCACGCCGCGCATCGCCTCGGATGGCTCCACCGCAATCACACGTGCCACGCGCTCGCTGAGCGGCAGCGCGAACCGCCCGCCCCCGGCGCCGATGTCCAACCAGGTGTCGCCGTCCTGAGCGCGCGCGAGGAGCGGCGGAAGTTCGAGGGAGGGCCGCATGCCGGCACGGAAGCGCGGCGCGATCGGGGCATAGAAATCTCCGGCTGGCTCAGGCTCGCGCACGCGTGCCACCTGGGCCGCGTCCGCGTCCACCATTGCTGCCCATGCGGCGGCAGCGGTGCGCTCAGTGGGGCGGAGTACCTCGCCGGCCACTAAGAGAGTGCCGCCTCGATCTGGTCGAGGTGGTTGTTATCGTGCCCCGGTCCGCCGCGCAGCATCATGTCGCTCGCTGGCGCTTCTCCGGGACGGATGCCCAGTGAGAGCGGGTAGTCAAGGACGGCCTGGTCGATGGTGGCGATCGCCGCGATCGCCGCCGCGTGGCCCCTCGCAATCTCGTCGAGCAGTTCTGCCACGTCCTTGTTCGATCGCTCGGCCACTTGGTCGGCGTTGATGTCGTCGATGTTTGCGGGTGGGGCGGCCGGCGTGCCGGCCTGCGCGGCGGCGACGCGGCCCGCTACCCGCCCGACGCCGTTGGCGCGTGCCGCCAGGTGCGAGAGTGCCTCGCGCACGCGCCAGGTGCCTTCCTTGAGCGGGGCATCCCCCTGGGCAAGGATGCGCGGCTTCAAGCCATCCAGGCGCGCGTCGACCGCCTGGATGGCGGCCACCACTTCATCGCGTGTCGCCATCAAGCACCCCCGTCGCATCGCAGGACTTCGTTGAGCGGCCACCTCGTCATGAGGCGGCAGTGTAGTGCAGCGCGGGTCGCACTCGTGGCTACAGCGGCGTCGGGCTCGGCAGCGCGCCCTCGGGCGGGGCGGCACCCTCCAGGGTGACGCCGTCCGCCATCACCCCGTCCTCGCCCGTCGTCGCGTACGCCATCCGGTACAGGCGAGCATAGATGCCGTCGCGGTCGAGCAACTGCTGGTGCGTGCCCATCTCTGCGATCCGGCCACGCTCGAGCACGACGATCCGGGAGGCGTCACGGATCGTGGAGAGTCGGTGCGCGATGACGAAGGAGGTGCGTCCGCGCAGTAGTTCCTTCAGGGCGCGCTGCACGATGACCTCGGTCTGCGTGTCGACGTTCGCGGTGGCCTCGTCCAGCACGAGGATGCGAGGACGCGCGAGGATGGCGCGTGCGAACGAGATCAGTTGGCGCTGGCCGACGGAGAGGTTGTGCGCGCGTTCCGCGAGGACCGTGTCATAGCCCTGCTCCAGGTGGCGGATGAACTCGTGCGCCCCGACCAGCGTCGCGGCCTCCTCGACCTCGGCGTCCGTCGCGTCGAGGCGTCCGTAGCGAATGTTCTCGCGCACAGTGCCGGAGAAGAGGAAGGGCTCCTGTAACACCACGCCCATCTGACGGTGCAGGCTGGCGAGACGGATGTCTCGCACATCCACACCGTCGATGCGGATCGAGCCTTCGGTGACGTCGTAGTACCGGCCTATGAGATTGATCATCGTGCTCTTGCCGGCGCCGGTCTGGCCGACGAAGGCGATCGTCTCGCCCGGCTCGACGTGCAGGCTTACGTCGTGGAGGACGGGGCGGCCCTCGAGGTACTGAAACGTCACATGGTCGAAGTCGACCCGGCCCTGGACCTCGATGGTGCGCGCGCCCGGACGGTCCACGACATCGGGCTTGGTGTCGAGCACCTCGACGATCCGCAGGCCACCGGCCATTGCGCGCTGGATCTGGGTGTACTGGAGCACGAGGTCGCGTACGGGGTCGAAGAAGCGCTGGATGTAGAGGACGAAGGAGACCACGATGCCCGCCGTGATCGCCCCCTCCGCCACCCGAACGCCGCCCACGACGAGCACCAGCGCGGTCGACATCGCGACGACGCCCTCCACGATCGGAAGGACCGCGGCGGAGAGCCGTCCGGCGTTGATGTTGGCGCGGAGGTTCTGGCGGTTGATCTGGTCGAACCGGCGGGCGTTCTCATCCTCGCGCGACAGAGACTGGATGACGCGGACGCCGGAGACGTTCTCGTTGAGGGTGGCGTTCACGGTGGAGATCGCCTGGCGTACCTCGACGAAGGCGCTGCGGGCGCGCTTCTGCCAGACGACCATGATGATCACCAGCAGTGGCACGGCCAGGAAGGTGACAAGCGCTAGTTCGAAGTCCCGCTGGAGCAGCACGAACACCACGACGCCGAGCACCAACAGGTCCGAGATGATCGTGAGGGCGCCCGACGTCAGGAGTTCCTGCATCGAGGTCACGTCGCTGGTCACGCGCGACATGATCCGGCCCACCTCGTGCCGGTCAATGAAAGACAGGGAGAGCGAGTGGATGTGGTCGAACATCTGCGTGCGCAGGCGGTAGAGGACGCGATGTCCGATGTATCCCGTCTGTGTCAGTTGGAGGTACTGGAACCCCCAGGCGAAGGCGACGAGCACCGCAAGTTGCAGTCCGATCCGCGCGACGCCGTCGACGTCTCCCTTGATCGCGCGGTCCACCGCGAACCCGATGAGCAGCGGTTGGAGCGTCGAAGTCGTCGCAAACCCGAGCACGCCGATGACGGCAAGGGCCGCCCGCCACTTGTACGGCCTCAGGTAGGGGATCAGACGGGAGACAACGCGCGAGTCGTAGACCTTGCCAAGGTCGTCGTCGTTCCAGCCGTCCATACCGCGGCGGGCGTTGGGGCCCATCGAGGTGGCGCTCTGGCTCCACCCTCCCGCCGCGCCGCCGCCGAAGCCGCCACCACCCATCATGATCGTGATCTCCTCATGGGCCGGGCGCTACAGGCCCGCGACGGCGGCGGCGTCCCCACGGAACGCCTCCTCCTGGTCACGTAGTTCGAGCTCGTAGATCCGCTGGTAGAGGCCGCCAGCGTGGATCAGTTGCTCGTGCGTGCCCCGCTCGACGATGACCCCGCGGTCGAGGACGAGGATGGCGTCGGCGCTCTTCACGGTGCGTAGTCGCTGGGCGATCACGAACGTGGTGCGGCCGCGCATCAGCTCCGCGAGCGCCTGCTGGATGAGGTACTCCGTCTCCATGTCCACGCTCGAGGTGGAGTCGTCGAAGATGAGGATGGCTGGATCCATCAACAGGGTCCGAGCGATCGAGATGCGCTGCTTCTGGCCACCTGAAAGGGTCACGCCGCGCTCGCCCACCCAGGTGTCATAGCCGTCGGGCATTGTCAGGATGAAGTCATGGATGCGTGCCGCCTTCGCCGCCGCCTCCACTTCCTCGTCGGTCGCGCCCTGCCGCCCGTAGCGGATGTTCTCCCGGATCGTGTCGATGAAGAGGAAGACGTCCTGCTGCACGATGCCGATGTTGCGCCGGAGCGAAGAGATCGTCGCGTCGCGCACATCCACTCCGTCGATGCGGACGGCGCCACCGGTCACGTCGTAAAAGCGGGGCATCAGGTTGACCAGTGTCGACTTTCCCGATCCCGTGGGCCCCACGAGGGCGAAGACCTGGCCCGGCTCGGCCACGAGGTTGACGTCACGGATGATCGGGTTCGTCGCCGTGTAGCCGAAGGCGACGTGATCAAACTCCACGCGTCCGGTCGCACGTCCGAGGACCACAGCGCCGGGCTTCTCCTTCACCGCGCTCTCGGCGTCGAGGAGCTCGAAGATGCGCTCGCCCGCGCTCACCGTACGGCTGAGGACGTTCGCGATCATTCCCAGCGCCCGCACGGGCTGCGCCAGCAGGTACAAGTAGCCCAGGAACGCGGTGAGTTCCCCGGTGGTGAGCGAGCCTTCCGCGACCCGTCGCCCCCCGATCCAGATGGTGGCGACCAGGGCGGCTGCGTTCAGTGCGGTGAGCAGGGGCTGATTCAGCGCCTGGAGGCGGTTCGTCGCGTAGGAATGCGTGAACTGGTTCTTCGCCTCGCGCTCGAACTTCTCGCTCTCAAACTGCTCGCGGCTGAACGCCTTGACCACCCGGACGCCAGAAAGACTCTCCTGCAGGGCAGTGCTGAGACGCCCCTGGCTCTCCTGTACGGCCAGCCACAACGGGCGCAGTCGCAGACTCATGAGCACTGAGACCAGTGCGATCAGCGGGAGGAATCCCCAGGAGACCATCGCCAGCGTCGGGTCGCTCCGTACCATGAGGTAGAGCGCCACCACGAGCAGGATCACGATGTACCCCACGCGGACGATGCCGAAGTTGATGTACATCCGCACACCTTCGACGTCCTGCGTGGCGCGCGACATGATCTGCCCGATCTCAGCCTGGTCGTGGTAGGCGAAGGAGAGACGTTGCAGCCGGTTGTAGATCGCGTTGCGGATGGAGTAGGCGACCGACTGCGACAGGTTTTCCCCGGCGTATTGCTGCGTGAACGCGAACAGGCCGCGCAGACCTGCGGCGCCGAGGATGAGGAACGCTGCGTTGACCAAGGGCGCCCAGGAGACCTGACCATCGCGCTGCGCATCTAACGCTGAGTCGAGGGTGGCTCCAACAATGGTGGGCACTGCGAGCGCGAAGAGGCTCGCGCCCACCATCGAACCGACAGTCAACGCGACCTGCCGCTTGTAGGGGAGGGTGAATCGGAGCAGCCGAATCAGCACGCGCATGGCGGCGGGCCCCTCTTAGGCGATCGATTTCCCTGACACCTTAACGCGCGCGTGAGGTTGGCGCCAACCGTCGACTTCATGCTTCGTGCCATTTCCGCCTCGGATGCCGGGGGACCTTTGTCTAGTCTTCGCCTGTCATGGCCGAGGCTCCTGAGCGGAGGGTGCGGGGTGGCGGAGACACCATTAGGCCGGCCGAGTGGGACGGTACGAGCCTATCTTGCGCTCGCGATCGTTGCCGCGTTTCTTGCTGGGCACACGGCCGGGGCGGTCTGGCTGCTAAGCCACGGTCAGTTCGAGAGCGCGCTGGCGCTGCTCGGTGCGATCGCCCTTGAAGCGGGGACTGTCATCGGCTTCTACTTCGGCGTCCGGACGGCCTCGTAGGAGATGCCTCCCTAGATCGCCAGGGTGCGACCCCAATCGCGGAGGCGGGCGCGACGCTCGCGATAGTCCGGCATCGTGCGTCCGACGGCACGCCAGAACGCCGGTCCGTGATGCGGATGCCAGAGGTGGGCGAGTTCGTGGACCACGACGTAGTCCAGTAGCGCGGGAGTCGCGAGGACGAGTCGCCAGTTGAACCTGAGCACACCGTCCGGCCCACAAGAACCCCAGCGCTGCTTCTGCTCTTTCACCACGACGCGGCTCGGCTGGCAGCCCATCGTCCGCGCCCATCCTTCCACACGCAGCGGAATGACCTCGGCCGCGCGTGCCCGGTACCAGGCGAGGACCGCGGCGCGCACGGCAGCCTGGCGGCGTTCGCCCTCGAAGCGAGGCGGTACGAAGACGCGAAGGTTGAAGAAGTCGAGGGCGGCGCGGGCGCGCCCCGGCCGTTCGCTCACGAGGAGCGGCGTGTTCCGTCCGAGAAAGGTGAGCGGCTCGCCGTCCTCGTAGGTGGCCACCCGCGGCTGCTCGCGGGGGATGGCGAGGTGGTGGCGGATCCACGCCTCGCGCTCGCGGACGGTGGCCTCGATCTCGGCGTTGGGCGTGCGCATCGGCGCGGCGACACGCACGCCATCGGGCTCGATCGTGATCTCGATGGTGCGCCGGCGGCGCGTGCTGCGGACGAGGCGGTACTCGATGACGCCGTCAGCGCACGCCAGGGTGCGCTGGTCGGTGGTCGTCGTCGGCCGGGTTGCGGTCTTCGGCACCGTCGCCCTCTCGGCCCCCGCCGTGAGCGCACCAAGCGTAACGCTTACCGGCGGCGCTCGTTGGCGACGCTGCAGACGGTCGCGCGCCCGAACGGGCCATCGAGGTCATACAGCGTGCACTCGCCGATCGCGATCCCCTCCGAGGCGTTGTGTGCCGACACTTCGACGCCGATCCACTCGCCGACAGGGTCGCGGTGGAGGTAAAGCGAGGCGTCGGCGTTGACGTACTTCAATCCCTGGTCGCCCGAGTTGGCGAAGGGATTCGCGAAGTCCGAGACCATAGCGGCGCGGACGAGCGGGCTCGGTGGTTCGTCGTCGACGAAGGTCACGATGTCCCTGATCCAGGCGCGCTTCTGGACGGGCGGCTCAGTCGCGGTGCCCCCGCCACCGATCTGGCCGGAGATCGAGCGAGTCTCCCACATCGGCAGGCCGAACTCGGCGGGTGGCGGGGGAGGCTCGGGAAGGGTCTCGGGGTGTGGGACATCCCACACGGGCGGACTCCACACGTTGCCCTGCGGCGCGGCCGCGCGGCGCAACATCACGACGCTCCCGCGGGCGATCTCCGTGCCGTCTTCGATCCGCAACGAGGCGTCCGCGACGCGGATGCGGTTGCCCTCGCGCACCAGGCGAGTGACGACGTTGAGGGGGCGCATCGGAGCGACGCGGAACATGTCCACGGTGACGCGGGCCACCTGGAACGCGGGGTCGAGGTGCAGGCGCTCGACCTCGTAGAGGAGCAGGCCGGCGAGCACGCGGCCGTGCAGTGAGTTCGGATCCCACGGGCCGCGTGTGCGGGACGTGGGGACGAACATGTCGCCCTCGCGATGGAAGAATGTCCCCGGCTCGATGCCCTCGTTGGTGACCATGCGTCCACTCTAGGTGCGGCCCTGCGCACGAGGAAGCGCGCTAGTCGAGGTGCTGCCCACGGCGCAACTTGTGCATCTCCGCGGCGACCACGCCCTGGTGGATGTCCAGGATCGCGAAGGTGCCCACGTCAGAGGGGTCATGCCGCATGCCTGGGCGGCTTGGGCTCCCCGGGTTTACGAAGAGGACACCCTGGTACCAGCCGATGTATTCGTCATGAGTGTCTCCGAAGCAGACGACGTCCACCTCGGTCCCGAACCTTGGTCGGAGGTGATCCTGGATCGGGCCGGGCGGGAAGCCGAGCGTGTGAGTAAAGGTGAAGGGAAGCGGCCAGCGTGGGTCGTGCACCATGCCGATGCGGACGCCTTCCACCTCGACTACGCGCAGCATCTCCGCGAGCCGGTCGCCTTCCTCGTGCGGGTCCGGGTAACCGCGGACAGCGAGGACGGGAGCGACGGTCTCGAGGTGGTCCAGCACCCCGAGGGAGTCAAGGTCCCCACAGTGCAGGATGAGGTCCACGCCGCGGAGGGCGTGGAGGAGTTCAGGCGGGGAATCCCAGCCGTCGCCCTGGGCATGCGTGTCCGAGACGACCCCGATACGCATCCCCCCGAGGCGGACACGACCGGGCCGGGCAGACGGCGGGAGCATCACCAGCGGACCCTTCCGTTCTCATGGGATGCTAGTGCCTCTGAGATTTCAGCGCCGCGCGACGAACGCCGCCCCTTCGAGGTCGTTGGCACGTCGTGCGGGTGCAGGGTCAGTGCGAGCAGGGGTGTGCGATGAGTCAATGGGGGCGGCTGGGGATCCATCTCGTCTGGGCAGGGCTGGGGCTGGTGGCGTTCGGCGCGCTCGCGCTCGGGCCGAGCAGCATGCCGGCGTCCGCCGCCGTCACGCTGGATCCGGAGGAACAGGCTGCATTCAACCAGTTGAATGTGGAGCGCACCAGCCGGGGCCTCCCAGCCGTGCGGCTGTCTCCCACGCTCCAGGCCGCCTCGGAGTGGATGGCGGTCGACATGATCGGCAACTCCACGCCGACCAGCCTCTCTCACACCGACTCGCTGGGACGTGACATCCGCGCCCGCTTTACCGCGTTCGGCTACACGCCCAACTCGTCGATCCGAGAAAACATCAATGCCGGACACCGGACCGGTCTGGAGTCGATGCAGGCGTGGATGGATTCGCCCGGACATCGGGTCAACAACCTCGCGGAGGATGTGAAGGTCGTCGGCCTCGCTTTGGTCGTCCGCCCGGGGACGACGTTTACCTACTACTGGGCGCTGGCCTTCGGCTCGGTGGACGACAGCGAATCCTCGGCGGTGTCCCCGACTCCTGCGGCGCCGGCCGCCGCCGTAAACGTGACGGGCAGCGTCCCAGCGGTGGGGGTGGCCCTGCTCCAGGCCGGCGCTGCAGGCGGCGCGGAGGACCTCATCGCCGGGCTTTCGCAGCGGGGATGCCGGGCGACGTCGATCTGGCTGATCACGTCAGGTTCGCTGCTCGGGTACACGGCGGGCGCGCCGGCATTCGTGAACACCGCATTCCCGGCGACCATTGCAGCGGGGACCCCGTTCCTCGCGGTGTGCCGCTAGGTCCGCCTCGGGCCACTAGCGAGGGGCCAGCGCCGGCCCAGGCTGCTCGGCGGGGAAGTCTGCGCGCATGGTGGTGCCTGATTGGCCGTCGCTCTCGGCGCGAAGTGTGCCGCCATGGAGTTCGATGATCGACCGTGCGATCGGCAGTCCCAGGCCCGTGCCCCGCGCAACCTGCGTGCCGCGCCGCGTCCGGTAGAACTTCTCGAAGACGCGCTCCAGTTCATCCGTGGGGATGCCAATGCCGGTGTCTCGCACGGACACCTCTACGCGGTTGCCACGGCGCTGCACCGAGACGTGGACCTCACCACCGCGCGGCGTGAACTTCACGGCGTTCTGCACGAGGTTGTCCAGCACCTGTCGCATTCGTTGGGCGTCCACCACCGCCATCGCGCGGTCGTCTCCATGCAGGGTGATCCTGACGCCGGCAGCCTGGGCCTGAGGCCCAAGGTCCTCGATGACCCGGCGCGCAATGTCGGTGACGTCGGCATCGTCGAGGTCAAGGGCCACGCGGCCACCGTCGAGGGCACCAATGTCGAGCAGGTCGTCGACGATCAGGCGGAGACGGTCGGCGTTCGTGCGGAGGAGGCTCACGAGTCTCGCCTGGACCTCGGAAAGTGAACCAGCATCGCCCCCGTCCAACAGGTCGACTGTGCCGCGGATCGCCGTCAGAGGAGTGCGCAGTTCATGGCTTACCGTGGCCACCAGGTCACGCTTGAGGCGCTCGACGTCGAGTACGTCCGTCACATCGCGCAGGACGATCACCGAAAGCCCACCTGGGCGGTCCTGCACTGGCCTGGAGACGGCGACCGTGCGGCCCCCGACCTCGTACAGCTGGGCGCCGGCGAGCCGTGTGACCTCGTCTGCTGGTGCGAGCGCTGGGAGGAGTTCTGAGATGTGGCGGCCAATCACGCGATCCGCAGGTGCAGCAAGCATGCGTGCACCGGCGGGGTTGCACGCCGTGCATCGGCCGTCACCGTCGAGGACGAGCAGGCCCTCTTCCATCTCCCGAAACGCCGCGTCAGACAGCCGCTGCTGATCGGTGACTGTCTCCATCAGGCGCATCCGGTCCGCGGCGGCGGCCTCCAGACCGTCCAGCATCTGGTTCACTCCGGCCGCGACGCTGGAGATCTCGTCGTTGCCCAGGACGCGTGCCCGCAATGGCCCCGAGGTGCCAGCCGCGCCAATTGCAGCCATATCGCGACGTAGCCAGACGAGTCGCCGAAGGATCACGAACTCAAAGGCGACGCCGATGATGACGACGAGGATCAGGGCAGTCCCCGTCACAGCGATCAGGAGCGCACGGAGCGTGCGAGGTGTCTGCGCGACGATCGTCCGCTCCTGGTCCACCCGCAAGGTCAGGAGGGGTTCGCCGGAGAGGTCGCGGATGAACGCATAGGCCACGACCCTCCCGTCCACGACCCCCACCACGGAGTCCTCGCCCAGGTTGAGGCGAGCCTGCGCCCGCTCGACATCCTGAGGAAGCCCGACCGCCAGCACCGGATGGAACGAGACGCCGAGGTTGAGGCGTCCGCCGATCGCGTTCGCCAGGTCTGGGTCGAGGCGTCGCGCCATAATCAATGCGCCACGGGGCTCGCCCGAGTCGTCACTCCTCAGGATCGGACGGGACGCGGCCATCATCGGTCCAGTTGGCGTCCCGATGAAGCCTGCGACTGAGCGGCCCGGCTCGAGCGTCACGAGCGGGTGCGTGGCGGCGATCCGGTCGGTGAGTCCCGGAATTTGGAGAGGGCGATCGTCCGCGGCCCGCGCCCGGGCGATGACGTTCTCGCCAGTAGCAGACCGGAAGACGAGCGCGTCGATCTGCAGGGCCTGCAGGAGGTTCGGGGTCATGTTGGCTGAGACATACTGCGGGTCCCTGCTCTGCATGAATGTGTACGTGTCGTCCCAGGAGGACCAATCGAGCAGGAGGATGTCGAGCGCTTCCAGATCGGCATCCAGGCTCGCTGTGGCGTTCTGAAGCTCAGAAAGGATCTCGTCGTGCTCGATGCGCTCGTACGCGCCAACAATGATGAGGCGGTGGGCGAGGATGAGGGCGGCAAGAATGACCGCAACGCTGACGGTGAGGACGATCGCAGTCCGATAACGAAGCGACATAATGAAAATGACTCCGGTCCGCCTCGAGTCAGCGAGATGCTACCGCCCGATCTCGGGCTGCGCTTCGTGAAGGCGGCATGAAAATGCCGCCTGAAGATAGGGATGAACCACCCTGCGCCGGAGGTCCCGCGTCCCGAGGATCACGACGCGGAGGTGCGAATGTACGAGGACGATGCGGAGCCGGTGCACAGGCGGCCCATCCCGACAGTAGAACTGGCTGCGTACGGTGCCGGCTGTTTCGTCAGCGGGCTGTTTGTGCTCGCGGCGGTCGGCACGCAATTCGCCGTGGCCGTCTATGCGTGGATCTTCATGTTCGCGTTGGCGGTGGCTGTGCCGGTGGGAGCAGCCGGAGTGCTTGTGGCGGCGGTCGAGCGGGCCAGCGGAAGGGCGTGGCTCAGCGGCGCGCGAAGGTTGCCGCCGCAGGAGCGGGTGCTTCGCGCCACGGCTTCGCGAGGCATCCGGTACGCCTCCTGGGTGTGGCTCGCGAACGGCGCCGCGCTCTGGGTGGCCACAGTGGCCGCGAGCGTTGCTTAGAACGGCTTGAGCGCCATCACCAGCACGACCGAGAGGAGCATGAGGGAGTCCAGCCGGGCGACGAGCAGGATCCGGCGGAGCAGAGCCAGCGCCTCGGGTGACTCAGCACCACTGCTGCCGATGATCCTGGCCAGCTTGCCGGACTGCGGGCCCAGGTAGCCGGCACCGACCGCGATGGTGATCACGATGGCGGTCAGTCCGTACTGGATAAAGAAGTCGCTCACGACGACGCTCTCCATCTCCCGGACGAGCAGGATGCCAAAAACGAGCGTCAGCAGCGACAGCGGCGTGAAGTAGAACTTGCCAAACCACTCCAAGTTCTTTGCATAGGCGGCCATCTGTGCGCCGCTGCGTTGCAGCCGGAGCGCCATGAGCGCGATCGCCGTGCCGCCGCCCACCCACAGCACGGCGGCGGCGATGTGGCTCGTCAACAGGATCTCGTAGGCCATCCCATCCCCTGCCTCTTCAGCATGCCCAGTATCTAGGCGTGGGGCGGCCGACCGTCAATCCATCGGCGGTCGTGCCCCGCCCGGCTGCATGGTGGCGCCGTCTGCAGGTGTGCCGGTGTCGCACGAAAGACGGCGAGGGCGCCCAGGGGAAGGCGCCCTCGCGTGAGGGGGGGCGGGGCGATCCCTATGCCGGGTTGCCGGGACGGACCTTCGGGGTGCGCTCAAGGCCTGGATTCTTCGGCTCGGCGCGCTTCCGATCCGAGCGTTGCTCGCCGCGGCGGTCCTCCTTCTCGCCCTGGATCAGAGCGCGCAGTCGCTTGACGATCTGCCCCTTTGGTTCGCCGCCGAGGAGGTACTGGGCGAGGGCCTCGTCTGCCTGTGCCTGCGTGAGCAGCCCCGCCTCCACAAGCCGGGTGAGCAGTTTCTGGAATTGCTGTTCGGCCTTCTCGTCCTGCACGAGGGAGCGGATGCGCTTGATGACCTGTGCCTGCTCGCGCCCGCCGAGTTGATACTGCGCCAGAGCCTCGTCAGCCTGCGCCTGAGTAAGGACGCCCGCGCCGACCAGGCGGGCGAGCAGTTCCTGGAAGTGTCGCGAGGCCTGCTCCTCGGCAGCCTGCGGGCGCTCGCGCGCCTTCTCCGGCCGGACGACCTTCACCTGCGCCTGTGCTGCCGCCAGGGTGTCCAGGCTGATCCCGAGGCCCGCGGCGAGGTTGGCATTGAACGCCGCGAGGTAGGCGTCACGTGCAGCGGTGTCCCGCTTGTCCTCCGGCCTGGGGGTCGCCTCGGCGGCCGCCTTCATCGCAGCCTGCAATGTGGCGGCATCGATCCCGAGCAGGGCGGCCAGGCCGTCCAGCCGAGCGCCCTTCGGTCCGGCGCTCGCCTCAATGTCCACGGCGGCCGTTGAGCTGCTGCCCTGGGCTGAGGCCACGACTGGAGCGGCGCCCGCACCCAGGATGGCCATGGCGGCCAGGCCAGAGAGCCAGGAGGTCTTGTTCATCTGCATCCACCCCATCTGCGCTATGTCAGAGCGTCATGCCCCATGAAACGGGGGAGGCCTCGTCGTCGTTTGGCGGTGGCCGTGCGGATACAAGAAAGGCGCCCCCATCGGGGGCGCCGTTCGTCCAAGTGCATGTGGATCAGGCCGCGGGGCCGCGACCGTGCCGCGCGCCGCCCGGGGCGCGCAGCGGTCCGCCTGGGGCACCGACGGCCTCCCGGAGTGCCTTGAATGCCTCCTTCGCCGCGTCCCCACCCTGTGCGAATTGCGCGGCGAGCTCATCCGCCTTCGCCTGGGTGATCTTGCCGTCCGCTACGGCTTTCGCCAGCACCGTGCTGAACATCTCGGCCGCGCGTGCCGTGTGCTGCGCCTCGAACTCGGCCCGGACCTTCTCCTGGGCGGCGTTGAGCGCGTCCACCGAGATCCCGAGCTTCGCTGCCAGCGCAGACTGGTGCTGGGCCTTCATGGCCTCCAGCGTCGCCGGGTCAGGCCGGGTGCCCGGCGTAAAGGCGGGCTTCGTCATCTCCTGGCGCACGGCAGCCTGCGCGGCGTTCAGCGTGGCGACATCGATCCCGAGAGCAGTCGCCAGGGCCTGGTTCCCGAGCCCGTGCATGCCGCCGGGTCCGCCAGGGCCCTTCAGCCCAGCACCGCCGGGTCCGCGGTGCTCGCCCCGTGCCGGAGCCACGGACTGGTGAGCGGCCTGGAGGGCCTCTACGGTGATGCCGAGGTTCGCCGCCAGCGCCGCCTCGTACGCCGCGCGATTCGCGGCGCGGGCGGCCTCATCGCGCATCTGCTCCGGCGCGAGTTTCGGAGTGGCCTCGCGTGCTGCCTTCATCGCCGTCGCGAGGGCCTCAGGAGTCACACCGAGCGCCGTCGCCAGTGCCGTGCCTCCGCGCATGCCGCCATGCAGTGGAGTGGCGCCCGGGGCAGAGGAAGGGGTGCCGGACTGCTGCGCCGAGGCCACGAATGGCACAGCCGCAGATCCGATCACCGCCGCCGCCGCGAGGCCGGTCAGGATCTTGGTCTTACCGATCATCTCAGGTTCTCCGTCCGAGCCGCTTGTGGGAGCTGCTCTGTTGATGTCCTGAGGCTACGAGGGGCGTGTTTGTGAATCCTGTGGTCTGGGTTCTGAATTCTTTGGATGTTTCCCGGCATGCTAGCCTCGCCGCCTCGGTCATGAGGGGCCATCGATGACACCAGCGGTTGAGGCCGCGCAGGCGGCAGGCGTCGCGTTTCAGGTGCTGTCCTACGAGCATGACCCGCGTGCTGCTGGCTACGGTGTGGAGGCCGCTGCGGCACTCGGTCTGGACGCCGCGGCTGTCTTCAAGACCCTCGTCGCGAAGGTGGATGGACGGCTGGTCGTGGGTATCGTGCCCGTGGCGTCGCACCTGGACCTAAAGGCACTCGCACAGGCAGTGCAGGGTCGCAGGGCGGAGATGGCTTCGCCCGGCGACGCTGAACGTGCGACCGGATACGTGGTCGGCGGAATCAGTCCGCTCGGGATGAAACGACGTCTCCCCGCCGTAATCGACGAGACTGCGCTTTTCCTCGATGTCGTGCACGTGAGCGCGGGCCGTCGCGGCCTCGAGATCGCGCTGGCCCCCGCGGACCTCATGCGGCTCGCGGGGGCCTCGGTGGCCGCGATCGCCCGCGACTAGCGAGATTCGCGCGAGTTGCGGCGCTGTTCCCGAATGAAATGGAACAGGGGGATGAACGAGAGCGCGATGACTACCGGGATGAGGACGTATTCGAACTTCGCCGCCGCTTCACCGATGTAATACCCGGTCAACGTCATCGACAGGACCCAGAGGATGCCGCCGGCGACGTTGTAGGCGGTGAACTTCCCGTACGGCATCCCGGCAGCGCCTGCGACCGACGGGACGAACGAGCGAATGATCGCCATGAAGCGGGAGAGTGTGATCGCCTTTCCGCCGTGGCGGTCGAAGAAGGCGCGCGCTTGTTCGACGTATTTCCGTTTGAAAAAGCGGGCGTCCTCACGCGCGAAGAGCAGGGGCCCCGCCCGCCGGCCAATGGCGTACCCCGTCGCATCCCCGCTGATCGCCGCGATGATCAGGAGCGGGATCAGGACTTTCAGATCCAGGTGGCCTCGCTGCGCCACCACCCCAGCCGCGATGAGGAGCGAATCGCCGGGGAGGACGAATCCGACAAACAGGCCACACTCCGCGAACACGATGATGACGAGGACGGTATACCCGCCCCACTCGATCAGCCGCTCGAGATCCATGCAGCCGCCCTTCGGGTCGTCCCGAAGAGGTTATCCCAGAATGGCATCAATCGACGGGCGTGAGCACGCCGGTCGTGACGTCGTACGTGAAGCCCAGCACTTGGTAGTCCGGCGGGAAGTATGGGCATGCACGGAGTGCCGCCACATCCTCCTGGACGCTGAGCCGGACATCGTCGAACGGGAGGAAGTCGATCTCAGGCCGCACCCCGGAGGCGGCTTCCACCCGGTCGCGCAGTGCCTCGTTGGTGGCTCCCAGCAGCCCGCAGTCCGTGTGATGGATGACGATGCACCAGCGCGTCCCGAGCACAGTGGAGGAGAGGACGAGCGACCGGATCGCATCGTCCGATGCCCGCCCGCCGGCGTTTCGGATCACGTGTGAATCACCGAGTTGCAGGCCCAGGACGCCCTGGGCGGTGTAGCGGGAGTCCATGCAGGTCAGGATCGCGATCTGCCGCACCGGCCGGACGCGCAGGGCTCCCGCACCAAAGGCTGCGGCGTACAGGGCGTTATTCGCAAGGAGTTCGTCGTGTAGGTTCGCCATACATCGAATCGTCGCCTGCTCGGCGGCCAATGTCGACCCTCGTGGCTGAGCGGCCGCCTGCGGCGGGCCCAGTCCGCCATTGATATGCAGTCGCTACAACACCTGCGCAAGGAACCGGCGCGTGCGCTCCTCGCGGGGGCTGCCGAGCACTTGCTCAGGCGGCCCCTCCTCGACGATCTGCCCCTGGTCGAAGAACAGGACGCGGTCCGCCACCTCGCGGGCGAACCCCATCTCATGCGTGGCGATGACAAGAGTCATGCCCTCCCGTGCCAGTTCGTGGACCACAGCAAGCACCTCTCGCGTCATCTCCGGATCGAGCGCGGAGGTCGGCTCGTCAAACAACATCGCCTTTGGAGACATGGCAAGGGCGCGCGCGATGGCGACGCGTTGCTGCTGGCCGCCGGAAAGCTCGGACGGGAAGCGGTCGATCTTGTCGCCCAGGCCTACCCGCTCGAGGAGCGATACGGCGAGCATGTCCGCCTCCGCGGCCGGCATTTTTCGTACGTTTCGAGGCGCCAACGTGACGTTGTCCCGTGCGGAGAGGTGGGGGAAGAGGTTGTACTGCTGAAACACCATCCCGATCTCGGCACGGACGCGGTGCAGCTTTGGCGTATGGGCGTCCAAGCGGACTCCGTCGATCCAGATCTCGCCTGATGTGTGCGGCTCCAGGCGGTTCAGCGCGCGCAGGAAGGTGGACTTGGCGGAGCCGGACGGGCCGACCACTACCACGACTTCCCCGGCCGCGATCTCCACGGAGACTCCGCGGAGCGCGTGGTAGTCCCCGTACCACTTATGGACATCGCGGCACACGATCATCGGCCGGACCTCGGTGTCTCCGTCGGCCATCATCGACCTCCGATCCCAGAGCCCGCCGAAAGGCGGCGTTCGAGGCGGCGCGAGAGCCGCGAGAGTGTGAATGCCACCGTCCAGAACAGCAGGCCAACGAAGAGGAGGACCTCCTTCTGCCGGCCGAAGAAGGACGGCTGCTCAGTCGTCGCACGGGCGGCGGCGAGCATCTCGGTGAGCCCGAGCACGGAGATGAGCGTCGAGGACATCAGGAGGTCGATCAATTCGCCCGCGAGGGCGGGGAGGGCGCGGCGAAAGGCCTGGGGCAGCAAGACGAAGCGCATCGCCTGCGTCCCCGTAAGCCCCAGCGCCTGACAGGCCTCGCTCTGCCCCCGCGGCAGCCCGTTCAGGCCACCGTTGATCGCCACGGCGACGTAGACGGCCGTGAACATGATGTACGCCGCGAGCAGTCGTGGAAGCAGTCCGACCGTGTTGAGGCCGAAGAGCGCTGGCAAGAAGCGCTGCACGGCGAGCCAGGACAGGATCAGCACGACGATCAGTGGCAGGCCGCGCGTCACCTCGATATAGGCCGTCGAGGCCCAGCGCAGCACGCGATAGGGCCCGCGACGGGCGAGCGCGAGCGCGAGCCCGACGGGCAGGGCGCCCATCGCCGCCACGGCAGTCACAAAGAGGTTGAGGTAGAAGCCACCCCACTGCGCGACCGGGACGCCATCAAACGCGACGAGCAGCAGGACGCCGACCGGCCAGACTGCGATCCAGCCGCCGATCACTGTCCGCTGGGCGAGCGCCGGCCGCCTCGGCGTGACCCAGAGCGCCGCGCCGAGACCGCTCCACCCGAGGAAGACGCCAGCCGCCGCCCACTCAAACGCCACGCCGCTGGTGGTGGCGCCCAGACAGACCGCCGAGACCGCGATTGCGAACGCGAGTCCGCGGCGCCCAGGCCGGGATGTCGCGCCCCAGGAGGCGCCGCTCAACGTGGCGACGAAGAGGACGGGGATCCAGATGCGCCATTCCTCGTCGCGCGGGAACCGCCCGATGAGGAGCAACCGCATATTGGCGCGCACAATCGCGAAGTCGGCCTGGTAGAGGAACCAGCGGACCGTGGGGGTGACGAGCAGGGTGCCGACGACGACCACAGCGACGGTGAGAAGCGAGTCGCTCCGGTCTGCGAACAGCGACTCGCGCGCCCATCGCCGGACTCGCTCGAAGGCGTCGGGTCGGGGAAGCCCGACGTCGGCTAGATCGCTGCTGGCCATCTTCGCCTCATCTGGCCAAGCACGAACGACAGGAGGAGGTTGATCGTGAGGTAGGAAGCCATGATGACCAGGAACATCGCCTCCGCCTCCCCGGCGTTGGAGATGATCGTGCGGCCGATGGACAACATGTCCGGGTAGGCGATGGCCACTGCGATCGCGGTCGCCTTCACGAGCACCTGTGACTGACCCACCATCGAGGGGATGATCAGGCGGAGGGTCTGGGGCAGGATCACGGTCGTCAGTGACTGCCAGCCGCTCAGGCCGAGGGCCGCGGCCGCCTCACGCTGCCCACGCGGCACGGCCTGGAGGCCTCCTCGGACAACCTCGCCGATGAAGGCCGCACGGTAGAGTCCAACGCCCAACAGGAGCCCGGCGAACTCCGGTGAGAGTTGCAGCCCGCCCGTGTAGGCGAAGCGTCCTGCCTCGGGCAGCTCCGCGCGCAGGGGCATCCCCGTGAGGACGAACGCGCTGGCCGAGCCTCCGAGCGCAATGGCGGCCCCCCAGAGCGCCGGATGCGTCGCGCCGCCACGGTCGCGCTGATACCCGGAGAGGACATACCAGGCCGCTATGCCCGCGGCGAAGGCGCCGAGCGCAAGCAAGGCGAAGAGGCCGGCGCCTTCCCGCGGCGTTACCCACGCGAAGGCCAGCGCCCGGTTCGAGAGGTGCGCGAGGCCAAAGACGCTGAGGCTTTCCGAGATCCGGGGGAGGCGCAGCACCACGGCGGTGTACCAGAACACTACGAATACCAGCAGCGGAGTGTTCCGGATGGCCTCGACGTAGACGGTGGCGATCCGCGAGACAAGCCAGTTGTGTGAGAGGCGGGCCACACCGATCACGATGCCGAGCCCGGTGGCGAGCATGATCGCGAAGATCGCGGCGCGAACCGTGTTCGCGATTCCTGCGACGAACACCATCCATTGTGGGTCCGTCCCGCGCACGTCAGTCAGAAACTGGTCACCGACCCCGAACCCCGCAGCCTTCGTCAGGAAGCGAAATGACATGTCCTGGTGCAACGCGCGCACGACGAGGTACGCGACGAGCCCGAGGAGCACCGCCGCGCTGATCACCTCGACGGTGCGCGAGCGGACGACGGGGTCCTCGCTCCAGCGGCGGGCACGCCCGGCCATCCCCGTCATCGCCATCGGGCTATCGCCACGGCGGCGCGTACAGCAGGCCGCCCTTGCGCCATGTGTGGTTCGGCGTGTTGTCCCGCGGGATGCCAAGCGGTGTGAGGTTGCGGTCGTACACCTCTCCGTAGTTGCCGACCTGCTTGATCACCGCTCGCATGAAGTCAGGGGGCAGTCCGAGTCCAGGGTCGAACGCACTGCCGCCAGCGCTCACGCCGAGGAGCCGCGCGGCCTCGGGGCTGCTGGGCGCCTCGATCTGCGCGTCCACGTTCTGGCTCGTCACGTCGATGTCGTCTGCGAGGATCATGCCGATTACGGTCCAGTTGACGAGGTCTGCCCATGCGGCGTCCTGCTGCCGGACCACCGGTGCGAGTGGTTCGCGCGAGAGCGTGATCGGCAGGATCTCGAGGGCGCTGGGCCCACCGGCGCGTTCGGGGAACGCGCCGCGCCGTGCCGCCAATTGCGAGCGGTCTGACGTCCACGCGTCACAGCGCCCGGCGATGAACGCGTCCTGTAGGGTCTCTGCGCGGTCGAAGACGAGTGACTTGTAGCGCACGCTTGTCCCGGAGAAGGTGTCCTCCGAGTTCAACTGGGTGGTGGTGCTCGCCAATGCACAGACGACGGCACCGTTGAGGTCTTCGATCCCCCGGATCCGGTCGGACGTCCTGACCATCACGCCCTGGCCGTCATAGAAGGTGGGCACGGTGAACGTGAGGCCCAGCGTGGTGTCGCGGCCGAGGCTCCAGGTGGCGTTGCGGATCAGCACGTCGATTTCGCCCGCGGCGAGCGCCTCGAAGCGGCTTGTGGCTGAGACGGGGATGAACTCGACCTTCCGTGCGTCTCCGAAGACGGCGGCGGCGAGTGCCCGTCCGAAATCGACGTCAAAGCCTCCGAAGCCACCGTCTGGACGGATATAGCCGAACCCGG
Source organism: uncultured Dehalococcoides sp. (assembly GCA_964628985.1). GTDB lineage: Bacteria > Chloroflexota > Dehalococcoidia > UBA2979 > UBA2979 > SURF-43. Next base: position 79,547 of record CAZVNJ010000002.1, read on the forward strand.
GTAGCTGGTCGTTCACGCCCACGCGCAGGACACCGCGCGCCTTCACCCGCGCCAGCGTCTCGCCGCCCGTCGTGCCGGTGGTACGAGTCGCGCTCGCGGACGACTGGTCGCTCCCGCAAGCGAGTGTCAGGAAGGCGAGGACAGCGCAGATCGTGAGCAGCGCCCGGGCGCGGCCCACGTCAGACACGGTAGACAACCACGTTGCCTCGGCGGTCCACGACGACGACGGTGCGCTTCAACTTGCCCTTGCCTCGTGGCATGAGGAGCCAGGAGATGGCCTGCGCAGCGATCCTGGGGGGCAGCGTGATCAGCCAGAGCGCGCGCTTGAAGATGCGTGCGACGAGGCTGCCATGGTTCACGATCGCTACGGTGTTGGTCTGGAACTCGACAGCCCCGTGCTGCCCAGCCACATCGCGCGCCACCGCCTCCAGGCGGAGGCGACGCTCGACGAGCGTCGCTGGCCCGCGCCGCCGGCTGGGCCACGGCACGCCCGCCCTGGCGGCTGGCTGCTGCATGGCCGGAGGGGTGGCCTCCTCCGGCGCCACCTCCAGGGTGACCCCTCCGGTGGGGACCGCGCCCGACACCGGATCGTCAGGAACGGCGCCCTCGACCACGGTGACGGGGGCGACCGCCGGCCGGTCCACACCACCACGTGCTTGCCGCAGGAGGTCGTCCGGCATGCCGAGGCCCGGAGCGGAGAGGCTGACACCGCCCGCCTTCAGGGTGGTCCGCCGGCGCGCCGGGAGCCGGAAGCGCGGGCCGGTCACACGGCCCATGCGGAGGCGAGGCGCCGCCAGGCGCGGCATGACCACACGCGGCAGCGTGATGCGAGGTGGGCGGAACGACATGTGATCCCCTGCTGGCCCCGCGGGGCGGCCGACCGGCCCGATTATGGCCCCTGGGGGCATGCATGACAACGCGGCATACGGACATTGCCGCGCGACGCCGACGCGCCGAGAATGACGCCCGGGCGGCCCTTCGTCTCCCGCATCGTCCTGCGGCCCGTCCGGCTGTCCGGGCCCCGCACGCTCGTCCCCAGGAGCGCTTCCGTGGTGAGTCTTCGCGGCGTCCGCCTGCGCGCAGAACCGGCCGAGATTGCCATCGTGCCAGGCGAGGCCGTGACGCTCGAGGTCGAAGTCTTCAACACCACAGCGGTGGTCGACGAGTTCGAAGTGGACGTGGTGGGGCTGGACCCGCGCTGGGTGCGTTGCGACCCCGCGCGCATCCCGTTGTTCCCGTCGACCGGTGGTATCACCAGGGTCACTGTCCTGGTCGACTCCACGTATGGGCTCCGAGCGGGGAGGCAGGTGCTGGGCGTCCGTGCTCGATCCACCGTCGACCCCCGAGTGTCATCCGTGATCGAGGTGCCTGCCACGGTGGTGGCGACGGAGGGCGCAGAGATCAGCATCCACCCCGGGACGCATCGGGCTGGCCGGGCGGGTGCCTTCGTCGCCGTGGTGCGCAACCTCACCAACACCGTGCTCGAAGTGGAGATGCGCGGAGTCGACCCGGAAGGCGCCGTCCGCTTCAACTTCACGCCGCCGCGCCTGGCCATCGCGCCAGGAGACGAGGGCTTCTCGGTAGTCGAGGTGGCTGGGCAGCGTCCCGTGCGTGGCATGGACGTCCAGCGGCCGTTCAGCGTCCTTGGTGTGCTCTCCGATCCGGACGCCGAGCCGTTGACGGCCACAGGGATCTTGATTCAGAAGCCATGGATCCCGGCGATCGGCGAACAACTCCTCTCGGTCGCACTCCTCGCGGGCGCACTCCTAGCAGCTTTCTTGATCGGCAACGCACTCACGTCCGACGAGACGTCCGGCACCGCGAGCGGCGGGGATGCGAAGGCAGCCGCGGAGATCAAGCAGGGCGTGATCGCCTCTACGGCCGCGCAATACGAGCGGCCGGTGGCGGGCGGGGTGGGCTCCCTGACGGTGAACTTCGCGGTGGGCAGCGCAGTGCCGAGCGGTGGCGTCCTCGTCATCACGCTGCCGGACGGCGTTGAGCCGAACTCCGGAGGCCCGACCGCCCTCCGTGGGGCCATGGTCGGCGTGGACGGGGACGCCGAGGTCAAAGTCGAAGGTCGTATCGTCTCCATCCAGCGGCGAGGGAACGGTACCCCCACGCCACCGGGCACAGCCGTCTCCGTCACGTTGACGAATATCAAGAACCCCGCGGTGTCTGGGCCGACCGGGGAATTGCTGATCGAAACGCGCACATTGGACGGCCAGACGATCGACAAGGGGGCCGCCCCGCCGGTGGCGCTTTCGCCAGGCTCAATCGACTTGGCCTCGTTGAACCTGGAAGCGAGGCCCGCCGGCGCGCTCACCACTGCGACCGCGACGCTCACCCTGGCCAACGACCTGCCGCCGGACGGCCGCGTCGACATCACCTTCCCCGAGGGGTTCGAACTGGCGACCGCGACGCTGGATCCCTCGGCGCAGGGCCTGCAGGCGCCCAGTGGCGCCTCCGTGCGCGGTGGGACGCTCAAACTCACAGTGGACAAGACCGTGGCGTCGATCACAAGGAATAAGGACGGAGAGGTGTTGCGACGGGGAACCGTCCTCACGCTCGTCGTCTCCGGGGTGCGCAACGCGGGTGTTAGTGGCCCGACCGGCGTCTTCGCCCTCGCGACGAAGAATGGCGCCGGCATCACGATCGACCAGGGAGAGGCACCAGGCCTGGCCCTCGATCCGGCTCGCCTGACAGGGGTCGTGGCCGCCCTGGAAAACCCGAAGGCAGGCGGGACGACCAACCTGACGGTCTTCTTCACGCTGCCGGCCCCACTGCCGGCTGGCGCCCGTGTAGAGATCGTCGTGCCGGCGTCCTACGGCCTCAACGAGGCCGGGCCAACCACCGTCCAGAAGGGGGCGATCGGCGGAGTGGATGGCACTGCCTCAGCTGTGCTCATCGACCGCACGTTCACCGTCTTGCGCAACAACGACGGGAAGCCAGCACCCGCCGGCACCGCCGTCGCGATCACGCTCACCAACATCCGGGCGCCGGGGGCAACCGGTGCGCCATTGAGCCTGGACCTGCGTGATGGGCAGGGCCGCCTGATCGCCAGCGGCAGCAGCGGCTCGGTGGCCGTGCAGTGAGCCGGAGGCTAGAGGCGCACGCGCGCGAACTTCAGGGTCTTCGCAGCAGCGTCGCGATACGCTAAGTAGAGGAATCCGCCGGACGACTTCATCGAGAGGTCATGGCCCAGGTCAGAGCCGTCGCCACCGTCGACGACTTGGAAGGCGCGCTTCTCGCGCGAGCAGACCTGGTCACCACAGATGGACAGCTTCACGGACCCGTGGGTCTCGTCGCGATAGGCCAGCACGGGGTTGCTGTCATTGCCGGCGATGATCTGCAGGAATGCGCCCACCTTGTCGCCCCGCTCGCCACCATCGTCGACGATGGTCTGCGTCCTCGTCTCCTGGGTGCAGGCGACGTCCCCGCAGGCGACGACGTGGACATCTGACTTCTCGGTCTCCCGGAAGGCAACGATCGGGAAGCCGTCACGCCCGATCATCATCGCGACGTCGGCCGCGGTGACACTGGTGACGAGCGGGGTCGGAGGTTCATTCTTCGAGCACGAGCGGTTCGTACAGCGGATCAGCTGGACCGCCTTCGCCACCTCGTCGTAGTAGACGAGGTATGGGAAGCCACCCAGCGGGATCGCGATAGCAGAGTCGCGCCCGGCCGTTGGCTTCAGTCCACCGCTGATCGAAGTGATCACACGTCCGTTGTCGGACCCGCGGTCCAGGACCCGTCCGTCGTCGTCGGCGCATTTGTCGGTGCAGAAGAAGGCGACCTTGAGTCCGCCGGCACCGTCGCGGTACGAGGAGATCGCGATGCCACCGCCGACGGCGACAGTGCTGGCATAGCCGCCGTCGTCCGGGTCGATCTGGTTGAAGCGCCGGGTGCCCTCGGCGTTGTCGCAGTTGAACGTGCCACAACGGACAGCCCGCATCGCCTTGGCGGCAGCGTCGCGGTACAGGATGAGCGGCGGACCTACGAGTTCCACGACCACGTCGTGGCCTGGGTCACCCTGGCGCACGAGAGGTACCTTCACGAGGTCCCCGGAGCAGTCCGTCTTCTGACAGCGGATGTAATGCATGATCCGGTCAGCGCTGCGATAGACGATGACCGGTGCGCCCTCTCCAAAGGCGATGGCGGCGTCATATCCCGTGTCCCCGTGGTCCAGCGTGTGGATCAGCACAGGGGTGACGCGTTCCTGGAACCGTTGCCAACCGAAGAATCCGCCCACCGCGATCGCGCTCAGGGCAATCACGGCGACGACGGCAGCGAGGATGCGCGTCTCATTTGCGCGCGGGGGCGGAAACTCCGCGATCAGCGGAGGTTCGTCCGGATTGAAGACTTCCGCCACCGGCATGAGCAATTCGGCCCCGCAGCGAAGGCAGTATGTCCGAGTACCCGGGTTCCGCTCGGCGCAGGTGCGGCAGATAACGTCGGTGGCATGGACCTCGGCCTCGATCTCAGCCTTGGCCACCTTCTGCTTCTCGGCGTCGTCGTCCTCGTCCTTCCCGGCCCAGAAGAGCGGGTAGTCACAGTTCGAGCAGAACGAGTACTCGCCCTCCTCGATGTCGGTCACGGTGCCGCACTGGGGACATGCGATGTCAGCCACTACGCCGCGCCACCTGGAGCGGGCGGCTCAGCGGCACCGGCGAGGACCGGGACCGTGGTGTCCAGCGGCACGTCCGGGATCTCGTCCATCGCCCACTGCGGCATCGCCTCACCGTCGTCACCGACCTCCTCGAGGACGGAGGTGGCAGAGTCCTCGACGATCCTCCGATCGCCGATGCGGAACTCGAACGTGGTGTCGATCGCGATCTCTTGGCGGACGAGGCGTAGCAGCGCTTGCTCGTCCACGCCTCCAGCGCCCTGCAGGTGCACGATCGCGTGTTTGCGGTTCGGCGGCGCGTTCCCGGCGAGAAAGACGCCGCCGGAATCTTCCACATACGCGGCTTGCCCGGTCAGAGCGGTGAGCAGGCCCTCCAGTCCCGAGCGAGTCCCACGCCGGACGAAGAGCGAGCCGACCTCCTGCACGAGGAGACGGAGGCGGCGGTCGCGGGTATGCGGGTCCTCGTCGACCGGTTCCGCCGCGAGGCCCAGCCACGAACCGAGCCAGCGCACGAACGGCTCCGGGGCGAGGGAGACATCGAGGAAGGCCGGGACATCCTCGATCTCCTGCCGGACACCGGTGGAGATCTCTTCGGTGAGCGCGACGAACTGCCGGATGAACCGGTCCTCCGCCATGGGGCGGGGCAGTTGTTCGACGAGCCAGTTCCGTGCGAATGCCATCGTGCGCTCCTAGACCACGATGTGCCGGAACGAGAGGAAGAGTTGTCCTTCCTCCAGCGTGAGTTGCTGACGCCCGGTGCGTGACCGTAGCCGCGTCGCGAGGTCCACGCTGAAGAGCAGCACCTCGTCCACGCGAGCGACGCCCTCGACCTCTGAGAGCAGGGCGAAGACCTGGGCGACGTTGAGGTCGCGCTTGAACGGCCAGCCCTCACCATCCACACCGCCCGTGAGCGGGTTGATGAAGCGGTAGAGCGCGAGCATGGCGCGGTGCCGGATGAGGTCGATGTCGCGCCCTGCCTCCCCCTGGACGCGCGCGACGACGCTGACGCCCTGGTAGACCGGCGGGCTGATCTCCACGGCAGAGCCGAGCAGGCGCCTTTCCTCGAGATAGGACGCCACGCGGGTGAATGTCTCGTGGCCGATCTCAAGGTCGGCGACGGTCATCTTGTCCGGGTCGTTCTGCACGCGCGGGACGAGCAGCAGCCTGACCGGTTGTCCCGGGCTCGTTGGGGGAAGCGTGCGGGCGCGGGCGATGCCAGGGTCTGCCTCGATCGCGAGTCGCTCGAAGTCCTCCGCCGTTACTGCGCGGTCGCCCGTGCGCAACGTCATGGCACCTCGCAGCTTGGCGTTCTCGATCGTCTCCGGGTCGACTCCGCCGCGAGCCGGTTCCAGGTTCGTCACCTGGTCGATGAAGGGCACGGTCGTGTGGAGCAGGGTGAGCGTATTCGCGCCGACGTTCCCGCGCGTGCCGCCGCCGGAGCGGTAGCCAGTCACCCAGATCTCCGCGTCCGTTGGCGGGATTCCACCGAATTGCCGGACTGTCCCGTCTGGGTAACGGATGCGCGGGCCGAAGCGCACTTCCCCGGTCGAAGCGTCCCAGGTGAACACGCGGTCCTCTGCCCCGGCATTAGCGACGTTGCGTGCCTCGTCCCAGCGCTGCACGGTCCCGTCTGGCAGGATGACCTCGACGGTCTCCTCGTGACCGCGAGGGAGCACCGGCGGGTGTTGTACGCGGAACACCTGGCCGGGAGTGCCGTCGCTCTTGCCGATCCGCTCGCGGGCGTGCGACCTGGCGTGGCGAGCCGTGACCACGCCACCGGTGGTGGTGGCCGCGAGCCCGCTGATCGCGGGAGACTGCTGATATGTCCCCTGGTCGCCGACGGAGGGGACGAGGCGGCAGCGGATCCAGTGCGCGGCCTCTGGCCCGAGCTGGAGCGACTCGTGGCGGGCGGGTATCTCAAGCACGACCGCGCCGGTTCGGTTCAGGCCGCCGGTGTCGTCTGCGCGCACCTTCGCTGGTTGCCACGACTCGCCCGACCACGCTTCCCAGACCAGCGGTGGGTGCGCGGGGTTTACCCCAACGCCTCGGGGCTCGGCCGTGACATCGAGGCGGACGACATTCCGCGCGAGGGACTCTTCGAACCCGAAGTAGACGGCGTCTCCGGGCTGCAGGGATGTGAAGCAGGTGACCGTGCCCCCGTCGAACCGGAGGTCATCCCAGGCGAGCCGGTAGCGGCTGGGGGCGGCGGCGGACGCCGTCATCGCGGACTTCAGGTGCGGCTGCATGATCACCAGGTCGGTGTCCGTGATGAACACGATCGGGTCGATGCCACCCGCCGACGTGGTGGCCACTTCGGTGCCGCCCCGGACGTAGACCGGCTCGGGGACTGGGGCGGAGAGGTGGAACGTCAGATCAGCGTGCGCCGCGGCGGGTGGGAACAGCGTGATCCCGAAGAGCTCCAGGAACTTCGTGTAGAGGATCTCCGGCAACTGGTTGAGCCGGAAAATCACGGACTCGGTCATCCACGCGTAGAGCTCGATCAGCGCCACGCCGGGGTCGGAGAGGTTGTGATCAGTCCACTCGGGCAGGTATCGGGGGATGAGGCGCTTCGCCTCGTCGACGATGTCCTGGAACGAGCGGTCGTCCAGGCGCGGAGTGGGGAGACTCACGGCGCGCTGTCCTTCGGAATGACATAGAACGGGTAGACCAGGTTCCGGCGGTCATTGGTGGCGCGCAGACGGTAGGCGATCTCAATGCGGACCAGGCCGTCCTCGGTGCGGTCCGGTATGGCCCGCACCTCCTCGATGTCCACGCGCGGCTCCCAGCGTTCGACCGCCTCGCGCGTGGCGTGGGAGATCTGGCCAATCAGGTTCGCGTCGATCGGGTGGAACAGCAGATCCCAGATGCGGCAGCCGAAGGCTGGACGCATCACCCGCTCGCCGGGGGCCGTCCCGACGATCATCCGGAGCGCTGCGTCAATCTCCTCGGTGCCAGCCGTCAAGGCGACACCACCCTGCGGAGTGATCCGCACAGGGAATGACCATCCGCGCCCGATGAAGTCGCTGACGTCGTTCACGCGCGCTCGCCCGCCCTCGTCTTTGCCGCTAGCCGATCAGGACCGTGGGGGCACCAGCGAGGATGCTGCCCATGGGCATGTCGGCAGGGTCATTGCAGGTCATCACCATATCGCCCTGGCGGGCTGCCGGCTTGTTGTTGATCAGCACGGTGGGTGAGCCGAGCAGGATCTTCCCTTTGTTCGTCGGATTCTTCTGGAAGCGAGGGCCCATGGCGATGTGAGAGACGGTGTTTTGCACTTCACAGCCCTGCATCGCGGCCGGCTTGCCACCGATTTTCACGTTCGTGGAGACACCGGTGGTGATCTTGCCGACGAAGGGGTGCGGCAGGGGCGTGGGCACTTCGCCGCCCGGAGTCGGGATCATCACAATGTGGATGTCCGTGGCGAGGACCTGGTCGTCCTTGCGTGCTGCCGGCTGTCCCATCGTCTCTCTCCATCCGCACCCGAGGCTCTCCCGCGACGCCTCGGTCTGCCCACGGCGGGCTAGTTCAGTTTGATCACAGACCCCTTGACCGTCATGTCTGCGCTGGCCTGGAGGGTCATACTCGAACTCGACTTCACCTGCACCGACTGGCCCTTGAGGGTGAGCGCGCCCGTCGCCTCGACGGTGAGGTCAGACCCCTTCACGCTGACGGGCTTGTCCGAGGTGACGGTGATGCCGTCCTTGGTCAGCGTCAACTTCGTCGTGCCGCTCTTGTGCTCGATCGTCACGAGGGGCGCTGAGTCGTCGTCGTCCATGACGATCTTGTGGCCTGAACGGCTCTTCCAGATGCGCTTGGTGACCTTGCCGTTGGCGGCCGCTGTGGTGTCCGGGACGGCGTCCGTGCCATTCCAGAGACCGCCGAGGATCACCGGGCGGTTCACGTCGCCGAACTCGAAACCGACGAGCACCTCGTCGTTGACTTCGGGCACCAGCATGAGGCCGCGCGCGGGGCCGCCGCCTGGGCTGGCGACGCGCGCCCACCGGGACTCCACCGTGTCCCCAAGCGTCGGGATCTTTACCTTCACGCGTCCCATCGTGTTCGGGTCGTTAACGTTGGTCACTACGCCGGGCAGCAATCCTCCCCAGGCCGGACCCGGTGAGACGCTGTCCAGACCGTTCCCGGACATCAAGAGGTCCGGCAGTTCTATGGGGTCAGCGCCGCCAGAGGTAAACCGGGTGATGTAACCGTTCTCGGCGTCGTACACGTGCTCGACACTGGTGAGCAGATAGGTGCCGTCCACATCTGATGCGACCCCGGCGATGGTGACCTCGCGGCCTGCGCCGAGGTTGGGGTTGCCGACGGACTCGCCCCGCATGATCACTCCGGAGGCGTTGTGGCGGACGCGCATTGCGTTGGCCAGCGCCGTCGCGTCACCAGCGGTGTCGACCGGCACGTGCGTGGCCACGCGTTTCGCGGTGCCGAGGGCAGCAGAGTCGGTCACGAGGTTCGTCTTCACGCTCGCCGTGACATACGAGACATCGTCCGCGGTGGATGAGCCAGTGATGGCAGCCTTAGAGGTCGCGCCCCACGCACGCACGGTCACCTCGTCTGCGCGGTCCAGACCGGATGCCCGCACCCGGATTTTCGTCAGGTTCTCCTGCCAGTTGAGCGCCACAGCAGCGCCAGGCTCGGCTGGCCGCTTCTTGAAGTTGAGGTTGGAGCCGCTCGCCCAGAAGTGGTAGCCGATCCGCGCTGCCAGCGCCTTCAGGAAGGCGTAGTCCGTCTGCCCAGTCTGCACCACGTACTCGTGCTGCTCCGACGTCGCCTCGACGCTGGCCGAGAGGCCGGTCGCCGAGGCGACGGTGGATGCGATGGCGCTGGAGGTCTGGTTGATGAACGTGCGTGTGTTGGCAACTCGATGCAGGCGGTGCGACTTGTCGAACCCGCTGACCACGAACTCGCTCCGCGTGCCCATGCCCTGCTCAAGGGCCACGGAGGTGATCTCGCCCTCGACGACGTTCACGGTGCTGCTGCCCGAGCGGAAGCCGATGGTGACGGCGACTCCGACCTTGAAAACACGGGCGTCGAACAGTTCGACGAGCGGGTCGTAGAAATGCAGCGTGAACTGCGTCGGGAGGTCCACGCCTTCCTCGATGCGGACGAGCACGAGGTTGTCGTAGTACCGGTTCGCCATTTCGGCGCCGGCCACCTTCACCGAGACGAGGGCGAGATCTGCGCTAACCACGTGGCACCGCCTCCAGACGCGGGATGACGAGGAGCATCCCCGGGGTGAGCACGAGCGGGTCCAGGATGTGGTTGGCCTCCGCGATCGCACGCCAGCGGCTGGAGTCCGAGTAGCGGACGGCTGCGATGCGGTCGAGCGTCTCGCCCGCCTGAACCTGGTGGATCGAGTGGGGGTCCGGCGTATTCGAGGTTGGGTTCTGGAGCGGCCATCGGCCCTCGTCCATGAACTGGGTGAGGTCCAGTTTCACGCGGGCGCGGAGCGGCGTCCCCTGCGTGGAGAAGAACGTGAACGTGGTGCTCATGGTCTTGATGACAGCCTTGAACGAGACGAGGTCGCCCCAGTGAAACTCCACCCATGGCGGGCGACCGGTCTTCACGTTCGGATCGCTCGAATCTCCCAGGGACTCGTCGATCTTCATGAGGTCGAGCAAGGCGCTGGTGTAGTTGGTGACGGGCTGACCCGTGTCGGTGGTGTCGAACATGAGGGTGAGGCCCAGCGTGCCGGACTCGCCGCGGCGAAAGTCCAGGTTGGGGGCACCGGTGCCCGTGACCTTCGGGCCCTCCCATGTGTTGGTCTTGGACATTTCCAGTTCTGCCGGGTTGAACAGGCAGTCGATCTGGTCGCCCAGTTCGGTCAGGAGGAAGGCCTTCACCGGTCCGGTCATTAGAACGTCCCCCGATAGCGCCCACCACGCCGCTCAATCATCGCGAGTACGCGGTCCTCGAGGGCCTGCATGATCGCGGCGATCTGCTGCTCGCTCAGTCCGCGCTCTGGCACGCCCTCGACCGCCTCCGACCGTTCCGACACGATCCGCTGGACCGGCGCCGAGCCCATATGGGCGGCTGGGATGTCCATGTCCGCGGACCCCGCCGCACGGGCACCGGGCTGCGCTTGCTCCCCGCCCGAGGACACAGGGCCTCTCGTGCCAGCGGAAGTCCGACCCGGCGCGTCAGCCGTCCCGCGCGAGTCGAAGGAAATCGAGGAGAGGGCACGCTGGACGATGTCCGCTGCGGCAGTGCGAGCCGCGGCGACCGTCGCCCCTGGACCGCCGACAGGCAGCCCGGCCACTTCCCCTGCCTGTCCCCCGCGCCGCCCGAGTATACGTGCGACGGCAGGTCCGCCGGGCCGCTCGCCGTCTGACGTTGCAGGTGCGGGGGTACCCGATCCCGGAAGTTCGCCGCGCCCGCGCCGGATGCGCTGGATGGCATCGGCAGCCGAGAGGCTGCCGTCGCCGCCCCCTCGGGGGCCGCTGCCCGCGCCCCCTCCGCTACTCGCCGCGCCCGCTCGGATCGCTGCGAGTGCGCTCACTGCGGTGACGGCCTCCTGGGCCTCGCGACCAGCGAGGCCGCCCGAGGCGTGTCCTCTGGCCGTAGCGGCCGGGGTAGTGCGAGGAGCCAGCCCGCCTACCGTCCGCTGAGGTGCCGTCGCGCGGGGAAGCGTGAACGATGCTGCCTGGAGACTCGCTCGCTCCGGGCGTGCGCCCAAACTGGCCCGCTCGCGCCGGCCTGGCTCACGCGTCGTTGCAGGCACCGTCGCCTGGCGCTGGGCCGGCGCAACCGGCGTCGAGGTGCTGGTGGAGGTCTGGGCAGCGGCTCGCGCCGCTGCGCGGCGAGCACGGCTGCTGCCTCGGCGGGTGGTGCGCTGACCGGCCCCAGGCCCGCCAGTCCCGGAGGCATCCGCTTGGCGGCCCGCGACCGTAGGCGGCTGGGCCTGCGCGAGCGCAGCGGCCACGGCCGCCTCGCCCTGCGGGCGCGCGGACGCCCTTGGATCCGGGCCGCCGTCGACCTCGACCGTGCGTCCTGCGGCCAGCCTGGGGAGCGCCCGCCGTCCGGACTGTCCCGGCCGTGGCGCCTCCGGCGAAGTCGCGCCTCCTACGACGCCATTCGCGGCCTCCCCAGCCTCCCAGCGCGCCGCGACTCCCATTGAGCCTCGTCGCGCCAGGCGCTGCACCGCGCGCATCGAGGAAACGCCCACGCTACCGGCGATCGTGACGCGCCCGAGGCCGACGGCGCCCACGGAAGAGCGCATGGCGGCCGTCGCGCCTCCGGCTGGCGACGATGCGATATGCGCCGCAGTGGGCGCACCGCTACCGCGGGATGCCTCGACGTGGGCTGCACGCAGCAGCCGTCCTGCATCGCCCGCCCGCCGCGCGCGCCGTTGCGCCGGCATGTGTCCCGGTGTGTCGTCGGGCTGACCACCGCCTGCCGAGGATGTCGTGGCCGCTTGCCTCGTTGACATCGGACGGGCGTCCGCCAGCCGGATGGGGTTGGAGCCGGCGGTCCCGCCGCGCGGTGCGATGCGCTGGACGGCAGCCGCGCCGACGGAGGCCCGTGCTGCCAGGGCGAGGGGGGAAGCCGAGCCCGTCGAGGTCAGGCGGAGTCCGCCGATGCCCATGGCACCCACCGGCATCGCTCCGGCCCACCCGGCCTCGAACGGACGAGCGTCCGCGCTGGACGCGGCCGACAGTGTGCGCCTGCCGATGAGGCCCGGCACGCCGATGGGGTGAGCCGGCATAGTGCGTGACGCGGGCGTGTCCGGCGTGGCGGGAAGCGCGCGGTCCTCGGAGGCCTGCTCCATCCGATCGCGAGGCGCGGTCGCCAGTCCCCGCCTGCCGATGTGGCCCGGCCGATTGGACGCAGGGTGGCGCCTCGCCGAGCGTTGGACGGCGCCACCATTTCGGTCGGCGCCCAACGGCGCCGACCCGCTGCTCGGTGTCCTGGAGCTGCTTGGAGTGCTCGATGTGCTCGCGTTGCCTGGGGCGCTCGCGATCTCGTTGAAGCCGGCGCGGTTGTCTGACGTCGCGCCACCCACGGGCAGCCGTTCGACATCGATGCCGGCGAAGCCGCGATCATCCGCGCGCCGCTGTGCCGCCGTGGCGAACTGCTGGGCGCCGGATGCGGCCCGGAAGACCCAGGCGGACGTAGCAGCGTCGATGGCGCCGGTCGCCTGGGGCGCTCTCGCCGGCACAGTGCCCGAAGAGCCGGTGGAGGTGCTCTCGATGATCGATCCGGCGGCGGGGCGAGCGAGTCGCTGGACTGCTCCGATTGATGCCGCCCGCGCGGCCTGCGCGGTCAACGGCCGCCCGGGGTCAACAGCGTGCGGCAAGGCGAGCACGCTGCGTGCACCGCGACTGTTCGGTGACCCGATCCCGATGTCCGGCGGGTTCTCCCGCCCCTCGCCGTCGACGAGCCCAAGCGCCAGTCGCTGCGCGGCCTGGCGCTGCGGAGCGAACGAGGCAGCAGTGAGGCCGCTCGCTCCTGGCGCGGAGGTCGCATCGACCAGGGACGAGGCACCTCGCACGGGCGCCCCGGCGATGGCGTCCGGCCCGTACGACGTAGGTTCGGCGAGCGCTCGGGTGAGTGCTGCCGCGTCGCGCGGTACGAGGCTTGCGGGCGCCTCGATCCCCCGGGCGGCGAGAGATGACTGCCGCTCGGAAACGTCGGCGCGCCCAGTGGGTGTCGACGAAGGTGAGGTCGGCGCAGCGTGGCCAGACGCATTGCCGCCGGCCCCGGCGGCGGTCTCGGCACGGATGGCCGGGATAGCAGGCAGCGGAGCGGTGACTGCAGCGGGATTGGTGAGAGGCGAGGTGGTCCGCGCGAGTCGCTGCACGGATGCCGATGCCGCGGCTCCACGGGGCGCGCTCGCTGATCCGCCCCGGGACGCTGATGACATGGGCGCGAGCGCCCGCGCTCCGGCGTGGTCCGCGAGGATGGAGTCGCCCTCGATGGCGCGCACCAGCCCGAGGTGGGCGGCGGAGCGGACGGGCCTCGTTGCGTCGAAGGCCGCACTCGCCATGATCGTCCGGCGGCCGATAGCCCGGCGTTGTATTGGGATGCCTGCCCGCGTGTTTGTCGTCGAAGTGTCGGTGCGGCCTGTTGCGGCTTCGATGCGCGACGCGCTGCCACGTTCGCCGGGGGGAGGCGCTGTGCGGCCGGCCCTGGCACGTCGCTGGGCTGGGCTTGCTGCTCGCCTCGTGTCGCCTGTGGCTTCGGTGCCTTGGGCGCCTGCGGCACCCGTCGTCGCTGAAGTTCCAGCGCCCAGGACCAAGGCGCCGGCGGTCCCCCCGACGCTCACGATGTCCGCGTTCGATCGCGCGGCGATGCGCTGCGCGACGTCGAGTGTGCGTGAGGCGAGGGCCCCGGGTGCGTGCGGTGCAGACGGGGTCATCGCTTCGCCGCGAGACGTGGTCCCTGCTCCCGCGCTGCGCTGCCCCTCGAGACGCGTCCACGAAGACGACGCCGCCGCCGCGCTGGTCGGCGGGCCAGGTGCGAGCATGCGGTCGGTCGCCGTCGCCGCTCCCGTCGTCGGGGACCCGCGCAAGCCTCGGCGCTGCACGGCTGCGCGTCGTTGGGCGTCGACCCCCCTCGAGTGGGGGCGTGCTGCCTCGCCGGCTCCGATCGCTCCCGGGTTGGCTGCGCTCCGCTCGCCGACCGGGGACGTAGAGGCGGCACGAGGGAGCGCCGGCGCAGATGCCTGCCTGGCGTCCATGCTGCCGGCGAGACGGGTACGTGCGCGGACGTGCGCGGCAAGTGGGGCGTAGACCGCGCGCGGGGCGCTCGCGTCCATCGCGGCACGTCGTCCGACCTCGCCGGCGATGCGCTGGGCCGACCCACCGCGCCCGGCCGCCTCGCTGCGATCGGTTCGGGGCGTCGCCGGAGACGGTGTTTCGGCGATCGGGCCCGATGCCCCAGCGGCCGTCGCCGATGTTGGAGTGGCGATGGCGTCTCGTGAGGGCGACGCCGATGCGGGTGTCGGACGGAACGGTGCGGCGAGGCGCTGTACAGGCACCGATGCAGGTTGACCGCTGGCGAGGCCGATGCCTTCGCCTCGGACGCGGGCGTTCCTCAGGCTGTTCATGGAGACCGTGCGGAAGGTCCAGCGGTTGCCGCCGAGGGAGGCGCTTCGCAGTGAACCGAGCAGGCCCCGCCCCAGCGCACCGGCAACCGTCGTGCCTCGCGGCGTGTAGCCCGCTCCCGGCTCAGGGAGATCCTCGGCGCTCGGCGAGTCAGAGGGCTCGGCGGTGTCCGCGGACGCCTCGTCGGCCCGCGTGAGATCGAGGACGTCGGACGGCGACGAGGGCCGCGCAGCGCTGGGCGTGGCCTCGGTGAGTCGCTGGGCAGGTGTGACGCCCGAGAGGGCGTCGCCAGCAGGCAACGACGCGCCGCTCGTCGGGGCTCCTGCACTTCGATCGATGGATGCCTCCGGCGGTCCCGCAAGGCGCTGAGCCGGCGTTTGCGGCGTGGTCTGCTGCGCGGCGCCGGTGCCCCAGGGCGACGGGACGGCATCCGGGCGGCCGGTGCGCTGCTCGTGCACGCGGACCTCGGATGTGCCAGGTGTGAGGTTTCCTGACGCGGCGGGTGGTGCGGCCTCGACCGGTCCATTGGCGGCACGCTGGGCGGCGCCTTGCCGCGTCAGCGGTTGCGTTGGGTCCGGCGCGCGCACGGCTGGTGGTGGTGTCTGGCCTCGCCGCGGGAGCAGCCGTCCGAGGATCCCCGGTCGCGTGATGGGGGGCGAGGAGGGCAGGCGCGGAGGCGTCGTTGCGCGGGGACGATCCGAGGCGGCAGGTAACGTCGGTGGAGTGGCATCGGCGGCCCGTCCGCTCGGAGCGGGGTCGGTCGGAGCTGCCACAGGCGGCGGAACCTCGTGCGATACCTGTCGCTGGGCGGGCGAGGTGCTGCTCGCTGGGGCGCTTGTGGCGGGGCCGACCGGAGGGCTCGAGGCACTCGGTGTCGAGGCGCTGGTCGTTGGCTGAGAGGTCGACGGAGAGCGTGGTGGTTGGGCAGGGGTGCGTGGAGCAGATCGGGCTGCGCGTTCCTCGCGTGCCTGGGCGAGGAGGTCCGGGAGCCCGTCGTCTGAAGGCGTCGCCTGGGGCGCGGCAGCGTCGGGGTCGGCGGAGTCGCCGGGCTCATCGATGCGGGCCATGCGGCGGCGCTGCGCAGGGGCACCTCGAGAGGCCGGGGGTGTGGAGGCTGCGCGGGGCGCTGGGGTGGGGCGGGGCGTCGAACGCTGCGCTGGTGGCGGGCTCGGGGGCGTGGGGCGTGGAGGGAGCGAGGTGAGGGACTGTGTGGGCGCGGAGGGCGCGCGGCGCGGCGAGAAGCCGAAGCGGCTGCTCCACGTGGCAGCACCGCCACCCTGCGTGAAGCCGCTGAAGACTCCAAACCCGACCGTGCGGGGGTTGCCGAGGCCGCGCGTCAGCCCGGTGCCCGCAGGCGCCTCGTTGAGACGACGGCCGAGATCGCCCGGCGTCGCGTAGCGGTGTGGGTAGGTCGACCGCGTGGGGAGCATCGTGCCGAAACGGGCACGACGCCGCGCGACCGCGCCGGACAGGTCACGTCCGTGCGTCCGGATTGGAGGGAGCGACTCCCAGGCGGATGCGGGAGAGGCCATCAATCTTCGTCCACCAGGAGGCCGTGGTGGGCGATCTCCAGCGTCTCCATCGCCACCTCACGAGAGCCGGCGGCGAATTGTGGCCCGCTCCACTTGACCGGGAAGGCGCCGTCCAATTCCCAGATCCGCACGGTCTCGCCTGCACCGTCGACGAGCGAGAGTCCTACGGTGTGGCGTTCCAGGTATCCGTCCTCCAGGCCCGTGCCCGAGGAGCGGCGGAACCAGTCGAACAGGGCGCTGTTGGAGGTGACGCCTGCCTTCAGCACGAGGTTCGGCCACTGCATCCGGCCGGGCACCTTGTGCGAGAACTCGTTCTGCCCACCCTCGTCGATGGTTTCGACTTTGATCTCCACAGAGAGGCCGGAGACCTCCGAGAAGGCTCCGATCTCTACACCGTCGAGGGAAAGGATGAACTGGCCGGCCCAGTTGACCACGGTGACCGCCTCCTGGCTGGGGTGAGGTGCGGTGCGGGGTTGCTACGAGTAGTGGTCGGGTGGATGCGTTTAGCGCAGGCCCTCCATGGCGCGTTCGTTGAGTCGAGCGATCTCCCGCACGATGCGGAGTCGGTCGTCGTGCTCCAGGTCCATCACGCGGTCCAGGTCCCAGTGGACGTGGTAGGCGACGTACATGACCTCTTGCCAGACCTCCTCCGCGTCGTAGCGGATTAGCCCCCGTCCGCCCGGGGGCCGCCCGCCAAAGGGGTGGCCTCCGGGTTCAGCAGATCGAGGTCCGCCGGGTCGCCGAAGTTGATCGCGCCGTAGACGTCCTGCAGATACGCGAGGTCGGAGGCGAAGAGACCCTCGATGATCTTCGGCGTCAGTTGCGTGATGCTCCCGAGCCGCGTGATCACGCGGCTGAGGACGATCACGGTGAGGTACGCCTCGTTCTCCCGCACGCGCGGGTCACGCAGCGGTTCGATCTCGTCGCGTGCCGTGGCCAGGCGCATGAGGCCGTCCGCGTGGACGCGCCCCTGCTCGTCCACGTAGCCCTTCGGCAACCGGAAGGCGAACTCCGTCTGCAGGCTCATGCGCGGACAAGGCCTTCGTGCGTGATGGTGACCTCTTCAACGGCGACCTCATTGGCGCCGGCGTCCAGGTCAGCGCCCTTCCAGACGCTCGGCCAACCGTTGGTGAAGTTCCAGCGGGCGACCTCCGTCTGCATGGAGTCGTACAGCACGATGCTGCCGTTGCGACGGGCGCCGTCGATGTCGCCCTCGAGGACCAGCACGCGCCAGTCCCAGAGGTCAGTCACGGCGTCGATGCGGCGACGCAGCGTGATATCTGCCCACGAGGGGGAGCCGGGCACCTTGCGGATGATCAACTGGCCGGCGCCGGTGACCTCCTTGTACTCGATCACTTCCGTGTTCGAGTCGATGCCTGAGACCTCTTTGAAGGCCGCGATGGTGATGCCGTCAACCTCGACAGCGAAGGCGAATGTAGTCAGCAAGTCCGGCATTCCGGTGTGTCCTTTCTCTCAGCCTGCCTGGTGGTGGTCGCGTCCGCTATTCGGCGGCCGCGGCGCCACCCTGCCACTGGCTGATGCGGAAGATCACGAACTCGGCGGGCTTCAGGGGCGCCATGCCGATCTCGACGACCAGTTTGCCCTCGTCCACCGAGGCCGGCGGGTTGGTCTCCGCGTCGCACTTCACGTAGAACGCCTCGCCCGGCACCGTCCCTGCCAGGGCACCCTGGCGGTAGAGGCCGAGGAGGAAGGCATTGATCGTGCGCTTTACCCGCTGCCAGAGCGCCTGGTCGTTCGGCTCGAATACGACCCATGACGTGCCGTTCAGGATCGTCTTCTCGACGAAGTTGAACATGCGACGGACCGGGACGTAGCGCCACGAGGGGTTGCTGGAGAGGGTGCGGGAGCCCCAGATGCGGATGCCGCGGGTGCCGAACGGCCGGATGCAGTTGATGCCGATCGGGTTGAGCAGTTCCTGCTCCTGCGTGGTCATCTTCAGTTCGACGTCCAGAGCGCCGCGTACCACCTCGTTGGCCGGGGCCTTCCAGACGCCACGCGTGGCGTCGTTGCGGGCCCAGATGCCGGCCACGTGCCCGGCTGGCGGGACGGTGATGACCTTCGGTTGGTCGTTGTCAGGCCGGGCGAAGGGGTTGGAGATCTTGATCCATGGGTAGTAGAAGGCGGCAAACTGCGAGTCGTACTGGGCGGTCTCGCTGCGCCATTCCTGGACGGCACTGGGTCCCATGGCGGGCGGCGCGTCCAGGATGGCCATGCGGTCGCCCATCTTCTCGCAGTGGCTGATGGCCGCCGCCTGGACGGCCTGGAAGGTAGCGAGGTCGACCGCGCCATCAGCACCGCGCACGGCGGTGATCAGGTCCGGGACCATCACCATGGTCACTTCATCGGCGACGACGAGCCCGTTGATTCCGGTGCGGGCGGACTCGGAGCCGATGAAATTGTCGGCACCGATGGCCAGGGGGGTCTGCGCCTCCGTGTCGTCCGTGTGCGGCACACGCGCGATGTAGGCGCCACCGCCGCCGTTGTTGAACCAGCCGTACACGGCGTACGGGAGCATGAGGCCCTGGGCGAATCCGCCGTATGCCGCCTCGAACTGCGACCAGTTCGTGACGTAATGAGGCTTTTCACCGTGCGGGTCGTTCGCCAGGTCATTTTTGGGGAATGACGAAGTGAAGCCGACGAACGCGGCAACGGCCGTGCCTGCTGCTTCCAGCGGCTTCGAGCCGCCGTCGATCTCTTCGACATACACGCCCGGGGCGAGGTACGTAGGCATGGGCCTCTTCTCCTGATGGTCAATGCAGTTCGCCCTCGCATCCTGCGCGGGTGCGCAGGGCAGGGCGGTGGAGCCGATCAGGATGAGGAGATGTCGCCATCGGCCAGCGCGAACGGGCCCGTGCAGGGCTCACCCGACGCCGATCGATGTAGACCGCTGACCCCCGCCGGACGTGGTCACACCGCGTGCATGAATAGCACATCGCACGTTCGTCGCGCACGGTACGTCGCGCCATGCGTCGAACAAAATTCCCTTGTCATTGCTGACGATCATGGATGCCGGAGTGTCTCGCGTGACGTAATGCAAGTTGTCCTCGTCACTCGACATCTGCTGCACTCCTTGTCCACAACTTCATCCACACTGTGACGCGGCGACGCACGATCTGTGCGTCATGACTCGTGCTCACGGACCGCAGATGTGACGCGAACTCCAGTCGATGCGAGGGCCACCGTTGCTCCGCGGGGCGTTCGCCAAGCGGACGAGTGATCCCGTACTATCCGCGCGGCGTCACTCCCCGACGACCGTCTTGACGAGGCGAGCGTGAACAAGAGCCGCACCCGGGCATCGCAGCCCGCACGTCCTCGTCCCCTTGCCTCGACTCCCGCTCTCCATGCTTCGACAGTCGACGGTGACGCTTTGCAGCGGCTGGCGATCGAGGGGCGGCGGACGTCAGACGCGCTTCGTTCCGTGCTGGGTGCGGGCAACCGCGCGGTCCAGCGCCTGGTGAGCGCCCCCGCGGAGGAGTCCGAACTCTTCAACGTGCCGGACGTGAACCTTCCCGCGCCCGGCGGTGGCGAGTCGATCCCGGACGAGGTCCGCTCAAAGATGGAGGGCGCGTTCGGCCAGGACTTCTCTGACGTCCGCGTGCATACCAGCAGTGCTCCCGCGAGCATCGACGCGCTCGCATACACGCAAGGCCATGACATCCATTTCAGCCCGGGCCAGTTCAACCCGGCGACGACCGGTGGCCAGGAGGCGCTGGGCCACGAGCTCGCGCACGTGGTCCAACAGCGATCCGGCCGGGTGGCGTCTCCGGAAGGCCCCGGTGCGCCGGTGAACGCGCAAGCCGCGCTCGAGGCGGAGGCGGACGCACTTGGACGCCAGGCGGCGCGCACCGACGTCTCGAACAACCTCGCTTCCACTGTGGCGCGAGACAGCGCCGCGCCCACCGAGGAGTCCGCGCAGCGCATCGCCGCGCCTGTCCAGCGGGAGGGCCGCAGCCGGCGCGGCTCCGTTGCCGCGCTGGAGGAGATGCAGCTCGTCAGCAGCCGGCGCGGGATGTTCGAAGGCGGCGGCGCCGCGATGGCCTCGCCAACCGCTGCCCCGTCACCTGGGGCGCCCTCGGCGGCGGTGGCTCCTCCCTCTGCGGAGCCGGCCGCTGACGCCGCCGCGATCACCGAGGCGCCCGGCGGCGCCGCCGCGGTCGCCGAGGCGGTCCCCGAGACCGATGAGTCCGGCGTCCCCGAAGGCGCCGACGAAGTCGAAGAGGCGATGGGCAGCGACATGGCTGCTGCCGCTGCCGCCGCCAGCGAACTCGCCTCGACGGTCGGCGCTGACGAGGCTCTCGCCACGATCGCAGAGGGTGGGGAGTCCGAGGAGACCGAGGGCGAGGAGTCGCCCGCTTCCGGGTCCGCCATCACGAGCGCGCCCTCCACACCCACAGGGATCGCGTCTGCGCTCGGCCTTCCCACCCCAGTGCCCACGCCGGAGACAGAGATCGCCGCAACCACTCCCGGCTCCAGCACTCCAGCGGCGCCACCGAGTGCTTCCACGGCTGCTTCGGCCCCTGCTGCGACGACGCCCATGGTGGTGGAGGAGTCCAGCGCGGACGGTGACAACTGGTGGGACGCGCCCGCGCCCAGCCGAGTCTCGCGCGATGTTCCTGACTCGTATGCCGACACCGCCGGACTCGGGATGACGGCAGGCGGGGCGGTGAGTTCAGCGACCGGCGGGGCGTCCACCTTCTCCGGCATGGTGGGTGCGAGCACGTTCGACACTGGCCAGGTTTCCAACATCGCGGGCGCCCCCGGAGGCCTACTAGGCGCCGGAGCGGGCCTCGTTGAGGCTGCCGGCGCGTCGCGCGCGGCCCACCTCTCCGGTGGGGGCGCGCAGG
The DNA here is from genome assembly GCA_964628985.1 of uncultured Dehalococcoides sp. Classification (GTDB taxonomy): domain Bacteria; phylum Chloroflexota; class Dehalococcoidia; order UBA2979; family UBA2979; genus SURF-43. The sequence continues at coordinate 100,629 of CAZVNJ010000002.1, forward strand.
CAGTGGACGCGGCCCGCGCGACCTCTGCGCTGACCGGCGCCGCAGCCAGCACGGCGAGCGCGGCCTCGTCCATCGAAGCAGCGCGATTGACCTCGCAGACTGGCAACCTGACCAGCATGGGTTCCGGCGCGAACGCCGTGATGACCGGCGCGGGCACGGCGGCCGCCGGCCTCTCGGTGGCGACGGGCTCGATCGACGTGATCCGAGGCGTCGGTGGGGCTGTCCTTGCCGACTCCCGTCAGCGGCAACTCGAGGCGCGCGCGCAGGACGAGTCGTTCGGCGATGCGCGCGCGCGGAGCGCCGCTGCGGCGACGGCCGAGACGCAGCGGCAGGCGTTCTGGGATAGCACCGCCACGGCGACGAAGGGTGCGATCACGGTGGCGGGCGGGGCAATCCTCCTCGCGCTCGGGCTGTCGAACCCCATCGGCCTCGGCCTGCTCGCTGGCGCCGCGATCGCCGGTGGCGCGTACGCGCTCTACAAGTGGTTCCGGGGTCGCAAAGAGAATAAGAACATCAAGGGCGGTGTCTCGGAGAAGCAAGCGAAGATGGAACTCGCCGTCACTCTCTTCGAGTCCGGTATTAAGGACGCTGTCCCGGAGTACCGCCAGATTTTGAAGGACCTCGGCTTCAAGGCGAAGAAGGTGGATGCCGGCGTCGCCGGAGGTATCACCGCCTCAGATATCCTGAAGAAGATCTCGTAGCGGCCCCCGCCGCCCTCGCCTGTTCGGAGGCCCATGGCACACCCGATCATCGACCACGCGGCAGCGGAGTTGCCACGCTTTTCGTATGAGGTCCAGCCACTGGAAGCAGGGGGCCAGCCCTCTCAGCTCCTGGTGCGGGTCAATGCTGACCGCGCCGGACGCGACCGCTGGGTGCTGATTACGGTCTTCGAAGGCCTCGGTGAGAACCTGCCGGACGCGGACCTGGTGCAGTTCTTCTGCCGCCTCCCGGTGGACGCGCCGGACGTGAGCCGCCGAGGTGACTTCACGCGACTGCTGCTCGCCGTGAACAACGTGTCGAGTGTGGGGCAGTTCTGCATCCGCGAGGCGGACGGCCTGCTCTACTTCCGCGCGATCGGGATGTTCCCGCGCGCCCGGGAGACGTGGACCACGTTGCTGTACCAGCACCTCGTCTTCGCCGTCTTCCAGATGGACGAGTTTGGGCATGCCATTGAGGCGGTGGCGGTCGGCCAGACCGATGCGCGGGGAGCGATCGCCGCGGACCCTCGCCTCGGCAGCTTCCCGTAGCCTTCCGTGGCCCAGCGGCAGCGTGCGCCGATGTTGCCGGGCCGCCCCCGGCGGCCGCAGGAAGCGGATGAGTCACCGCTGCTGCGGCACGATGCCCGGATGACGGGTGCGGAGGCGGCACTCACGAAGGTGCGTCCGGCTGGGAACCGCGCACTCGCCCGCGCGGTCGCGCCGGCCCAGATGCACTCGGCGCATCCGACCCAGCTGCCAGAACTCGTGGTCGACCGCTACAGCGTGCCGGGTGTCGAGGTACCGCGGCGGCGTGGAGGCTGGTCCCTGCCGATCCAGATGCGCTCCCGGCTCGAGCGGTCATTCCGCACCGACCTCAGCGGCATCCGCGTGGTCGAGGACGAGTCCGCAACAGATCTTGACGCGCTTGCTTACACCCGGGGATCGGACATCGTGATGGCGCCCGGTCACTATCAACCGCACAGCGGCACGGGGCGCCGGCTCATCGCGCACGAGATTGTCCACTCGATCCAGCAGCGCGCCGGGCGAGTGAAGGCCGACGACGACGGCCTAGGACTGCCGGTGAACCGGGACCGCGAGCTCGAGTGGGAGGCTGAGCGTCTCGGTCGCCGCGCCTCCTGGGACCTGCCCGCGGAAGTGAAGGGCGCTCGGGATCCCGTGCGCCATCGCCCCTCCGGAACCGTCCAGCCGCACATGTAGTGGCTACTCGGAGGGTGTCCGCACGCCTTCCCGCACGAACGTCTCCCGCGTCTGCGGTGAGTTTGTCCGCTCCGCCGTGAGTTCGAGGCGAGTGACTGGCGGGCCGACCTCGGCCAGCACCGCCGCGTCGAACGTTGCCGAGATAATGACGTCAATCGCCGGCCGGAGTTCGCCTCCGACCGCGGTCCAGAAGTCGGCGGTGTCTGAGCCATCGAAGCGCGGCACCTGGATCGACGGATACGGGCGTACCGTGGCCAGCCCGCCGCTGAGATATGAGACCGGCATCTCTGAGTAGCGCAGGAATGCCCCGAGGACAGCGCCGAGCAGTTGATGTTCGTCGCGCACGTCACCCGCCCACGCCGTCACCATGTAGCGGCAGTCGACACGCGGTTGGGGCTGGCGACGGACCATCTTTCCGTGTTCCTCGACCGTCTCGATGCCCGCCTCCTGCGCCCCCGAGTTCCGCCGCACATCCCAGAGGAACATGTTGACCGTCGGCCGCGTGACGGCGGCGCCCCATTCCTTGTCCGGCCGCTGGAAGACGATGTCGACATCGCCATTGCGCAGGGGCACTTCCCCGCGCAGGTAGGCCTCGATGGCGTCATCGAGCAGATGCAGCATCGCCGGCTCCGTTCGACGCGCCCGCGGCCGGCCCGAGATACGCGGCAAACTCGGAGCGCAGCCGTCCCATCTTCTCGAACTCCCGCGCGACACCGCGCAGCACCAGTTCCATGGTCACTGGGGACTGCGCCTCGGCGGCGAAGAAGCCGGCCGCGAGCGCGGCGTTGCGGATGACGCCGCCCGTGACCTTGAACTGGCGCGCAAGGAAGTCGAAGTCGAGCGGCTCGGTGGGTGCCTCGGCCGGGAAGGCGTGCGCCCAGATCCGCTTCCGCTCGGTCTCGTCCGGCACCGGGAAGTCAACGGCGACATGGATCCGCCGCAGGAACGCCTGGTCGATATTCCCCTGGAGGTTCGTCGCGAGCACGACGAGGCCGTCATACCGCTCGAGCCGCTGGAGCAGGTAGGCGACTTCAATGTTCGCGTAGCGGTCGTGCGCGTCGGACACCTCGGAACGCTTGCCGAAGATCGCATCTGCCTCGTCGAAGAAGAGCACGAGGTTGGCCGCGGCCGCAGCGGTGAAGATGCTCTCGAGGTTCTTCTCGGTCTCGCCGATGTATTTCGAGACCACCGTGGAGAGGTCCACCTTGTACAGGTCGAGGCCGAGGGCATGGGCAATCACTTCGGCGGCCAGGGTCTTTCCCGTGCCGGACTGGCCAGAAAAGAGCGCCACGATGCCTGCCGAGGGCAATGGCCGATAGCCCCAATCGTCGTAGACGCGTCCTCGATGCTTGAAGCGTGCGACGAGTTCCTCGAGCTGCTGCTGCTGGTGGGCGGGCAGGACGAGGTCATCCCAGCTGCGCGCGGGCTTGATGCGCACGGCGAGTGAGTCCAGGTGACCGCTCGCGAGGCGGCGGATCGCCGCGTCCAGGTCACCGTCGAGACCGTGGACGGCGCGCGACACGAGGCGCAGTTGCTCCCGGTCGAGGCGATGCCCGGCCGAGGGTTCACGGTCGAGCATGCGTCGCCAGTCCTCAGCGTCTGCCCGCGGACTGTCGACGTGGTGCTCGACCCATTGGCGGTCCGGCATCGCCTCGAGCGCGATCTCATGCTTGGACACCACCGCCCATGCCAGGTGCGGCGTCCGCTCGATCCACGACGCGGCCTCCGAGGGCAGTGCGCCATCGAGGTCCAGCACGACCCCGAGGCCCTCGATGGTGGCCTCGCGGACGAGCGCCTGCCACCCATCCTTCGAGTCCGGCGGGGCTGTCACCAGGAAGCCACGCGCCGCTGTTGAGCGATAGGCGGTCCGCAGGCGGGATGCGCGGTCTCCACCAGAGACGACAGTGAACATCGCACCGGTGCCCGTCGCATCCGCGGGACACTCGATCCGTGCACGGGGCGGGAGGGCCGGGTCGCGAGTTTCGGCCCGGCGGAGCGCCCAGGAGACGCGGTCGTGCAGCGCCACGGATCGCGCTGCCCAGGCACCCTCGGCGTCGACCGTGACCAGGCCGGCTGTGACCAGTCGAGTACCTGGAGCGAGCGCTCGGACGCCGACGTGCGGGGCAGGGAAGATGGTATCGATGGTGCCCAGCCAGGGCCGTGTGGCGCTCGCGTGATCCTGGACATAAGCGAGGAGCCGCTGGCGGGCCGGCTCCCCCTCAATGGCGGCGAGGAATGCAAGGACCTCCGCCTCCTCAGGGTGGAGGCCAGCATGGTGAGTGATGGCGATGAAGGGTGTCGACGGCCCCGCGAGCGACGCTTCGAATTCGGCGCGCAGTTCAGCGAGCCGCGGGGCCACTCGGTCCGCGGCATCGATCGAGTTTGCGTCGTCCTCGGGCAGGTCCAGCCCGGGCAGCGTAGTGAGCAGGCGATCGACCTCTGCGTCCTCAATGACGAGGCCGGCGAAGTCGCGCGGGACGACACCGCCGAGGCGGCGCATGAGCGCCTCGACCTGGAGCAGGCCGGTGCCAAATCGCTCCCAGGGCTCCAGCGTGCGCTGCATCCCATCCCCCGTCCGCGGGGCCATGGTACGGGTTCAGCCGCGCGGTAGCAGGGCCAAACACAACCTAAACCAGCCCGTCATACATTCTGTGCGCAGCGCGGGCGGCTGCGCGGCGACTCCTCCGCAGAGGGTGGGGTCAGAGGGCGGTTCTCATGGCACGGATCGGCGAAGTGACGCGGATCGTGGGCGGCGCGAGCCGCAGCACCATGCGAATGGTGGCACTCGGCCTGGTGACGCTGGGCGTCGCTGGTGCCGCCGGATGGTACGTGACACGGGACGAGACGACGGCAGCGCCGACGGTGGAGACTGCGCAAGTCTCTCGCGGCACCCTCGCGACGACGGTCACGCTCCCTGGCACGGCCTCGTCCACCTCGTCTGTCGCGCTCACTTTCCCTGTCGCTGGCAGGATCGCAGAGGTCAATGTCGTGATCGGCCAGGCCGTGAAGGCAGGGGACGCCCTCGCGCGCGTGGACGACACGGACGTGCGCCAGGCACTGCAAACGGCACAGACGAACCTCGAACTCGCCCGTCTGCGATTGGCGCAACTCCAGGCTCCGCCGAAGCCGGAGGACCTGCAGGCCTCTCGTCAGAGCGTCGTCGCCGCTGAAGCGAGCGTGCAGAATGCACAGATCGCGCTGGAGCGCCTGAAGCGGCCACCCACCGCCCTTGATATGGCGGCAGCGGATGCAGCGGTCGTCTCAGCCCAGGCGGCGCTGGACTCAGCCCAGCGCGCCGTCGATACCACATGGGGCTCGCTGCGCGCCGCGCAGAACACCTATTGCGCACTCCTGGGCGGGATCCTGCCGGCGGCCCCCTGTCATTCCGGATCGTTCCCGCTGGTACCCGACGTGATCGTGCAGCTGCAGTCCATCCTCGGTCCGCCCTACTCGCTGCCCTCGAACCACGCGAGCGCGACCAACGGGATCCTTTCCGCCAACGCCGCGTACGTCAACGCGATCCAGAACGTGACGACATCGAAGTCCGCGCTTGAGCAGGCAAAGCTGAAGCGCACCGTGCTGGAGGCTGGGCCTGACAACCTCGATGTCTATTCCGCCGAGCTGTCGCTGAAGAATGCGCGCGAGGCCTATCAGTCTGCGGTGGCCAAGGCGGCAGCACTCGAACGCGGTGCCGATCCGCTCGACCTACAGTCACAGCAACTCGCGGTGCGATCCCAGGAGATCGCCGTGCAGGCGGCGCAGCAGAAGGTGACGGACACCGTGCTGCGCGCACCGTTCTCCGGCACCGTGGGGGCGGTGCCGTTGATCGTGGGCCAGCAGGTGACGACGTCGACCGCGGCCGTCACGCTGACAGACACCGGGACGATCCGTGTGCAGATGACTCTCTCCGAGTCAGACCTGACGCAGGTCCGCGCCGGACAACTGGGCGTTGCCACCTTCGATGCCCTGTCGGGTCAGACGTTCGTCGTGCGTGTTATTGGTGTGAGCCCGGTGCCAACGGTCACACAGGGAGTCGTAACGTTCGCGGCGCAAGCCTCGATCTTGCGAGGTCCCGAGCTGGTGGAGTTGCAGGCCGAACTGCAGCAACTGGCTGCGGCGCTGTCGTCAATCGGCGGGCGGACCGGCTCCGTCCAGCTGCCCGGCATCCCCGGCCCTGGTGGTGGTCCCGGAGGCCCCGCCGCCAGTGCGACGGCGACGGCGACGGCCAGCCCGGCCGGGTCTCCCACGGCCGTCGCGACGGCGCCAACCAAAGGCGGGGGCGGACAGGGCCAGCGACTCCCGGGCGCCGGCGCTGCGGGTGGTGCTGCTCCCGGCGGTCAGCGGCCTCAGGGTCCGACTGCTGCCGGTGGCGCGGCCCAGCGGCTGCCCTCAGAGGGCATGAGCGGTTCAGTCATCCTCGTGCAGTCGGTGAGCGAGAACGTGCTGCTTGTGCCGTCGGGCGCGGTCCGTCGCGAGGGCCGGCAGTCCGTCGTGCTCGTGCCCGATGGGAATGGCGGAAGCCAATCCCGGCCTGTGGTCACCGGAGGGACGGATGGTTCCCGCACGGTCATCACCAGCGGGGTCGAAGAAGGCGAGACTGTGATTACCAGTGCCCTCCGCGCGACGGCAACCGCGACCTCGGGCGCAACCAAGGGAGGTACGACCCAGGGGCCAACGTTCCAGGCGGGCCCCGGCGGCGGGAACGCAGTCATCCGGTGATCAGTCTCGAGGGCATCGAGAAGGTCTACCGGACAGAGGCTGGCGAGGTCCGTGCCCTGGACGGTGTGACTCTGGACATCGAGGCCGGGGAGTTCATCGCGATCATGGGGGCCAGCGGCTCGGGGAAGAGCACGATGATGAACATCATCGGGCTGCTGGACGACCCGACTGCTGGCACCTACGTCCTGGACGGGGCGGATGTCTCGAAGCTGGACGACAACACCCGGTCCAGACTTCGAGGCAGGTTGTTCGGCTTCGTGTTCCAGTCCTACAACCTCGTGCCACGGATGACCGCTGTCGAACAGGTGGAACTGCCGCTGCTGTACCAGCGTCGCGCCAACCGGCGGGAACTTGCGCTGGAGGCCCTCGACCGTGTCGGGCTAGCGGACCGTGCCCACCACCACCCAAACCAACTGTCCGGGGGTCAGCAGCAGCGCGTGGCAATCGCGCGGTCTCTCGTCGTGCATCCGAACGTCATCCTCGCGGATGAGCCGACGGGGGCGCTGGACACGAAGACAAGCACCGAAGTGATGGGCATCTTCGCTGACCTGGCCCGGGAGCAGCGGATTACCGTGGTCGTGGTGACCCACGAGCAGAACATCGCCGAGTTCACGGACCGCACCGTCCGCATGCGAGACGGGGTGATCGTCTCCGATGAGCGACGGCTACACATCGTGCCGGCCGCTGAGGCGGTAGCCGCTGAAGTGACCGAGGTCGCTCCATGAGCATCCTTGACTCCATCCGTACTGCTTTGCGCGCGATCGCAGCGAACCGTCTCAGGAGCGGTCTCACCGCCCTTGGCCTGGTGATTGGCGTGGCATCAGTCATCGTCCTCATCGCTGTGGGACAGGGTGCGCAGCAGGGTGTGCAGGACCGGATCCGCGGGCTGGGGTCGGACTTGATCTTCGTGAGACCCGGGGCACAGACCGACCGCTCGACTGGTGCGCGCACGGCGCAGGGCGGTGCGGTGACCCTGACGGTTGCAGATGCTGAAGCGATCGAAGAGGCGAGAATCCCCGGGATCGTCGGCATCGCTCCCCAATTGAGTTTCAACGCCCAGGCCATCGCCCAGAGCCAGAACCTGGGGGTGACCGTGATCGGTACTACCCCGGCCTACCCGGAGGTCCGTGATGCGAAGGTCGCACAGGGAGAGTTCCTGCTGCCCGACGACCTCGACCGGCGCACGCTCTCGATCGTGCTTGGTTCTGCAGCCGCGTCGACCCTATTCCCAGACAGCGACCCGGTAGGAGAGCAGGTACGGGTTGCCATTGGGCGGACCGGGTTCAACTTTCGCGTGATCGGCGTGATGGAGGCGAGAGGCGGGACTGGCGAGCAGGACAACTACGTGTTCATCCCGGTGACGTCACTGCAGGCCCGCTTCCAGTTCCTGCGCAATCCGCGAGGGGACATCACCGTCAACCAGATCAATGTCCGCACGGCACCGGGCGCGAAGCAGGAGCCGGTCGAGGACGCGATCACGGACCTCCTCGTGCAGCGACACCAGGTGATCACCCCTGACTTCACCGTCCAGAGTCAGAACGACCTCGTGGGTGCTGCCGCCGAAGTGAGCCGCACGCTCTCCATCCTGCTTGGAAGCATCGCAGGCATCTCGCTGATCGTCGGTGGCATCGGGACCATGAACATCATGCTGGTCTCGGTGACAGAACGGACGCGAGAGATCGGCATCCGTCGAGCGGTCGGTGCGCGTGGGATGGACGTGATGCGCCAGTTCGTCACCGAGGCGATCGCGCTGAGCCTGGTCGGAGGGCTCGTCGGGATTGGCATCGGGGTCGGGGTCGCTATGGCGATCGATGGGCGCGATGTCTCCGGCACCGCCATGGAGACGGCGATCCAGACCTGGAGCATCGCGCTTGCATTCGGGGTCGCGTTGCTGGTCGGGCTGATCAGCGGCTCCTACCCGGCCTTCCGCGCCTCACGCCTCGATCCGATCCTGGCGCTGCGCAGCGAGTAGGTCGCCGGAGACAGGTACGGACGGCCGCTCCTCCCCCTACGATGCACCGGGGCGGGATATGGGCGTACTTCAGCGAGCACAGCACGCGTGGCGGATCCGAGCGGCCGAGGCTTCGGGGCTCGTCGTCGCGCTCGCCGTCGCAGCATGGCTGCGCTTCCACGCGATCCCGGACATTGGCCTCGGCAACCTGTTCTACGCCTCGGCCGTCCGGTCGATGGGCCTCACGTGGCAGAACTTCTGGTTTGCCGCATACGACCCTGCCGGGACGCTGATCGTCGACAAACCGCCCCTCGCGTTGTGGGTGCAGGTCCTCGCGGTCCGTCTGCTGGACTTCGACGCCTGGGGGCTTGTCGGGCCAATGGCGCTCGCAGGGACCGTCGCCGTGGGACTGACCTGGGGCGCCGCCCGCAGATCCTTCGGTCCCGCCGGGGCGGCCGTTGCTGCGCTTGCACTTGCCGTCTTCCCCGAGTCGGTGGCTACCAGCCGCGACTCGACGATGGACGCCATGCTCTGCGCGATGCTCGCAGGCGCGGCGTGGCTGCTGATAGCGGCGGTCGAAGGACGCCGGGTCCGGCTCCTGTTCGCCTGGGCTGTGCTCATGGGCCTGGTCTTCAACGTGAAGTTTTTCGAGGGCTTCCTCGTGTTGCCGGCCGCCGCGCTGTACCTCGCGGTCCGCTGGCGCAGAGAGGCTCTTGACCGATGGCGGGTGCTGGCTGGGGTGGCTGGGACCCTGGCCCTGGTCAGTGTGGCCTGGGTGGCGATGGTCGAGGTCGTACCGGCGGAGGACCGTCCACGCGTGATGAACGATCGGTCGAATAGCGCGGTCGGGCTCGTACTCCGATACAACGGCCTGGAGCGCGTGCTCCCGGGCGAGGTGACCATCTTCGCGCCTATCCCCGGTGCGTCCCCGGCGACCAACGCCTCCCTCGAGGAGTCAGCACGCGCCTTCGGCGTCGGTGACGCTGGCCCCACGCGCTTGTTCACCGGGTCGAACGGTCCGCTCATGGGAGCGACGGTGCTGCTGGCGCTGGCGGGCGTAGTACTCGCTGCGCGGAATCGAGCACGATTCATCCAGGGGCCTGCCCTGTTCTGGTCCGCATGGGCGGTCACTGGGATCGTCCTGTTCTCCGCTTCCAACCGTGCGGCCGCCCAGTACACGGAGTCCTACGCCCCAGCGCTCGCCGCGCTCGTTGGTCTCGGCTCTGTTGAGGTAGCGCGCTGGCGGGGCTGGCGTGGGACAGGCGCGACGCTGGCGACCGTTGCACTCGTCGCCGGCTATTCGCTGTGGGCGGTGAGGGGGCATCCTCCGCTGTCCCATCCCACCACCGTTGCCGTATCACTGGTGGGGCTGGCCGCCGTGCTCGTGGTTGTGGCCACGGCCAGCCGATATGCGCATGGCTATCGCACCCTGGCATTCCTGACCGTCCTTGGGATCCCTGCAGCGGCGTCGATCTGGATCGCTACGGAGGCGCCGCACGGTGGGCAGATCACGCGTCCAAACCCATTGGTCTACGCGACCGGACGCCCGCCGGTCCCGGGCGCCCGCACGGTACCGACGGCGGCCATCCTCGCGGCGTTCCCCGAAGACGGACGCCGCTACCGGTTTGGGATAGACGGCGTGAACAACGCGGGAGAGGCTGTCGCCTTCGAGGGCGTTGCGGTGCTGCCGATCTGGAACGAGTATCAGCGCGCAGGCACTCTTCCCCCGGAGCAACTGGACGCTGTCCTGGCGCGAGGCGAAGTGCCCGCGGTCGTCCTCGGCCTCGGGCGGCTGCGGAGCGGGCTCATCGGCCCCGACGTGATGAATGCCGTCCAGCGCCATTGCCGCCAGGATCCGCGGACGCGTGTTGGCGCAGAGTGGTCGGTCTGGCGCTGCCTCCCGTGAGGGCGCCTAACGCGACCTGAGGAAGTCGAGGATGCCCCAGGCTAACCCCTGTGCAATGGCGTCGCGGGCCCGGTCATCCTTCAGGAGTGCCACGTCGTCCGTGTTGGAGATGAACAGCAACTCGACGAGGACACCCGGCATGAGTGTGGGGACCTTCGCCTGAGGGTTGCCGCCGAGGGTGGTCTGTCCACCAGGTGACAGCACGTAGAGGCCGACGCATCGGCCGTCCCTGCCGCGCCAGCAGGAGGAGTCGATAATCCCGCGGTCGCGGATGCTGTACCCGGCGCGTGCGGTCACTTCGATCATTCGGTCGAGCGTCATCCGCGCGAGCTGCTTGTTCTCCTCGGCAAATTCGCGGCGGCTCTCCCAGTAGACCTCGATCCCTCGGTCGCCTGCATTTGGCGAGCCGTTCGAGTGGATCGAGACGAATACGTCCGAAACAGCCTCGTTCGCGAGACGCACACGTTCGGCGAGAGACGCGCGAGTACCGGTATTGCCAGTTGCAGTCACGCCTGCCGGGTGGTTGGTATCTCGGCGCGTCAGAATCACCTCGACGCCCTCGGCGCGGAGATACTTCTCCACCCGCAGCGCAAAGTCGACGTTTGAGTCCTTCTCGACCACTCCGTACGCCGCCGCACCAGACTCGTCTCCACCATGACCGGGGTCCAACGTGACCACGAAGCGGCCGTCCATCGCGGCACTCAGCGTGGGCACGGGCTTCGCGTCCACGCTGCCGGGGGCCGCGTTCACCTCGGGGTCGGAGGCTGCCGCTGCCGCAGCGGGTGGTGTCGGAGCGACGCCGCCGTCTGGGCCGCATGCGGCAAGGGCGGCGACGGCAACGGCAGCGCACAGCACCGCGAGGACACGAGGACGCATCGATGACTCCGCGACGCCTGTGGTGGGGGCGCTTCCGATGCGGTGAATGGTACCTGAATGACGCGCCCGTTAGAGCGTTGGGGGGGGGGGGGGCGTAGCCCCGCCCCCCCCCCCCCCCCCCCCCCGATAAATAAATAGCGCGCCCCGGCGGGCGCCGAGCGG
>CAZVNJ010000003.1:0-105114 GCA_964628985.1 uncultured Dehalococcoides sp.
CGCCTCGCGGGTGAGGATGTCCTTCGGCAGGACGCCGCGCTTCAGCACGTCCATCACCAGTTCGCCGGCCTCGAACGCCACGCTGGACTTCCGGCTGTCCGTGGCGCCGACCGTGGCTGAGCGCATGGGGGAGAGGCCGATGAATTCCATCACGGTCGCCATGGTGTTGGCGGTGTACTGGGCGCCACAGGCGCCAGCGCCGGGACAGGCCACGGCCTCGAGCGCGTGGAGGCGCTCCTCGCTCATCGTGCCGGCGGCGTGCTGGCCCACGGCCTCGAACACGTCCTGGATGGTGACGTCGCGGCCTTCGAAGCGGCCGGGGTCGATCGAGCCGGAGTAGAGGACAACGCCGGGGATGTTCAGGCGGGCGAGCGCCATCGCGCCCGCGGGGATGGTCTTGTCGCAGCCGACGATCACGACCGCGGCGTCGAAGGAGTAGCCGATGCCGGCGAGTTCGATGGAGTCGGTGATGAGGTCACGCGAGATGAGGGACGCCTTCATCCCCTCGGTGCCCATGGAGATGCCGTCCGAGATGGAGATGGTGTTCACCTCCATCGGTGTCCCGCCCGCGGCCCGAATGCCGGCGGCCACCTGCTGCGCCAGTTCGCGCTGGTTGTAGTTGCAGGGCATGGTGCCGATCCACTCGTGGGCGACCATGACCAGTGGCTTCTTCAGGTCGTCCGGGGTGTACCCGACGGACTGGAAGTAGGAGCGGGCTGGGGCCCGGTCTGGAGCGTCCACCAGCGAGCGGCTGCGGTGACGGGTGTCGAAAGCCATGAGGGCTCCTCGCTACAAGCGGCCAGTCGGGAGCGCGATCGTAGCAGCGAGGTTCCGCGAGGTCAGGCGAGCGCGGACTTACCCCTTGAGGATCGCCGCGAGGTTTCGCACGGCGTCGTTCCGGACGCGGAAGAACGCCCACGAGCCTCGGCGCTCACGCTCCAGTAATCCGGCGTCTACCAGGACCTTGAGATGGTGGCTCACCGTGGGCTGAGTGAGGTCGATCGTGTCCACGAGGTCGCAGACACAGGCCTCGCCGCTCTCAGAGGCCGCGACGGTGGCGAAGAGGCGGAGGCGAGCAGGGTCAGAGAGCGCCTTGAAGGCCCGCGCGGCGAGGGTCGCGGCCTCCTCGGAAACGCAGCAGTCCAGCAGGCTCGTGCAGCAGGCGACCAGCCCATCCACCACGGGAAGAGCCTGGAACGGCGGCGTAGCGCCGGGGACGGCGGGCAGGGATTTTGGTGACATCGATGCCAGTCTATATTGACAGTCATCGATGTGGCAAGCATCCTGACCTCTGCGGCCATATAGACGCGCGTCGATGCCGCGAGCGATCCAGTGTTTGGTTCAGGGAGGTCCGTATGACCATTCAAGGCCTGCCGGTCGTCGGCGGAGGTTCCTGTTGCGACAGCGACTGCGGCTGCGAGCCCGGCTGCTGCTAGGCGCCTGAATGAAGGCGGGGCGGCCCCGGGCGCCCGGGGAGCCCCGCCTTCGCCGTTCCCGCCCACCGCGCCGATCCGACTACGCTGGCGCGCCTCGGAAGGAACCACCCGTGGAGTTCGGCCTGTTCGTCGAGTGGCCCAACGCCGGCGACCGCATCTGGCATGAGGCGTTCGAGGAGAGCGTGTCCCAGGTCCGACTCGCGGAGGAGTCCGGCTTCGACTTCTGCCTCATTGCGGAGCACCACTTCTCGGACTACGGGATCGCCCCATCTCCGCTGCTGGAGGCGCTCGCCTTCGCCCGGGCGACCTCGCGCATCCGCATCGGCACGGGGGTCGCCGTGCTCCCGGAGTGGCAGCCGCTGCGGCTGGCGGAGGAGATGGCGGTCGTCGACCAGTTGAGCGGCGGCCGCTTCATCGCCGGCGTGGGCCGCGGCTTCGTCCCGTTCGAACAGGAGCGGCTCGGCGTGGTCGTCGAGGAGGGCCGCGCGCGCTTTGAGGAGTCGCTCGACGTGCTCGTGCAGGCGTGGACGGCGACGGACTTCACTTATGCCGGGCGCCACGTCCGCGTCGACCACCCGACGACCGTGCTACCACGCCCACTCCAGACACCCCACCCGCCCATCTGGCTCGCCGGAGCGAGCGCGGAGTCGGCTGAACTGATCGGCAGTCGAGGCCTCACCGCGATCACCTCGGGCGCCGCGGGCCTCGAGCGCCTGCGCGAGCAACACGGCGAGTACGTCCGGGCGCGTCACCGGCATGGCCGTGGTGACGAGCCGCTCCACGTGGTCGCGCAGACGCAGGTCCACGTTGCTGAGACCGCAGCGGAAGCCCGCGCAACGCTCCCCTTCGCGCGTTGGCAGGCCCGGGCCGTGGCCCGCATCGTCCAGGGACGGGTCACGCGGGGCGTCCTGGACGCGTCTCCGGCCGAGGACGACCCGAGCGACGAGGTGTTGCTCTCCCGCCAGTTCATCGGGACGCCGGACGAGATCGTCCAGAGGCTGAGCGCGCTGAACGATGCGGGGGTCACCCACGTCAGCATGCTGATGGAGTTTGGCGGGTTGGATGCTGCGCGCATCGAGCGGTCGATCCGGCTCGTCGGACGCGAGGTCATACCGGCGCTACGGGATCTGACGCCACCGCCGAGTCTCTGGTCAGACGCGCTCAAGATGGCCACGGGGTAGGCCACGGTGCGGCTCGCCGAGCGCGCTCGATACTGGCGGGACGCTTCGCTCCTGGGCATTGCGACCATCGCGGCGTATGGGGTCGTCTTCTACGCCTTCGGCGTCTTCATTGACCCGCTGCACGAGGACACCGGCTGGAGCACCGGCACGCTCTCGTTCGCCTACTCGGCGGGAGTACTGCTCTCCGGCGCAGCAGCGATCGTCGGCGGACGCACGCTAGACCGACGCGGTTCGAGGCCGGTGATGCTCACCGGTGTGTCGGTCGGGGCACTGGGCCTGCTGGCGGCTTCCGAGGCGACTCACGTCGCGTGGTTCGTCGCATGCTGGGCGGTCACCGGAGGCGCGGTCGCGGGCGGGCTGTATTACCACGTGACTATGGCGACGACGACAAGGCTGTACGCCGATCGGCGTGCCGCCGCGATCAGCGTGCTCACGCTGCTCGGGGCGCTTGCGAGCCCGATCTACAACCCTGTCGTGGCATGGATGGTCGAGGCATGGGGTTGGCGCGATGCCCTGCGGGCGCTCTCCCTGTCGCTCGTCGTGCTCGCCGGCCCTGCTGCGCTCATTGTGCGCTCGCAGCCGGTGGCCATCCCGCCTCGCACACCTGGGGACCGGAGTGCCTGGCGCGAGCCGGTGGTGTGGCGGCTGATGCTGGCGGCCTGCTTTTCCGCAGGCGCCTCAAGCGCGCTCATCCTGCACCAGGTCAGCGCCATCCGTTCCCTCGGCCTCCCGCTGGCCACGGCAGCGGCGCTGGGCGGCGCGCGCGGGCTCATGCAGATCCCGGGCCGGCTGATGCTGACGCCGCTGACGTCCTGGCTCGGGGTGCATGGTGCGCAGTTGCTTTGCTACGGCCTGGTCGCTGCCGGGGCGAGCGCCCTCGTGTTTGCGGACGGGCTCGTGGCAGCATGGTTCTTCGTGGTGGCGGCCGGCATCGCGATCGGCCTCATGTCGCCCCTCGGCGGACTGCTCAGCGCAGAGGCATATGGGCTGCGCCTCGGGACGTTCTCCGGCATGCAGACGGCAGCGACGAGCGTGGCAAGCGCTAGTGGTGCGTGGCTCGCGGGGGTCGCGGTCGACCACACCGGCGGTTACGGACTGACGCTCGCAGGGATCGCCGTGCTCGAGGCTGGCGCCGCTGGCGCGCTGCTCTGGCAGCGGCGGGCTCTGCAAGAGGCCGAGCGGGCCCGGGGGGGAATGGCTCCCGAGACGCGCCCGACCTCGTAGTCGGGCCTGGTTGCCTAGTTCTCGTCCTCTTCGTCGTCGTCCTCATCCTCGTCGTCAGCGATTGACCCACGAGGCGGCACCGGCTCTTTCGAGTGGCCATTGGTGTGGATGCATTCGTGCGGGGCGTTGGCGAACGCCAGAGGCTGCTTGCACAGGGGGCACGTCGGCCGGCCACCGGCGACGACCTCCTCGATGATGTGGATGAGGGTGAGTGCCTGCGAGCGGCTGAAGGCCATGCGCAAGGCCGGTGTGTCACGGCGGTCGGCTGCCTGCGGATCGTCGGCGAGAAAGATGGCCTGTTCTTCGGCGGCGTCGTAGTCGAGGCCCATGCGGGCGGCCTGGAACTCCACCTGTGCACGCTGGGGGAAGTTCCCGACCGGTTCCACGCTGGAGGCCGGCTGGCCGCGACGCATCGAGCGCTCGGCCAACAATTGGGAGACAGAACGGCCGAGGGCGGCGAGCTGCTCCTTCTCCATCCAGATCGCGACGTAGGTCGCGGCGGCCCTCGCGCGCAGCCGGAACGTGCGCTGGCCGGGTTGCCCGATCGCCTCGGCGTCCACCGCGTCAACGAGGCCCAGGTCGATCATGGCTCCCCCATCCCGGGCGAGCGTAGGCATCGCCCGGAGCGCGGGTCAAACCGCGCGCCTCTATCATCGCCGGGCCACACGAGGAGACGGCATGCCTTTCACCGGAACGATCGACCTCGGCACGCTCACGATCGCGGAGGCCGCTACGCAGATCGAGGAAGGCACGCTCTCCCCGGCCGCGCTGGCGGATGCCGCATTCGCCCGGATCGCCGCGACCGACCGCCAGGTCAACGCGTTCGTCCGCCTCATGCGCGACTCCGCCATCGAGGAGGCCCAGGCAGCCGAGGCGCGGGCCCGGTCCGGGCAGCGCCTTGGCCCGCTCGATGGCATCCCGATAGCGGTGAAGGACCTCTTCGACACGGCCGGCGTGATCACGGCGGCTGGGACCGGTGCCTTCCGCGAGCGTGTACCCGCCGAGGACGCGACAGCGGTCCGGCTCCTCCGCGAAGCCGGCGCCGTGCTGCTCGGCAAAACGAACACGCACGAACTCGCCCTCGGAGGGACCACTAACAACGTGCATTTCGGGGCGACGCGGAACCCGTGGCGGCTGGACCGCGTCCCCGGCGGCTCGTCGGGTGGATCGGGCGCTGCCCTCGCAGCCGCGCAGGCCCTCGGCGCGCTGGGCACGGACACCGGAGGCAGCATCCGCATCCCTGCAGCCTTCTGCGGCGTCACCGGCCACAAGCCGTCCTACGGCCTCGTCGGCCGAGGCGGGGTCGTACCACTCTCGCTCACCCTGGACCACTCGGGCCCCCTCGCCCGGACGGCGCTCGACTGCGCCCTCATGCTCGAGGTGCTCGCCGGGTACGACCCGCGCGACCCCGACTCGGTCGATGTCCACCAGGCCGCGTACACCGAGGGGATCGAGCGCGGCATCGAGGGCATGCGACTTGGGGTCATCCCGTCGCTGGTGGAGGGAAGCGACGACGCCACGCTCGCTGCGTTCGAGGCGAGCCTCGACACACTGCGGAGCCTGGGGGCGGTCATCACCACGGTGGAGCCCATGACTGGCGAGGGTGAGTGGCGGGCCTCCGTCTTTGGACTGCTCACCGCGGAGGGTGCGTCGTACGTTGAGCACATCCTCCGCGAGCGCCCGCACCTCATCGGTGAGAGCGTGCGGCGTCGCATGGCAGCAGGGCTCGAGGTCAGTGCGACGGCATATATCCGGATGCTGGCCGCGCGAGCCCACATCGAGCGCCGTTTCGAGGGGGCACTGGTCGAGGCCAGTCTCGACGGGTATCTCGCACCGACCTCCCCTCAGCCCGCGGAGCCGATCGCGACGGACCCGAACAACGACTTTGAGCCGCCGTCGAAGTTCCGCAACACCACCGTGTTCGACCTGACGCGGCAGCCTTCGATCTCACTCCCTGCCGGCTTCGACGGCGATGGGATGCCGATTGGGCTCATGGTGACGGGAGCACGCTGGGACGACGCGCGCGTGCTCCGAATCGGCCACGCCTTCCAGCAGGCGACACAGTTCCATCTCCAGCGCCCGCCCCTCTGACCCGCGGCGCGGCGCGAGCGCCTACGATCGAAAAGTGACGGATACTTCTCTCGCGGTCCCAGACCCACCTCCTACGCTCGGCCTCGAGCGAGGTGTCTCCCTCGCGCGGCATACGTATCTGCGCATCGGCGGCCCTGCCGCCTTCTTCGCCACGCCGCCTGACGTGGACACGTTGGTGCGCATCTGGGCGTGGGCCGCGTCTCAGCAGGTCCCCCTGCGCATCCTCGGCGGGGGCTCCAACATGTTGGTAGCGGACGAGGGTGTACGCGCCGTCGTCGTTTCACTCCGTCGCGCGTGCGGCACTGTCGAGTTCGGTGAGGCCTCGGTGCGGGCGGGCGCCGCGGTCATGTTGCCGGCACTCGCCAGGGCGGCAGCCGAGCGCAGCCTGGGGGGCCTCGAGTTCGCAATCGGCATCCCCGGATCCGTCGGCGGAGCGATGCAAACGAACGCTGGGATCGGTGACGGACGCACGATCGGTGCGCTGGTGACTAGCGTCGAGGTCCTACGCGATGGCGTCCCGGCCACGATGACCAGCGCCCAGATCGCCTTCGACTACCGCCACACGTCGTTACGCGCGGCCGGCCACCTCGTGCTTGGCGCCACCCTTGCCCTCACACCTCGGCCTCGGGACCAAATCGAGGCGGAGATGGGGCGACTCCTGGGCACGCGGCAGGCCACCCAGCCGACAGCGGACCCGAACGCCGGGTCTGTATTCCGCAATCCGCCGGGCGACAGTGCCGGGCGGATGATCGAGTCGGTGGGCGGCAAGGAAGTCTCCTCCGGGAGTGCCCGCGTCTCATCGCTGCATGCCAATTTCATTGTCCATGACGGCCACGCCACGGCAGCGCAGTACCTGGAAGTCATGGCCGAGGTGCAACGCCGCGTGCTGGCCACGTATGGTGTGCGGCTCATTCCCGAAATCGAGTGGTGGGGAGATGGCCCTCCCCCGGAGGTCTTCCAGTGAGCGACGCGCCTGCGGTCAAGCACAGTACGACGGGGTACCAGGAACTCATCCGCACGCTGGCCCAGACGCCGGAAACGCTTGAGGCCATGCTGCTGTCTGCCTCGGACGCGGAGCTCGACCGCGCTACTCCGGGCGAATGGTCTGCTCGTACTGTGGCGGCACACTTGCGTGATGACGAGTTCATGGTCATGCGGCTGCGCCTCGAACGGATGCTCGTCGAAGACGGACCGCTGCTCACGCCCTTCGACGAGCGCGCGTGGGCCGCCACCCGATGGCGCGGGCGCGAGAGCGTCGAGGATCTCGTGGCCGACCTGCGAATGCAGCGTGCCGCCTCGCTCCACATCCTCACGCGGCTGAGCGAGGAGCAGTGGGCTCGACCTGGTACGCAACCCGAGATCGGGACCTTCGACATCGGCTGGTGGGTTGAGCATTGGGCCGAACACGACGTGGACCACCTCCGCCAGGTGGCCGCCTGCCTCGGCCTGAGCGACTAACGCTGGCCCCTCGCGAGCAGCGCACGCGCCCAGTCGACGTCGCGCGAACCGGTCGCTACCTCAAGCACGTCCAGCGCACGCAGCCGCGCCGCCTCCCATGCCCCCAGGGCAGCAAGTCGTGCCGTGCGCTCTCCGGAACCGTGGTCGTCCGGCTGCGCGAGCCTCGCGCATTCGGCGTCCGCGCGCTCGAACTGCTCGATGGCGCGACGCAGGGTGCCCAGGTCATCCAGAGCGGTCATCCGTTCGGCAGCGTTCGGATCAAGACGATGTGGTCAGTCGCGGACTCGGGCGCCCACACCTCGCCAGGCCGCCCATGGATCTGGCGGACATTCCCCGCGCGCCCCTCGAGCGGGAACGACCTGAACTCGCCTGTGGCTGGGTCATAGCGCACCAGGGCATTCGCACCGAAGTCGGAGAGCCAGACGGCATCTCGCTCGTCGACATACACCGCGTATGCCTGAGGACGGTCGCCTGGGAGTTTCTTCTCGACCCACGTCTTGCTTGCGGGGTCGTACATGCCGACCTGACCGGCGGTCCACTCGCTCACCCACACGCGGCCGCGTGAGTCCGTCCACACGCGTCGCGCGCCCTGCCGTGCGGTGGGTGGCTCGACGACCTCCACGCGGCCCGTCGCAACATCGACCCGTGCTACGTGATTTCCTGCGAGCGAGGCGTACCAGACCGTGCCATCGGGCGTGGTCGTGATGCCGTAGGGGCCTGTGCCGCGTGGCGCGTCGAAAACGCGCATCTCCTTCGTGGCCGGATCCAGGAAGCCGTAGATGCCAGCCTGCCCCGTAAACCAGATCCGCCCGCGCTGGTCGAACGTCGCCGTGTTCAGGTTTGCGCGCGGCCGGTCGGCGGGCAGTGGATACACCGTGACCGCATCCGTCTTACCGTCCACACGGACGATTGCGTTCAGTCCGCCGTCCGTCACCCAGGCCGTGCCATCTGAGCCCACGATGACCCCGTGCGGGGCGGAACCGGAGCCGAGTGGAATCTGCCGCGTCTTGCCCGTCTTCGGGTCCAGGTGGCCGAGGGCACCCTGGCGTTGCGCGGTGTACCAGACGCCACCGTCAGCGGCCGGGGCAACGTCGTGTGGGCCTGCTCCCGCTGGGACCGCGAAGCGCTGCGTCTCAAAGCGGACCGGACCACCGGCGGTCGTGGTCGCGGTGGCTCCCGCCGCAGTCGACGCAGCCCCCGGGCCTGCCGGGGAGGCAAACGGAATGGGAGTGCCTGAACCCGACGGCCCCGCTGTCCGCTCTGTGGCTCCGCACGCAACGAGCCAGCCCGCGAGCGCCGCGGCGATCAGCGCACGGCCGGGCCGGAATACGTTCACAGGAGACGCCTCTCGCCGGACGCGGTAGGCTTCCCACCGTAGCATTCTGCTTCAGCCTCGGAGCGCCCGTTGATTCGCAAGTAGGCTCGGTCGACGACTGAGTACCGCCGCCCTGAGGCGGCGTCGGGCATGCCAGCGGCATGACGGACTTGCAGCAGCCTCTCGTCTCGACTTCCGTCCTCGCGCACCGACCAGGCTGCTGCGCTGGAGCACACCGTGCTACGTCTCTCAAATGTCGCTGCCGAGATCGGTGGCCGCTGCCTCTTCCGCGGGCTGTCCACCACGCTCAACCAGGGCGACGTTGTCGGCATTGTCGGGCCCAACGGCTCCGGCAAGTCCACGCTCTTGCACATCATCGCGGGCAGCCGCGAGCCGGACGAGGGCCATGTGGACCGCGGGCGCGCCACCATCGGCGTGCTGCCCCAGGAACTCCCGCGCGCGGGTCGGCTGGCTGACCTGTTTCCGCACGCCACTGGCAGGCGGGCAATGGGTGGTGACGACTTGGAGGACGCCGTGCGCTCCCTCGACCCCAACCGGGATGCCTCGTTGTGCTCGGGCGGCGAAGTGGCCCGTCTCGCCCTGTTGGAACTGTCCATGACTGGCCCGGATGTCGTGCTGCTGGACGAACCGACGAACCACCTTGATGCGAGCGCAGGCGAGTGGCTCGCGCGACGGCTGCGCCACACTTCGAGCACGGTCCTCCTGGTCACGCACGACCGCGCCCTCCTCGACGAGGTCGCCACCGCCTTGCTGATCCTGCCAGGCGACGGCGAGACCCCAGAGTGGTTCCTCGGCGGCTACTCAGCGTGGACGGAGGAATTGGCCCGCCGTCGAGAGCGGCAGCGCTCGGACTGGGAGCGGCAGGAACAGCGGGACGCACGGCTGAGAGCGGCCATTCAGGCCGCGGAGGCTCGATCGCGTAGCATCGAGCGCTCGACTCAGGATTTCTACATCAGGAAACGCGCGGCGAAGGTCGCCCGCAACGCCGTGCGCCTGCGGAGTCGAATGCAACGTGAGGCGGACCGTGGTGAGCGCGTCTCTCGACCGGACGAGCGCAAGACAGGCCTCGGCGGCTCCGTGCGTTCCACCCAGCGGGGGGCGCGCGCGGTGGTGCGCGCCGAGGCAGCGACCTTCGAGCGCGGCGCCCGCCGATTGCTCGTCGCTGACGCCGTCATCGAGCGGGGCGACCGCGTCGCGTTGATGGGGCCAAACGGCAGCGGCAAGACGACGCTGCTTGCGGCGATCCGTGACAGAGCGGCCCCTGACTCCGGTCGGTTGGACGTCACACCTGCCGTGCGTGTCGCCTACCTCGACCAGCACGGACTGGCGCTCGATGCCGCCGAGACACCGATCCATCTCCTCCGTTCCCGCGCACCCATGGCCGAAGTGGAGGCCGCGAACCTGCTCCATCGGTTCTTCCTGGCACCGCAGGCCGTCCGGGCGCCGCTGGGCCGCCTGACGCCCGGCGAACGCCGGCGGCTCGAACTCGCAGCGCTCGTCGCCTCTGAGGTGGACCTCCTGCTCCTCGACGAGCCGACCAACCATCTCGACATCCCCGGACGAGAAGCGCTCGAGGAACTGTTGGACGAGTACACCGGTACCCTCCTCTTTGCCACCCATGACCGGTACACCGTGCGACGCCTGGCAACGCGCGTCCTCGCGATCGAGGAGGGACGCCTGGTGGAACGGCCGCCCGGGTGAGTCGGGCCGCGGGTATCCTGAGTAGATGCCACGGCTCGACCCACTGCTGGAGGAGTTCTTCATCGCCCTCGTGACGATGACGGTGCTCGCCGCGATCGTGGCGGTGCTCTTCTGGTGGGTGACGGGCCACTCGCCATGGCCGTACGTGATCATTGCCGAGATCGGTGCCTTCGGCTGGGGCACCGCAATGCTCGCGCTCGCCTCGCCTCGGAACCGCCGCTAGTGCTCCTCTGGACCGCCCGAGGCGCCACGCTCGCAGCCGTGAGCGTGGCCTGTTACCTCACCCTGACGCCCGACCCATCCGGCAGCGGCAGGCTGCCGGACTGGCTGGGGCACCTGATCATCTTCGCGGGCGTTGGTGGAAGTTTTGCGCTGCTGCGGCGCGTCTCGAGATGGCCGCGTGCATACCTCACACACCTCGCCCTCCTCATCATCGTGCTCGGGGTCATGACCGAGGTCGGCCAGGCCTTCGTGGGCCGGGACTCGAGCGTGCTCGATTTCGTCTGCGATCTGGCCGGTGGGCTAGGGGCACTCTTCGGGGGGACGGCGATCCTGGAAGGCCTGTTCCCTGAAGCAGCCGGCCCGCAGCCCCGCGGCACAGGATCTCCAGAAGGTCCTCGGACGTAATAAGAATGAACCCGGCGGAGCATGGACGCGAGACCGACGGAAGAAGGCGGGAGGGCCGCATGGAGAATGACGACCAGCCGATCGGTCGCATCCTGACGAGACGCGAGGCACTCGTCCTCCTGGGGTCCGCGAGCCTGGGTGCCGCCTTCCTGGCGGCCTGCGACGGTGAGCCCCGGCCACCAGGGCCGGCGGTCCCCGCCAGCGTCTCCGCCACCGCACCCGGGAGCGCCGCCACCACCTCCACGGCGCCCACGAGCGCCCCAGAAGCTGTCGCGGTGCCCTCGTGTATCGTCCGCCCCGCACTCACCGAGGGGCCGTTTTTCGTCGACGAGCGACTCAACCGGACCGACATCCGGACCGACCCGTCCGACAACAGCGTCGTCGCGGGTGTGCCGCTCGCGGTGACCTTCAGAGTCGCCTCGATTGCCTCGAACGCATGCAATGCGCTCGGTGGCGCAACCGTCGACCTGTGGCAGTGCGACGCCATCGGTCGGTATTCGGATGTGCATGACGGGCGGACTGATCTGCGTGGCAAGAAGTTCCTGCGCGGCTACCAGATCACCGACGCCGGCGGCCGCGCCCACTTCATGACGATTTACCCGGGCTGGTATCCGGGCCGCGCTGCCCACATTCATTTCAAGATCAGGACCGTGAGCAGCGGCCGTACTGCCGACTTCACCTCCCAGTTGTTCTTCGATGAGTCAGTCAACGAAGAGGTGTACGCGAACGCGCCATACAACAGACCGGGCAACCGCACGCGCAATACGGGCGACGGCATCTTCCAGCAGTCCGGGGGAAAGTTGCTCGTCCCCGTCACGAGGACTGCGACGGGGTATGCCGCCACGTTCGACATCGGGCTGCAGGCCGTCTAGGCCGGCCGAGGTGGGCTATTCGACAACCCAGGCGATCGCCTGCTTGGGGCAGAGACGGATGGCGCGTTCGACCTTCGCGCGGAGCTCCGTCGCGCCCTCGGCGACCTCGTCAAGTACCACCTGGCCCCATCCGTCGCTGTCGATGCGGAAGACCTCTGGCGCCGTGATGGCACAGCGCCCATGGCCTTCGCACTGATCCGGATCGATCCGCACTCGCATAGACGCCCTCGTCAACGCGCCGGAGTGAATGTCACCGGCAAGTGCTTAATGCCGTTGATGAAATTGGAACGCAACCGGTCGGGCGGTGCGGCCATCTGGATGTCTGGGAACCGTCGGAACAGTTCCTCAAACATCACGCGCATCTCCTTCCGCGCGAAGCCAGCACCGAGACAGAAGTGCTCCCCGATGCCGAAGGCGAGGTGTTCGTTCGGGGTCCGCGTGATATCGAATCGGTACGGGTCGGGGAAGATCTCCTCGTCCCGATTGGCCGATGGGTACCACATGATCACGCGGTCGCCTGCAGCGATCCGCTGGCCGCGCACTTCGACGCCCGCCGTCGCGACGCGGGCCATGTGGTGCACGGGCGAGGTCCAGCGCAGGATCTCCTCGATCGCACTGTCCATCAGCGACGGGTCAGCCTGCAGGCGAGCGCGTTCTTCGGGGTGCTCACAGAGGGCGACGAGGCCGCCGGAGATTGCGTTCCGCGTCGTCTCGTTTCCTGCGAGGATGATCAAGAAACAGAACGCTAGGATGTCCTGGTCCGTGAGGCGCTCCCCGTCCACGTCCGCCTCCAGCAGGATGCTGACGAGGTCGTCCTCAAGCGGTTCACGCCGGCGCCGCTCCAGCACTTCGGCGAAATAGCCCAGCATGCGCATCTCGCCGCTCATGCTCGTCTGGCGCTCCGCCTCACCCGAACCGCGTACCTCCTCTGGCACCTCGGACTGGTACTCGGGATCGCCCGCGCCCAGGACGGAGTTCGTCAGTTCGAACATGAGCGGCCAGACGTCCTGCGGGAGGCCCATCATGCCGCAGATCACCGCGAGCGGGAGCTGGCTGGAGATGTCGAGGACGAAGTCGCAGTCGTCGCGCCCCGCAACTCGGTCCAGGATCTCGTTCGTGACTTCTCGGATGCGCGGTTCCATCGCGTTCACGGCCCTCGGTGTGAAGCCCTTGTTCACGAGACGCCGCATCTTCACGTGGCGGGGCGGGTCCATGGTGATCAGGCTCACGCCGCCGTCGCCCGGGCGCGGCGGGACGTAGTCCCCCACGTCCCTCAGCCCCGCGCCCGCGATCCCGTGCGAGGAGATGAACAACTCCGGGTGCCGAGAGACGAACAGGATGTCCTCATACTTGGTGAAGGACCAGAACCCATTGAGGCGCTCCGTGCCCGGGTGCCAGGGCACCGGGCGCTCCCTCCGCAGGAGGCGGAACGCCTCATGGGCCTCGGCACGCTCGAATAGCCGTGCGTCGAGGAGGTCGATCCCCAGTGGCAGCGTCGCAGGGTCCAGTGGCACGGTCCGCCCCCCGTCTGGGGCTGCCTACTGGCAGCGCGCCAGATGCTCCTTCAGCAGCCGGTTGAACTCGTCGGGCGCTTCCAGGTTCGACAGGTGGCCGGCCCGATCGATGATCTTTAGGGTCGCTCCGGGCACCTGCTCGGCCATCGGCTTCGACACCTCTGCAGGGATCAGCGTGTCGCCTGCTGAGGTGATGATGAGCGTCGGCACCTTGATCCCTGCAAGGTCCGGCGTTGAGTCCACCCGGTCTGCCATCGCCTCAGACGCCAGGGCGATCGCCTCGGCCGGCTGGCGGCCAATGATCGTCTTGATCCGCATCCGGAGGTCGGGCGAGGCATGCTCCGAAAGCAAGGGGGGTGGCGACTCCACCAGGAAGCCATTGCCCTCCGCGCGTAGCCGCTTCGCAAGGTCCGCGCGCCGCTGTTTCCCGGCGTCGTCGTCGCCACCTGACTTCGTGTTCGCGAGGACCAGCCCGGCCACGAGGTCCGGGTGCCGCCGCAAGAACGAGAAGGCGACGTAGCCGCCCATCGAAAGTCCGCAGACCACGACACGGTCGATCCCGGTCCCACCGAGGGCCAGCGCAGCAGCATCGGCTGCGGTGTCCATCCAACCCTCGCGTGCTGCCAGGGGAGCGCCGCCGAACCCAGGCAGGTTCACCGTCACCACGGGCGCCGCATCACTGAGGCCGGCGACCTGTTCATCCCACATGTCAGCGTCCAACGGGAAAGCGTGAAGAAGAAGGATGCCAGTGGTCATTCAGAACTCCCAACCGCGGGGTCGCCCGCGCATGCGTAGTGTTGATGCCGCTTCCAGTATGCCAGCCGCGCCCTCCGGATCGGGCTCAAGCACCCTCACCGGTCAGGAATCGCCTCGGAACGTCCACCATCATGGTGTGAATGTCCGCCTCGGAGACTCCTGCGGCCCTCAGTGCCGGGATCGCCACCGTACTGACGAAGAGGTAGCGAGTGGGGCCGTTGACCGCGGGTGCTGGCATGCCAGCCCGGATCGGCGCCGGGGCATAGTCGTGCCCCAACATCAGCCGCCCCACCCATCCCCGGTCGATGAGCGCCTTCACCGTGGCGTTTCGGGTCTCCCACGGGAGGCGTCCCGCTGCACCGGGGTAGCGGTCCATCGATAGGTATACACCGGTCTGGAGGAGCGACTCCAAGTAGTCCACGTCATCGGTGTCCGCGCTGTGTCCGATGCAGATGCGGTCCATCGGCGCGCGCTCATCGAGGAAGATCTCCACCTGCCGGGCGCCGACCCGCTCCGGGGCCCACTGGTGTGTCGAGATCGGGCAGCCCGTCTCGCGGAGGGCGCGCGCGGCGCCTCGGACGATCCGCTCGCCCTCGGGTGTCACGCCGCCCATGTCGTTGGCGACCTTGATCGCCCCGGCCTTCACGCCGGTATCCTCGATTCCGACCGTGATCTCGCGGACGAAGATGCTCGCGATCTCGTCCAGGTCGCGCGCCCAGAACGCGCGGGGGACATCCCGCCAGATGCCGGTGGCCATCACTACGTTCATTCCGGACTCACGCGCAACGTCTTGGACGAAGTGCACGTCCCTGCCGAGGTCGGGCGTGGTGAGGTCGATGATCGTGTCGACGCCACCCGCCTTGGCCTCGGTAAGTTCTCGGACGGCGTTAGCCCTCGACAGATCCCAGTCGTACAACCACGGGTAGTGCTTGTTGTCCTCACCCATCCCCACGAGCACGTGCTCATGGCTCAACGTCACGCCGAGCCGGGACGCGTCGATCGGACCAAGGACAGTCTCAACTGTGGGCATCTGGGGCACCTCCGCCGCGGCATCCTACCGCCTCCCGCCCGAGGGCGGCCGCGCAGCGGTGCGGGCCGCCAGCCGACGGCGTTGACAGCCGCCGTCACTCAGCGCTGGATCTGTCGCTGCATGCGCGCGACGCCGTCGCCCAGACGCTCGAATCCACGCCATCCTCCGAACCGCCCCTCCAGCGCGCGCCGGACGGTCGCGGTCGCCGCCGCCAGGTCCTCGCCCTCCGTGAGGGCGTCCTCCGCGTGAGACACCAGTTCCGCGATGAAGTCGCGGGCCTCGACCATGGCCTCCTTCGCACCGATCGGGCCGTGGCCGGAGACGAACCGCTCGAACGGGAGGCTGAGGACGCGCGTGTCCGTCTGTACCCAGTCCACCATGTAGCCGTCGAGCATGTACGGCACTCCGCCGTCCTGGGCCACGTCTCCGGTGAACAGTAGGCCGTCATCCGGGAGGCTGATGAATATGTCGCCACTCGTGTGCGCCCGGCCAAGGTAGACGAGGTCGATCCGCCGGCCTCCGAAGTGCAACTCGAGGCGATCGGTGAAGGTGAGGTCGGGAGGGGTAATGCGGACCGTCTTCAGTTCCTCGGCCCATTCGTTGCCGCGGGCGATCACCCCGGCGCGCCACGCCTCGCCCACTTCCTCCAGTTCCCGCCGACAGTTGACGTGGCCGATGATCGTGGCATCCGTGAACTCTTCGTTCCCAAAGGCGTGGTCCCAATGGCCATGGGTGTCCACCACGTACTTGACCGGCTTGTCCGTCAGGCGGCGGACGTCCGCCCGCAGATCACGCGCGAACGAGGGGACGCGTAACGAGTCGATCACGAGGACGGAGTCGTCGCCGACGATGATCCCGGCGTTCGTGAGCCCTTCGTGCAACCGTGCGAACACTCCGTTCGCGACCTCGACGATCTCCACCCCGGCACCACCAGTGACCATGAGGCTCTCCTCTCGCTCGGGCCGTCAGGCACGCCCGAGCATAGGGCGCGACTGCCTCGGTCAGTGCGACGCCCTGTCAGTTGGAGGCTCAAGGATCGCGAGGATCGCCGCTGCCTCGGCCTCGGTCGCCGGACGCGGGCGATTCTCGTGCACATCGATCATGACGGGGCTGAACGAGACTCTCGCGACCTCGCCCTCAGTCAACGTCAGGCGCGCGACCACGCTCTGGAAGGGCCCGATGCCCGCCCAGTAGTCGACATCCGCCGGCTCCAGGTCGAAGACAAAGTTCCCGAGGCTGTACAGCACCGGGACGCCCTCGACGCGTTCCCACGGTTGCAGGACATGGGGGTGGGCCCCGATCACCGCGGAGGCGCCGGCGCGAACTGCGGCCCCGGCCAGCGTCCGTTGCCGTTCGGTGGGCGCGTAGGTGTACTCGTAGCCCCAGTGCAAGTACGCCACCACGAAATCAGCGAGGCCTGTGGCCCGTCGCACCGCTCGCTCAATGCTCGCCTCGTCGGCGCGGGCGACACCGGGCCTCTCGGATGCGGCGAACTGCACCTCGCCCACGTCGGAGAAGGCGAGGAGTGCGACCGTGACACCCGAAGGCGTGCGGAGGACGGACGGGGCCATCGCCGCGTCCTCGTCTCTGCCCGCGCCAGCATGCCGGACACCCAGCGCGTCGAGCGTGCGAATGGTGTCGTCCATCCCTTCCAGGCCGTAGTCCCACGTGTGGTTGTTCGCGAGCGAGACCGCCTCGAACCCCGCCCATGAGAGCGTTCGGGCCAGGGATGGCGGCGCGCGGAAGGTGTATTCCTTCGGCAACGCCTGGCCTCGCTCCGTGAACGTGCCTTCGAGGTTGCCCAACGTGAGGTCAGTGTCGGAGAGCAGAGATCGCACGCGTGCAAAGGGATATTCGACCCCGCGCTCCTGCATCAGCGTGGTGATGTCGCGCGCGAACATGAGGTCGCCAACCACCGCGATCGTGACGGTCCGAGGCGCGGGCGCCTCCGGGATGCGCTGCGGCGGTGTCGCGGACGCGCCAGTCGCAGAGGGTGGGGCGACCGGGGCAATCCGTAACTCGGCTCGCTCGTCGCCACACGCCGCGGCGATCACAGCGAGGGCCATGACGACCAGCGATGCAGGGGTGGACGTGTAGATCCGGCTCAGGACGGCCCTCCGACCTTTGTTGATCGCAGGCTAGTGGTCGCCGCCCCTATCGGGCGCGCCGGCCGTGCGGCTCACGATCTCGACCAACTCATCGAGGTCAAAGGGCTTCCGGATGACCGCCGCGGCCCCGATCTCGGCCCCGACAGCCGCAGCCTCCATCGAACCAGACAGGAGCACGATCGGGATGTCACCCCACGCCGCGCGCTGCTGGTCCACAAACTCGCGCCCCCCCATCCCCATCATGCGCAGATCCAGGATGATGAGGTCGGGAAGCCGGTCGATGAGCATTGTGAGGGCTTCCTCACCAGAGCGGGCGCCGCGAGCGGTGAACCCCTCGGAAGACAGAGTGTCCACGACGAGGAACCGGATCAGGTCCTCGTCTTCCACTACCAGGATGTCCGGGGCGGGCCCGTCCTGCGTCATCTGAGGCCTGGCAGTGGTGGCGAACCCTCCGCGGTGATGACGGGCCGGAGGGGAAGACGCAGGACCACCTGGGTCCCGCAGCCCACGCCCTGGCTCGTTGCTGTCAGGGTGCCGCCATGTGTCTCGATCAGTCGCCGGGAGATGTGGAGTCCCAGTCCCATCCCCGGGATGTTGGCCTCCGTGGCATTCGGTGCTCGCCCGAACGGGACGAATATCTGCTCCGCTGCGCTTGGCGGGAAGCCGATACCTTCATCCTGCACCGCGATCACGACCGCCTCAGGCTCCGCCGCCACCGACACGGTGATCGCGCCGCCTTCCGGTGAATACTTCACCGCGTTCCCCAGCACATTGACCAGCACCTCACGCAGCCGGATGGGGTCAGCCCGAAGCGGACGGGCCTCGTCGGCGCACTGAAGGGCCAGGTCGTGAAGCGGCGCCGTCGAGGCCGTTTCCGCCAACACCTCGCGGATCAGCACCAGGACATCGAAGTCCTCCGGCTTCAGGATCAGCCGCCCAGTTTCCAGCCGGGCGACGTCGAGCAGGTCGTCGAGCAAGTGGGCCAGGCGGTCACTTGTCTGGACCAGCGCCTCGACGTACTCCCTGGCGCGCGTCACGTCGGCCCCCTGCGCGCGGTGCAGCCGCTGCAAGAGCTGCGCGGTCCCCTTCAGGCCCGCGACGGGATTCCGGAGCTCGTGTGAGGCGATCGACAAGAACTCATCGCGGGCATGCACCGCCGCCTCGGCCTGCTCTCGTGCCCGTTGTTCCGCCTCCAGGAGTCGGATCCGCTCGGCCTCCTGGAGGTTGCGCGAAGTGATATCCATGAGGACGTTCACACCGCCGATGACCTTGCCGCGGGCGTCGCACAGCGGCGTTGGGAACGGCAGGACCGTCACGGTGTTCCCGTCCGGTTGGACGATCAGTATCTCCACGTCCCGCACCGGACGGGCTTCCATCAGTGCCACGGCCATCGGGCACTCCCCAAGGCTCATGGGGCGGCCGTCGGGCCATAACAGCCGCCATGATCCACACCAGACATCGTGTCCGATGACAGGATGGCGACCCCATACGGCCGCAGCCTCGTCGTTGTAATAGGTGATCCGGCCCTCGGCGTCGGTCGTGTAGGCGGCGACGCCCATGCCCTCGACCAGCGCGCGGTAGCGTTCCTCGCTCGCAGCGATCGCCGCAAGCGCCTGCTGCTTGTCGATCGCAAAGGCGATCTGGGCGCCAATGACCTGCGCCGTGAGCACCTCTTCCTCGATGAAGGTATGGGGCTCGGCGTAATACAGCATGAACTTGCCGATGAGGCGGCGCGCGACGATCAGCGGGATGAAGGCCACGGACCGGATGCGCTCGCGCCGCAGCACGTCCATCAGCGCCTCGAGGTCCCCGTCAGCCTGTACGTCTGGCACGAGGACTGGCTGAGGGTCCACCGCGTCCACGGCCCACGGCGAGTGACCCTCGACCGCGGCCCGGTAGGCGTCCGACAACCCACGCCAGGCCCGAAACCGCATCACACCTTCGGCGTCAAACAGCAGGATGGACGAACGGTCCACGTTCAATCCAGAGGCCAGGCATTGGAGGGAGGCGTCGAAGATCTCGTCGATGCCCTGCGCTGCCGCGACCGTCTGGGTGAGGTCATGCAGGGGCTGGAGCGCGTGGACGGCAAAGCGGGAGGTGACCATACGCGCTCCCGGCACCGGGGTCGGGGATGACGCACCGAATATATTCGCGGGCCGCCCGCGGGAAGTTGCAGATCCATCACAACGATGTGGGCAGCGTGACGAGAGCGCGACGGTGTGACTGAGGTTGGTTGGTGAGCCCGCTCGGATTCGAACCGAGGACCGATGGATTAAAAGTCCACTGCTCTACCGCTGAGCTACGGGCCCCCGCGAAATCGTAGCGGGGTGGGAGGGGACGTGCCCGCACAGGCGCCGAGCCTACCCGCCTCCGCTGGTGTCCCAGAAGTGCGTGTGGGCCGCCGGGGCTGCGACCAGCGCCTCGTAGAGGGGCTGGACGGTTGGGGTCGCGCCCCCAACGGCGTCCTGCATCGCCGTCTGCCAGTACCGCTGCAGGGGATTGAGCGCGTCCGCGTCAAAGCGCGCCTCCTGCATCTGGAACGACCCCCGCCGGTAGAGGACAGTGTCGACCGGATAGTCGACATCGGATGCGCTGGTGCGAGTGGCATCGAAGGAAAGCAGCCCCACTCGCAGTGCCTCGAACAGGCCCTGTTCGTGCCGCCAGACACGGTCCAGGATGGGCTTGCCGTAGCGCGACTCTCCGATGATCACGTAGGGCGCGCCGGTGCGCACCTCCACCCAGTTGCCTTCCGGGTAGATGAGGTAGAGCCGGTGCTGGTCATCGCCTTCGAGTTGTCCGCCGAAGATGCAATGGAGGTCGAAGTAGAGGCCGCCCTCCATGAGCCACTGCAGGTCTTCGCGCCTCACCCTTCGAAGTTCCTCCGCCAGCACGTTGGCGGCCATGTACATCTTCTTCAGTTCACCGGACGAGGACTGCAGCCGCTCCTCGAAATAGGTGAGGGCCTTGTCCCGGATCGAGCGCAGCCCGCTCGTCAGGATGAACATCGAGTGGTTCTCGTACTGGTGGACGGAGATTTTCTTCGCGGTCGAGAGCTCGGTCCCGGACGTGATCCGCGTGTCCGCGATGGCGAGCAGCCCCTCCTCGCAGCGCATTCCCAGGCAGAAGGTCATACCGAGATCTCGTTTCCTGCTGCGCCTCGATCGGCCGGGCCGGCGCCGGGCGCGTCAGGCCGCCATCGTAGTCCGGCCCACTGTCAATGACGAAGGCTCAGCGAGCCGCCGAAGGCACGGCCCGGAAAATGTGGTCCACCATGGCGGTGTGGACCCGTCCGAGGCGAATCTGGAACTCGTCAATGAACTCATGGAGTCCCTCGCGTACCACGGTTTCCGCGTCAGCCGCCCCCAGGTCAAGTTGCAGGAGGGCCAGCTCGCGTGCCGCCGGAAGGGCCTGCTGTCGCGGCGTGGCCTCGGAGGCGCGATCAAAATGGCGCGTGAACGCGGCAATACAAAACCGCAGACTGCGCGGGAAGTCATCGTCCAAGAGCAGCATCTCGGCCACGCGTACGCCTGTGATGGCGCCTCGGTAGCGCTTGCGAAACGCCTCCAGGGCGCTCGCCGACCGCAGGATGCCCATCCACTGATAGGTGTCCAGCGTGCCACCGACATCCTCAGGAGAGGGCAGCAGGATGAAGTACTTGGCGTCCACGATGCGGCTCGTCATGTCGGCGCGCTCGATGAACAGGCCGCAACGCAGCCACTCGCGCCCTTCGTTTAGGAGGACTGTGTTGTCGAACAGCCCCACAATGGCTGCCACCGTGCGTTTCACACTGGCGGTAAAGGGCCGCATGCCAGCGGTGTGCGGCGCGCGCGTGGCTGACAGGTAGAGGAGGTTGATCTCCTCGAAGACCTCACGCGAGATGTGCTCACGCAACTCACGCGCGAGCGAGCGGGCCTGTGTCACGGTCGAGCGGAGTGAGTTCGGGTTCGCCTCGCTGAAGATCAGCCAGTCACCGGGTGAGAGGTCCGGCGAGACCTGGAGTGCGGTTTCGTATTCCTCGCCCGCGTTGAGTGCACCCACCAGGGCCGACCACAACTGGTGGTCGTCCCCGCCGGAGGCACGCTGTTCGACCGAGGCGTTGTAATTCACCTCGGCCATGCGGGCGACGTTCTCCGCACGCTCCAGGTAGCGCCCGAGCCAGTAGAGGTTTTCCGCGACTCGACTGAGCATCGCTGCCTCCTACGCGCCACGTGCCGAGCGGAGGACCCAGGTGTCCTTGCTGCCGCCACCCTGGGAGGAGTTCACGATGTACGAGGTCGAGTCCGCCGCGACGCGCGTGAGCCCGCCAGGGAGCACCCACGAGGACGCGCCGGTCACGACGAACGGACGGAGGTCTGCGCGCCGGGGCTCCAGCCGCTCACCGTCAAACGACGGGATGGTGCTGAACTCCTGCAGCGGCTGGGCGATGTACCCCTGCGGGTTCGCCTTGAGCATGGCCCGCGCCTCCGCGAGTTGCGCAGCACTGGCCTGCGGGCCCACGACGATTCCGTACCCGCCCGAGGCGTTCGTCGGCTTCATCACGAGGTCGCCCAGGTTGGCGAGCATGAACTCCAGGTCGCTCGGGAGCGCGCCGATATAGGTGTCCACGTTCGGGATGATCGGCTCTTCGCCCAGGAAGTACCGGATCGCCTCAGGCACAAACCGGCACGTCACCTTGTCGTCCACGAGGCCGTTCCCGATGGCATTCACGATGGTGACATTGCCGGCTCGATAGGCATCGAAGAGGCCGGCGACGCCCAGCGCGGAGTCCGCGCGGAACACCGTCGGGTCGAGAAAGTCGTCGTCCACCCGGCGGTAGATCACATGCACCGGCTCCAGGCCCGTCGTGGCGCGGAGGTACACGTGGTCCTCGTGCACCAGCAGGTCTCGCCCTTCGACAAGTTCCACACCCATCTGCCGTGCGAGGAACGAATGCTCGAAGTAGGCGGAGTTGTAGGAGCCCGGGGTCAGGATGACTGCCCGTGTCTCGTCAGCCTCCACCCCCGCCGGCCGGACAGAGACGAGCATGTCGAGCACTCGGTCCGGGTACTCGTCCACCGGCGCCACGCTCCCCGCCGGAAATAGGTCAGGCACCACATTCAGCATCGTGCGGCGATTCTCCAGGACGTAGGACACCCCCGAGGGCGTCCGCACATTGTCCTCTAGCACCCGGAAGATCCCGTCGCGGTCACGGATGAGGTCGATGCCCGCGATGTGCGCCCAGACGCCCATGGGAGGGACGAAGCCCCGCATCCGCGGGTTGAAGCCGGGGGCGCCTTCCACCAGGGCGGCCGGGATGACCCCGTCGCGGACGGAGCGTTGCTCACCATAGAGATCGGTCAGAAACCGATTGAGCGCAGTGACTCGTTGGACCAGTCCCGCACGGATCACGTCCCACTCGCCCTCCTCGATGATCCGAGGGATCAGCGAGAAGGGGAGAATCCGTTCCGTCCCCATCTGATCCTGGTAGACCGTGAACGTGACGCCGCCGTTTAACTGCTCCAGGTCAGACGCCGCCTGCCGGGCGCGGTAGTCCTCCGAGTTCCAGCGGCGGATCCGGTGTGCGAACTCAGCGTAGGACGGGCGCACCGAGCCGTCCGGCGCGAACATCTCGTCCGGGCCGGCCAGCGTGCGGTACCCGGAGAGCAAGTCGGCCATTCGTCTCGCTTCAGCGTGCCTGCACAGTCCTGACTGATCCGGCGCGGGCCTGCTGGCTCGGCGCCATCCCGGCACGCGCCTGTAGCGACCGACGCACCGACCGGCCAGGCCGCGGCCGGTGCCCCTCGCAGTACCGGTGCGGCGCGCCCACCAGTTCCAGGCGGGCACACGGTGCGCCGGCGCAGACGCAGCAGAGATCCATCGAGGTACTCCCTTGTCGCGCCTCGAGCGTGCCGGAGGGGCGTTTCGGATACGTGCCGTCGATGTGACGTGGATATTACACGGTCGCTCACAGAGGGGAGGGACGTGCGACTACTCCTCGGGATGGGCTTCCATGACCTCTCGGACCAGGGAACGCAGGAGGTCCACCTGGTACGGCTTCTGCACGAATCCAGTGATGCCTCGCCCTGCGAAATGGCGCGTGGCCTCGGCCTCGTTGTATCCGCTCATCAGGATGATCGGCGCGTGCGGGTCAATGGCTCGCATCTCACGGAACGCCTGCTCCCCGTCCATGCCCGGCATGGTCAGATCGAGCAGGACGAGCCCAACTTCCTGCTGGTGTTGGCGGAAGGTCTCGACGCCCTGCAGGCCATCGTCCGCGGTCAGCACCCCAAGGCCCCAGTTCTGCAGGAGACGCGTCGTCACCGCACGCACCATCGAGTCGTCGTCCACCACGAGGACCATCTTGCTACTGATGATGGCGGGCGGCCGCTGCGAGGAGCGGGACGTCGAGGCGTGAACCAAGTCAGCGCCCATCGCCGGGATCAGCACCCGGAAGGTCGTCCCATGACCCGGTTCGCTGTAGACCTTGATCGCTCCGCGGTGCCCGCGCACGACGCCCAGCACCACTGCGAGGCCGAGGCCGCGGCCGGTGAACTTGGTCGTGAAGAACGGGTCGAAGACCCTCGCACGGACATCCGGCTCCATTCCCTGCCCTGTGTCGGAGACCTCGAGGAACACGAAGTCCCCCTCTTCCACGGCGTCGAGATACGCCTCATCGAGGTACGAGCGGTCAGCGTGCATGAGGCCCGTCGTCAGCGTGACAACGCCGCTGCGATCGCCGATCGCGTCAGACCCATTGATGACCAGGTTCATGATCACCTGACGCAATTGCGTAGGG
Organism: uncultured Dehalococcoides sp.; assembly: GCA_964628985.1. Lineage (GTDB taxonomy): Bacteria > Chloroflexota > Dehalococcoidia > UBA2979 > UBA2979 > SURF-43. The sequence goes on from CAZVNJ010000003.1 coordinate 24,110, forward strand.
TCAGCCTCGACGCGTGGCAGCCCGGGCGCGAGGTTCTGACGCAGTACGACACCCTTTCCTACTGAGACACGGAGGAGGTGAGTCATCTCTTCCACGATTTGGTTGAGATGCACTGGGGAGAGGGCCAGGGTGCCCTTCCCCGAGTAGGCGAGCATCTGATGGGCCACCTCTGCCGCACGCCGTCCGGCCAACTCGATGTCCTCGATGATCGGCCGCGCCGGCGACTCCGGGGACAGTTCCTCAAGCGCGAGACCTGCGTTGCCCAGGATGCCGACCAGCAGGTTGTTGAAGTCGTGCGCGATGCCGCCCGCCAGGAGGCCCAGGCTCTCCATTTTCTGCGCCTCGCGTAGCGCCGCTTCAGACCGCCTGCGCTCCGTCACGTCCCTCACCACCGCGATGCAGATCAAGCGTCCACCGACCATCGCGCTCGAACCGGCAAGGTCCATCGGGAAGCGCGTGCCGTCCCTGCGCACGCCCTCGGTCTCATTCAACGCACCCCGGTAGATATTGCTGAGGCCCGGGCCGGAGTCGCGGAACTCCTCATATTCGGCGATGAGCTCTGGCGCCAGGATCAAGCGCGCGCTCTGGCCGATCATCTCGGTCGCCGTGTACCCAAACATGCGCTCCGCGGCCGGATTGAAGGACTCGATCAAAAGTGTTGCCGCGTCCATCACGATGATGCCGTCGACCGCCGTCTCCACAATCGCACTCAGGCGGGCCTCGGCGTCCCGCAGTGCGTTCTCCGCCCACACGCGTTGCGTGACATCGCGCACGAGGCCAATAAACATGCGCTCTCCACTCGGAAGCGTGCTCGCCGTCACTGACAGTTCGAGCGGGAAGACCGAGGCGTCCTTGCGCCGTCCCTCGACGGTCCGCCCGGTACCGATGATCCGCTCTTCGCCAGTCTGGAAGTAATGATCGAGGTAGCCGTCATGCTCGGAGCGGTATGGCTCCGGCATCAGCATCGAAACATTCTGCCCGATGACCTCGGCAGTCTCGTACCCGAAGATGCGGACCGCAGCCGGATTCATCGACTGGACGACCCCATGTGCGTCGATGGTGACGATGCCGTCCACGACTGCGTCGAAGACCGCGAGGGCCCGCGCCTCCGCGTCGTCCAGCGGTGGGCCGTGCTGTCCGTTGGTGCGGTCGCCTGTGGTATCCGGTACCACCCCGCTCCCCCATCCAGTCATGGCAGGGCGGATCGTACGGCGGTATCGCTAGGCCAGATCTGACGAACTAATTGCCTTGTGAGCACAAACTCATGCAATCGTTCTCAAGTGTGGACCCGCAGTGTTGGGCACACCAATCGGCCTCAATCTCTAGGCAGAGCACTTCACATAGACCGCTGTGCCCGCCGGAATGCCGTTCGGGAAGAGGGCATCCCACGTGAGATTGATCACCGCCGGAGCGCCCGGGATGTAGCCGACCCACTGGCCTTGCGGGTTCGTCGCCCAGAGCACGAGCCGTCCAGCAGGACAGCCGGTCGCCGTCACGAGTGCCTGGTTCGACCCGCCCCCGAAGACAAACAGTCCGGAACTGCCCGGCGGGAATGTCGTGGTCGATCCCGTCGGCGCTGGAGCGGTCCCGCTGGTGTACGTGTACCCGCCCGGTAGCGCTGCCCCGGCGCCGCCGGCATTCGAAACCACGACGAGTGCGGGACCCGCAGCAGGAGAGGTCGGCACGGACGCCAGGATCTGCGTCGAACTGATCACGTTCACGTTCGTCGCCGGCACTCCGCCAATCGTCACGATCGCACCGGCCACGAACCCGTGCCCGTTGATCGTCACCAGCGTCGGCGTCCCGACGGGCCCCGAGGCGGGCGAGACGGACGTCACGCCTATGCCAGTCGCGCTCGCGGGAGGCGTCGTCCCGGCGGCGAGATAGTTGAAGCCACCGGCGATACCGCTAATCAGTCCACCGGGGTTGGTCACAAGGACGGTGGACGGTCCGACTGTCCCCGGTGGGGTGGTCGCGAGGATCTGCGTACCGCCTGCCACGATCACATTGCCGGCAGCAAGCCCACCAAAGGTCACCGTTGCACCGGTAACGAAACCCGACCCTGTCAGCGTGACGGCCGTCCCGCCGGCGACCGGCCCGCTGTTCGGTGTGATCGTTGAGAGGACGGGCGCGGTCATCGCATACGTAAATGCCGAGTTCAGCCCGCCAACCGAACCGGTCGAGTTGCTGACGAGGACCGTGACACTGCCCGCAGCGTTAGCGGGCGTGACCGCCGTGATGAGCGTTGCGCTCACGACGGTCACCGAAGTAGCCGGGACGCCTCCAAAGGAGACCGTGGCCCCAGGCAGGAATCCAGATCCCGTGATGGACACCGCCGTGCCGCCGGCGGGTGAGCCGCTGGGTGGCTGGACCGAGGCCACGACGGGTTGAGTCGTACTTGTGGGAGTGGCGGAACCGGCGGGGTAGGAAGCAAACGAACCGTCCGGGTTCGTGACCGTCGCAGTCGCGGTGCTCACCCCAGCGGGAGCGACCGCGATGATGAGGGACGGGCCGGCCACGGCCCCGGCGCCAACCGATACTCCGCCGATCGTGACGGTGGCACCTGAGACGAAGCCGCTTCCCGAGATGTAGACCGTGTTCGTCCCGCCGGATCCGGGGATCGCATTGAGACCGGCGATCGTGACGGCACCCTGCACGATGGTCTGGTACTGGAACTGCACCGGGCTGGTGCCGGCACTGCCGTCAGGGTTCACCACGACGACATTCACCGAGCCAGCGGCCCCTGGTGGGGCTGTTGCGACCAGAACGTTCGCGCTCGACACGATGACGTTCGAGGCGTAGGCACCTCCGAAGATCACCGACGCTCCTGAGGCGAACGCGGATCCCGTAATCGTGACCTGGGTGCCGCCGGATACCGAGCCGTTCGCTGGAGAAATCCCGGTGATCACCGGCTGAGCCGCTGATGCTGTCCCCGGAATCAGCGACAGCGCGACGGCGGCGAATAGGACTAGGACAATCCGGTGTCGCATTGAGGGCACCTCCAGAACCGTGTAACAGCGTACTCCTTTCACCATTAGTTTGGCGATTCGAGTTCTCACAGATTCAAACCCCGTTTGCTGGCCGGATTCCGGACGGGCACGCACAATGCCTCGCGTGAAGACGGCCCTGCCTCTCGCCTCGCTGATGCTGACCGCGGCTCTCCTGAGCGCGGTCGTTGGATTCGTCTACGCGCACGAGCCTGCGCGAGACGAGCAGGTCGTGGCGCTCCGGTCGCATGCCGGCGAGGGATGGACAGTCAGTGGCAGGGTGACCCGCATCGGCGACGGGCGGATCACGATCGACGGCGAAGGGCGCTCAATCGACCTCGCCTTCCCTGCCGGCGTGGTGGTGGAGGAACTTCAGACCTCGGCCCAGTCCGCGCTTGTCCCTGGCGCTCAGGTGAACATCGGAGTCGAACGCTCAGACGTTGGCTTTGCCCTCACAGGGATCGTGGTGGTGGCGGCGCCATGAGCGTGCGGCGACGCCTCGCGCGAGCCGCTACCTGGGCGGGACTGGCCATCGCGTGCGCGCTGGGAGCCGCAGCGGGCGTGGGGCTGGGGCACGCCGCCAGCGAGCCTCGGGTCGAAGAGATCGAAGTCACAGCCCCACGCTCGCTCACAGGTCCGCCCGAGGGGACGATCCGATCGTCAGGTGGGTTCACGGGGTTCGGTGGTCCGCCCGCGCTCCGTGGCGAAGTCCAAAGGAGCGGGCCGGTGCTGAGTGTCGAGTCCGGGTCCGTGACCGTGGGGACCATGGACAGCCACTCGATCGTCCGCTTCACGTCTCCGGAGCGCCTCTTCCGAATTGTCCCAGCCGGCGCGCCACTCAAGGCAGGAGACCTCGTGCAGGTACGAGTCGACGGTGACCGTGCCACGTCGCTCCTGCGTCTGCCGCCGGGGCTCGAGGAAGGTGGGAACCGCCCTCGGTAGTGCTACTGCGTCTGTCGGAGGACCTCAGCGCTGGCACGACGCGCGACCGCGCGCCAGGCGAGGAACAGGGCGAGCGTGGCGAGCCCGAGGATCGCCACGAGTCCGGCCGCGATGCCCCACCAGTCGCTCGCCATCGTGAATGGCGGGACCACTCGCGTCCCGGCCGGAGTCACACTGAGCGAGGACAGCATCACACTCGCGATCGTCCGGCCGAAGGCAATGCCCAGCGCGACCCCCAGCGCCGCCAGGATCCCCCACTCAAGCAGTAGGGAGCGAAGGATCTGGGGCGGCGTGATCCCCAGTGCTCGCAACACCGCGAACTCGGTGCGACGGCCACTGATCGCGATCAGGGCCGTAACCACAAACCCTGCCGCTGCCAGGATGACCACGGCCACTGCAGCCACGAGCAGGATGCCTGTACCGGAGGCCACCAGCGTGGGATCTGCGCTGGCTTCTTCGACCATCGATGCCTGGAGGAGTGGCTCGGCGATCCATACCGGTGATTCGAAGCGGCGTTCCAGTTGAGAGACAACTGAGCGTTGATCCGCAAGGGGGAGCCCATGCGCGAAGTCGACCCACAGCTCATTCGCGAACGGGCCGGCGGCGCTGGCCAGGCTGGCGACAGCTCGCAACTGGCGCCGGTCCACCACGATGAACCCTGAGCCCGGGTCGAGCGTCGGGAACAGGTGCAGTGTCCCGACGACGCGCACGGGAACCTGCACTCCGTTCGGAAGCGTCATCGTGGTCATCCTGCCCTCTGCCAGCCCGAGGGCGCGCTGGGCGTTCACGCTGAAGAGCCCCGGGAGGGTGGCCGGGCCGACCGCGACCACGCTCTCGCGGCTTGGCGGTCCCGAGGACCACGACCATCGTCCCGCGTGGGCCTTCGAACGCGCTCGCTGGTTCGACAGCGCGAAGCTCTCCTGCATGCCGGCCTGCGTGTAGGCCGTCCATCCAGAGGGCAGTTCGAAGTCGTACAGCACGGCCGTGCGCCCCTGGGCATCGACGGCCGCGAGGTCATCGAGGTAGAGCGAACCCTCGCGGCGCACAAACAGCGCCGCATCCATCCGGAATGCGACGAGGAAGACGGGGTGCACTGCACCCGGTGGAATGCGCGCAACCATCGGGCGCCAGTCCCCTGGTGCGATCTCGTCGAATCGCGCGTCGTGGTACTCCCCCGTGGCATCGCGAAGCCGCGCTGAGATCCCGGGGACCCGACCCTCCACATCGAGGAACATTTGCACCTGGAGGGCCGCCGTCCCGCTGGGGATGGGCAGACCGGGGCCTGCCTCGGTCGGCGGGCGGATCCGCTCCAGTACTGGCCCCATTGGGCCGTCAGCGAAGTCCTCGCGGCTCCATATCATCGAAGCCACAGCAGCCGGATCGTCGATTCCGAGCACCGCCGTCTCGCTGCCACCGCCAACACGGATGTTCCCGCGATAGGCGTAGGTGGCCGTCTGCACGCCGGGGAGCGCGCGCACACGTTCCAGGGGCTCCTGCATGTGTGGCCCCGGTTCACGGACTCGCGCTCGCATGTCCACGCCGGCCTCATAGCGGGCTCGTTCGTCGTACGACCGTCCGACCGTAGGTCCGTATGAAGCGCCGAAGGTCGCGACTGCCACAGCCATCACGAGCAGCATCAGGAGCCGGGCATGAGTCGCCGGTGCCCTCGATGTCTGCCGTAGCCCCACCGTCACGGCGATCCCGCGGAGCGGCGTGGCCAGCCGGACGCCGATCCGCAGTAGCGGCGCGTAGCAGCGGAGCACGATCGCTGCGGCGGCGAGCATCGCGACCAATGGAAAGGAGAGCAGGAGCGGATCACTCGACCAGCCCCCCAGCGATCCGGGGTCCAGCGCCGTGCCACTCCGCTTCAGTTGCCACCACTGCAACCCTGCCAGGGCAACGAGGGCGACGTCGAGGTAGTAGCGCTGCACGAAGCCTCTCCGGTAGGGGCGCGCGCGTTCTCGCTGGTCGTCAACCACGCCACGGCGGGCCGCAGCCCACGCCGGGAGCGCCATCGCCATGACGGAGAGGGCAGCCCCGGCGGCGGCCAGGAGATAGGCCTCGGGGCCTACGGAGACGGGCAGGGGTGCGCCGCCGGTGGTCGGTTCAAACAGCGAGGCCCGACCGAGAGAGGCCACTACTTGCCCGGCCAACCACGGCGCCAGCGCCGCCGCCGGGATCGCGAGGACCAGCCCTTCGATGACGGCCAGCCCTACCAACTGCCCTACGCTCGCGCCTCGGCTCCGGTACACGCTGATCTCAGGGCCTCGACGCTCTGACAGCATCGAGGCGACGAGCACGATGTAGAACCCAATCACTCCGACGATCTGCAACATGATGATCAGGATGGGGACGCGGGAGAAGGTCTGCGCCGTGCGATAGATCGCAAGTTGGTCTGCGAATGTGGTGATGCCGTGCGCCGGGAGGCCCAGGGTGACACGCGCGTCCTCTTGCCACGCCGCGATGCTCAGAAGCGCGTCCGGCACGTGACGCACGCCGATCTCCCGCAGGTCAGGGACCAGGCCGGCCCGCTGCCGTCCTCGCAGCTCGGGGAGGGCACGCAGCAGCGGTCCGGACTCGTAGCCCTCTGCGCTCAGGAGGAATATCAGTCCGCCGGCTCCAGGCCCCGGGTTATCAGCGATCGGCTGCTCTGGTACCGCCCAGGACGCGTCGGCGATGCGCCAGCGTAGGTCGCTGGGGTCTTCCTGGCGGACGAACCCGACCACGGTCGCCACGGCGCTCGCCGTCGAGAACGTCGATGGGCGACAACGGACCTCCGCCGCCGCGACCGCCGGGTCATCTGACCCGGGGACTGGAGGGCAGTCATTCAACGTCGGGAGCGTCAGGCGCACGCGACTGCCCACGCCCACGATGCGCTGATACCCCTCTGGCACCACGACCTCCAGTGGGCCGTCGGGTGCCGCGGACGGCATCCTTCCCGCTGTCAGGGAGGCGTGCCGGTCCAGACTCGACACTCCGACGACGAACGCCGGCCATGCCCCATCGCCACTACCTTCGACGGTGGCGGCAACTCGCTGCGAACGGCGTTCGACGATCTGTTCGGAGCCCAGCCAGCCGATCCGTGCATCGGTGATGGTGAGCAAGGCCGCCCGGCTCTGCCGCTCCACTGGATGGGCCAGCACAGTGTTGTCCACGTCGAGGTAGATCACGCGTTGTTGTTCGTCGACCAGGCCGCGGTCGAGGCGGAACCGGAGGCCCAGGTCAGCCATCGCATCCGCGTACGTGGGGACCGCGGCCAGAAGCGTCGCGGCAAGCAGGACGCCGAGTCCGCCCGCGATGAGCAGGCGCCAGTGCGCGCGCATCCGGTGTCGTACGAGGAACCAGCTGGTGAGTATCGCTGCCACGATGCGGGAGTCTACGCGTCACACGAAGCGCGGTGCGCGCCCCCTACAATCCCGCCGTGACCCGCATCCGCTCGCTCGCTGTCCTCGCCGTGCGACGCATGGCTGCCCACTGGCGCCTCGTCGCCAGCGCGGCGCTCGGGGCGGTCGTCTCGTCCGCGATCCTCTCGGCGACGGTGATCTACGCCGACACGATCCGCGACCTCGGCCTCCGGCACGCGCTCGAAGGGCCCCCGGCGGAGAGCCTGGCCGTGCAGGTGCGTCGGGACTCGACCTCAGCGCGCCGCGACGAGTACCAGCGTGCCTCCCAGCGGATCGAGAGTCAGGTGCGCGCCGCGATTGGCGACGCGACCGGCACCATCCTCCGCCAGGGGACCAGCCAGACCTTCTACCTCACGCCCCCGGGTGGTCGCGTCAATGAAGGCGACCCGCGACGGCCTCGTGCCACGCTGCGATTCCGCGACCGCCTGGGCGAGCATGTGACGCCCGTGGCGGGAACATTCCCTGGCTCCGCGGTGCCCTCAGACGCCAGTGCGCCGCTACAGGTCGCGATCGCCGCGGACCTCGCGCAGCGAGAGGCCATCGCGATCGGAGATCGCTTCGAATTGCACCCATGGTGGGAACCCGGGCGACCGCCGTTGAGACTGCAGATCGCGGCGATCGTCCGCCCGACAGACCCGGCCGACGACTACTGGAAGACCTCGCCGACCGCGATCGATGAGCCCGTCGGCGGTTGGCCCGCTTTCGTGTTCCTGATGCCGGAGGAGGCCTTCTTTACCGCCCTGACGAGCCGCATGCCCACCGCGGGGACCACGTACAACGACGTCTATTCGATCCACTTCGACGGTCTCAATGCACGAAACGCGGCGTCGGTGGCCGACGGGATCAAGGCGCTCCCGGCCAACCTCGCCTCTGTGGAGCGGGACACGCTGGTCAGCTCCGGGTTGGAGCCGGTACTCCGGACCTTTGATGACCGGCTCTTCTTCGTGCGGATTCCGTTGTTCGTGCTGCTACTCCAGATCGGCGGGATCGTCTGTTACTACCTCGTGATGGTCTCGACCATGCTGGTGGAGCGTCACGCCCCCGAAATGGCGGTCCTGCGCAGCCGCGGGGCGAGCCCCGCGCAACTACTCATCGAGTTTGGGGTCGAGGGACTGCTGCTGGCGTTGCTCGCCGCCGCGACGGGCCCGCTGCTGGCCGCGGCCTTGATCTCTGCGCTCGGACCCACCCCGCCCTTTGCCGCGCTCTCGGGAGGCGGGCCGCTGTCCGTGCATATTTCGCTCCTCTCATATGTCTTCTCGCTCGGTGGGGCGGTCTTGGCGTTTGCCTCCTTCATGCTCCCCGCGTACCGCGCAACCCGGACAACGGTGGTCGAGTTTCGGAGGGCGTCTGCGCGGCCGCGCGCCGTGCCTCTCTTCCTTCGCTATTACCTCGATGTCGCGCTCGTACTGCTCCTCGCAGTCGTCTTCTGGCGCCTGCGGCAGGACGAACAACTATTCACCCGCACTCTGTTCGGTGAGCGGCAGTCAGATCCACTACTGCTCGCCACTCCGGCGGTGATCATGGTCACCGTCGGGGTGGTGTTCCTGCGCCTCTTCCCGCTCGTCCTCCGCCTCGTGGCATGGAGCCTCACCTGGATCGCGGGCGCCGCCACGCTGGTCGGCGTACGCTCGCTGGCGCGCGATCCCACGCATTACTCGAGGCTCGTGCTCATGCTGATGCTGGCGACCGGCGTCGGCATGTTCGGCGCGACGTTCTCGGCCACACTCGATCACTCATACGACGACCGTGCCCGCTATCCGGTGGGGGCAGACGTCCGAGCAGCAGACCTCCGGCGGCTGGCCGGCGCCGGTGACGTCGCGTTCCTCCAGGCGATGGGCGCCATCCCGGCGGGCCGGGTGAGCGCCGTCAGCCGTAGCGAGGCGCTGGCGCACTTTGGAGGAAAGACGGAGCCGCTTCAGGCGCTGGGCGTGGATCCGGACACCTTCGGCGAAGTCTCCTATTTCCGCGGCGACTTCTCAGGTGAATCACTCGAGTCGATACTGCGCACCCTCGCGATGAACGCGCCGACTACGACGCCGAGACTTCTGCCCGAGGGCACTCGCCAGGTGGGCGTCTGGGCGAAGTTTCCCGATATCCGAGGCCCGCTCACGCTCAACCTGAATGTCCGCGACGCCAATGGACGCGTCGAGACGTTGCCGCTCGGCTCGGTGCGCCCCGGCGACCCCTCGACCCAGGAGTGGCGCTTCTTCGCCGTCAATCTGGACGCGCGCAGGAGCGGGCCTGGAGCCCGGCCCCCCTTGGTCCATCCACTCGCGTTCGAAGCCATCTACACGTCGACCGTAAGCGCGATCGCTGCTCAGCGCGGTGTCGCGATGTATGGCCCGCTCATGGTCACCTCCACACCAGCGACACCAGGTAGCCCCGAGGGCGACATCGGCACGAACCCATTCGGAGAAGCGCGGGTCGCGCTGGACTTTTCCGCGCCGGGTTTCGAGCCGGTACAGGGGCAGAACATCGCGCGGGTGACCGATACGCTGACCGTGACGACGGACTCTCCGCCGGGCGCCCCCGCCGGGTCGCGCTACGTGTGGTCCGACACGCGCGTCGCCCCTCGAGAACGCGGCATCCGGCCGAGTTCGGACGGGCAGCCCGTCGCTGTCTACCTCGCTGAGGCATCCGCCGGCCGGCTCGGGATGAAGCGAGGTGACACGTTCCGCCTGCTCATCGGAGGCACGTTCACCGACGCGCGACTCGAGGGCACGTTCCGCCTCTTCCCGACCTACGACGCCAACCGGGAACGGCTCGGCTTCGCCATCGTCGAGCAATCACGGCTCGCCGCCCTCATGCGGGGGTCGCTCGCGAGCCAGAAGGCGACCTTGAACGAAGCCTGGTTTGCCACGGACGATCCTGCCGCCACGATCGAGGCTTTGCAGGAGTACAACGCCCAGACGCTGCTGGACACAAGAGCCGAGCGCGCCCGCCAGGCCGAGGATCCACTGATCGCGGCCGGCTGGGCTGGGATCCTCGGGATCTCGTTCGCGACGGTGCTCGTGCTCTCGGCGATCGCCTTCGTGCTCTACTCCTACCTCACGGCGCAGCGCCGGGCGCTCGAGTTCGCGATCCTGCGTACGCTCGGCTTCTCACGCCTGCAGGTCTTCCTCGTGGTCGCGATCGAGTACCTGGCGATCGTGGTCGCCGGTATGGGGCTGGGCACGCTCGTGGGCCTGCAGGTAGGACGACGCATGATGGATGTGCTTGGCATCAGCGAGGGCGGCACGGCCGTCCTCCCTCCGTTCGCGCTGGCGGTGTCCTGGTTGCAGGTGTTCACCGTGTGGGGAGTCCTGGGGGCGGCATTCGTGCTGACGATCGGAGCGGTCGTACTACTCTACGTGCGCCTCGCGATCCATCGGGCGTTGCGCGTGGGCGAAGGATGAACCCGTGACGCAGCCCTCGGCCGCCCCGTACGTGCAGTGCGAGGACGTCTTCAAGATCCACAAGACCCAGGAACTCGAGGTCGTCGCCCTGCGGGGCCTCGACCTTTCGGTTGCGCCGGGCGAGGTGATGGCCATCGTTGGTGCCTCGGGCTCGGGAAAGTCCACTCTCCTCAACATCCTCGCCGGCTTGGACCAACCGTCTGCCGGCCGCGTGCGCGTCGGCGAACGCGACTTGCTCACCATGAACGACGAGGAACTCGTCGACTACCGTCGGAGCGAGGTGGGCTTTGTCTGGCAGCAGACCGGCCGGAACCTCCTCCCGTACCTCACCGCCCGTGAGAACGTCGAGGTCCCTCAACTGGTCGATGGCGTCGACCGGCGGGTGGCCAGCGTCCGGGCACTTGAGTTGCTCGCGCAGGTGGGACTGGAAGCGAAGGCGGACCATCGGCCGAACCAGATGTCCGGCGGCGAACAGCAGCGCGTCGCCATCGCAGTCGCGCTCGCCAACCAGCCCCCGCTCCTCCTGGCGGACGAGCCTACGGGCGAACTCGACAGCGCGACGGCCACTGAGGTCTTCGCCGCCCTGCACGCCCTCAACCAATCGACCGGCGTCACCATCGTGATCGTCTCGCACGATCGCACCATCACCGAACGTGTCGACCGCGTAGTGACGATGCGGGACGGCCGCACCAGCGCCGAGTTCGTCCGGCGCGTGACCTTTGGCCGCGAACGCGAGGCGATGGAAGAGTTCGCCCTGGTCGACCGCAGCGGGCGCCTGCAGATCCCCCGTGAGTTCGTGGACGGTCTGCACCTTGGGACACGCGCCCGGGTGGAACTGCGTGAGGACCATGTCGAGATCTACCCGTCCAGTCCCGAGGGCTCCCGATGACTGCGACGCGGCCAGTCCCGGAAGCCTCGTCCCCGGCCGTGGAGGTGCGCGGCGTGTCCCGGCATTTCGACGGTGGGGGTCACCGCGTCTACGCCGTCCGCGACGTTTCGCTGACGGTGGCGCCCGGGGAATTGCTGGCGATCGTCGGGCGCTCCGGCTCCGGGAAGACCACGCTGCTCAACCTGATCGCCGGGCTGGACCGGCCGGACGAGGGCGCCGTGTTGCTGGAGGGCCGGGACATCACCGCAGCGACCGAGGCGGAACTGACGGCGCTGCGGCGCAGCCACATCGGCTTCGTGTTTCAGTCGTTCGGCCTGCTCCCGCTCCTCTCGGCGGCGGAGAACATCGCCCTTGCGCTACGCATCGCTGGTGCTAGCAGCAAAGACGAGGGCCAGCGGACGCGAGAACTTTTGGAGATGGTGGGGCTGACGGCCCGGGCCGGGCACCGTCCCTACGAACTCTCCGGCGGCGAACAACAACGCGTCGCCGTCGCCCGGGCGCTTGCCAACCGACCTAGGCTGCTGATCGCGGACGAGCCCACCGGGGAACTCGACACGGTGACCGGCGCACAGATTTTCGGGCTGCTACAGGCAGCAGCCGCGGACGGCGTCACGATCGTCATGGCGACGCACGACCCGCTCATCGTCGACTACGCGCATCGGGTGGTGGAGATGTCGGACGGGCGCCTGGTGGAGGGCGGCGAAGTCTCGCGGGGGATGCGGCGGGACTGATCTCGGCTCGGTGGACATCGACGAGTGCCTGGACATGAAGAAGGGGCGAAGCCGCAGGCCTCGCCCCTTCTCAGTCGCTTGCGCGGGTCTTACCGCTTGCGGGCGGTGATGACGCGTGCGCCGCCAACCGCAACGAGCGCGACGGCGATGAGGCCGAGCGCCATGTAGCGGCCTGCCTCGTCCGCGGACTCGTTCAGGCCGCCGTTACCGGTTTTCGCCGGAGCCGCTACCGGGGCAGGAGCCGCGGCAGCGGCGGTGATCTGCGCACGGATCTCGCCACCCGGGTTGGCCGTAGTGTGCACGTTCACGTAGAGCGTGCCGGCCTTGAGTGCGGTGACGAACCCGGCCATGTTGCCGGCCAGCGCGCCCGCGAGGTCCGCTGCACGCGCCGTGCCGGAGACGTTGATCGTGGAAACCGGCGCACCGGTCGGTGCGGCGAACAGGTTCACGACAATGCCGCCGTTGCTGCCGGCCGCGCCGCTGTGGATGTGGGCCGCGGTGGCGTTGGTGATTGCTGGCACGCTCAACGTCCATGCAAGCGTCCCCGCTGCCTCGTCAAGCGTTGCGGAGAAGGTGCCGGTCGCCGTCGTCGTGACCGCCGGGACCTCGTTGGCACCAGCGAGCTTCGCCTCGAACTTCGCGCCTGCAGCCTGGCCGAGGACCACTGCCGGGAGCAGGGCCGCGGTCGCAGCGATCGCCAGGCTTGCGCCCAGCCATCGCTTCTTCTGGATCGTCATCTGTCGTTCCTCCGAGATGCGTCGCCAGTGGCGGCGACTACGCTGGCCGCGCGTCGCCAGTATAGGCCCGCCGGCGCAGACCTACGGCGTCCCGCCACGCTAGTACCCATCATTCGTCGAGCCAGAGCCTCCCGCCGGGGTGCCAGGCGCGGGGGTGGCGCCCGAGGGCGTGCCCGGACTTCCACGCCCGCCGACCTCGAAGGCCGCGAACATGCCCGAGATGTAATGACTCGCGACATTGCAGAGGAGGACGTACCGGCCCGGCTGCAGGGACACCCGCAGGTCCTGCCTGCCACCGGCCTCGATGGGCTGGGTGCGGGACACAAGCTCCACCTGCTTCTCGTCCACGAGTTTCTGCTCGAACTGAGGCAACTTGTCGGGCGCCAGGTTGCTCTTCACCACGACGAACTCGTGCGGGATCGCACCGGCGTTCTGCACCGTGAACGTCACCTCCCCGGCTGGCACCGCCGCGAGGGCCGGCGCCACCGAGAAGTCCTTGAGTGCGACCGAGACCGTGCTGGGGCGTGGGGGTGCCGCCGCCCCACTGTCCGCCTTCGGCGCCGGATCTGAGGAAGAACAGGCACTGAACGCGAAGCCGAGCGCAAGCCCCACTACGAGGCGGGAGCACCGCCTCCACTGCCATTGAGATGCCATGTCCAGACTTTCTCAGCGGCCGCGCTGGGTTCTGTGCCTGTATACGCCAGCCGAGACCGCCACAGATCCAGTAGCCTGCCGCGCAGACACCGCCCAGGAGGATCCAGCCATGACCACCACCACCACTCCTACCGTCCAGACCACGGCCGGCGCCGTCCGCGGCTTCGTCGACCGCGGCGTCCAGGTTTTCCGAGGGATCCCGTACGGTGCCCCCACCTGGGGCGCGCGACGTTTCCGCAAGCCCGAGCCGGCACCGCGCTGGGACGGCGTGCGGGACGCCCTCGAATTCGGCCACGCGACGCCGCAGGAGAAGCCCGTCGCCGAAACGGCCGTCGAGGAAGGGGAGGACTGCCTCGTCCTCAACGTGTGGACGGCCTCGACCGAGGATGGCCGCAAGCGTCCGGTCATGGTCTGGCTCCACGGCGGTGGCTTCCGGAACGGCGTCGGTGCGACGAAGGCGAGCGACGGCGTGAACCTGGTGAAGCGCGGCGATGTCGTCGTCGTCTCGCTCAACCACCGACTCAACGTCTTCGGCCACCTCCACCTTGCGGACCTCTGCGGGCCCGACTTCGACGGCGGCGGGATCGCCGGCGTGCTCGACATCGTGCTGGCCCTCCAGTGGGTGCGCGACAACATCGAGGCGTTCGGCGGTGACCCGTCGAACGTCACGCTGTTTGGAGTCTCCGGCGGCGGGCGGAAGATCAGCGTGCTCCTCGGCATGCCCGAGGCGAAGGGGCTCTTCCAGCGCGGCATCATCCAGAGCGGCGCCCACCCGCGCGCCGTCCCGCGCGAGATGGCGAACGGGCTTGCCGAGCGGCTGCTCGCACGAGCCGGCCTCAAGCCCTCAGAGGTCGCGAAGTTGCAGGCGATGCCAGTGAAGCAGGTGAACGACCTGATCTACGGCCTGATCGACGACGAGGCGGGGCGTGGCCTGCGCACCACGCGCATGATGCTCTCGCCAGTCATCGATGGCACTCACCTGCCAGGCGACCCGTTCGGTGGTGTGGCAGCGCCGACGGCGGCAGGCGTCCCCATCATGATCGGCACGATGCGCGACGAGATGGGTACCTACCTCGTGCGGATGCCGGAGATGGCCAGTGTCACCGAGGAGGGGGTGGGCGACATCGTGCGGCCGGTGCTCGGCGAGCGGACCGCCGAAGTGATGGCGGTGTACCGTCAGAACCGGCCAGGCATCACCCCGTACCAGTTACTCGTCGCGATCGCGAGCGAGGACCGCCGCTTGCTTTCGATGCAGATCGCCGAGCAGCAGTCTGCGACGGCGCCCGTCTATATGTACCAGAACGCCTGGAAGTCGAACGCTGGCAACGGGCTGATCGGCGCGGGCCACGGCCTCGACACGCCGCTCGCCTTCGACAACGCGGACGGCCGGCCGACGACGGGCACGGATCCGAACCGCTTTGAGATGGCGGCGCTGGTCGCGGAGACCTGGATCGCCTTCGCGAAGACCGGCGACCCGAACCATGCCGGGCTCCCAACCTGGAAGCGCTTCGATCCAGCCGGGCGGCAGACGATGATCCTCGACCTCCCGCCGCATGCCGAGGCCGACCCGAACGGCGTCGAGCGTCGCGCGTGGGACGGGATCAGCGTGAACCTGCCGTGGGAGGGCGCGGCGTTCGCCGGCGCATTCAGCGCCGACTGAGATGGCTACTCGACGGGCGGCGCCTCCTGCGGACGACGCGGGGCGACGTGGTGGTGGCCGGAGCGCTGGCTCCCGGTGAACGCCATGGCAGCGGAAGCCACCGCCCAGATCATGATCACGGCGCTCACAGCGAACGGGATCGCGGGCGGGACGTTCATCGATGGCTCCCTGCGAATGCATTGACGGCCGCGAGGACGGCGGACGGCTGCTCGAGCAGCAGTTCGTGGCCGGCGTCCTCGATCTCTGACAGTTTCGCGCCTCGGATGCCCTGCGCAAAGTCCTCGGCGTAGGAGGGCGGGACCACGCGGTCGTGCTTCCCCCAGATCAGCAGCGTGGGGGACGTCACTCGATGGATGCGCTTGTGCAGGCCACGACTCGGAATCGGCCAGAGGTACTTCGCCGCCGTCGCCAGCGTCTTGGCGCGTTCGAGGTAGGTCTGCACGAGCTCCTGGCCAGTCTCGGACTGGACCCCGGCCTTCACCATCCGCATCAGTCCCGCCTCGCCGGAGTTCTGGGCCGCCTCGCCCGTCGGGTCGGCGAAGAACGCGCGGGTGAGTTCGTTCGGAGTGCAGGCGAAGAAGTCGAACGTGGGCCGGTCGGCGTGGAAGAAGCCCATCGGAGCGGCGAGCACGAGCCAGGGGAAGCGCTTCGGCTGCGTCGCGGCGACCTCGGCTGCCACCATGCCGCCCAGCGAGTGCCCGAGCACCGGCACGCTTTCCAGTCCAAGCGCGTCGAGCAGGTCGAGGTAGGCGTAGACGAGGTCCTGGACCGTGTCGAGTTCCACCTGGCTGCCGTCGCCAAAGCCGGGGGTGCGAGGCGCAATCACGCGGTACTGCTGCGCCAGCCGCTCGAGGAACGGCGTCCAGTGGAGGCCGGAGATGCCGTGCAGGAAAAGGAGCGGTGGCCCGCTCCCGTCCTCGACGACTTCCACGGTGTAGCGCCCGTTCGCCACGGGGACCTGCGAGGTCTTCATCGCTGCCTGCTCCCGTGCCTCGGCTACTTCGCCGGCGCGTTCGACGCGTCGGTGAACATGGGCTGCTGCTCCACGCGGTGCTGGAGCGGCTTCGGCCACCAGCGGTCCTCCCACTCGCTGTGGATGTGGCGCAACTTCGGCACCACGTCCTGCGCAGTGCGCCGGATGTTCTCCATCGCCAGGTCGTGCGGCATCGAACCGATCTGGTTGAGCAGCATCAGGTGGCCGACGTGGAGATCCTTCGCCACGAACTCCAACTGCTCCACCACCTGGTCCGCCGTCCCGGCGACGACATTGCCGTTCTTCAGCAGGTCCTCCCAGGTCGTCCTCGGCGGGATCTCACCGAAGCGGCCGGTCTGGGCGAGCAGGCCGGCCTTGATCGTGTCGAGCGTGCGGTAGCCCGGCGCGTCGCCCCACCCCGGGTAGATGTGCAGCATCTTGTTGAAGAAGTACTCCGCGTGCGGCGCGTACTTGTCCTCGAGTTCCGCCATCGACTCCCCGACGATCACCAGCTGGAGGAAGCCAGCCTGGTACGGGTTCTTCTCGTAGCCAAGCTCGTCGGCCTTGTTCCAGAAGCCGTCGAGGACCTGCTTGCCGCGCTTGAAGCCGCTGTAGGAGAGGTAGGCGTAGTTGTAGGAGCGGCGCAGGCACCACTCCCACGTTTCGATCGAGCCGGCACCGGGCACCCAGATCGGGGGCGGCTGCTGGATCGGGCGCGGCCAGATGTTCACGTAGCGCAACTGGAAGAAGCGCCCGTCCCACGTGAACATCTCCGGCTCGGTCCACGCCTTCACGATCAGGTCGGCCGCCTCGGCGTACTTGTCGCGCAACTGCGCCGGGTTGCTGCCGTAAGCGTAGTTCGTGTCCATCGAGGTGCCCGTCGGCATGCCGGAGACGATCCGCCCGCCGCTGATGCAGTCGAGCATCGCGATCTCCTCAGCGACCCGCGTCGGCGGGTCGTAGAGGGCGATCGAGTTCCCCATCACGATGATCGCGACGTCCTTCGTCCGCCGGGCTAGGCCCGCGGCCATGATGTTCGGGCTCGGCATGTAGCCGTAGGCGTTCTGGTGGTGCTCGTTCACGCAGATGCCGTCGAACCCGACGCTTGCCGCGTATTCGAGTTCGTCGAGCGTGTCGTTGTACATGACGTGGGCCTTCGCCGGGTCGAACAGATGTGACGGCACGTCCACCCAGACGCTGCGGTACTTCTCCGCGAAGTCCGCCGGCAGGTCGCGGTATGGGTGCAGGTGGAACATCTCGAGTTTCATCGTCAGTCTCCTCGGCCACCGGCAGCGGGGGTCGCGTCGAGCGCGCGGCGCAGGCGTTCCGCGGCCACACCGACCGTTTCGAGGCCGTGCGGGAAGAGGTGCGCCGCCGTGAAGAAGGTGTGGATCTGTCCCGGATGGCGCGTCACCGTCACCGGCACTCCCGCGGCCTCGAGCGCCGCCGCGTACGCCTCGCCTTCGTCGCGCAGCGGGTCGAACTCCGCGACATGGATGTCGGCAGGCGGTAGGCCCACGTGGCTCTCCGCAAACAGCGGAGAGATCGAGGGGTGGGCGCGGTCGATGCCCTTGGGCGCGTAGTGGTCGTAGAACCACTCCATCAGCGGCTTCGACAGGATGAAGCCCTCGGCATTCTCTGTGTAGGAGGATGTCGCCATCCGGTGGTCCGTCACCGGCACGACGAGCAACTGGTGGCGGAAGACCGGCCCGCCGCGGTCGCGCGAGAGCAGCGTGACGACGGCCGCGAGGTTTGCCCCCGCGCTCCACCCCCCGATCGCCATCCGCGTCGCGTCGCCGCCGTAGCGCGCCGCGTTCTGCCAGGCCCACACCGCGACGGCATAGGCGTCATCGACGGCGGCCGGGTACGGGTGTTCCGGCGCCAGCCGGTAGTCCGCGCTGATCACGATCGCCCCCGTCGCCTCGCACAATCGGCGAGCCGTCGGATCGTCGCCCTCGACGCTGCCGATGACCCACCCGCCGCCGTGGAACCACACCAACACCGGCAGGTTCGGCTCATCCGAGGGGTAATAGAGGCGGACGGGGATCGGCCCCTCCGGCCCGAACACCTCCATGTCCTCGACGCGAGCCACGTCCGGCCCAGGTGGAGCGGGTACACGGGCCGCGCGCACCACGGCCGGTTCCAGCGTGTAGGTGGGCGGCGCGCCGAGGGCGGCCACCTGGTCGAGGAACTTTCGCGCGGCCGGGTCGAGCGGCATGGGCCATCCCTTTCAGCGCGAGTCCTCGACCTCTACGTCCGAAGTGGAGGCGGGTTTATCACATACCGCCTGTCGGTTTCCAACAGACAGGCGTCGCGGGGCTCGGCGTCAGTCCTCGGGCGCGATGAGGCCTAGGCGCGGAAAGTACGAGCGGTACCGGCTGGCGTCGCGAGTGAGCAGCCGGTGGCCAGCGAGCGCAGCATGGGCCCCAATGTAGAAATCCGGAAGCGGGGAGCGTCGCATGCCGCCTGCCTGCCGGTACCGCAGGAAGACCTTGCCGGCGAGGAACCCCGCCTCATAGGGAAGGTCCTCACGTCGATACAGATCGAGGGGCAGGGCGTCTTCGAGCGCCTCGATCGTCTCGAAGCCGATCGAGACCTCCGCGTACACCAGCGGGTTGATGACTAGTACCTCTTCGTCCGCCACACGGGCCAGCATCTCTGCCGACCAGGCGCCCCAGCGGGGATCCCCCGTCACGATGTCGAGGATCACGTTGCTGTCGACGAGGACGGGGCTCACCGCTCGTCGCGCGTCAGCGCCATGATCTCGTCGGTCGACATGCCCACGTTCCCGGCGTTCCGTCGCAGCGCCTCGACCGCGAGCGCGCCCCGCGTCGGCCGGCGCGGGCTCCTCGCCTTCATGATGCGGACGCTGCCCTTCTCGTAGACGAACTCAACCTCGGTGTTGGGCAGCAGTCCGGCTCGTTCCCGGATCTCCTGCGGGATGGTGACCTGGCCCTTGGACGTGATGCGCATGGGAATTCCTACTGTTCACAGTAAGAATACTCCAGGCGCCCACACCGTGCCACCCGGACCTCTGGGCGAGGACGCGCTCGCGGTACGCTGGACGGCATGACCTCCACCCTCGAACCCGGCGTCCTCGAGCGCTTCCACCCCGCCGTTCGAGGCTGGTTCGTGGAGCGCTTTGGTGCGCCCACGGACGCCCAGGTCGAGGGCTGGCCGAGCATTTTCGACCGGCGGGACGTGCTGCTCGCGGCGCCGACCGGGTCCGGGAAGACGCTCGCGGCGTTCCTCGTCGGGCTGGACTCGCTCGTGCTGGAGGCCGAGGCGGGGACGCTCGATGACCGCACGCGGATCATCTACGTCTCGCCGCTGAAGGCGCTCGGCAACGACATCGAGCGGAACCTGGACGAGCCGCTCGCGGGGATCCGCGAGGCGGCGGCGGCAATGGGGCTCGACCTCGACGCCATCCGGACGGGGGTCCGCTCCGGGGACACGCCGCAGTCCGAGCGGCAGGCGATGGTGCGGAAGCCCCCGCACATCGTGATCACCACGCCTGAGTCGCTCTATCTGCTCCTGACCGCCGAGCGAGGGCGCAAGACGCTCTCGGCCGTGCACACGGTGATCGTCGACGAGATCCACGCGCTCGCCCGAGACCGTCGCGGCGTCCACCTGACGCTGAGCCTCGAACGGCTCGACCACGTCGTGACCTCGGCAGGCGGCGCGCGGCCGCAACGGATCGGGCTCTCCGCCACCCAGCGGCCGATCGAGGCGATGGGCGCCTACCTCGCCGGTACCGCGCGGCCGGTCGAGATCGTCGACCGCGGCCACCAGCGTGACATCGAACTGCACATCGACGTGCCGAACACGGAACTCGAGGCGGTGGCGCCGAAGGAGCAGTGGGGTGAGATCTATGACCGCCTCGCCGAACTAGTGCGGGGACACCTGACGACGCTGATTTTCGTGAACACGCGCCGGATGTCAGAGCGCGTTGCGCACAACCTCTCCGAGCGCCTCGGCGAGGACGCCGTCGCCTCGCATCACGGCTCGATGTCGAAAGAGCGCCGGCTGCGCGTGGAGCAGCGGCTCAAGGCAGGCGAACTGAAGGCACTCGTCGCGACCGCCTCACTCGAACTTGGCATCGACATCGGCAGCATCGACCTCGTCTGCCAGGTAGGGTCGCCGCGGAGCATCGCGACGTTCCTCCAGCGCGTCGGGCGGTCGGGTCACGCGCTGGGCCTCCGGCCGCATGGCCGCCTCTTCCCCGCGTCGCGCGACGAACTGATCGAGTGCGCCGCGCTCGTCCGTGCCGTGCGCGCGGGCCGCCTCGACCGCATCGTGCAGCCGCAGATGCCGCTCGACGTGATGGCGCAACAGATCGTCGCGGAGGTGGCCGCCGAGGAGTGGCGCGAGGACGACCTCTTCGACCTCGTGCGTCGCGCGACGCCATATGCGGCCCTGACCCGCGAGGAGTTCGACGAGATCGTCGAGATGCTGGCGACGGGCATTGGCGCGCACGCCGGGCGGACGCCGGGGCTGCTCCACCGCGATCGCATCCAGGGGATGCTGCGCCCGAAGCGCGCCGCCCGCCTCACCGCCATCACGAACGGCGGCACGATCCCCGAACTCGGCGACTATCGCGTGATCGCGGAGCCCGAGGGCGTGCAGGTCGGCACGGTGAACGAGGACTGGGCGATTGAATCGCAGAGCGGCGACGTCTTCCTGCTGGGATCGACCTCGTGGCGGATCAGCCGCGTCGGGCAGTCCACTGTCTTCGTCACGGACGCCCACGGCGCGTCTCCCAGCGTCCCCTTCTGGCTCGGCGAGGCGCCGGGGCGCACCATCGAACTCTCGGAGGAGGTCGGCCGGCTCCGACGCGACATCGAGGCGCGCCTCGACGGCGACCCGGAGGCGCTGCGCACGTGGCTCGCGATCGAGTGCGCCCTTCCCGCCCTCGCGGCCGACCAGATGGTGGACTATCTGCGCGCCACCCGCGACGGCCTCGGCCTCGTCCCCTCCGACACCGATGTGGTATTCGAGCGGTTCTTCGACGACGGCGGCGGCATGCAGTTGGTGGTGCATGCGCCATTCGGGCAGCGGATCAACCGGGCGTGGGGACTGGCGCTGCGCAAGCGGTTCTGCGTGGCCTTCGACTTCGAACTACAGGCGGCAGCCAGCGACGATGCCATCCTGCTCTCGGCGGGCCCGCAGCACTCGTGGCCGATGGAGGAGGCGTTCTCCTGGGTGCAACCGGAGAACGTCGAGGAGGCGGTCCACTCCTCGGTCTTCTACATCCCGCTCTTCCCGACGCGCTGGCGCTGGAACGTCACTCGCGCCCTCGCGGTTTCGCGCTCGCGTGGCGGGCGCCCGGTGCCGCCGTTCATCCAGCGGATGAAGGCGGACGACCTGATGGCTGCCGTCTTCCCGGAACAGGTCGGCTGCCAGGAGAACATGACGGAGCCGCTCCGCCTCCCCGACCACCCGCTGATGCACCAGACGATGCGCGACTGCCTCTTCGAGGCGATGGACGTCGAGGGCCTGCGCGGCGTCCTTGAACGCGTGCGCGCCGGCGAGATCCGCTACCACGCACGCGAGACCGTCGAGCCCTCCGTGATGGCGCACGAGATCATCAACGGCAAGCCGTACACCTTCCTCGACGACGCGCCACTCGAGGAACGCCGCACGCGCGCCGTGAGCCTCCGCCGCGGCTTGCCCGAGCATGCGCGTGACCTCGGCGCCCTCGACCCGGAGGCGATCGAGCGCGTGGCGGACGAGGCGTGGCCCGACCCCCGCGATGCCGAGGAGACGCACGACGCCCTGCTCAACCTCGTCGCCGTCGCCGAGGCGGTCGTCGAGGACTGGGCGGACTGGCTCGCGGAACTCGCCGGACAGAAGCGCGCGGCCGTCCTCGACACTGCACGCGGGCGGATCTGGTTTGCTTCCGAGCACCTCGATGCCGTCCGGCTGCTCTATCCCGAGGCGGAGTCGTTCGCACTCGATGTCCCGGCGGCCGCGCTGCTGCCCGTGGAACATCGCGAGGGCGCACGGATGCTGCTGCTCCGCGGCCACGCCGAGGCAATCGGCGTCGCGACCGCCTCGATGTTCGCGACGCGCACGGCGCTCGCCGAGCAGGACGTGGTCCACGGCCTGACGATGGTGGAGGCGCAGGGCTTCGTGCTGCGCGGCCATTACACGCCCGGCGTGCGTGAGGACGAGTGGTGCGACCGTCGCCTGCTTGCGCGCATCCACCGCTACACCCTCGACCGGCTGCGCCGTGAGATCGACCCCGTGTCGAAGCAGGACTACATGCGCTTCCTGCTGCGTTGGCAGCACCTCGACCCGCGCACGCTTGTGGAGGGCCGCGGCGGGCTGCGCGCCCTCATCACGCGCCTCCAGGGCTTCGAGGCCCCGGCGAGCACGTGGGAAGGCGAACTGCTGCGGTCGCGGATGAAGGAGTACCACGCCTCCTGGCTGGACGAACTCTGCCTCGCTGGTGAGGTGACGTGGGCGCGACTCACGCCGCGCAAGGCGAACCCGGACGGCCCGCACCTCCTCGGCACCGCCGCCACACGCGCGACCCCCGTCACGCTCGCGCTACGCCCGGACCTGCCGGCGCTCCTCGCTGCCACCCGCCATTACGCGACCGCGGAGGCCCGCGACCCCGAGGGCGGCGCGGCGGGCGAAGTGATCGCGCTGCTGCGTGAGCGCGGCGCGCTCTTCTTCAACGAGATCGTCACCGGCACGCGCCGCCTCGTGACGGACGTCGAAGACGGCATGCGCTCGCTGATTGCGGCGGGCCTGCTCGCCTCAGACGGCTTCCAGGGCCTGCGTGAGATCGCCGGCGGCCGGCGTCGCAACGGCCGCGGCGACGGGCGACGCGGAGGCAACTACCTGCGTGGTGGCCTCTTCGCCGGTGGCGGCCCTCCCGGCCGCTGGGCCGTGGTGCAGGCGCCTGAGGTGGACCCCGCCGAGGAAGAGGTGCTCGCCGAGCAGGTCGCGCGCATCCTCCTCGACCGGTACGGGGTGCTTTTCCGCGACGTGACCTCGCGCGAGCCGATGACGATCCCGTGGCGGCACGTGATGAAGGCGCTCCGCCGCCTCGAGGCGCGCGGTGTCGTGCGCGGGGGCCGCTTCGTGATGGGCGTCGCCGGCGAGCAGTTCGCCCACCCCGAGGCAATCCCCCTGCTCCGCGCCATCCGCAACGAACCCCTCGACGGCGTCCCCGTCACCGTCGCCTCGACGGACCCGGCGAACCTGACGGGCCTCCTGTTTGGCAACCGCGTCCCCGCGCAGCGCGGCCGTGCCGTCACCTTCATCGACGGGCTGCCGGCAGAGATCGCGGCACCGGTGGGGGTGGGCTAGCTCGGAGTGCCCATGAACCTCTAGTCGTCCATCGGCGGGGTGGCGGCGGCGACGATGCCCATGAGGTTGCCTGAGGGGTCGCGAAACTGGGCCATCGTGACGGCGCCGGGGATCACCGTGACGGGCATGACCTGCGTGCCGCCGTTGGCGATGGCGCGATCGAGGTAGCGCTGCGGGTCGTCGACTTCGATGTAGACGATGACGTCCGGGCCGTCCTCGGAAGCGTCGATGGCGCCGGCGATGCCGCGGTCGCCGGACTTGCTGCCGCCGGGATCCACCATGCCGTATTCGAACGGGTTGTCCGTGTCGACCTTCCAGTCGAATGTGCGGGCGTAGAACTGCTGGAGCTTCTGCTTGTCCTGGCCGGAGCCGGCCATGATCTCGAAGTGGACGATCGGGTTCATCGGAAGCCCCTTGCGGAAGTCGAGCGGGTGGAGTCCATGAGTGTACGCACCGCGTCCGCCTGACGTACCGTGCGCGGGCGAGAAGGCGAGGGCTCCATGGACCTGCAACTGACCGGCAAGCGCGCGGTCGTGACGGGCGGCAGCAAGGGCATCGGCAAGGCGTGCGCGCTCACCCTCGCGCGCGAAGGGTGCGATGTCGCGCTCGTTGCGCGGACGCAGGCCGACCTCGACGCCGCGGCCTCCGAGATCGCCGCAGCCACCGGGCGGACGGTGATCGGCGTCGCCTGCGACACCGGGGTGGACGAGTCCGTGCGCGGGATGATGCGGACCGTGGCCAGCCGCCTTGGTGGGGTGGACATCCTCGTGAACGCGGCAGCGAAGCCCGGCGGGCAGCAGCCGCCGCCGCGGCTCGCGCAGATTACGGACGACGCCTTCAACGAGGACATGAACGTGAAGGTGATGGGCTACCTCCGCTGCGCGCGGGAGGCGGCCCCTCACATGACGGCGAACGGCTGGGGCCGGATCATCAACATCTCCGGGCTCGCCGCGCGCCAGACCGGCTCGCTCATCGGCTCGATGCGGAACGTTGCCGTGGCCGCGCTCACCAAGAACCTCGCCGAGGAACTCGGGCCGCTCGGGGTCAACGTGACCGTCGTCCACCCTGGCCTGACGCGGACCGAGGCGACCGCGGGCGTAGTCGCCCGGCGTGCCGCCTCGCAGGGCGTCACGGCCGAGGAGGTCGAGCGCCAGATGGCCGAAGGCAACACCGTGCGGAAGTTGATCGACGCGAGCGACATCGCCGCCGTCGTCGCCTTCCTCGCCTCGCCGCTCTCAATCGCCATCAACGGCGACACGATCGCGGCGGGCGGCGGGGCGCTGCGTTCGATCCACTACTAGCGCCCGTCACCCGCCTCACGGCAAGACGAGGTCACACGGAGGCCTCCTCAACCGCGTCTGCGGCCGGGCTGCGGTGCTTCCAGTAGAGCGCGACCGCCGGCACGAGGACGAGCGCGGCCACCGCGATTGAGGTCCGCACGCCGGCCGCGGCGGCGATCAGTCCGAAGAGGGGCCCACCCGCGATCTGGCCGAGGGCGTTCGACTGCCCCATGGTGGAGAGCACCGTCGCCCTCGTCGCGGAGGGGAGCCCACGGTTGACCCATGCCGTCGCGAATGGCTCCTCGACGGCCCGCGCCCAGAAGGTGATCCAGGCGCCGACGAGCGCCACCGCGAACATCGGCGCACCGGCGAAGAGCAGCATCGTGACGACGGTGACCACGTTCGAGGTAATGAGGCCGACGGCGACGCTGCTCGAACTGCTGAAGTCCGTCCTCGACTGTGCGATCCGCAACGCGGCGATCGACCCGAGCTGCGCGACGAGTTGGACGAGGCCGAAGAAGAGCGCCTCCGGCATGAGATCGGGAAGGCCGTCGAACGAGTTGATAAGGTGGAAGCCCCAGAGGCGGTCGAACGACTCGGAGGACGCCCCCATGAGCAGGGCAGTGAGCAGGGCGGTCACGACGACAGGGCGTGAGCGTGCGACCCGGAGGCCATGGGCGGCCTGGACAAAGGGCGTGCGCCAGGTCGGCTGCCCTTCGCGTGGCGCGGGCGCGAAGCCGCGCTCGGTCATCGTGAACAGCAGGAGCACGCCGGCACCGGCGTAGAGCAACCCTCCGACGATCAGCGTGCCCGCCACCCACCACCAGCCGATCCCGACCCCGACGAATCCGCCGACGAGGGCGCCGATCTGGCGCCGTCGCGCGAAGGCGGGGTAGAGAGGGCCAGCAGCGTCGTCGCCTACCTCGTCAGCCAGCCACGCCTCACGCGCACCGCTGATGAAGGTGAAGCCGATCCCCCAGATGAACTGGCCGCTGGCGATCGTCCAGAACTCCGGGGCGGCGCCCATGACGATGAAGCCGACACCGACCAGCAGATAGCCAAGCACCACGGAGAGCCGGCGTGAGACGAGGTCTGCGACCACGCCCGTTGGTATCTCGAACAGGAACGCCGCCGCCTCGAGCGCCGTGCCGGCGAGGACGAGTTCGAGCGGCGACAGGTCTGCCACGCGCACGGCGTAGTAGGCATAGAGGACGAGGCCCGCCGCGTTGGCGAACCCGCCGAGGCCCGCGAGGCGCAAATAGAGACGGGCGGGATCACTCGGGCGACCGGGCAACAGCGTCGGTCGCTGGATCCAGGATGAAGAGGGCATGCAGACTCCGGGGTCAGACGCCCCGTGTGACGCGGCCGAGCGATTGGACTTGGCTCGTTACGCGGCGCGCGAGGCAGGCAGGCTGGACGTCCGGGTCGGCAATGCGGTCATGGCGTCCTCCTCGATGCGGCGCTGCAGATGTGCGGCATCGTGCGGCTTCGCTGTTTGCTCGTCAAATCGGTCGCCGAGCGCGCTATCGATCAGCCACCAGCACCAGGAAACCGACATAGGCCACGTAGCAGACCAGGAGGATGGCCCCCCGCATCCGACCGAGCGTCCAATTGCGCCGCGGGATGAGGAGTGCAGCGGTCAGGGCGCCCGCCGCCACCGCCACCACGATCTCGTCCACCTTCAGCGAGAACGGATGGATGATGGCGACCCCGCCCACGATCAGCAGACTATTGAAGATGTTGCTCCCCATCACGGTGCCGACTCCGAGGTCGGCGTGCCCTCGGATGCGCGCGATGACCGTCGTGGCCAGCTCGGGCATCGATGTCCCCAGCGCCACCATGGTCGCGCCGACGAGGAAGGGGTCGAGGTGGAAGGTCTCCCCGATCCCCTCGGCCGCCAGGACGACGAGACGCCCCGCCAGGAGCAGGACGCCGATGCCCCCGACCGTCAGGATCACGGACGCGCGTGGGCCGCTGACTCCGAGGACCTCTGCCGCCGACTCATGAGAGTGGAAGGCCTGCCGCACTGCCGTGCCGATCCAGACGAAGAACACGGTGAGCAGTACGAGCCCGTCAATGCGGCTCAGCCGCCCGTCCACGCAGAGGAGCGCCACAAGCAGCGGTGCGCCGATGGTGAACGGCAGGTCTCGCTGGACGTCGCGCCGATCTAGGCGGATCGACCCCAGGGCGAGCACGACGCCCATGACGAGCGCGATGTTGACGACGTTGCTCCCGAGGGCATCGCCCACCGAGATCTCGGGTGTCCCTGCGAGTGCCGCGTTGAGCCCGACGGCGACTTCAGGCGATGAGGTGGCGAAGGCCGCGATCGTGACACCGATGAGCCCGACGGGCACGCGCAGGTGGGCCCCCAGTCCGATCGATCCGCGCACAAATACCTCACCACCGAGAGCGGCCAGCACCATGCCGGCCACGAGGATCGCGAGGTCGTCCAAGCGTCAGGCCCCCTCGGCGATCGCGGCGGCGGGATGGGATCGTTAGCCGCGGGGTAGGCCGAGGCCTCGCGTGGCGATGATGTTGCGCTGGATCTCGGAGGTCCCGGCGGCAATGGTGACCGACACGGTGCGCATGTAGAGGTCGCAGAACTCGCCACCCATTGCGGCCTGTGGGTTCCCGGGCTTCAGCGCGCCAGCGAGGCCGAGCATGTTGATCCCCCGACGGGCACTCCGCTGCTGCAACTCCGAGCCGAACATCTTGGACATACTCGACTCCTGGTTCGGGACCAGGCCGGCGGACTGCATCCATGTGACGCGGTAGCCGAGGAGGCGGGCTACCTCGACCTCGATGGCAGTATCGGAGACGGCGAGGCGGTGAGCCGCGGTCAGCGTCGCCTTGTTCGCCCGAGCGTGCTTCAGCAGCCGCTCGAATGGGCCGACAGCAGCGGCCATACGCTGGATGCCGCTCCGCTCGAAGTCGAGGGCCGTCGCGGCGACGTACCAGCCTCGGTTCGGCTCACCGATCACGTTCTCAGCGGGGACTCGGACATCCTCGAAGAACGTCTCATTGAACCCTGCGGCGCCGTGCATCTGGACGATCGGCCGGAGCGAGATCCCGGGCGTGGTCATGGGGATCATGAGGTAGGTGATGCCTCGGTGTTTCGGCGCGTCGGGGTCGCTGCGCGTGAGGACGTGGATCCAGTCGGCATGCTGCGCGCCGCTCGTCCAGATCTTCTGGCCATTGAGGACATACTCGTCGCCGTCTCGCACCGCGCGCGTCTGCAGCGAGGCGAGGTCGGAGCCCGCGCCTGGTTCGGAGTAACCCTGGCACCAGACCTCGCGCGCCTCGGCGATCGCCGTCAGATGTTGCTGCTTCTGTTCCTCGGTGCCGTGGATCATCAGCACGGGACCGACGCGGTCTGCCCCCTGCCCACCAGTGGGCGCGTTCGCAAACGCCGACTCCTCCGCGAAGATCATCTGCTCCCACGGGGTCGCGGCACCGCCTCCGTACGCCTTCGGCCACGCCATGGTGAGCCAGCCATTCGAGGCAAGCGCCCTCTGGTAGGTGCGCGCCCGATCCGGCCGTTCCTCTTCGCCGCCGCTCGCGCCGTCGCCCCACTCACGTTGGATGAACTCGCGCACGGTCGCGCGGAAGTTCCGCTGTTCCTCGCCCCAGGCAAAGTCCATCGATGTCCCCTTGAGTAGGTCGCCGCGTGTCGGAGTGGGGCCGATTCTAGCCGCAGAGCAGTGACATGTGCGCGACCTGTTATTCGATGCGTACGCGCCTGAGGCGAAGGCTGTTCGCCATCACGCTCACACTGGAGAACGCCATCGCCCCCGCAGCCACGATCGGGTTCAGGAACCCGGTGGTCCCGAACACGGGCCGCAGGACGGCCGGCACCGAGGCACCCCCGAGAAGACCCTCGAATATCCAGTAGCCCGCGCCAGCGGCGACCGGGATCAGCACGACGTTGTACCCGAACGCCCACACGAGGTTCTCCCGCATCACCCGCATCGTGGCGCGGCTCACCTGGATGGCGCGCGCGACAGCGCCAAGGTCCGCTCGCATTAGTGTGATGGCGGCCGTCTCCATTGCCACGTCCGTACCACCGCCGACCGCGATCCCGACATCCGCCAGGGCGAGGGCAGGCGCGTCGTTGATCCCATCGCCGACCATCGCCACCACTCGGCCTTCGGCCTTGAGCGCGCGGATCACATCGGCCTTGCCCTCCGGCCGCACGTCCGCCTCGACGCGGTCGATACCCACCTGGGCCGCCACCGCACGTGCGGTATTCGCCCCATCGCCTGTCAGCATCACAACCGTGACCCCTGTGGCACGGAGCCGCGCGATCGCCTCCGCGGCGTTGGGGCGCAGCTGGTCTGCAACGGAGATGACGCCTGCCGCCCGGCCGTCAACTGCGACTCGCACCGCCGTCGCGCCGGCAAGCGTCGCCTGCTCGACAAGCAGGTCGAGGCGCATCCCACCTCGCGTGGTGCCGTTCACGCCCGCCGAGCGCAACAGTTCGGCGTTCCCCACCAGCACGCCATGGGTCTCGCCGTCCACAGCAACGGTCGCCTCGATTCCGAGCCCGGGCGCGGCACGGAAGGTCACCGGCCACTCGAGCACCAGACCCTGGCGCTCTGCCTCGGCGACAATCGCGGCGGCGTACGGGTGCTCGCTGCCGCGCTCCGCGGAGGCGACGAGCCGAAGCAGAGTCGCTTCATCCACCGGCGCTTCGGGGACGAGTTCGATCTCGGTCACCGAGGGCCGCCCCTCGGTGATCGTGCCGGTCTTGTCGAACACGACCGTGTCGATGCGATGCGCGTCCTCAAGCGCCTGCGCGTCCCGCACGAGCACACCGGCGCCCGCCGCGCGGCCGAGACCCACCATGATCGCCGTAGGCGTGGCGAGGCCGAGGGCACACGGGCACGCGATGATCAGCACCGTGACGGCGCTCAGGAGTGCGATCGTGAAGCGCGGCTCTGGCCCCAGCAGCCACCAGCCGGCCAGGGTAAGCGCAGCGATCACAAACACCACCGGCACGAACACGGCCGCCACTCGGTCCGCGAGGGCCTGCACGGGTGCCTTCGAGGTCTGCGCCTCCTCAACGAGGCGGACGATCCGCGCCAGCGCCGAGTCCGCACCGACGGCAGTCGCGCGCACGCGTAGCAGCCCCGTCGTATTCATCGTCGCGCCGAAGACGGAGTCCCCGGGCCCCTTGGCCACCGGGAGCGATTCGCCCGTGAGCATGGACTCGTCGACCGCCGAGGCGCCCTCGACAACCTCGCCGTCTACGGGGAGTTGCTCGCTGGGGCGCACGATGACCATATCGCCGGGCTGGACCGCACGTACGGGGATCTCGAACTCCTGCCCCCCCTCGATGACACGGGCGGTTTGCGGACGCAACGCGAGGAGGGCGCGGATCGCCTCTGACGTCTGCCCCTTAGCGCGCGCCTCCAGCCAGCGGCCGAGAAGGACGAAGCCGGTGATCGCCGTGGCGGTGTCGTAGTGCACGTGTCCGCTGAGCCCCGCCACAACCTGAATACTGCGAGGCGCGAATGTGACCACTGCCGAGTACAGGAACGCCGTCAACGTGCCCACCGCGATCAGGGTGTTCATGTCGCTCGACCCGTGCCGGCCGACCTTCCAGGCTGCGCGGAGGATGGGCAGCCCGGCCCACGCGATGACCGGGAGAGCGAACAGGAACTGCACCCGGTTCGCCTGGTCCACAGGGATGTCATGCACCCAGTGCCAGTCGAACTGGCCCGGCCCGTACGTGTGGATGAGCATCCACGCCATGAGGCCGGCCGCGATCACCAGCGACAGCGCCGCCCGGCGCCCCAGGTCCGCCGTCTCTCGAGACCGCTCCGCTTCCAGCGTGCCCCGCGCCTGGTCGTCGTCCTCGCCCGCGTCGGGGAGGCGGAGGTGGTACCCGGCACGGTCGACGGCGGCGCGCAGCGCCTCGAGGTCGACGCCCGCCGGGGCATCGACGGTGGCCTGCTCCGTCGCCAGGTTCACGGACGCGCTCGCGACCCCCTCGACGCCAGAGAGGGCGCGCTCGACACGGCGCACGCAGGACGCGCAGGTCATACCGCGGACGCCAAAGCGCAGGCGCTCGGCGCTCGATGCAGTCGGAGCCGTCGGAGCAGTCGTCATAGCAACCTACTTGTTAGCGAGCCGGTAGAGCTCGCTGAGTTCGTTCAGGACATCCTCGGTCTCACCTCGCTGCACCGCGTCCACGACGCAGTGGTGGAGGTGCCCATCGAGCATCTTCGCCTCCATCTTCTCGATGGCACGGCGGACGGCGAAGGCCTGCTTCATCACGTCCACGCAGTACTGGCCTTCCTCGATCATCTTGCGGACCCCCTGAAGGTGCCCGTCGATGTAGTTGAGGCGCTTGAGGACGTCGGCCTGGGTCTCGGCATCCATCACAGCCTCCTAGCGGCGTACCGCCATGGCGGCTTCCATCGGCTGCCCCCACGGCATCGTGACGGCCTGCACGTCGATCACCTCGTAGCCGTCGAGGGCGCGCAGGCGCGCGCCGGCGTCTGGCGCCACCAGGACCTGGTGGTTGCAGCAGGCGTGCGGGTCCTGCTGTGCCCGCCCGCGGTCGTAGTGGAAGACTTCCGTCGTGGAGCCACAGGGGCAGGAGTAGACGACGTCTGCCCCTGCCGCGGAGGCCTGGGGGGTGTACGAAGGCCGGAACGCAGGCTTCGGCGCGCTCGCCATGGGCAGCATGGTCACGTTTGGGCCCGGGGCCATCCCGCCGCCCGTCGGGGCATCTTCCGGCCCGCCGAGGGGGTACCCCTCCTCGGCGAGCGCCGCCGCAACGGCGTCGAGTGCCGCGCCGGAAGGCACGTCGAGGCGGAATGAGCGCGTGTCCGGGTTGCCCTCGATGAAGCGGACGCCTTCGACGGCTGTCGCCGCGCCCTTGATCGTCGAGATGCAGTGATCACACGTGATGTCCGGGGCGTACAGGGTGACTTGAGGCATGAGAGGACTCCTTCGGGGGTAGTGTACCCCCACCCGGGGGGTATGGGTAGTGGGTATGGCGGCGAACTCTTGCACCATCTGTCACCATCAATCGACGGGACCGCGACGGGAGCGTTGATGGTTGACGTGCCCAGACGACCCCGGCGGGAGCGAGGACTCGCCCCCGGACTCCCCGCCTGGGTCTCCTTTTCGTCGTACCGGCGACGGTTGTGGTCCACCGCCGGCGAGCGCTGGTTCTATGCCGACGGTGTGCTCTCCTCTGCCTCCGAGGCGATCCTCGTCCAGTTCCTGTCGATCTACGCGATCGCCCTCGGAGCCTCAGCGGCACAGGTGGGACTGCTCGCGATCGCCAACGGTCTGGCAGGGGTGATGGCCCTCGTCCCCGGGACGGTGCTCGCGGAGCGAGCCCGCCTGCGCAAGTGGGTGGTGATCGGAGGCGGCGGCGGCATCGCACGGCTCGCGATCCTCGGCATGGCCGGGGTCCCACTGCTGGTGGACAGCGTCCAACCGACGGTTTACTTGCTCGTCGCCCTCACCTTCATCAAGGCCCTCGCTGGCGCAGCCTGCCATCCCGCGTGGGTCTCCCTGCTCGCAGAGATCTTCCCGCTCGAACGCCGAGCGTTCTGCGTCTCGCAGCGCATGCTCAGCCTGACGGTCGCTGCGGCGATCGTCGCGCCGGTCGCAGGGCTGTCAATCCGGTTGATCGGCGGAGTGGCCGGATTCCAGATCGTGTTTCTGGTCGCCTTCGCGCTTGGGATCGCCTCCACGGCCTGCTACGCGCAGATCAAGGAAGCCGGCCGCGCACCGCGTCATCTTCGGCGTGCCGGCTCGACACGCGCGCTGCTGCGAGACACGGCCTTCGTCCAGTACCTCAGCGCCACGTTCGTACTCCACACGTCAGCCATGGTCGTGGGGCCGTTCTTCGCCGTGTACCTCGTCCGGGAACTCCAGGCCCAACCCGGCCAGGTCGGCCTCCTCGCGACCATCGAGGCGGGCGGGGCCGTGCTCGGGCAATTCATACTTGGGTTCATCATTGCCCGGTCTGCCTCCGCGAAGGTGTTCCGCCGGCTGCTGTTCTCGATGCCGCTGGTCCCGCTGCTCTGGCTCCTCCCTCGCGTGTGGTGGCAGGCCGCGCTGCCGAACGCGGTCGGGGGCGCCGCATGGGCGGTGCACAACGTCGTGGCGTTCAACCTGCTGATGGAGCATGCGCCTGCGGACAACCTCCCGAGGTACGCCGCGGCGCAGCAGACGGTGGTCCTCACCGCCTCATTCGTGGGGCCGGCTCTCGGCACATGGGTTGTGGCGAACTACGACATCCGCACAGCCATCGTGGTGTCGGCCGTCGGCAGGCTCCTCGCAGCGCTCGTCCTCGTGGTGCCCTTCCCTTCGGGCGCACGCGGGGAACCTGCCTCGGCGGGCAGCTAACGAGATGCCCTGGGCGCGCCGCCCGGCCCCCTCGCCTACCATCGAGGCATCTCGCGGCGTCTAGTCGACAGAGGCCCTCGATGAACTTCGCGCACGGCGTCTGGCACCCCGGGGCGGACGGCCCCCTCCCCACCATCGTGGCGTTCCACGGGCACGGCGCGCACGGGCAGGACCTGATGGGACTCGCGCCGTTCCTTGGCGGAGGCCGGTCGCTGCTGCTGTTCCCGGAGGCGCAGTATCTGCTGCAGCCGGGGATGCTCTCGTACACCTGGTTCAATGCGACCGGCGATCTCCGCCGCACGCCCGAGGAGTTCGAGCGGGTCGTCGGCCTCGTACTGGAGTTCATCGAGGAAGCCCTGCCGAAGTACGGCGGGGACCCCGGGCGCGTGGCGCTGCTCGGCTTCTCGCAGGGCGGCAGCATCGCGTACCGGCTGGGGCTCGGCGACCCCAAGCGCTGGCGCGGCGTCGCCGCCCTCTCGACCTGGCTGCCCGAGGAAGCCGAGGCGATCGGCCAGGCCGCGGGGCCGGACGCGCTGGCCGGCCTCCCTATCCTCATTCAGCACGGCACGCAGGACCCGATGATCGCACTCGACCGCGCCCGTGACTCCAAGACGCGACTCGAAGCGATTGGAGCAAAGCCGGACTACCGCGAGTACCCCATGGCACACCAGATCGGCAACGAGAGTCTGCGTGACCTCGCCCTCTGGACGCAGCGCGTGCTGGACGTCACACCGGAGGCGCAGTGATCCGCTAGCATCCGGCAGCCTGGGGATGGGCCTCGACACACGCGAGGACTCGAAGGAGACACCGATGACGACCGCTTCGCCGTTTGCCAACTACCTCGACGAGATGCGCGCGTGCGCCGAGGCGATCAACCTCACGCCTCGGGAGTTCGTCCAGCCGACGGACCATCACGTGACGCTCAACGGGATCGACTTCCACTACGTAGACTGGGGCAACGCGCACCTGCCGCCGCTGGTCCTGTTGCACGGCGGGAGCCTCACGGCGCACACGTGGGACATGGCCGCCCTGCTCCTGCGCGACGAGTACCACGTGATCGCCCCCGATCAGCGAGGGCACGGTGACACCGGCTGGACCCCGGAGTCGCAGGCCCACGAGGACAACGGTGACCTCATGCTGCGCGACACCGAGGCGTTCATCGAGCACCTCGGCTTCCCCCAGGTCATCCTCTGCGGGATGTCGATGGGGGGCATGAACTCGATCCGTTACGCGGCACGACATCCGGAGCGGCTCTCCCGGTTGATCATCGTGGACATCGCACCGGTCACGATGCGCGAGGGCCTGATGGAGATGGAAGCCTTCCGCGTCGAGACCGAGACGATGAGTCGCTTTGAGGACTTCCTGGAGCGCGCCATCAAGTTCAACCCGCAGCGCAAGCCGGCTCACCTGAAGTACAGCCTGATGCACTCCCTGAAGCCCACCGCAGACGGGTGGACCTGGAAGCAGGCGCACCGCGAGCGGCCGAATGTGCAGGACGAGGCCGCGATGAAGGCGGCCGCGCAGAAGCGAGCGGATGCCCTGTGGGCGGACGTGCGGGCGATCACGACGCCGACGCTGCTCATGCGGGGATCGATCTCGAAGATCCTCTCACCGGAGGCGGCGGCAGAGACGGTGAAGTCGATGAAGGACGCGGAACTGGTCGTCATCGAAGGCGCGGGGCACTCGGTGCAAGGCGACCAACCGGCCGCGTTCGCGCGCGAGGCAATGGCCTGGTTGAAGCGTCGCGCTTAGCCGCTAGAACCCCTCGGGCATGTGCGGCGCATAGTCGGTCGCGAAGATCGCGTCCGCCTGTCGCACTGCCGCGGGGTCACCCGTCAGCATCCCAGCCCGTGCAATCCGCGTCGCCGAGCGGAAGCCCGTCAGGAGCGACGCCAGCGCGTTGATGGACAGGTCGAGGTCGGCGGCGCCGCCCTCGGCTGGTGTCACGCGCGTCTGCCCCCCGTCCGTTTCGAACCGCCAGACGCCGTCGTTCCACGGCGCGAGGTTGTCGTGCACACGCAGCGTCAGCGCGCCGGCCGCGCTGTACGGGCGGGCTTCGAGGGCGCGGGGGACATCGATGATCCGCACCCACATCGCGTCGCCCGTGAACCGGCGCAACTCGCGCGGCTCCAGCAGCAGGTCCTGGATCGGATCGTCCGGTTCCACCTTGTCGAATTTCGCCCGGAAGACGAGGTCGTGCGCGCGCACGTACTCCCAGAGTGCCTTCCGAGCGTCGAGGTCTAGCGCGAAGAGGCCATTGACCTCCATCGTCTGGTTCGGGCCAGGCTCACCGGGGATCCAGTTCTCCTTGTTCCGGTAGGCCATGTATCCGCGAGCCTGCCCCGAGGCGTCCTCAGCCACGACCACGTGGTAGCGGTCCTTCTTGGCCTCCCACCAGAGGTATTCCCAGCGCCAGGCATCACGGACAGGCACCAGGTTGCGGGGCTTCGCCCACTCGTCATAGACACGCTCCGCGACGGCGCGGTCGGCTGTCGAGGCCTGGTCCACCAACCGGACATCACCGTCCCAGGTGAAAGGTTCGCGCAGCCCCATAAAGCGTGGGTCGGCGTTGTAGGCCACCGCCTCGGAGCCACGTCCGTAGCCAAAACGCTGGTAGATCGCGCCCATCGAGGCCCAGAGCATCACCATCGGCTCGGCCCGGTCACGGTGCACCGTCATCGCATGCTGCATCAGGCGGCGCAGGTAGCCGCGACGACGGAACTGCGGATAGGTGCCCACCGAGGTGACGCCAGGGATCGAGGTTGGTCGGCCGTTCAGCCGCACCTGCCAGGGAACCCACTCATAGGTCGTGGTCACCTTTCCGTCGACGAACACGCCGAGTCGACACTCAGCCGGGAGGGGCGTCGGGATCTCGGCATAGGCACGGATGTCCTCGGCCGAAGGCGCGAAGACATAGGACGGCACCGCGTTGAACGCGGGGATCTCCGCCTCCGTGGCGGTGCGGATCTCAATGAGTCGCTCGGGCACTACGAAGGCTGTCCTGACCGGCTCGCCCGCGCCGCCGCGACGCCTGGTTCGCTCCAGACGACGTTGCCCGCCCGCAGCGCTGCCACCTGTTCGTCGCTGTAGCCAAGTTCGCCGAGCAGCGCGTCCGTGTGCTCCCCTGCCATCGGCCCGGCCGCGAGCGGGACCTGCGTGCGCCGCAGTCGTACCACTGGGCCGTGCCGGCGGTAGGAGCCGAGGCCGAGGTGCTCGACATTCGCCGTGAACTCGTTCACCTTCATCTGCTCGTCGCGGAAGAAGAACTCCGCGGGCAGCGGTCCGTCAGCACGCACGCAGCCAATCCCGGCCACGGTGAGGAGCTTCTCCCACTCGTCTGCGGTGTCTGTGCGGAACATCTCGTCCAGCAGGTGCGTCAGTGCCTCGGCGTTGGCCTCGCGCGCCTCGCGCGTATTGAAGCGCGGGTCCACCGCGAGTTCCGGGCTACCAATTCGGCGACAGAAGCGCACCCATTCCTTCTCCAGCATCATGCCGAGGAAGACCCAGCCTTCCTTGCAGGGGTAGAGGCGGTAGAGCGGGCCCGTGCCGTGCAGCCCCTCGTCGATCGTCGGACGCGGCTCACGGTCTTCGTACCAGAAGAAGTCGTCCGCGTTCGCGTAGGCGTTGGCGCCCATCATGTCGATGAAGATCTCCTGGCCCCTGCCGGTGCGCTGCTTCGCCCACAGCCCGAGCATGGCCGTGGTCGCCACGACGGCCGAGGTGTTGGGGTCCGGGTTCACCTCATTCGCCTTGAACAGGCGGCGTGCGCCTTCGCGCAGCACTTTGAGGTCATCTGACACGGGCGGCATCCCGCCGGCCTGGTACTGGGCACCGCCAAGGGCTGCCCCGGGGATCGGGTGCGTCGCAGGTCTATGCGCACCGGGGCCGTCCGGGCCATAACCGTTCACGTTCACGTAGACGATGCCGGGGTTGATGCGCTTTGCCTGCTCATAGTCCATGCCCAGGCGCTCGGGCACGCCCGGGCGGAAGTTGTGCACGATGATGTCCGCTCGTGCGATCAATTCGTGCACGACTTTCTGCCCGTCCGGATGCTTGAGGTCGACCGCGATGCTCTCCTTGCCCGCGTTCGTCTTGAGTGCGCCGAGCGATCCGTTCCCCATCCAGCGCCACGGGTCCCCACCCACCTGCTCCACTTTGATCACGCGGGCACCGAGGTCCGCGAGGTGTGAGCAGCCGAGGGGGGCAGCGATGATCGTGGCAAAGTCGAGCACCGTGACGCCCTCGAGCGGCGCACGCGGCGCCTGCTGGCCGACGGTTGACTGCCAGGCCGGGCGCCGGGGCTCGCCAAGGATCGACATCGTGTGCTGGCCGACGGCCGGGATCTCGCCTCGGACCGCGCCGGGCGTCTCCGTGAGGCGCGCCACCAGCCCGATCTGGCGCATCGGTGGGCGCTCATGCTTTACGTCGCCGTAAAAGCCCAGGACCGCCTCCATCACCGAGGTCGCGGACTTCAGTCGCGAGCCGCGCGGATCCTTCAGTTCAACGACGTGCCCGTTCATCGCCACGTCTGGATCATCGAGCGCTTCCTGCGTCGTGTGGTACGGATGCGCTACGACGCCGCCGTTCGCGATGAAGATTTCCATCCACTCGTCAATGGTCTTGGTGCGCATGTGCGCCAGCATCCGGTCACGGAAGGCCTCGCGGACCTCTTCCTTCCAGGTGGCCGGCGAGCCCTCGTGCTCACCGTCCGCATAGATGTCGACGAGGTCGGCCGCCGCGACGAAGTTGTCAAAGAGATGCTGGAGCAGGTTCCCCATCTGGATCCAGCGGCCGTCCTTCGTGGCGGCAGGGTGGTAGTTGATCGTCGGCATCGTCGGCGGCGGAGGGGCCGGCCACTTCTCCGGCTCGCGCTCACGCAGCGAGGTCATCAGCAGCCCGCCCATGTCGTACGACATCAGCCCCTGCAGGAGGCTCGTCTCCAGGTATTGCCCGTAGCCCAGTCGCTCGCGCGCGACCAGGCCTGCGAGGATCCCAGTGATGGCGGCCTGCGATGCTGCATGCGAGGCGACTTGCACCGCGGCGAACTGTGGCCCCGGACGTGGGGCTACTCCGGAGAACGCCATCATCCGCCCGGCCTTCGCGGCCACCACGCCCTCGTAGCCCGGATACCCGACGTACGGCCCATAGGGTCCGAACCCCGAGATGTTGCAGTACACAATGCCGGGGTTTCGATAGGCCAGGACGTCATAATCGCAGCCGAGGTCCACGGCGGCCTGGCCCCGGAACGACGTCACGACCACGTCGGCGGTCTCGACGAGCAGCGCGAGGCGCTGCTGCTCCACCTCGCGCTTGAGGTCCAGCTCGACTGAGCGCTTGCCCCGGAGCCACATCGGTGCGGATGGCATGAAACGGAATGGGTCACCGCCCGGCCGCTCGATCTTGATCACGTCAGCGCCGAAGTCCGCGAGCACCATCGTCGTCATCCCACCAACCGGACCATTGGTGAGGTCGATCACGCGGATGTTGTCGAGTGGTCCCGGCATCGCAGTCTCCTTGCCCGCTATCTCCGGGGCGGGCCGCAGTGTACCGGAGGCGGCCCCGGGTGGCATGGATACGGCATCGTGAGAGCCCGGACCCATAGAAGATGCACGCCGACCGAGGGTTTCATCGGATCGCCGTCACCATCTCACTCCCTGGCAGCGATGCCGCCGCTGCCCCGATCGCCTGTGTCAGCGTGTCGAACTGCGGCGCGACGGCAGCCATGTTGCGGCCGGCTACCAGACGCCGCGCGATGGCCCGGGCGAGGTCCCCCGCATGCGCAGTCGCGCGTACCTCGCGGAACCCGGCAGCGCGGAGCGCATCCACGAGCCACGCGGTCGTCCAGCGCTGAGACTCAACGACCAGCGAGGCCGTCGCCAGCGGCGCGAGCCGCGCAAACAGCGGCTCGCCTAGCAGAGAGCCCGTCCGGAGCAGCGTCTCGCCGTACGCGCGCGGTTCCTTTGCGCTCGCGATGAGCGCCTCCCGGTGGGCCTCTGCAGCCGGCCCCGCCGCCGGGAGCACCAGCAGGTAGCGCCGCTCGCGCGCTGGCTGCTGTGACCGACGGGAGTACAGGTAGAGCAGCCCGTCCACCACCTCGGTCAACGCCACCGTCTCGATCTCAGGCGCCGGCAGTCGCCAAACCTGGTAGGACGCACGCAGCATGCCGCCCGCACGCAGCACCCGCGCGATCTCCTCGAAGGCGGCCAGCGGGCGTAGCGTCTCCTCCAGCGATGCTGCAGCGGTGACCAGGTCCACGCTGCCCGAAGCGAAGGGCAGCGCCTCCGCCGACGCCGTGAGGGACGAGATGTTCCGCACGCCAAGGCGGGACGCGTTCGCAGCACAGACTGCCGTGCGCAGCGGCGCCGGGTCGACGCCGACCACGTGCGCATGCGGCAGCGCCTGCGCCAGCGGGATCGAGGGCCATCCGTCGCCGGGGCCAATGTCGACCACCGTCCCCGCGTCCGACACCGCCGACGCGTAGTCAGCCACCCGCGCGGCCGCAGCCCAGTGGTCCTCGCGCTGCGGGTCGTAGGGCACATCGACCGCGGGGAGGTTCCCACTCGTCCACAGCCGTGTGCGCTGGTAGATGGCCCGAGCAGCGTCACTCGCCTCGGGGGGAGCGATGGAGTGCCAGAGCCGCTCGAGCGGCAGGAGGTCGTCGCTGAGGGACATCAATGCGTGATAACAGAAGGGCGGCCGCCGCGCATTCGCGCGAGGGCCGCCCAGACTTCCGTGGCCGCGGCCTACGGGTCGATGCGCGCCGAGGCTGTGCCCTGCACCACTTCCTTGCCGTCCTGGTTGACGGTGCTCAACTTCAGGTCCACGAAGTGCTGCCCGCCTTCGGAGCGGACTGCCTCCACCTCGGCCTTCGCGGTCAGCGTGTCGCCGGGGAAGACCTGGGACACGAACCTCACGCCGAACTTGGTGAGGCGGCCGTCGCCGACGTAGTTCGTGAGCATGGTGCCGGTCAAGCCCATCGAGAGCATCCCGTGGGCAAAGATCGAGGGGTACCCCGCGACCTGCGTCGTAAACACTTCGTCGGTGTGCAACGGGTTGTAGTCGCCGGAGGCGCCGGCGTACTGGACGATCTGCGTGCGGCTGAGTTCTCGCACCACAACTTCCTCGTGGGTGTCGCCGACCTTCAACTGGCTCGCCTTGAGCGGCATCGAGGTCCCCCTAACCCTGCGCGACCGGGCGCTCGGTTTGCACACCGACCGACCGTGCTGTGATGACGAGGTTGTTGTCCTGGTCGTAGTACTCCGTGATCGACTCGGAGAACTTCAGTTTGCCGGCGCGTCGGCCCTCGGCCTCCCACGTCTTGCCCGGCTTGGTCACCGAGTGGAGGACGTCACCGGGCTTCAGGTGGCGGTGATACTCATAGTGCTGCTCGGCGTGCAGCCCAGAGCCACCCCCGCCGCCACGAGGCGCCTGCTCCGCCGGCGGTTCGGCGTTGCTCCCGCTCGGCGTCTTGCCGGAGCCGTGCCAGCGCTCGCCGATCTTGGGGCGGAGGCCGTAGTTCGGCTCGAATTGCGCCGAAGCCTGCACGAACGTCGGCGGGGCGATGATGCCGCCAGGTTCGGTCTTCTTTGCCGCTTCTTCGTCGTAGTAGATCGGGTTCTTGTCACCGACCGCCCGCGCGAACAGCAAGATGTGCCCGGCTTCCACCGGGAATCGATCGACCATGTAAGGCCTCCTCGAATGCAGTCGTCCCATCGAGGTGGACGCCGCCGCTGCTGGATCGCGCGGCATCGTAGCGTCCAGACGGCCGCGATGCGTTCGTGGGCGCGCAATCTCGAACGGGCAATCGAGGGGCCAGCTAGAAGAGCCCGCCCGTACGCACCCACCGCTCGATCCCGTACAGCACCAGGAGCGCTGCGCCGATCGCGAGCCACTTCCAGTAGTACTTGCCGGGATCTTCGAGGAGGTTCACAGCGCTCAGCCTAGCGCCTCGTCCACGACACGTGCGATTGGCAGGCTCGCCGTCAGGCCCGGAGACTCGATTCCGCCCAGGTGCACATACCCACGGTCGTGCCAGATGAGGAAATCCACCAGACCCTGCCCTGGCCGCTGGACCTTCGGACGGTACCCCACCTGGCCCGGCGCAATCTGGTCCGCCTGCAGGCCCGGCAGGAAGCGACGGCCGGCTGCCAGAAACCGCTCGCGCCACTCGGGCTCGTCCGCCTGTCGGTAGTCCAGGACCGCGTCCGGGGGCAGCCACTCGGTGGACGGGCCGAGGTGCGCCCCACCGTCGGTATCGACGGTCAGGTGGAGGCCCAGGCCGCCGGCCTGGTGCTCCGGAAGCGGGTAGACCGGCCTCGATACCATCCGCGCCACCTGCGGGTCCACGATGTCGTAGTAACGACCGCTGTTCGCCAGCTGACGGAGCACCGGCACTTCGACGCCATCGCACTCGCCGCCGTCGAGCGGGTAGCCAAGCGCCGTGGCGAGCGCCGGCGCCCCATGCCCCGCACTGTTCACCAGCGCTCCGCACGTGATGCTGCTCCGCTGGCCGTCGGCATCCTCCAGACCGATCCGAAATCCGCCTGAGATCCGTGCGGCTTCGACCACCCGGTGCTGGTAGACGACGAGCGCTCCGCGTTCGCGGGCGGCGCCCTCGTAGGAACGCGTCAGGGCGGCGGCATCCACCACCCCGGTGGAGGGCGACCAGATCGCCTCGACGGTGGGGACGTATGGTTCCAGAACGCGCGCCTGTTCGCCGGTCATCCGCTCGATGCCGCGCACCCCATTCGCGCTCGCCTGCCGCCACACGTCCTCGAGCCCGTCCCGCTCCGCCTCGGAGAGTGCGACGATGAGTTTCCCGCAGCGCAGGACGGGGACGTGGTGCGCGTCCGCCCACTCGTAGATGAGCGGGTTTCCCTCCCAGCAGAGCGTGTGCTTCAGCGATCCCGTCTCGTAGTAGATCGAGGCGTGCACCACGCCGGAGTTGTGCGACGAGGTCTCCCGGCCAAACCCCTCGTGTCGCTCCAGCACGAGGACGGAGCGGCTGCGCGACAGCCGTTCGGCGATCGCCAGGCCGACGACCCCGGCGCCGACGACGACCACCTCCGCATCGTGTGGCGCGTCCGAGGTCACACGGATGTCCGGACGCCGTCGGCGGTGATCACCTCGCCACTCGCCACTACGTCCTCGAGTCGCGCCCCGGGGGCAACGAGGACGTCTCGAAGGGTGCAGTTCCTCAAGCGCGCCCCCGCGCCGACGACGACGTTCATCCCCAGCGTGCACCCCTCGACCGTGGCGTCCGGTGCGACCAGTGCGGGAAGGTCCAGCAGCGCGCGCTGCGTGGCGAGGAGGCTGGCCAGGGTGCCGGTATCGAGCCACTCCCCGCGGTACTCGGCGCCGCCCATCGGAAAGCCCTCGGCATGCATCGAGGCAAGCGTGCCGCTCAGTTCAACCTCGCCGCGGACACTCACTGCGGGATTGGCACGCAGGCGTTCGATCGCGCGCGGCGAGACCATCCAGATCCCCACGAGCGCGAGGTTTGAGCGCGGCTCGGCAGGCTTCTCCTCCAGGTGCAAGACGCGCTCTCCATCCAGCACCACGATCCCCATCTCGCGAGGACGGTCAGTTTCATGCAGGACGTACCAGGCGTCGTTGCCCGACGCGAGGAACGCCCGCACCTGTTCGTGGAGGTTTCCCGGTAGTTCTTCGCCCCCGCGCAGCACGGTGTCCACCGCTGCCACGACCACGTGGCGCCCGTCCAGGAGCGAGCCAGCCGCGAGCAGGGCGTCCCCCGACCCTTTCGGCTCTTGCTGCACGGCGAAATGCAACGTCATCCCCGGCGGGGCGGCCGCCCGCGCGACTGGCTCCGTACGATCATCCTGAGGGCCCACGACCACCACCACCTCGTTGATGCCCGCTGAGGACAGCAGGTCCATGGAGTAAGCGATCAGGGGGCGGTTGAGGAGCGGGATCAGCGACTTCGGCATGCCCTCGGACAGCGGGCGCAGACGCGTGGCCCGACCTCCCGTGAGGACGACGCCCAATGGTGGGGATTGGAATTCAGGCATCGGGTTCCTTCCGGGCGACAACCCTTGGCTGATACTGGCGACACTACTCGCTCGCAAGACCCGTCCAGCA
The DNA here is from genome assembly GCA_964628985.1 of uncultured Dehalococcoides sp. Classification (GTDB taxonomy): domain Bacteria; phylum Chloroflexota; class Dehalococcoidia; order UBA2979; family UBA2979; genus SURF-43. The sequence goes on from CAZVNJ010000003.1 coordinate 67,553, forward strand.
GGCCCACAGCCGATCCCTCGGCTCTCCCTCTAACGAGCCGACTGATTGAGGCGGCTCGCGAGATAGGGCAAGACAAACAGGTACAGACCGGTGAACAGGAGCACGAAGAGCGGAGGCAGCGGCAGGTAGAACAGCCACTCAGGAGGCTCCCCCAGCCCGACGGCGACGAAGCAGGCGATAACGGTCGCGGTGAAGGCGAGCGACATCCATCGATGGATCTGCCGCACCCATTGGCTCCTGTTCAACCACAGACCTCCTCAGGTTGACTCATCATCGCCACCAATATTACGGCGGTCTCAGCAGTCATCTGACGCAATCCCCGGTGCCTATCCCGCCCTCTCCTCCCGGGTCGTGGACGCATACGATCGACCCCATGCCCCTCCACAAACCGCTCGCCGCGCCGCGCGCCGTCTCGCCAACCGTCCGGCCCACCGTCAGGCCGGACGTGACGGTCGAGGACGAGACTCAGGTCGTACCGGAGCCGCTCTGGCGCCTCGTCCTCCTGGACGATGACGACCACTCGTACGACTACGTGATCGAGATGTTGGGGGCCATCTTCGGGTACGGGGTTGAGAAAGCGTTCGCGCTCGCCCGTATCGTGGACACGCAGGGGCGGGTGACCCTCATGACTGCCGACCGTGAGGCCTGCGAGGCGAAGCAGTCACAGGTGCACGCGTATGGCGCCGATCCCCGGATTGCCGGGTCGAAGGGCTCGATGTCCGCAATCATCGAGCCCATCGACACAGTCTGACCTCGGCCATTCGCCTGAATCTGCAACCGGCCCGACGGTGCGTCGTTTCACATCGATGCACCGCGACCGGGTAGGCTGTGCTTCGCGTCGGGGGTGCACAGGAGGGGTCCTATGCACCTGGAAGCCGTCAGTCTCAGCATCCTTGGGGTGGTACTCGGGATGGTCGCTCACTTCGCGACCGGCGCCGTCTGGTACACGTTCCTGTTCTCGAAGCAGTGGATGGCGGCCCTCGGGAAGTCGATGGACGACCCGTCCGGCATGCCGCTCCCAGTCTCCCTGGGCATCAACGCCGCAGGGAGCCTTGTCACCACCGCGATCGTGGCCCTGCTCTACACGTGGGGCGGCGGCGACGGACCGCTGGACGGCCTGGTGTGCGGGTTGATCGTCGGTGCGGGCGTGGTCGCCATTGAGGAACTGAACCGCCCCACGTACGAGGGCACGCCCTGGTCGCTCTACCTGATCAACGGCGGATACGCGGTCGTCGGCTACGGACTGGCTGGGCTCGTCTACGGGCTGGTCGCCTAGACGCACCACGTCTGCCAGTCGTCCCGCGTCGCTCGCAAGCGCTAGCGGCGTAGACTCGCGGCGTGCCTGACGACGCCGCCGGCCCGCCGCTGAACCTCGCCCGCTGGTGCCTGGAGGCGCGCGCCTCCGGGCCCCTCGGGGACCGCTTTGCCTTCACATTCGTGCACGGCGATGGGCACGAGGAGCGCTGGACCGCGGCTGAGGCCTGGACCCGGATCGAGCGCACTGCGCGAGGACTCCTCGCCCTCGGGCTGCGACCGGGCGAGCGCGTCCTGCTCCGCCTGCCTCACGCTCCTTCCTACGCATTCGCCTTCTTCGGCGCGAACCTCGCGGGCCTCGTGCCGATCCCCGCCTCCCCCGCGCTCACAGCGGAGGAGGCTGCCTTCCTCGCTCAGGACGCCGATGCCGCCGCCCTCATCGCCGGTCACGGCATGGAGATCGAGGCCTTCAGGGGCCGCGTGATCTCCGAACGCGACCTCGAAACCCTCGATGGCACCTCCGCGCTGCCGGAGACGCACGCCGAGGACCCCGCGTTCCTCATCTACACCTCCGGTACGACGAGCAAGCCGAAGGGCGTGCTCCACGCCCAGCGGACCGTCCTCGGCCGCGCCATGATGCGCGAGGGTTGGCAGGGCTTCGCGCCGGACGACGTGACACTGCATGCTGGCACGCTGAACTGGTCCTATACCCTGGGCGTCGGCTTGATGGACGCCTGGGCGGCCGGATCGCACGCGATCCTCGCGGCAGGTGTCGAGACCACCCAGTGGCCCGCGCTCATCGAGCGGCTGGGCGTCACGATCTTTGTCGCCGTGCCCACGGTGTACCGGCAGATGCTCAAGTACGCGCGCCCCGAGGAGCACGATCTCTCCCGCCTCCGCCATGTCCTCGTCTCGGGCGAGGCCCTCGCGCCCGCGCTCTACGACGAATGGCGGATGCGGACTGGTGTGGAGATGTATGAGGCGCTCGGGATGACCGAACTCAGCACCTACATCTCGGCAGGCCCGGTCACCCCGGTACGCCGAGGGTCACCGGGCCGTCCTCAGCCGGGACGCCGCGTCGCGATCCTCGACCCGGCGAGCGAGGAACCACGCCTGCTCCCGCCTGGCGAGGTCGGTCTGCTCGCGTCGCATCGCAACGACCCGGGCCTCATGCTGCGCTACTGGCACCGCCCCGACGAGGAGGCTGTCGTCTATCGCGGCGAGTGGTTCACCGGGGGGGACCTCGCCGCCCTCGATGCCGACGGGTATGTCTGGTTCCACGGCCGGGCGGACGACACGATCAAGTCGTTCGGCTACCGGCTCTCCCCGAACGAGATCGAGGCGGCCATCGAAGCCTGCCCCGGCGTCCTCGAAGTCGCGGTGGTCGGGCGCAAGATCGACGAGTCGAAGACGCTGGTCACCGCCTGTGTCGTGCAGCAGGCGGGGACCACCCTCGATGTGGCAACGCTCGAGGCGCATGCGGCGCAGCACCTCGCCGAGTACAAGCGCCCACACGAGTACGTGCTGCGCACGGAGCCGCTGCCGCGCACGCGCAACGGCAAACTCGTGCGCCGCACAGTGCTCGAGGAACTCGCGGGCGGGTAGCGGCCGAGCCCCTACGGGACGAAACGGCCGCCGGTGAACTCCGTCCCGGACTGGACGAAACAGATCGGGTTCCCGGACGGGTCGCGCGCGTAGAACGAACGCTCGCCCCATGCGCGGGCCACGATGCTCTCCCCGAGCCAGGAACAACCCGCTGAGGCGGCCCGGGCGTAGGTCTCCTCGATGTCGTCCACGGCGAAGTAGACGTGCTCGATGTTCGGGCGGAACGCCGGCTGCTCCGCTTCCATTCCCACGCAGGCGAGGATGGTGCCACCGCACTCGAAGTAGTGCCGGGCACCCGAGACGCGCTCGCCCGGCAAGCCAAGGATCGCCGCGTAGAACCGCGCGGCCTCGTCCACGTCGACCGCCGGCAGGATGACTCGGAATAGTCGAGCCGGCATTGCGCTGCCGCTACCGGCCTGGAGCCAGCATCGCTCGCGCTTTCCCACCCGGAGCCGACACGATCATCTCGATCAGCGTGCGCGTGATGTTCGGCTCCAGTCCTTCAGTGTGTCCCTTGTCGAGACGCAGCACGTCCGCGATCACGCGGCCGTCACGGGCGTCGGGGTAGACGTAGACCTGTGCCGTGCCGGGCCGCGCCTCGAGGCCCCATGAGGCATTCGACTTGCCCTCGCGGAGCCGGTCATAGATCTGGCCGGCCTCGGTGTCCACGACGTCAGGCAGTCGCCGTCGCGGCCCAGCGCCGTACTTCTCCGCCCAGGGCGACGTCTCCGGGAGCGTCACGATCTCGTGTTCACCGATCGCGAAGATGAACGACATATCCGTCTGCGGGAGCGGCGGCGGCCCCGGGCGGTCGGCTGGCGCGGGCACCGAACCGCGGGTGGGGAGGTAGAACGCGTCCGGCCGCTCGTGCCCGCCGAGGCGACCGCCCGAGAGGCTCAGCCAGCCGTCCACGCGGTCGCGGAAGAACGGTGTCTGCAGCAGCCGCGCCGAGGTCTGTCCGCCTTGCGAGTGGCCCACCAGCCAGAACGACCGAATCCGTTCGACGCCGTACTTCTCGAACACGTAGTTCACGATGTTCTGGAGGTGCTCGTCGTCCGCCTCCCCGACCCAGCGACGCGACGGTTCCTTCGTCGCAGCCGAGGGGGTAGCGACCACCAGGCGGTACTGCTCCTTGTAGTCGTGCGCCGGGAAGTAAGCGTGCTGCCACTGGCCGACGGACCCGCCGCCGTGCAAGTTCAGCAGGAAGACCAGCGGCTCTCCCGGCCGGAGGTCGTCCGGGTCATCAAGGAAGAACTTCCGGCCGGTCTTTTCGTCGACCGCCGCGATGCTGCCCATGCTCGGCTCCTCTCGCGGGCCTATCGCCCGACGAACTTCGGTTTTCGACTCTCCAGGAACGACGCACGGCCCTCGGCCACATCGGCCGTCCCGCGCAGCAGCGCCTGCGCTGCCCACTCGAATTCGATCTGGCGCTGCAAGTCCACGAGCCAGGAGTTCCGCACCTCGCGCTTCTGCCACATCATGGAGAGCGGGGCGCCCTCCGTCAGGCCGCGGGCCACCTCCATCGCGCGTTCGAGCGCGTCCGGGACCAGTTCATTGCCCAGCCCCAGTTGAGCCGCTTCCTCCGCGAGCACGTCTCGTGATGTGTACAGCAGTTCGAGCGCCTTCGCGTGCCCCACGAGCCGCGGCAGCCAATAGGTGATGCCGCAATCCGGCGACAGGGCACGCCGCCCGAAGACCGTGACAAAGCGCGCTTCCGGGCCGAGGTAACGGAGGTCGAAGGAGAGCGCGAGGGCGTAGCCCGCGCCGGCGCACACCCCGTTGATCGCCGCGATGGTCGGCTTGTCCAGCCGCTGCATCGCGAGGCCGATCGCGCTGATCCCCATGGTGTCGGTCGGTGTCGCCTCGGGAGTGGCGTCCGGGTCGGCGGGGTTCCGACTGACGAGGTCGGCGCCCGCCGAGAAGCCGCGGCCCTCGTGCGAAGCGACCACCACCCGGACATCCTCGTCCACCTGGAGGCGGCGACCGAGTTCGACGATCTGCCAGAAGGTGCGCGTGCGCATGGCGTTCAGGAGTTCCGGGCGGTTGATTCGCCAGTGGCCGATCCCGTCCGCCACCTCCACGATCAGGTCATCGAGGTCGTCGTACCGCATCAAGGCCTCCGCTTCCGCGGCTCGTTCTACACCGGCCCACCAGACCTCACAACCGGCCGCTGTTAGAGTGCGCCCCGGGGGACCGATGGGCGCACTCGAATACCCGCTCCTGGCCGTGGCCGCGTTCGTCGCGGGGGCCATCAATGCGGTCGCCGGCGGAGGCTCGCTGGTCTCCTTCCCCGCGCTCGTAGCCGCCGGGTACTCCTCGAAGGTCGCCAACGTGACGAATACGGTCGCGCTCTGGCCGGGGTACGTCGGTGGCTCGATTGGCTACGCGGCCCAGCTGACGGACCAGCGCCGCCGCATCCTCGTCCTGACGGTGCCGAGCATCCTCGGCGCCATCGCGGGGTCCGCGATCCTGCTCATGACGTCCGAGGCTTCGTTCGACCGGATCGTCCCGTTCCTGATCCTCTTCGCCGCGGGCCTGATGGCGGCACAGCCTCGACTGTCAGCCTGGGTGGCGCGCCATCGTCCCGAGGGCCCCGAGGGCCGCACCCCGTTCGAGCTGATCGCGGCAGTCTTCCTTCTCGCAATCTACGGGGCATACTTCGGCGCGGGGCTCGGGATCATCACGCTCGCGGTATTGGGAATCCTCCTACCGGACGACCTGCACCGGTCGAATGCGCTCAAGGGACTGCTCTCCGCGATCATCAACGCGGCGGCGGTCGTCTACTTCGCAATCTGGGGCCCGGTCGCCTGGCTCCCCGCGGTAGTGATGGCCGTGGCGGCCCTCGCTGGCGGCTACCTCGGCGTGGGGGTGGCACGACGGTTCTCCGCTGCCCGCCTCCGCATGGGCGTCATCGCCTACGCCCTCGTGGTCGCCGTCATACTGTTGGTGCGATAGCCGAGGACGGAGGAAGGTCCGCGATGCCCAACCCGCGTGCCCGCCTCGTCCTCACCGAGGCTGAACAGGCTGAACTGCTGAGCGAGGCGCGCACCCTTCAGGTGGCGAGCATCAACCGCGACGGCACCCCGCACCTCGTGCCGATGTGGTTCGTGATCGACGACGACGGCCTGATCGCATTCACCACGTACGGGACGTCTCAGAAGGTCCGGAACCTTCAGCGCGACCCAAGGATCACCGTCCTCGCGGAGGCAGGGTCCGTCTACAACGAACTGCGCGGGGTCTCGATCGACGGCCGCGCTGAGTTGATCGCGGACCCCGAGGTAACGGCACGCATCCTCGCGCTCGAGGGCGCGAAGCACGCGGGGCGACCGCGCCCCGCGCGGCCAGAGAACCCGACCGAGCCCGCGCGCCCGACGAAGCGGGTGACGATCCGTATCCATCCCCTGCGCGTGCGCTCCTGGGACCACCGGAAACTAGGCTCGTGACCACACGCCTCGCTGTCTCGCCTGAGGCTCCCGTCGCCGAACCGGCCGTCGAGGAGGTCACCGGCACCGAGTTCGTCCGACGCGCAACGGTCGTCGTGCACAACGACGACGTGAACGCGATGGACGACGTCGTCCACGCCCTGCTCGCTTCCGTGCCGGAACTCTCAGTCGAGCGCGCAGTCGAGATCATGCTGACGGCGCATCATCACGGCCAAGCCGACGTCATCACCTGCCCCCTGGAGCGCGCCGAGTTGTACCGCGACCGACTGGAGGCGCACCACCTGACGGCCACGATCCGTCGAGAATGACAACCGCCGGGACTACCTCGGCAGGTCCTTCGCCATGAAGACGCTCAGCGGGTGTGTCCACGGCGCACCGTAGCGCGGGATCGGCTCGAAGCCGGCACGGCGATAGAGCGCGATCGCTTCAGGCTGTCGGTCGCCCGTCTCCAGCACAACGCGCGCGTACCCGATGGCGCGGGCCTCAGCGAGCAACCCTTCGAGGACCGCCGCGGCCACTCCACGCCGTCGGGCGCTGGGGACGACGTACATTCGCTTCAACTCGCCAGTCGCGAGCATGTCCGGCACGGGCACCGGACGCAGGGCGCCGCACCCGGCCGGGCGACCATCGAGGTCCGCGATCAGAAAGACGCCCGCGCCCGGCTCAAGCTCGGTCGGATCGATCGGCGGCGGCGGCTCGTCGTCGTCGTAGAGCGCCGCCACCTCCACGGCCATCGCATCGGTCAACGCGACCGCCTCGGGCGCCTCAATCGATGCGCGGCGGAGCGGGATCGGCGTGGCACCTACCTGCTTCTCCATGCAGAGACTGAGCGGAGACTCGACGTATTCACCGAAGCGGGCAACCTCGACAAAGCCGTAGCGGCGGTAGAGCGCCAGGGCTTCGCGCTGCCGCGGGCCCGTCTCGAGCAGCATCCGACGCACGCCGAGCGCCGCGGCCTCGCGCTCTAGCGCTGCGAGGACGGCGTGGCCGACGCCTCGCCCTCGTAGGGCGGGGACGGCATACATCCGCTTCAACTCCACAGCATCTTCCAGCCCGGGTGTGATGAGACGCCGGAGCGCGCCACACCCGACGGGATCACCGTCGACCGTCGCCAGGAGGAACGCGCCACGTCCCGGCGCGACCTCGTCAGCGTCCAGGCGGAAGTGCGTCGCCCCTTCCTCCGGGTAGATGCGGGTGAGTTCCGCGTTGAGCGCCTCGATCAGACGGCGTGCGGTCTCGGACAGCAGGTCGCCACGCGCGACCACGATCTCAACCATGGCGCGATTCTACGGGCTGGGGGCGCCGCTACCGAGCGCGCGTGCGCAGTGGGACGAGGCCCAACGCGCGACGGCGCGTATTCGCGGCGCGAAACACCAATTCCTCCTCCGCCACGAACCGTCCAAGCGCCGCGGTCGACACACCGAGGTGCCGTGCGGCATCCGCGAGCGACCAGCCGTGGGCCTCCAGCAGGTCGAAGACCGAAGCGACTGCAAGCGCGTAGCGCGGCTCCCGGCGGACGGCTGGCCCGCTCCCCACTCGGACGAGAAGGGCAAGGCCCGGCGGCGGCTCCCAGGCCTCGATGTCCAACGGGTCACGGACCTGCACGGCGATCGCGAGGCGAAGCCGGCGCGCGGCGCGGGCCCGGTTTTCGTGCTGCGAGCGGGACTCGTCTGCCTCGGCAGAGACCCCGGTCGGCTGGTGGCGGAGACGTACCGCGGAGCTCGTCTTGTTCCGCTTCTGCCCACCCGGGCCTGAGGCGCGGAACGTGTCCATCTCACACGCCGCGGCTAGAGCAGCGTCATCGAGCGCGAGCGTGCTGTCGCGGAGGGAGGGCGGCGCCATCCGGCGACGGTAGCGGTGGCGGCGCGGACGTGCCTCGAACGTGGAGGGCGGGGAGGCTATCCTCGGCGTCCGGCGGGGCTCCCGTCCGGGGCACGGCACGGAGCAAAGAGATGGGCCAGAAGATCCGCGCGCAGTTGATCGGGGCGACCGGGTACGGCGGCCTCGGCATCCTCGAACTGCTGATCGGTCACCCGAACTTCGAGATTGCGGCACTCGTCGCCCGCGACGACGCCGGCAAGCGCATCGACGAGGTCTACCCGCACCTCGCGGGCCGGTGCGACCTGCCTGTGCAAGCTCCGGATGCGATCCAGGTGGGGGTGGACTGCGACGTGGTGATCTTCGCTACCCCCGACCGCGTCTCGCAGCCGTACGCCGACAATCTCACCTCCCGCGGCGTGCGCTTTATTGACTACTCGGGTGACTTCCGCTTCGCGAGCGTGCAGGACTACGCCCGGTACGCCGACCGGCACCCATCGATCAGTGACACCTCGCACCAGACACCGGGCCTCCTCGGAAAGGCCGTCTACGGCGTCACGGAACTGAACGCCGAGGCCATCGGTGGCGCGCCCATCGTCGGCAATCCCGGCTGCTTCGCCGTCGGCATCGTCTTGGGCATGGCGCCGCTGTACGCGGAGGGCCTCGTCGAGGACGGTGTGGTCATCGTCGACGGCCTTACTGGCTCCTCCGGCGCAGGCAAGAAACCAGCGCCGCTCCAGCATTTCAGCCACCTGAACGACAACGTCGTCCCCTACCGCGTGCTGAACCACCAGCACACCGTGGAGGCCGAGTTCACCCTCGGCCGGCTGGGGAAGGCAAAGGGCGCCACTGTCGACTTCATCCCGCACCTGCTCGGGACGACGCGCGGCATCCTGAACACCATGCACACGACGCTGACAACCTCTGTCAGCCGCAAGACGCTGCTCGATCAGTACCGGGCCTACTTCGCGGGCCATCCCTTCGTCCGGGTGCTGGACACTCCACCGACGCTCAAAGGCACGCTCGGCTCGAACTACATCGATATCTCCCTCTTCACCTCCCCGGACAACCGCCGGGCTGTCGTGATGACCTCGATCGACAACCTGATGAAGGGCCAGAGCGGCTCTGCGATGCAGAACCTCAACGTTATGTTCGGACTGCCTCAGCAGGCCGGCCTCGATCGGGGCCCGATCTACCCGTAGGGCGGGCTGCGAGCCTCACAGAATTCCCTCCGGCGAATCTGCGGGGGCGCCCCTGCGGCGTCCGAACGGGCAAGGCCATGCCCTCGTTCTCCTGCTGTCAGGCACCAAGCCTGGCACCGGGTACGGCTGGAGCCGCCACCCGAAGTACCCGGAAGACGGCGCCGGCCATCCCCCGCCTGAGGCCGGCGCCGCTTTCGGGCACAGCAGATCAGGACGGGAACGTCAGGACACAGCAGCAGGCGCGGAGGATTCGCGTCACCGAGGGACGCTATCGTGGGCATTCGGATGACGGCCATGTGGACGATGGGCGCAGCGCCCATCTCCGTGCCGTTCAACGGTGCGAAGGCGGGCGCGTTGGACCGGACTGCAGCGCGCGAGGTCTCCGCCCCCGCCGATCCGGTCGAGGTAACCGGCCTCGTGGATCGCGCCAAGGACGGCGACGCGCAAGCATTCGGCCTCCTGTACGACCGCTTCCAGCCCGAAATCCTCCGTTATCTGATCCACCGCACGCGCGACCACGAAGCAGCCGAGGATCTGACCCAGCAGGTCTTCCTGAAGGCATGGCAGGCCATCCCGCGCTTCGAGCAGCGGGGCGTCCCTTTCAAGGCATGGCTCTACCGCATGGCTCACAACCAGATGGTGGACCACTTCCGCACCCGCAAGACCACGAGCGAACTCGGCGACTTCGACCTGCCCGACGAGGCGGACCAGGAGTCCGCCCTCTTGGCCGGCGAGATGAGCGAGGCGCTGCAGCGAGCACTGGCACGCCTCTCTGAGGACCACCGCCAGGTGCTGACGCTCCGCTTCCTCATGGAGAAGTCCGCGCGGGAGATCGGCGAGGTGATGGGGCGCAAGGAGGTCACCGTCCGCGGTCTCCAGATGCGAGCACTGCAGGCGCTTCGCCGTGAGATCGAGTCGATGGGAGGGCTGCCATGACGGCGCCTCGCACCCCCGTTGAACTCATCATTGACCGCTGCATTGAAGACCTGCGCGCCGGCCGCGTCACCGTGGAGGAGTGCCTGTTGCGCTTCCCGCAGGACCGCGAGGTCCTGGAGCCGGCGCTTCGTGCGGCCGCGGCCATGAGCCAACTCCCCCGGTTGGAGCAAGCCCGGACGCCTGACCCTGCCCGCCGAGCCGCCTTCATGGCGGCGCTGCGCGACACGCCGCAGCAACGCCGGCGCCGTATCCGTGTGCCGTCGCTCGCCACGCTGCTCAGCGCTGGCGCGTTCCGCGTCGTGGGGCCCGCCTTCGCCCTCGCCGCCGTGGCCGTCGCCGTCGTCCTGGGCGGCGGTGGCACGCCCGCGACCGCCTCAACCCTCACCGTCTTCGTAGGCGAAGTCCAGCGCCTCGATGGGGTCGAATGGCGCACGCTGCGTGACGGTTCCGCCCTGGAGGCGGGCGTCCGGATGCGTACGGCCGCCGGCAGTCACGCCGTGATCACCTTCCCGGACGGCTCAACGGTCGCGCTCGACCCACAGACCGAGGTCCTCATCGAGACGCTCGCGATGTCCCCACGTCGCATCGAGGTGCGCCAGCAGTCCGGACGCTTGTGGCATGACATCGTCCATGACGAGACAGACGGCTCGCGCTTTGTGGTGCTGACCCCGGACGCGCGCATCGAGGTCCTGGGGACGGTATTCGAGACCTCTGTGGACGCGGTGACCGGGAAGACGGATGTCGCCACCGTGGAGGGAGAGGTCCGCGTCGTGGCGGGCGAGCAGGCCGTGCCCGTCGGGCGCGGCGAGACCCTCCGGGCGCGCAAGGAGACCATCGAGGACGTGGCCACGGCGCCTCTCCTCGACAGCGCACTGACCATCAGCGGCCCCTTCGCCTCCGCCATGCTGACGCCGGACGGGCGGGGTACAGGTGTGCGCATCGATGGCGTCGTCTTCCGCCAGTTGCGCGGGATCACCACGGCCTTGAGTCCCGGAGTTCAGCGCTTTGACCTGCAGTCCGTAGACCCGGGCGAGTACGTGCTGTTCGTCCAGCGCTACGGCGATGGTGCCGGGGAGATCGTGATTGACATGCCTGAAGGGCAGCAGCGATTCGTGATCGAGGCTGGCGTCGCCCTCGCGCGGCTGCCTCTCCGCATCGATGTCGCGGGGGGGATCCCCCTGCTCGTCGCCACATCGTTGGAGATCACCGGGGCGGCTCCCGCGCCGGTAGTGCGTGTGGCTGAGAGCGAGCGCACAAAGGCGGCCATCGACCTCGTCGTGCAAGCACGGGAGAAGCGGCGCGAGCAAGACCGTGACGATGAACGGGACACGGTGCGTGCAGCCGTGACACGCACGGCGACCAAGACACCGGCGGCACGCGCGACCACGGCCACCCCCGAGCGGAAGGCCCCGACCCCGCGCGCGACCGAGCGGACCGCGACCGCGACATCAACCCCGATCGCCACACGCGCCGCCACGACGCGCACCGCATCTCCCACTCCGACGCCTCAGACGCGGTCAACCGTCACCGCGCAGGCAGACGCTGAGGTGAACGCCGCATACACGCGTCGCCTTCGCGCCGCGGTCACTTCAGGTGACCTCGAAGCGATCCGGCAGGCGCTGGAAGAGGCCGTAGGTGGTGAGAGCCTGACCCTGCGCCGGGCACGAGTGTCGGCGATCGTGACCGCGCTCGAGAACCAGACCAGCGCTCAGCGCATCGCGTTGCTGTTCGTGGACGGGAAGAACGGGCGCCTGCGGGATGACCTGCGCGAGGCCCTGTCCGCACACAGCGACTCAGGCCGGGCCCGCCTGGACGCGGCCATCGTGATCGCCGAGGCCCGGCGGCTTGAACAGCTTTCCAAGCAGAAGATCCCGACGCCGACCCCGACACCGGCCAAGACGGTGGTGCCCGTCAACCAGGCGACAACTACACCCAGTCCCACGGCGACGCCCACTCAGAGCGCGCCCTCCACTTCAACTCCCACGCCCACGCCGTCGACGACACCGGCCCGACTCCCCGCGGTCGTCCCCTCGCTCCTGCCAGCGAACTAGTCATGGCGGGCGCTAACTGCTTGTGTTCGGTGCCTGCGTCCCGCGAAGCGGGACCCCCTCGGTACGCAGACGGGCGTGAAGGCGCTGGATGAGCACATGGCGGACGGCGGCTGAGTCGTCGAAGCTCCGGGCTCTGACTCGGACGGTGACTTCAATGAGGTTGTCCGCGAAGCGCCCGAAGCGGACGCGGGGCTCGGCCCCAGGGATCGCCCCAGGCTCCTCGTCGCGCACCAAACGTGCCTCGTCAGCGATCACGGCGGCCACGCGTGCGAGATCCGCGTCATAGGTGACCGTGAGGTCCACCCGCGCATCCATGGCCAGGTCCCCCGCCGTGTAGTTCGTGACTACCGACCCGGCGAGGAGACTGTTGGGGACGATGACGATGTTCCCGTCCGCATTGCGCAGCCTAGTGGCACGCCACCCGACATCCTCGACCCGTCCGGAGGGCCCATTCGCTACCTCAATCTGGTCCCCGGCCCGCACCGACGCGTCCGAGAGCATGTAGGAGGAGGCGAAGAGGTTCGCGAGCAGCGGCTGCAGGGCGAGGGCAACAGCCAGGCCGCCGATCCCGAGGCCCGCGAGCAGCGGGCTGATCTGAATCCCCAGGGTGTCCAGGACGATGATCGCCCCGGCGAGCACGATCACGACGTCGGCGGCCCGTCGCACCAGGGGGGCCGTGCGTGTATCGAGCCGGCGGCCCGCCGCGCTGGGGCGAGCGGCGTACCAGCGCAGCAGGCGGGAGACGATGCGCTGCAGCGCCAGCGTGACCACCGCGACCGTCGCGGCGATCCACCAGCGCTCGATGCGCTGATGGTGCGGCCCGAGGTAGGAGAGAGAGCGCAGCGCCGGGAACAGTGCCTGGGCGAAGACGAGCAGCACCAGTGGGCCACGCAGGGCCTCCGCCAACGCCTCGTCCAGATCTCGATGCGTCGCCCGGGTGACCCGGTGGATCGCCCAGCGGAGCGCGATCGCAAGGACGCGGGCGGCCGCCGCCGCGGCCAGCACCAGGCCAAGCGCGACGGCCGTCTCGCCCCACTCGGCGCGCGTCAGGCCCACTTCGAATCTGCCCACGAGCCGCATCCTATCCCACACTTGCATCACATTTGGGCCTGCCTGGAATGGCATACTGCAGGCTGCTCGAAGGAGACCCACCTTGTTCCAGTCGATCTCGAACACCTTCCAACTGATGAAGACGTCCTGGCGCGTGCTCATGCAGGACCGCGAACTGATGGTCTTCCCGATCCTGTCCGGGATCGTGATCCTGCTCGTGGGGGGCGTCTTCGCGGCCGTCGCCTACAGCATCGGCACGTTCGACCGCATCTCGGCTTCCACGGGGGCGGCCGAGGCCGGGGCTGCCGCAGTCAGCGCGTCGGACATCGCCCTGTTCGTGATGCTGTCATTCGCAATCACGACCATCGCCGTCTTCTTCAATGCCGCCCTCATCGCCGCAGCCATGGAACGGCTGAACGGCGGTGACCCCACGGTACGTTCTGGCTTGAATGCCGCCGTGGGTAGCCTCCCGGCGATCCTCGGATGGGCCGCAATCTCCGCAACGGTGGGGCTGCTGCTTCAATTGGCACGCAGCCAGGCGCGCGAAGGCGCCCTGGCCATGGTCACTCGCTTCGCCATCGCAATCGTGGGTGGGATCTGGGCGTACCTCACCTTTTTCGTCGTCCCGATCATGGTGGCCGAACGGCTCGGACCGGTTGCCGCCATCAAGCGCTCGAAGGCCCTGTTCCGACAGACGTGGGGGAACCAGGCAGTCGCCGGTTTCGGCTTCGGGCTCATCTACCTCGTCGCCGTCTTGCTTTCGGCAGCAGTCGCTGTCCCCCTCGGGATGGTTTACCCGCTGCTGGGCATGATCGCCGGCGTCGCCGTATTTGCCGTGGCCTTCGGGACAGTGGCGGCGATGGAAGGCATCTTCAAGGCCGCGCTCTACGGGTTCGCCTCAGGAAAGCCTTCGAACGCCTTTGATGACGCCACGCTCCGCTCGGCATATCGCGCGCTGTAGGCAGACGTACCGGGACTAGTGGGTAACTATCCCTATCGAGGGTTCTGGTCGCTCACGAAGAACGGCATCCGGGGCGTCTACCCCGTGTCCGCTAAGCATCTTCAGGGCTACCTGAATGAGTACGCTTGGCGGCATTCCCGCCGGAACGACGAGCGCGCCCTGTTCGAGGGGCTACTTCTCCGGGCTGCCCGGAGTTGAACGGGGCGGCTTGCCCGCCTTCGACACCTTCTTCAGGTCTTCAGGAACGTCCCCTTCTTCGGGATGGGGATTTCTGCGCCCTGTGGGGTAGTCTGCGTCGGTTCTTTCCCGCTCATAGGGGCATCGCACATGAAGTTGCGCAAGTGGACTCCTCGTCACCCACTCGACGGGCCACGGATGAAGATCGTACGGGCGGAGAGCCACCTGAAGCGTCTCGACGCGGCGCTTGGGAAGTACCGGCAGTTGAAGCCCTATCGTCTCGATGTTGAGACGCGCGACAAAGAGCGCGTCTACGTCTACCGCATCGATGCCGTTGTCGAACCACCGCGGGATCTCGGACTGCTTGTCGGCGAGATCGCCTACCACCTTCGTAGTGCCCTCGATCAAATCATCTGGCCGTTGTCCGGAGCGGAATCCCTCTCTGAACAAGCGCAGCGCCGCGTCACCTTCCCCATCTTCAAAGATCGGAATCCCGGGCTGTGGGAACAGAACCTCAACGGTGTCAAGGACAATGTCCGTGATGTGGTCAATGGCTTTCAGCCATACATCGACGGCGAGCGGGCGGAATACCACCGACTCTGGGTGCTGAACGAGATCGCGACCTTCGACCGGCACCGTTTCATTCACATGGCGAACGGAGTTACGACCGTTCCGAAGGTCGCGGGCATCGAGGTCTCTACGGGCCGCCTCAATGACGGCGACGTAGTAGCGGTAGCCACCTTCGATAGCCACCCGAAAGAGACATTCGAGCCATACGTCACCTTCGACGTAATGCTTCCAGTAGGCAGGCCCGACGGCGGCGTCCGTATCGCTGCCCTCAGGGACATACACGAGTACGTCCGAGACAAAGTGCTGCCAGCCTTTGTGCGCTTCTTCCCGGATTCGGAATGAGAGCGCTGCGACCTCGGAAAACGACGGCTCTCGATTCGTCCTCATAGTTCACCGCCAACGGCGCGGCGAACCGATTCGTTCCCCTCTACATCAGGGGGATAGTTACCAACTAGTGCACGCCGTCCCCGCCGAGGCGTTCCCCGGCGCGGATGTGCACGCTCAGCCGGTTCTCAGCGGGGGGAATGGGGCACGAGTAGCCGGGGTTGTACGCACAGTACGGGTGGTACGCGTAATTGAAGTCGAGGATGAGACGGCCGTCCTCCACCGGTAGGTCCAGGTAGCGGCCCGCCCCATAGGTCTCGACTCCCGCCCCGGCATCGACAAACGGGAGGAAGAGCCCACCGGTGTCAGGGTCACGAAAGACTGTCAGCGACTGCTCCACGCCACCGACGGGGAACCGGATGCGCGCCCACCGCTCGTACTCGCGGATGTCCCCGTCCGACGTGCCCATTTCGATCACTTCGACGTCCTCGTAGGGCTCTGGGGTCACGATGAAGGCCAGACCCGGATCCTCTGGGTAGTAGGCGAGCCCGCTGAACGTGCGTCGCGCAGATGGCAGCAGCGGTGACTCCGGCTGGTCTCGAAAGAATTGGTCCTTGGCCGCCCGGTACTCCTCGAGCTCGCTGGGCTCACTGCTCGCTGGTTCACTCACCTCGCACCGGCCTCTCCTGGTCGCGCAGCGCCGTCACCACCACGGATGGAACACCCCAGGCGCGCACCTCCGCCGCGATCGTCCTCGCCGCGCCTCCGTGCGTGTCTGCTTGATTCACCACCACGACGAATGGGCGGCCCAAGGCGTTCCGGCGGCCGCCGTCCGGATGGGAGAGGACACGTGCGATGACCTCGGCTGTGCACACCGCGTCGCGCGGAAGGCCGGGCACGAGGGCTCGCACGCGCTCCGGACGGTGGACCGTGCCTGCATCGAGCGGTTGGCCCAGGGCACTGGCGCCCACCACAGCGATGACGTGCGTCACCGAGGACGGGATGACTGGCTCGTGGTCGCCCGGTGCCTTGAACGCCCGAGCCCGGCTTCCGTCCGCCTCCACGAAGACCGCGTCGAACGCCTCCCCCGCAGCAACGGCGTCGATGTCCTCGGGCGGGAGCGGAGCAAGTCTGCCCGCGGGTTGCGGGCGTACACCCGTCATCACCAGCACAGCGCTCGCCCCCACTGATTCGGCCGCCCGCATCACCGCGGCACCGTCCGGGGCCGCGATGCTGGGTGGCATCGGCCAGCCGTGTGGCGCGGGAGTGAAACGGGCGGTGCCGGTGACGAGCGCGCGACCGCCGAGCCCTGCCACTTCCCGCGCGAGCGCGTAGAGCAACGAAGTCTTCCCTCCCGCACCGACGATCGCCACTACAGGGCGAGCGGCCTCATGCAGGCGTAGCGCATGCCAGAGGGGGGCGCGGGCCGGCCCGGCTGCGTTCCGTATCATCGAGGTTGCCGCGTGGAAGTCATCGCCTGATCGTAGGGCGGCACGGATGGGGCGCCTCGATGCCGGTCCAGCCAGACGTGACCGCTGTCATCCTCTGCGGAGGCCGCTCCTCGCGCATGGGCCGGGACAAGTCCTGGATCGAGTTCGAGGGCACAACGCTCGTCCAGCGCACCGTGACGGCTGCCTCGGAGGTGGCCTCCGAGGTCGTCCTCGTGCGTGCGCGCGGTCAGTCGCTTCCGGGCGTCCTCGCGCCGTGTCCGGTGGTGACCGTGGAAGACGCCCTGGAAGGCGAGGGTCCGCTGTTCGGGATGGCGACGGGCCTGGCTGTCGCACGGGGTGACCTGTGCCTGCTCCTCGGAGTGGATATGCCGCTCCTCAAGCCGGCGCTCTTGCTGCTCCTTGTGGACCGACTCCGCTCGGCCAGAGCGGCGGAAGGCACACGGTGGCTGCTCCCCGTCGCCGACCGCCGGCCGCAACCGCTCTGTTCCGCCATGGCACGCGACGCCCTTCCCGTCCTACGAGCACATCTCGATGCCGGCGACAGGGCTCCGATGTCCGCGGCCTCCGACCTCCGCATGGCCCGCCTGGGAGAGGATGAGTGGGGAGAGGCCGATCCGGACGGCCAATCGTTCGTCGACGTGGATACGCCCGAAGCGCTCGATGCTGCGCGCCGGTTGTCTGACAATCGACCAGGTACGTCGTCCTCCGACCGCCCAATTTGATAACGTCGGGCTGCGGCGTCCGCGGCTCGTCAAGGAGGCGAGGCGCTCTCCCCACGTCGCAGGGCGGGGTGTCCAGTGCGACGGCGCACTCGCGTATGGCTGGGCGCGGCCGCCGCGGCGGGCGCGTTCGCAATGGCCGCCCTCTCGCCGGCGTCCTCCCAGAACCTGCTACTCAACGGTGACTTCGAGGGTGGCACCAATGGCTGGGCCCCGCCCATCGGCGGCACGCTCGCCGTCGACGCCTCGACCATGCCCGCGGAGGGCGCGGCGGCGGCGCACCTCACCTCGACGCGCGTCGGCCTCCTGTCCATCGCCACCCAGTACTGGCTCCTCGACGTCGACCCGGCCCCCGGCAGCCCGGCACACCTCTACACGCTGACCGCCCTTGCACGCGACAACGAGACTGATATCTCCGGGGTCACCGTCCGCCTGACGTTCATGACACAGGACGGCGGAATCGTTCCCGGTGCGGAAGCGATCGGAGCCCTCGGTGGATCTGACAGCCCGGGTTACCGGGCGATCGCGGCCGGCCCGATCTTGCGACCAGCAGGGGCGAAGTACGCGCGAGTGACCGTCTCGGCCCAGGCGACGAGCATTGGTGCATCTTTCTCAGTGGACAGCGTCAGCATCACCGCGACCCTCCCACCACCGCCGCCCACACCTACTGCGACCGAGGAACCCGTCCCCGCCCTCCCCCCCGAGAGCGAATCCGAGCCACCCGCAACGGCCCCGATCCAGTCGCCCCCCGCAGCGACCGCGACGCCGCGCGCCACGGTCACGCGCACGCCGACGCAGACCCGTACACCGACGCCCACACCGACACCCACACCGCCGCCACTACCGGCGTCGTGGTTGCGCAACACGGACTTCAGCCTCGGCGCCTCGGGCTGGAGCGTCACGCGCGGACGGCTGAGCATCGGGAGCCACATCGAGGGTCACGGTCAGTCCCTCGTGCTGACCTCTGACGACGCCGCCACGGCCTGGGTGCAACAGACGGTCTCGGTCACGCCGGCCGGCTGGTATGCGGCCAGCGCCCTTCTGGCACCGCTGAACGGCGTCGAAGCCGCATGGGTGCGCATCGCCTGGTACGCGAGCGCCGACGGTAGCGGCGCCCAACTGAGTACTGACGACTCACCAGCGGTGGCTTCAGAATCACCGAACGCATATACGCAGGGGGAGTTTGAGGTCATCGCCACCGGCCCGGTGCGTGCTCCGAGCAACGCTCACAGCGCTCGCGTGCGTATCCTCCTGCGCGCCGCCACGGAACGTGGAGCATCCGTCGCGATCGACAACGTTACGTTCGACGCCGCCGAGCCGTCCGAGGCAAGCCCCCACGCTCCCCAGGTACCCGCTGCCCGGACTGGCCCATCGGCGCCTGCGCCGTCGACGCCGAGCCCACGCATCGATCTGCAGCCGAGTGCTTCCAACGCATCGACACCGACTCCGGCGGCACCGACACGAGCGGAGACGGGGACACGCGGCACGATCCCTGGCGCGACTGCGGAGCAGCAACGGCTGCGCATCACCGAGATCATGAGCAACCCCGAGGAGGGCGGTGCGGACGGCGAGTACGAGTGGGTGGAAGTGATGAATACAGGCACGGCACCCGCCTCGCTCGCTGGGCTCACCATTCGTGACCGGCGGTCGGGGAGTGTCCTGCCTCCCTACCTGCTCGACCCTGGGGCGGTCGTGGTGATCGCCGCGCCCGGTGCCCGCATCCCGGATGGCACAGCGCTGGTGCGGCTCCGTCACGCGATCGGCAACGGCCTCGGAAATGACGGTGACCGGGTCGCGCTCGTGGCGCCAGACGGACGTGAGATCGATGCCGTGTCCTACGGCGAAGGCGTCGAGGAAGGCGAGCAGCCTTTGCCCGCACCCGGTCCCGGGCAATCAATCGAGCGGAGCTTCTCGAGCTCGGGGATCCTGCTCGACGCGCGGGTCAGTCCGCGACCCACGCCCGGGATGCCTCCCGAGGCACGCGCCGCGGCCGGTGGCCCGCCGGGTGCCGCCACGCGCGCACCTATCGATCTGGCGTCCACCCTCACGCCAGCCTGGGCGATCCTCGTCGCCCTGGCTGGCGGCCTGCTGCTCGGCGCCGGGGCGGCACGGGCCGCGGCGATCGTCCGCGGGCGAGACCTCGAGGCCTGAGCCCCCGCCACTGCTACGATCGAGGCGGAGGCCCAGCGGATGCCGCACACCATTCTGCTCGCCGAGCCGCGCGGCTTCTGCGCGGGCGTCGTGCGCGCCATCGACGTCCTCAACCAGGTGCTGGACGCCGAGCAGGGCCCTGTCTACGCATTCCACGAGATCGTCCACAACAAGTACGTCGTGGACGGGTTCCGGGAGCGAGGCGCGATCTTCGTCGAGTCCGTCGACGAGGTACCGACCGGCTCCCGCATCGTCTTCTCCGCACACGGCGTCGCGCCGGCCGTCATCGCTTCAGCCCGCGATCGAGGGCTGCGCGTGATCGACGCCACATGCCCCCTCGTCACCAAGGTGCACCTTGAAGCCAAGAAGGCAGCGAAAGACGGCTTCGAGATCCTCCTCGTCGGCCACGAGGGACACGACGAGGTCGAGGGCACCAAGGGCGAGGCGCCGGATCGCACGCGCGTCGTGGACAGCCGCCGCGACGTGCAGGCGCTGGGGGAGCCGGGCCGGCCGGTCTTCGTCGTGACCCAGACCACGCTCTCGGTCGACGACACGGCCGACACCATCGCTGCAGTGCGCGAGCGCTTCCCGGACGCGCAGATCCGCAACGACATCTGCTATGCGACGACGAACCGCCAGGCCGCTGTGAAGGTGCTGGCGGAGCGGGCGGGCCTCGTCATCGTCGTGGGGTCGGCCAACTCCTCGAACTCCGTGCGGCTCTGTGAAGTCGCCCGCTCGATGGGCACGCCGGCGCACCGCGTGGACGGGATCTCTGAAATCGACCCGGCGTGGTACGAGGGCGTCGCCGTGGTCGGCCTGACCGCCGGAGCCTCCGTGCCGGACGACCTGCTCGCGCCGATCATCGACGACCTGCGTGCACGTGGGGTCACGCGGATCGAGCCCGTGGTCGTCGCGGAGGAGACCGTGGAGTTCAGGCTTCCCGAGGAGCTCGAGGCGCGCTAGCGACTACCGGACGACGTAGCCGACCCCTCGGATGGTAATGACCACGTCCCCAGCCCCGGCCTTCGCCAATTTCGAGCGCAGGCGCGAGATGTGCGCCTCGACAAAGTTGCGCGAGCCGAAGGTCTCGTAGCCCCAGATCGCCAGGGAGAGGTCGTCCGGGCTCACCACCTCGCCTCGGTGGTCCAGGAGCAACCGGAGGACGGCGAACTCCTTGGGAGTCAGTTCGAGCAGCCGGCCGTCCACGTATGCCTCGTGTGAACGGAGGCGCAAGATCACACCGCTCGGTCCGGTGAGCTCCTGTGGGGCGCGCGCCCCCGCACTGCGTACACGGCGGAGCAGCGCTCGGGCCCGGCGCCCGAGTTCCGGTGCCTCCACGGGCTTGAGCACATAGTCGTCCGCGCCGAGGTCGAACCCTGCCACGCGCTCGGCGAGGCTCCCGGCCGCCGTCACCATCATCACCGGAATGTCGCTGCGCTCGCGCAGCAGCCGCAGAGTCTCAAATCCTGAGACCCCGGGGAGTCCGACATCGAGGATCACGAGATCGAAGTTCGACTCCTCGAGGAGCGTCAGGGCCGCCTCACCTGACTCGACCGCGACCACCTCCGCGCCGTCCGCGCGCAACATCTGGCCGATCGTCTCGCGGACGATGGCATCGTCATCCACGACGAGCAGGTGCCTGCCGGTCAGTTCGGGCCCGGTGGCATCCGGCACGGCGAGGGGTCCACGGACGCTGCGCTGGTCAGGCATGGGGGCACCAGCCAATCCGTCGCACTCGGGCGTCTGTGAGGGCCGATCGGAGATGTCGTGTGACTGGGGACTCACGAGCAACCCATCAGACGCGCATCAGACCAGGCGGAATGCGATCGAAGCCGACGGCTTCAAATCCCTCGTGATACTAGCAGTCTGATGGACGTATGAGGGTCGCGTCAGATTCGTCAGACAGACCGGGACATGGCGGACCGCTTCCAACGGTTCGATGAAGCGGCTCGCAGCCGGTCAGAGCATCGGCCACGGCACGCAGCGGTAGGACAGGTACATCTCCGGCAGCACGGGGTTTCGCAGGATCACGTCACACCGCGCGACCAGCGCATCTCGCTCAGCCGTGGTCAGCGCCCGAAGCAGCGCTGAGGCCTCGTCGGTGCCGGCCACCAGCGCGTCACGTGCGCATGCAATCGATGCGCACCATCCGTCTGGGATCCGTGTCCCCGCGTAGTCCCAGATCACCGTGCGCAACTTCTGCTCATCATGGAAACAGAGGCCGTTGTCGATCCCCCAGACGCGGCCCTGAGGGTCCAGCAGGACATGGCTGCCCTTTCGGTCAGCATTGTTTGCCAGCAGGTCGAAGGCCGCCAGTTGCGCGAGGGCCTCGTCGTGCGTATCGCCCTCGCGGAGCACGAAATAGTGCCGTGCCGGCTCATGTTCGATAAACAGTTGAAGCGAGCCGGCACCCCTCGGCGCATCCGGCCGGAGCACCGTCGGCGGGACGATCGGCCAGCCCAGCAGGCGCGCGAAGTCGTACGCCGCTACCTCACGCCGGTCGAGGCCGCCCGGGAAGTCCCAGAGCGGGTTCTCCCCGTCGCGCGGCTTGTACACCGCCAGCCCTTCGCCATGCTCCGGGTGCGAGAGGCGAGCCAGGTAGACGTCGTTGGAGGAGTAGGGGATGAAGCGCAGCTCACCGAAGGAGGACTCGCGCAGAGCCTCCTCGATCCACGGATCATCTGGCTGCCATGGGTTGCTCAACGTCGCCATGGTCTCGCCTACGCCTGTACGACTTCGCGCGAACGGATACCGAGGCCAAGGCGCATCGCCTCGGCGTGCATGATCATCATCGCGACGGCGGGCAAGGCATCGTCCACGACCGTGCGCGCCGCATCGATCGTGGCGCCGCTGAGGCCGGCAGCACGCAAGGCGCCTGGGCTGGCCTCAAGCGGTTCGGCGAGGAACCGCGCCCCCGACCGAGCGTAGAAGTAGAGGCCGCGACCACGCCGGCGGAATGGGGGATAGGCAGCGAGGTGCTGCAACTCCTCCCATGCCACCTCGAGATAGCGCGGCCACATCGCGACGGCGCGGTAGAGATCCGGGGCACGGTCCAGGTTCATGGCCGCAGCCACTTCTGGCAGCAGGCCCTCCTCGGGCGATGCCAAGGAGACGTCGAGCGCGAGGTGGCGGCGCTCACGGTCGCTCGTCTCGCGCGGGTCCGGCTTGCCGTACCCGCCGACGCGCTCGCGCGTGAAGGCCTCAGCCAGCGCGGCCAGCATGAGCAGCAGCTGCGGCTGGCCATAGTGGAACCAGTCGATGACTTCCGTGATGGCCTCGATGTCCGCGCCGCCCACGCCTGCGTCGCGCAGGGCCTCGCGCGTCAGGACCGGCTCGTAGACCGCCTCCACCTCTGCCAGCGCCATATCGGCGAGGTAGAGCGCAGACCCCAGGAACCCAGCGGAATCGACCGACGACCCGATGCGCGGCCAGACCGCATCTAAGTAGCCCGGCGCCGCCTGGGCCAGCCGGGCGATCGGTGAGGGGACGACCGGCGCCCGAAGTGCCAGCCGAATCGCCTCGACAACTCCGGTCGCGCGAGCCGTCACCGTCGACGCCCGAGGGCCCGCATCAGGCGATGGGCCATGCCAGGCGGGCGCTGCCGCTCGCGGATCAAGCGAGTGGCCTCGGCGGTGCCGAGGATCAACGGGGACCGCCAGTCGCGCACGCTCGGCGCCCGATCCTGCCCCTTCGGGGCCTTCGCCGGTGCGACGAAGCGTTCCAGTGGCTGCCACCTTCCGTCCTCGCGGGTCCATGCCTCAAGTCCCGCCGCGCGCGCGAGGACTACACCGGCAGCCACATCCCAGAGTTTCAGGCCCCAGAAGGGCGCTGATGTGAACACTCCCGCGGCCACGAAAGCGCACTCGAGCGCCGCGCTCCCGGTCACCCGGTGGTCCCACTCGCGCGTCCCGCCGGGCGAGCCACCCGGCGCCGCGGCGAGCCGCCGCTTCACCTGCGTCTCCCGCTCGCCGACCTCGACGCCGTCGAGCGCGAGCCGGCCGCCGAGATGGGCGTGGAAGACCCCCGGACGCAGGGCGGGCGTGCTCGCGCACCAGATCGCGCCGACGACGGGCCGACCGTAATGCAGGACGGCGATGGAGACAGCGAACAGTGGGAAGCCGTTGACGAAGTTTGCGGTGCCATCCACCGGGTCGACCACCCAGAGCCACTCCGCATCATCATCGGGTAGCGTGTCCACCTCTTCCCCCACGATCGCGTGGCCGGGAAACTGTGAGCCCACCCGCTCGCGGATGATCGCCTCGACGGCGCGGTCGACCTCAGACACGGGATCTCCCGTGTCCTCCTTGCCCTTACGGTCAGGCTTGTAGGCGACATCGATCGTGCGACTGAGCGCAGCGCCGACCTCGGCCCCGGCGGCGCGCGCCAGCTCGACGGCGAGTGCCTCGACCTCAAGGAGCAGCGTCTCGGACGGGAGGGCCGGAAGGGTGGCGGTCGGAGGCGCTGCGGCGGCCATGCCGGGACCTCGCTAGACCTTCGTGCCGAAGTCGGTGCCTACCACGAGCAGGCGGCCCCGCTGCTGAGAGACGAGGGTGCCCCGCGTCGAGAACGCAGCGACGACGTCGGCCGGCGCACCCAGCAGCGAGGGGTGCTGCAGGCGGTGCCAGTCTGCCGCCGAGCGGAACGCGAACCAGGTCGTGAGCTCTTCGGAGGACCCCATCAGGTCGTGGCCGAGCCCAATCACCCGGCCGCCCTGCGACTCCAGCCACGGCCAGATGACTTCGGTGCTCAAGCGCCGGAACTCCGCACGCTCCGTCCGCGGCACGGTGAGCGTCCGCTCTGAGATCACCGATCCACGGCCAAAGGTGGGCGGGGCCTCGACAAGCGGCTGGCCCGCCTGGCGCGCGACCGGGCGCGGACGGGAAACGGTGTCGTCTACCTCGAACAACCGCGCGATGCTGCTGCCGATGATCTCGCCACGCTCGCCGTAGATCCGCAGATACGGCTCGATCTCGGCCCGCATCGCCGCGTCCCGGTAGTAGGCGCCGGGCCCCTGCCTCGTGGCGGCCCAGTGCGCCAGGTCGGTGTAGGTCGTGTGCGTGACGACGACCTCGCTCGTGCCGCCGAACATCCACGTCCCATACCCCACCATCTGGGCGCCGAAGTGCAGAAAGGCTGGCCACAGCCCCTCGCGGCTCTGCCGCTCAAACTCGGCCCGGTCAGACGGCGCCACCACGAACTCACGCTGCACCAGGATGCTCACACGGCCTCCGCTCGCCCAGATCGAGGATAGCCGCCCCGCCCTCGGGCTACCCTCTCTCCATGGGCAACGACTGGACCGAATCGACCGAGGGGGACCTCGACCCTGACCTGACGGAGGAGGCAGGCTATGCCGGCTGGGACGCTCCGTCCCGGTCGTGGCTCCGCCCGCTCCTGCAGGGGCTGGCGGCGCTCACTCTGCTGGCCTTCCTCGGTGGCGTCATGCTCACGGCCCTCGGGCGCTAGCATGCGCGGCGCGCGGGCACGTGTCCGCGCGGCATCGAGCGCATCACGCGGCAGGGGAGGTGGCCATGAACGCACCGCAGAAGCCATTGCCACAGGCGACCCCGGAAACGCAGGAGTACTGGGACGGCCTCCAGCGCGGTGAACTGCGCATTCAGCGCTGCCGCGCCTGCAACCGCCACTACTTCTACCCGCGGCCATTCTGCCCGCACCCCGGTTGCCACTCGCGCGATGTCGAGTGGACCACCGCCTCCGGCCGGGGCAAGTTGCACTCTTACGTCATCGCCCACCGGGGCCATCCCGCGTTCGAGACGCCGTACGTGATCGCAGTCGTCACCCTGGACGAGGGGCCCAAGATGATGACGAACATCCTCATCGACGGGCCAACGCCCGAGACGCTCCCCGCCGGCGCACCCGTGCAGGTGGTCTACGACGCCGTGAACGAAAAAGTCACCCTTCCGAAGTTCCGTCTCGTCTAACCGCGACCGACCGGTCCGAGGAGGACCCCATGCCTGACTCTCGTGCCCTCCGTCGCAAAGTCGCCATCGTGGGCGCTGCCGAGACTGACACGGTCGGCCATCTTCCCAACCACTCGACGCTGCAACTGCACGCCGAGTCTGCCTTCAACGCGCTGGCCGACTGCGGCCTCACCCTCGACGACGTCGACGGGATCGCGACGGCGGGCGTCTCTCCCGCCCAACTGACCGAGTACCTGGGGATCATGCCGAGGTACGTGGACGGCACCTCCGTCGGCGGCTGCTCGTTCTTGATCCACGTGAGCCACGCCGTGGCCGCGATAGCGGCGGGCTATGCCGACGTCGTCCTCGTGACGCATGGCGAGTCGGGTCGCTCGCGCGTGGGCGTGGGCGGCGCGGGCGGTGGCGCCAGCACGATCGGCGGGCAGTTCGAAGCGCCGTTCGGGGTGTTCGGTCCGCCCTCGATGTTCTCCGTGCCGATTGTCCACTACATGCAGCGCTACGGACTGACTGAGGAGCAACTGGCCGCGGTGTCCGTCTCCACGCGCCAGTGGGCGTCACTCAACCCTCGCGCGCTGATGCGCGACCCGATCACGATCGAGGACGTCCTCAACTCGCGCGTGATCGCTTGGCCGCTCCACCTGCTCAACTGCTGCCTCGTCACGGACGGCGGGGGCGCGCTGGTCCTCGTCTCCGAGGAGCGCGCGCGGGACTTCCCGAAGCCGCCGGTCTGGGTGCTCGGCCGCGGCGAGTCCGTGCAGCACACCAACATCAGCCAGATGTGGGACTACTCCGAGTGGACCGCCGCCGCGAAGATCACCGGCCCCGAGGCCTTCCGCATGGCAGACCTCGACCACTCCGCCATCGACCACCTGATGCTCTACGACGCCTTCTCGCACACCCCGATCTACGCCCTCGAAGCCCTCGGCTTCGTCGGCGCGGGAGAGGCCGGTCCGTGGTTCGCCGAGATGCGAGGCGCCCCCGGCGGCGCACTCCCCGTCAACACGAACGGCGGCGGCCTCTCTTACACCCACACCGGGATGTACGGCATGTTCGCGATCCAGGAAGCCGTCCGCCAACTCCGCAAGGAAGCCGGCGACCGCCAGATCAACGACATCGAGACCAGCCTCGTCCACGCCCCCGGCGGCTGGTTCTCGGCTACTTCGACGTTGATCTTGGGGAACCGGTAAACAGAGCTTGTGCGCCTCTTCCACTTCTCCGAAGAGCCCGACATCGAGGTGTTTGAGCCGCGGCTGATGGCCGCGCGACCGGAGATCACCGCGCCGCTGGTGTGGGCCATCGAGGAGGCTCACCAGGCGATGTACCTCTTCCCGCGCGACTGCCCTCGCATCCTCTTCTGGCCCCTCCAGACGACGACGCCCGAAGACCTCGAGCGGTACTGGGGGGACCGTGAGGGCGTCACGGCAGTGGCATGCATCGAGTGGGACTGGCTCGAGCGGATGCACTCGACCGCCGTCACGCGCTACCACCTGCCACCGGACACCTTCGAGGACCTGCAGGACGCTGGAATGTGGGTGAGCCGGCAGGCCGTCCGGCCCAGCCTTTCCGAGCCGGTCGGGAACCTCGTCGGGGCGCTGCGGCGGGAAGGCGTCGAACTGCGGCTGATGCGCCGTCTGACGCCTCTCCGCGGGCTCTGGGAGACCTCGCTCCACGCCTCGGGGATCCGCCTCCGGAACGCCCAGGACTGGCAGACGGGGCCTCAGGAGGTGCCGCCTCGGCTCCGGGAGGTCTCAGCGCAGTCTGGGCCGGCGCCGTCGGGACGGTAGATTTCTGCCTGCCCTTCCGTTATGTGCGGAAGAGCACATGCCGCCTCGACACGCGTAATAAGATCACGCGCGGGCTGACCTCGACCGACCCACACGGATGGGCACGGGAGGCTGCCACGAGAAGGGACACCCGATGGACTGGGCTGACGACTCCGAGCAGGCTGCGTTTCGCAACCGCGTCCGCACCGTGATCGACACGAGTCTCCCGAAGCGATATCGCGCGGGAGACAACGAGGAAGAGGGTTCGTGGGAGCGCGACCGGCGCTCTCCAGTGGCCGAGCACAAGCAGGCCGCCGAGGACTGGACGAAGGCACTCGCCTCCCAGGGCTGGGTCGCTCCGCACTGGCCGAAGGAATACGGCGGGGCCGGACTCTCCCCGATGGAGCAGTTCATCTTCAAGCAGGAGATGGCCGCTTCCGGTGCCCCCTCGGTCGGTGGTCAGGGCGTCTCTCAGTTGGGGCCGACCCTCATCATCCACGGCACCCCGGAGCAGAAGGCCGAGCACCTGCCGAAGATCCTCTCCGGCGAGGTGGACTGGCGGCAGGGGTACTCGGAGCCGGGCGCTGGCTCTGACCTCGCTTCGCTCCAGACGCGCGCCATCCGCGACGGCGACGAGTACGTGATCAACGGCCAGAAGATCTGGACGTCGCTCGCGCACTACGCCGACTGGCTCTACGCCCTGGTCCGCACGGACCCGGACGCGCCGAAGCACCGCGGCATCTCCTTCCTGCTCATGGACAAGAACACCCCGGGGCTGTCGATCCGGCCGCTGATCGACATGAGCAGCCGCCACCACTTCAACGAGACGTTCTTCGAGGATGTCCGGGTCCCCGTCCGCAACCGCGTGGGCGAGGAGAACCGTGGCTGGTACGTGGGGATGACCCTGCTCGACTTCGAGCGGTCCAACATCACCGGCGCGGTGAACAGCAAGCGCACGCTGGACAAGCTCACTTCGTACATGAAGACGGACGCCGGCAAGGCGAAGTCGCCCGGCGCGAAGGCCAACCGCCTGAGCATCGCGGACCGGTACATCGAGACCGACGTGATGTTCAACTTCTCGTTCCGCATTATCTCGATGCAGAACCGCGGGATGGTCCCGAACTACGAGGCCTCCGTCTCCAAGCTGTTCAACTCGGAGCTCAACCAGAAGGTCGCCCTGACCGGCACGCGGGTGTTCGGCCTCTACGCCAACATCTACGACGGCAGCGACGAGCGCGCCCCGCTCGGTGCCTCGATGAGCACCAACTACCTGCGGTCCGTCTCCTCGACGATCGCCGCCGGCACCTCCGAGATCCAGCGCAACATCATCGCCACGCGAGGCCTCGGCCTCCCGCGCGGCTAGCCGCCACGGCGCACCTCACATCGAGGGCGCCGCGAGACGCAGACAGAGAGGCCCCCGGCAATGCCGGGGGCCTCTTCGTTGGTGGCAACAACGCGAGGTCAGGCCGTCGCGGGCGAGAGGCAAGTGGGATGGCCACAGGCGCACTCCTGTTGGCCCATCGAGCAGGCGCAGGCCGGGCCACACTCGCCCTTGCCCAGAATGCCAAACTTGCGGAGGGCGGCGGCGATGGCGCCTGCGATGACGGCGACGAAGAGTAGACGGCGGATCAGTCGCATGGGGGATGGTCCTCTCGGGTAGCAGCCTCGGCGGAGAGGCTCATCCCACTATCGCACGCTGGAGGCCCCTCGCCACCGCTCGAGCTCGAATCGGGGCGTCGCGCGCTATCGTCGCTGCAACGGACCAGGAAGATGGGCGGGTAGGGGCACGAGATGGCTGATACGGTCGGATTCATCGGGCTGGGCATCATGGGGCTGCCGATGGCGCGCAACCTCCTGCGCGCCGGTTTCCCCGTCGTCGCCTGGAACCGCACCGCCTCGAAGGTCGCCACCGTCGAGGGCGCACAGCCCGCCGCCTCACCGGCTGACGTCGCAGCGCGTGCGGACATCGTGATCGTCTGCGTCACAGCCACAGCGGACGTCGAGGCGGTCATCGAAGGCGACGCTGGGGTACTACAGGGCCTGCACCCAGGCGTCATCGTGATCGACATGAGCACGATCTCCCCGGAGGTCACGCGCAGGCTCGCCACCCTCGTCCGCGAGCGCGGCGGCGATTACCTCGACGCTCCCGTGTCCGGCGGAGAGCAGGGAGCGATCAACGGCACCCTCTCGATCATGGTCGGCGGGGAGACCTCGACGCTCGAACGTGCTCGGCCGGTGTTCGAGGCCATGGGGCAGCGCGTCACGCACTGCGGGCCGGTGGGCGCAGGCCAGACGGTCAAACTCTGCAACCAGATCGCCGTCTGCCTCAACAACCTGGCGATGGCCGAGGCCCTCGTCTTCTGCCAGCAAAGCGGCGTCGACCCTGCCGTCATGATCGAGGCGATCAGCGCGGGCGCCGCCGGTTCCTGGCAGATCAGCAACCTCGCATCGAAGATCGTCGCCCGTGACTTCGCGGCGGGCTTCAAGGTGTCGCTTCAGCAGAAGGACCTCCGTCTGGCCCTCGAGGCAGCGGACGCGGTCCACGCCCCGCTTGCCGGCGTCTCGCTGGTCCACCAACTCCTCGGTGTAGTGGAATGGCGGCACGGCGGCGATGTCGGCACCCAGGCCCTCGTGCGGGCGCTCGAGGCGCTCACCGGCGTCGAGGTGGGCTCGACGCGATGACGGTGTATGTAGCGCTCCTGCGCGCGGTGAACGTTGGCGGCACCGGCAAGCTGGCGATGGCGGACCTGAAGGCGATGTGCGAACGGGCGGGCTACGCCAATGTCCGCACCTACATCGCGAGCGGGAACGTCGTTTTCGAGAGCAAGGCGTCCCCCGGCGCCGTCCAGGCCCGCTTGCAGGTGGACCTCGAGGCGTACGCGAACAAGCCCGTCGGCGTGATCGTACGGACGGCAGCCGAGATGAAGGCGCTGCTCGCCGCTCAGCCGTTCGCAGGGCGCGAACCCACCAAGACCGTGGTCATCTTCCTGGACCAGCCACCCGCCGCGAAGGCGATCGACTCGCTGCCCGGACAGGACGGCGAGGAGGTGCGCCTCGGGAAGCGCGAACTCTATGTGTACTACCCGAAGGGCCAGGGTCAGTCCCGGCTGAAGATACCGGCCGCAGCGGAAGGCACTGCCAGGAATCTGAACACCGTCGCCCGGCTCGTCGAGATGGCCGCCGAAGAGCGCTGACCAACCGTCAGACGGCACGCGCTACACTGCGGCCCGTCGCGTACGGGCTGTATGCGACTATGCCTGCGAGGGGGTCCGACGTGAAGGCTGCCGTTCTCAACGCTCCGAAGACGCCGTTGGCGATCGAGGAACTCACCATCGACGAGCCGATCGCCGGTGAAGCCCTCGTGCGCGTCGTGGCAGCCGGCGTCTGCCACTCCGACCTCCACTTCATCGAGGGCACCTACCCCGGCCGCCTGCCCATGGTGCTGGGGCACGAAGTCGCCGGGGTCGTCGAGAAGGTCGGGCCCGGCGTCACGCACGTGCAGGCCGGAGACCGCGTGATCATGGGCTTCGTGCAGCCATGCGGGCATTGCAAGTACTGCGACGGCGGCCACCCGAACCTCTGCCAGACGAAGACCACCGCTCGCCCCGCCGACCGCCCGATCCTGAAGCGCGGCGACACGCCCGTGAGCGGGATGGCGGGCACCGCGGGCTTCGCGCAGTACTCCGTGACACCAGCGACGGGCCTCATGAGGGTTCCCGACGGCATCGGCCTCGACGTCGCCGCGCTCGTCGGGTGCTCTGTGATGACGGGCTACGGCGCAGTGGTGAACACCGCGAAGGTGGAGCCGGGCTCCACGGTCGCCGTGATCGGCGCTGGCGGTGTGGGCCTCAACATCATCCAGGCCGCCCGCCTCGCCGGCGCCTCGCGCGTGATCGCCGTCGACATGGTCGAGGCGAAACTCGGCGTCGCCAAGCAGTTCGGCGCCACGGACACGGTCAACGCCGGCGACGTCGACCCGGTGAAGAAGGTGCAGGAACTGACCGGCGGCGGTGCCGACTTCACCTTTGAGGCCATCGGCCTCAAGGTCACGGCCGAGCAGGCGTACGCCATGGCTGGTCGAGGTGGCACCGCCACCATCGTGGGCATGATCCCGCCCACCGACCAGATCTCGATCTCGGGCATGATCTGGATCCAGGAGAAGACGTTGAAGGGCTCCTACTACGGGTCGGCGCGCTTCAACGTGGACATGCCTCGCATCTTCAGCCTCTATCAGCAGGGCAAGTTGAACATCGAGGGCCTCGTCACGAAGCGGTTCCCGCTCGAGGGCATCAATGAAGCGTTCGACCTCCTCAAGAGCGGCGCAGTCTCCCGCTCCATCCTGGAGATCGGTTCCGAGTAGGCGCTTGCGAGGCGCGACGGACCGACGCTCGCCGCACGGTATTACTCCAGTCATACCCGAGTAATACCGTGGTATGATTCGAGTATGACTGAACGCATCGCCATCAGCCTCGACGCCCCGCTGCTCCGCGCCATCGAGCGCGAGCGAAAGCGCCTGCGGATGAGCCGCAGCGAGTTCATGCGCCACACGACGCAGGCCTACTTCGACGCCATCGAGCGGAAGCGCCTCGAGGACCAGTACGACCGGGCCTATCGCGAGATGCCGGAGACGCGCGAGGAGATCGCCATGGCCGAGGCCACCTCGAGGGACGCGTTTGCCGAGAACCCGTGGTAACTCGCCCTGCCTCCGACCTCCATCGAGGGGATGTCTGGTGGGCTGCGCTCGATGAGCCAGCCGGGACACGACCAGTAGTCCTCGTATCGCGGGAGTCCTCGTATCGCCGACGCGACCTGATGCTCGTAGTGCCGGTCACGACTCGTGTCAGGAATCTCATCACGGAAGTCCCGCTCGGAGCCGAAGAAGGGCTGCCTCAGGCCTGCGTAGCGAACGCCGATGCGATCGCCGTCGTCAGTCGGCGGAGGTTGACCAATCGTGCGGGGACGCTCAGCGAGGAGAAGCTCGCTGCGCTGGACGACGCCCTGCGCTTCGCCCTCGACCTCTAGCGTCCATCGTCTACTGGTAGACGATGTAGTGCGGTGGGTGTTCGAGGGCCATGAGTTGCGCCGGCGTGAACAGCGGCGTGTCCCAGTGGAAGAACAACTTGAAGCCCGCGTACTCCGAGTACGGGGCGCGCGCGTAGCGACGATAGCCACCGAGCTTCTCGGGCTGGCCGCCAAAGCCGTCCATGTCTACGACCACGTCGACGTATGGCGAGGCCTCGAGGTGCTCCATGTCCACGAGCATCTTCGGCAGGAACTGGTGCAGCACGAGGATCTTTGGCGGCAACGCCGCTTCCCGAGCCAGGCGATCGAGGTACGCCTGGATCGGCTGCACCTGAGACACATCGAGGGTGCCGATCACCGATCCGGGAGGGCGGTTGTAACGCCGGGTTGCGAACTCAGCGTCGAGTGCCAGGTGGACGAACGGCTCGCGCAGGAACTCCTCGAGGCGTTCTACGCCGGTCAGCGGGTCGGTCCAGCCCACCTGGAGGTCGAGGAAGAGCAGGATGCCGGCGGCCCGCGCGGCCTCGACGTGCGCCCGGACCCCCTCGGTGGACATGCGCAGGAGATAGGAGCCGTCCCGCTGCGGGGCGGGCTGCGCCACGTCGACGATGAGGTGCAGCGCTGGCATCGCGTACCGCGGGATCGAGTGCTCCGGCGCGCCGGGCCTCGGAGCATCGAACTGCGCTGCGAGTTCGCGAGCACGCGCGATCGCGCCCGCAGTCTCGTGGCAGCCAAGTTCTCCCATGAAGCAGATGCCTGGGTGCCCATACACGCTGACGAGCGGGCCTTGCGCGAGGTAGGACGAGGGCTGCAGCGGCAGCGTGTGGGCGGTGACTTCCAGGGAGGTGCGACGGAGCAGCAATGGAGCGGCGGCGTCAGAAGGGAGCGAGGGCGGGGCCGGCGCGCCGAGGGCGCTCGTCGTTCCGGGGAGAGCAGCAACGACGAGTACGCCGAGGGCCGAGGCGAGGAAGAGGCCGAGGCCCAATTTCCGTCGCACTCGGGGTGTCCTCGATTCGCGCCAACCCCGCCGCGCAGAGGCAGCGTAGGCGAATCAGGAACGTGAGTAAACAGGTGAGCAGATGTCCCGGCCGCGGTGACATCGATGGATGCCAAGACGGCCCCCGTCGCCGGGGGCCGCCGCGTCATCAATTGAACCGCGGACCTCAGTCGAGCGTGGTCATACCTCGGCGCTTCGCGTTGACGAGGATCGCCATGTTGCCGTGGCCTCGGTTTTCGTACATCAGCTGGTGCGGCTTGCCCACTTCAGTGAACTCGAACACTTCGCCCAGGCAAGGGTCCACTTCCTTGTTCGCGACCATGTCGTTGAGCGCGGCGCACTGTTCGACGTTGGCGAAGTGCGAGCCCTGGAGACGCTTCTGGCGCATCCAGAGGTAGCGCAGGTCCACGTCGGCGTTGTAGCCGCTCGTGCCGGCGCAGATCACGACCATGCCGCCGTTATCGGCCATGAAGACCGAGGTGGGGACGGTGGACTCGCCCGGGTGTTCGAAGACGATTTTCGGGCTGCGGCGCTCGCCGAGGACTTCCCAGAATTTCGCCCCGAAAGCGCGCGCCCCCTTCATCCACTCGCCGAAGGCGGCGGCGTCGTCCAGGTCAGGGAGACGCCCCCAGTGCGTGAACGCGGGGTCTTTGCGGTTGATGACGCCCTTGGCGCCCAACTGCAAGCAGTACTCGACTCGGCTGTCCTCCGAGACGACGGCGATCGGGATGCCACCCTTCGCCTTCGTGATCTGGATGGCCATGGTGCCCAGGCCTCCCGTGCCGCCCCAGATCAGCACGGGGTCGCCCGGATGCACGATGTTCGGCTCCCAGCCCATGAGCATGCGGTACGCCGTCGCCCCGACCAGCATGTAGGCGGAAGCGGATTCCCAGTCGAGGTGCTTCGGCTTCGGGAAGCACTGGTAGTGGTCGACGACGGTGAACTGGGCGAACGAGCCGTAATTCGTCTCGTAGCCCCAGATCTGGTTCGTAGACGACATGATCGGCTCGGTCCCAGCCTTGATGTCCGGTGCGTCCTCGTCCCACTGGCCGCACGAGAGGACGACTTCATCGCCCACCTTCACGTTGCGGACCTCGGACCCAATCGCCCACACCACACCCGAGGCGTCCGAACCCCCGATGTGGAAGTCCTCAGTGGCACCCTTGCGCTGGCGCGCGCTGATCACGTCAACGGGGAAACCGAGGCCCGCCCAGACGTTGTTGTAGTTCACGCCGGCGGCCATCACCCAGACCAGCACCTGCTTCGGGCCGACCTTCGGGACGTCCACCACCTCCACCTCGAACGCCTGCTCAGGCTTCCCGTAGCGTGACGGCCGGATGAGCGAGGCGTGCATCTGCTTCGGCACATGGCCGAGCGGTGGCGTCTCTCCGACGGCGTACAGATCCTTCTCGACTGGCATTGGTGCTCCCCTCCGCACGATGCCCGCCTGACGGGCCGGGCTCGGAGGGTGATGCTAGCATCCGGCCCCCGGAGCGGCAGCGGGGCGCGCCTCTCGCACCGGTCGGGCGCTAGGGCGCCAGGCCCTCGATGACGCCCACGATCAACCGCTCGAGGCGTTCCGCCGCGTCTGGCTCGACGATCCGCCTCCCGTCCTCGCGCCGGATGTAGAACGCGTCCACCACCTCGGAACCGATGGTGTCGACCTTCGCGAGGTGGATGTCGATTCGCTGGTCGTGCAACGCTTTCGTAATGCCGTAGAGCAGGCCGCGACGGTCAGCCGCGGAGATCTCCAGCACGGTGAATTCGCTCGAGGCGGTGTTGTTCACATTCACCGCGGTGGGCACGTCCGCCAGCGGGCGCGCCGGGTACGAGCGCCGTACCTCCGCCAGCCGCTCTTCGATGTCGAAGGTGCCGTCGATCGCGGCCGGCACGGCGGCGAGGATCCGGCTCCATCGCCGCTCGTCGATGCCAATGCCGAGGGCGTCGGAGACGTGCCAGACCTGGATGGCGGTGCCGTCTGAGTGCGTGTGGGCCACGCCGCCAAGGACGCTCGCGTTGTGCCCGGCAAGCATGCCCATGACGGCCTGGATGATCCCCGGCCGGTCCGGCGTCACGATCGTGAGGCGGTCAATCTCCCCAAGCCGCTCCTGCCGGGCGGCCGTACCCCCTGCCGCTTCAGCGATCAGGGCGATGTGATCACCGATGGCCTCCGGTGGCACTGAGATCAGGTAGTCGGCATCGAGCCCGGCGAGGTGCGCAGTCACCACATCCGCCGGGAACCGGGAGGCCAGCGCCTCGACGATCGCCTCAGGGCGCGGCATGGCGGCGTCCGGTGCGCCCGTCGAGAGCACGGCCATGACGCGCACGTACAGCGAGCGCATCAGCTGCGCCTTCCACTGCGACCAGACGTTCGGGCCAGACGCGCAGGCGTCAGCGATCGAGAGCAGGTAGAGGAGCCGCAACGTGTTCGCGTCACCGACGCGGCGCGCGGTGTCCTCGATCACCTCACGGTCCGCGATGTTGCGGCGAGTGGCGACGTTTGGCAGGAGCAGGTGCTCGCGGACGGCGGCGACGAGCCGCGCCTCCTCGTCGGGCGGCAGCCCGGCCCTCGAAGCCACTCGCTCGGCGATGACCGCCCCGGCGACCGAATGGTCCCCGTCATGGCCCTTCCCGATGTCATGAAGGAGGGCAGCGAGCAGGAGTTCGTCCGTCCGGCCCAGTTCGGCGGCGACCGCCGGCGTCTCGCAGCCGAACTGGTCCTCGGTCAGGAGGCGGCGAGCCTCGAACACCGCTCGAGCCGCATGGACATCGACCGGATGAATGTGGAACTGTGCGACGTGTGGGCGCGAGCGCAGCACCTCCCACTCGGGCAGGAGCTCGTCCAGCCAGGCCGCCGGGGGGAGCGGGTCCAGCCCGGCCGCGGGGTGGATGGTGCGCAGCGCGTGGCGCAGATGCTCCAGTGCCGGGACTTCTGCGGGGGCCGGCCGGCTCGACCGTGGCGTGGGGCGCCTGCGAAAACTGAAGAAGCGCCCTCTCCTGGCCGGTTCCGCGAGCCGACGAGTGGCTTCGGCGTCCGCGACTCGCATCGCCACGTAGACGCCCTGTGCCCACTCGAAGGCGTCCTCTTGCAGCCACTCCCCCACGGCGCGATGCAACTCGGGTGGGTAGAGGTCGGTCGGACGCTCGGCCAGAGCATGCACCGCGGAGCGGGTCGCAAACAGGCGATCCTGCGCCGCTACGAGTTCCGGCGGGAGTGCCGGAGCCGGCGCGTCCGTGGCAACCGCCTCGATGGCGTCCAACCAGTGCACTGTCTGGATGTCGCGCAATCCTCCGCGGCCGTTCTTGAGGTCAGCGCAGAGCAATTGCCAGGGCTCTTTGAGCAGGACCGCCTGCCGGCGCTCCTGCAACGCGGCGCGCGCCCAGCCTCGATGTTGTCTCGCGCACTTTCGGAGGACGGTGCGGAATTCCTCGTAGAGGGCGACGTTCCCGGTCACGAAGCGCGCGTCTACGAGGGCAGTGAAGGTCTCGATGCTCGCCGCCATCGCTTCGACCGCCTGGGGCACCGTCCGGACGGAGTGACCGACCTTCAGGCCCGCGTCCCACAGGGGGTAGAGCGTACGGACCGCCTCCTCGCCTCCACGTCCGGTGAGCAGCATCAGGTCCACGTCGCTGTGCCGCTGTTGCTCGGCGCGCCCGTAGCCACCGGCCGCGATCACCGCGTGCGAGGCGTTGGGGCCAGTCAACTCAACGAGCGCCTCGTCCAGGAGCGCCGTGAGGCGGACTCCGAGAGGCCGGCCAGCCCCCGCGCTCGGCCGCGGACGGACATCCGCTCGGGCGGCGAGGTAGGCAGCAAGCGCGGGCCCGGGCGCCGGGGTCGGTCGCGCTTCCACCATCTCTCCGCCTCCCCGCCTACGTCACGGGCGGGCTCCCTGCCGGCCTGAGGGGAGGCTGGCAGGGATCCCGCCCATGACTGGAACCTGCTCGCGCTAGACGGCTTCGCGCCCGCGCTCACCGGTCCGGATACGCACGACGTCCTCGACCGGGACCACGAGGATCTTCCCGTCGCCGATGGACCCGCTGCGGGCGGTGGTCTCGATAGTCGAGATCACCGTCGGGGCCATCGTGTCGTCCACGAGGACCTCGATGCGGACCTTCGGCACCATGTCGA
>CAZVNJ010000004.1:0-102091 GCA_964628985.1 uncultured Dehalococcoides sp.
GGAATCTCCCGGAACACCCGGCATGAGCGGTACGTTAGACATACCGGGCAGAAGGCTTGCGAAGGGCACCACGGGGGTATCCCGACCGATGCTACCACCGCCCCCCGCCGGAGGCACCCGATGCGCACCGTCCTGCTGGCCCTCTGCACACTCTCCGCGCTGTCACTCGCCTGCGACCGCGGCGAGCCGCCCCCCACCAATCCACTCGACGACTCCCGAGTCACAGGCACGCCGGCCCCCGCCCCTACCGGGCCCGCCGTCTTCCCGCCCTCGCCCGGTGCTCCCCCCACGCCACCTGCCGGCTCGACCACCGCGCCCACACCGGACGCGGTCGCCGAGGCCGCGCGCGAGAAGGCCGCTGGCCGGGCCATCGAGGCGATCGCGCTCTGGCTCGGCGTCCCCCAGACGGAGTTCTCGATCGACCGCATCGAGACGGTGGCGTGGCCCAGCGCGTGCCTCGGTGTAGCCAGACCCGAAATCGCGTGTGCCCAGGTCGTCACACCTGGAGAGCGGGTTATGCTGCGCCACCGCTCCGGTGAGACCTACGAAGTGCACCTCGGTCCGCGCAACGCGGCCGCCTGGCAGCCGCGCTACGAGGCAGTCCGGGTGATCGAGAGTGTCGATTTGTCGACCGGCCTCGTGACGCTGCGCCCGATCAGCGGCAGCGACGAGATGGGGACGAAGCACCGTCCGGTGCCCGGCTCATTCGTCGGCGGGATCAAGGACCTGAAGGCGGGCGACCGCGTGCAGATCGCCGTGGCACCCTGGCCCGCGCGTGACGCCGGCGTTTCGGCCATCGTCTGGATGGTGCGCACCTCGTCTTAGCCGGACGCACGACCCCTTCGCGTGATCGGACACCGAAGCGGGGGTAGGTCGCCTCAGTGTCCCATCGCGCATGAGGGCTAGCGCACCCGCTCGCGCGCCTCGATCGCGGCGGCTAGGCCGACGAGCGCACGGGCGCGACGGACCGTGCGACGGTCCACGATGCGGTCGGTCGTCGGCGACTCGAGGACCTCGCCGGCCACAACGCCCACCCATGCGCCGTCGGAGCGCACGCGCTCCCACTCCGTGAGCATCGCACGGGCGATGGCGACCTCCGTTGGGTCGGGCGCAAACAGCGCGTTCAGGCCACGGACAGTTGTCTCGTCATGTGTCGCGGCCCCCGCTGCGCCGAAGTCATGGGCGCGCGCTGGCAGCGAGGCCCACTCAGGGCGGTGGGCTTCGAGCGAGAGGAGCCAGGGTAGGCGTGCCGTGTCGGCGTGAATAGCCACATCAGCCATCGCGTGTTCGTAGAGCGTGCTGGCGCGCTCGCCGAGGCGCAGGTCCAGCCGCAGTCCCTCCGCACTCAGCGCGACAGCGGAGTGCCGGTCCACCGCTTCGAGGATCCGAGGGAGGGCGGCCAGTCCCTCGGCGGAGTCGATCTCAGGGATGAGCCGGATACCGCCTGGGGTGAGCCCGAGGCGCATCTCCCGCTTCCGGATCTGCACGTCCGCGTCGCGCGCGTCCTGGGGCACCTCCGTGCCCGCGAGCACCACCGCCGCGAGCCACGGGCCTACGACCACATCGAGGTCGTCTTCCATGGCTCGTGAACGAGTGTCCGCGACGCGGGCGAACACTGGACGGCCCGCCTTCGCGATCGCCTTCGCGTGCTTCGCAGCGAGCGCCCGCGCCTCGGCGCGCTGCCCGACGACGGCGGGACGTGCGAGGTCGATCACCACGGCGTCTGCCGCGGAGCGAGTGGCGGCGGCCAGTGCCTGGACATCGAGGGCTGAGATCACGAGGAGACTGCGCAGCGCGAGCATCAGCGTTCCCGTCTTGCGAGGCCGATCCTAGAGGATGACGTCTTCGCCGAGCGGCGATCCCGCTTCGACGTCACGCAGGAAGTCCAGCACGGCCTGGTTCCACTCGCGGGGGCGTTGGCCCGAACTGCCGTGCCCGCAGGCCTCGAGCATCACGGCGCGACGTCGAGGGAGGGCGTCAGCCACGCGTTGGAAGCCGGGCATGATCATGTCGTCCATCATCCCGACGATGAGTAGCGTTGGGACGTCCAGCATCTTCAGCGCCGGTGTGAGGTCGGGCCGCTCGCGCATCGCGCGCATGCACCCCTCCATCCCGGGGTCACCCGCCCATTCTTCGAACGAACGGGACGGGCGAGGTGGCTGGTCCGCGTCTCGTGTGACGGAATCGCTGACAATGAGGGCGTAGGTATCGCGCGGGTGGTCGACCGCGTACTGCGTCACGATCTGGCCACCAAAGGACATGCCGCCCACCACCGCGCCGTCGACCGCATCGAGCGCTTCGAGGAGGCCCCGGAGGTCGGAGGCGAGTGCGGGCATCGTGTACGACTCGATGTCTGCGGGCGCCGATGATCCGCCGTGTCCGCGCGCGTCCCAGCAGATCAGGCGGTACTGCTGGGAGAGCACATGCATCTGCGGGAACCACATCTCGAGTCCCACACCAAAGCCATGCGCCAGTGCGACGGGACGCGCATCACGAGGGCCACGCTCGTCGTAGCGGATGCGGACACCAGAGGGCAGTTCGACATGCGGCATGGGATCCCTCACGTCCGTTGCAGGGCCGGGCTGCCCGCAGTCTACGCGTCTCGGCGCACGGCCCGAGGCAGCGCCGCGCGCAGCGCCGCAATCGCCTCGGGGAGACGCGATGTGTCTCCGCTGATCGAATGCTTCTCCACTTTCTGCAGCGCGAGCACGGTCAGCAACTGGTATGCCTCGGCTTCTCGCACGTCGCGCATCACGCGGCGCGGTTCGTAGCCGTCGAGCAGCAGGTCGAGCGCCCTCCAGCCGCGGTGCGCGGCGAAGTAGTAGGCGAACGAGGCGAGGTCGAACGCGACGGGCACGATGGCGGCGTCACCAAAGTCCATGACCGCGGCGAGCCGCCCGCCATGCACGAGCAGATGCTTCGCGTACAGGTCGGTGTGGCACACGCCCACCTGCGCTGTGGCGTCCGCGTATCGGAGCAGCGGTTCGCGTAGTTCCCCCAGCACACTGGCGAGGTCGGGCGCCTGGCGCATCACCGGATGCGCGAGGAGCGGCCTGCCGTCGAACGGCCACAGCCGCGGCCAGCGTGACAGGAGGCCGTCTGTGGGAGTCGACACGCTTCCCTGGATCACCTCCGCGCGGTCCTCGAGGGCCCCCCGCCCTTCGACAGGCAGGGCATGCAGCCGCGCGAGAAGCCGCCCCAGGTCCGCCACCGCGTCGGGGTGCCTCGCGGCGTCCAGTTCCTCCCCGGTGGCGAGTGCCAGGACCTGCCAGGACCAGCGTCCTTCGAGCGGATCTCGGTCGGCAGTCGCGGAACAGGCAATCGGTTCCGGGACAGGAGCACCAGCGTCCTGGGCACGCAGGGCGAGGTGGATGGCGTGGCGGGCCGCCAGGTTGGCGGGGTCGTCCTGGTGAGTGGCATCCCGGCCGGCTCGAGGAATCTCGACGACGACCGCCACCTCCCGCCGCCCGGCCTCGACCGCCCAGGCGACGCAGGTCACACCGCGACCGAGCGGGCGGACCTCGCCGGGAGCCTCCCCGGTGACCTCGCGGACGACCCGAGCGATCGAGGTCGCGTCCGGCATCAAGCCCAGCCCGCCACCGGCCATCCGCGCCCTCCGAGCCCCGTGATCAGGCAATGCTTGCCCGCGCCCCCTAGAGTACGGGCGGCGCAACGGCCCGGGCGGGACGTGCGCACAGCGTGTGGAGCCGCCGCAGCGGCGCGGCGTGAGCGGGGAGATTCGCGATATGGCCTCGGCAGCAGAGATGCGTCAGCAGTTGGCGGCAAACCGGGCGGCCTTCCGGGAGGCGCTGAGCGCCCTCGGCGGCAAGTGGGAGCAGCCCGCCCCAGACGACGAGTGGACCCCCCGCCGCATCGCCGAGCACGCCATCGGCGCGGACGTCCTCTTCTCGACTCGCTGCTTCGAGGCCATGCAGGCGAAGCCGACCGATTGGGAGCGCCAGCCGCTGGAGACGCTGGAGGCTGCTCTCGCCCGGTTAGACGCAGCCACGGCCATCTCGGACCGCGCGTTCCGCTATGTGGAAGACCATGACCTCTTGAAGGCCGGCAACCCCACGTCTGAGGCCTACCCGAAGAACGTGGGGGGCATCCTCCAGAACGCCATTGAGCACTACGCGGAGCACACGGAGACCCTGAAGAAGCGGGCCTAGTCTCCGCCCGTCGGCACTGGCCACCCGGGAGGAATGGGCGGCCTCCCGGGGTTCCGGCTTGCCCCTGCGGGTGCCGGGAGCCTACGATTTCTGGACGCCCTCGGACTGCGGTAGTCCGAGTGCCTCCCCCGTGCATGTGACGAGGTTCCCAGATGGCCCACTCGAAGTCCGCCCGCAAGCGCATTCGCCAGAACGAGCGCCACGCGACCATGAATAAGCCGTTCCGCACGCGCGCAGCCCGCGCCCTGCGTGACGCCCGGGCCGCCATCAAGGCAGGCGACGCGGAGGCCCCCACGGCCGTCCGCACTGCGCAGTCCGCGCTGGACCGTGCCGCCCGCCGAAACATCATTCACCCCAACGCCGCCTCTCGGTCCAAGGCTCGCCTCGCCCGCGCGCTGAAGATCATGCAGACGGCCGCCTAACAGCCCTCCCTCCACCGGAGAGACGCCTCGGGCCCCGCAAGGGGCCCGTTTCGTGCCCGCCCTCCCGGGGCAATGTCCTCGACGCGACACGGGTGCGATACTCCGGCCTCGGGAAGTCAACCGCGACGCAGCCGAAGGCCGACGCATGCGCGCCACCATCTTTCACGCGCCCGGGCGGGTCACCGTCGAGGATCGCCCCACGCCAGCGGCCGGACGGGGGGAGATCCGGCTGCGCATAGCCGCTGCCTCGCTCTGCGCCTCGGACGTGCGGGTCTACCGGGGCGAGAAGTACGCCCTCCCCGGCGTCATCCCCGGCCATGAACTCTCAGGAGTGGTGGACCAGGTCGGCGACGGCGTCACGGGCATCGCCGAGGGCGATCGAGTCGTGATCTGCCCCATCGTCGCCTGCAACCAGTGCCGCTACTGCCTGCTCGGCAGGCGTAACCGCTGCGTCGCCCGCACCACGCTGGGGTATGACCTCGATGGCGGCTTTGCAGAACACATCGTGGTGCCGGCCGCCATCGTCAACAGTGGCCACGTGATTCCGGTGCCGGCAGCACTGCCGCTGGACCTGGCGGCGATCGTGGAACCCTCTGCCTGCACGCTCGCAAGTCTCGAACTGTGCGAGGTGGGCGCGGGGGCGTCCATGGTGATCATGGGTGCAGGGCCGATGGGCCTCCTGCACCTGATCCTCGGGCGCGCGCTAGGGGCTGGCCCGATCATTGTGAGCGAGCCGATGGAGGAGCGCCGAGCCATCGCCCGGCGCTGGGGCGCCGACATCGTCCTCGACCCCACCCACGAGGACGTCGGGGCCGCCGTGCGTGATGCTACGGGAGGCCTCGGTGCGGATGCCGTGGTCGTCTCGGTGGGCATCGGCGAAATGGTCTCCCCGGCGCTGTCGCTCGTCCGTCCACAGGGCATCGTCAACCTGTTCGCCGGCTTCCCCAAGGGTGCGCCAGCGGTGCCGTTCGACCCGAACCTGGTGCATTACGGCGAGGTGATCCTGACCGGATCCCAGAATGCGACGACAGACCAGTACCGGCGCACGGTGGCGATGCTCGGTTCCGTCCCGCACATCGACGAGGTGGTCACGAA
Organism: uncultured Dehalococcoides sp.; assembly: GCA_964628985.1. Classification (GTDB taxonomy): domain Bacteria; phylum Chloroflexota; class Dehalococcoidia; order UBA2979; family UBA2979; genus SURF-43. Next base: position 5,687 of record CAZVNJ010000004.1, read on the forward strand.
CCGCTACGGCATCGAGCGTGCGCCCGAGGCGTACGAGTCGCGTCTCGCCCTTGCCGGGCTGAAGTCACTGGTCGAGTTCCCGGGCGTGGACCCGCTCTTTTCGACAAACGTGGGGGTCGCGTGAGTTTCCTGCGGCGTGGCGAAGAGGTCCGGCGCGAGACCGCAGCCCGAGACCTCGCGACCTCCCGTCGTCAGGAGGCTGTCCGACTCGGGGACGCCTTCCGCAGCGAGCGGACGCGCCGGGGCATCACACTGAACGATGCGGAACGCACGACCCGCATCAACCGCGTCTACCTCGAAGCCATCGAGGAAGGGCGACTGGAGGCCTTGCCGGCCCCGGTCTACACCCGCGGCTTCGTCCGCCTCTACGCCCGTTTCCTTGGCATCGACCCTGATGCGGCGGTGGGCATGATCCCGGAGGGACTGCCGCGCCCCGCGGGCCTCGAGCCGATGCCTGGCATGCGGCGCACGCCACCTCCCACGGTCCCGCTGCCCCCGCTCACGCCGCCGGTTTTCATCGCCGCCGTGTTGGGCCTGGTGCTTCTCATCACGCTGATCTGGTTGGTGCCCCGGGCCTTCGGCGGGGACGGGGATACGACGGCAGGCAATGCTCCCGCCGACAGCACACCCGTCGTCCGGAGCGGAGAGGTGCCTAACCTCGTGGGTCTGACTCGCGATCAGGCCAGCAAGGCCGTTACCGACGCTGGCCTGGCTCCGCTGGTCTTCGAGGCGACCAATACGGCGCCCCCTGGTCAGGTCTTCCAGCAGTCGCCCGCGCCCGGCACTGCGCTCGCGCCCGGCGGGACGGTCACACTCTTCGTCTCGCAACCGCCCCTCGGCTCCCCCACACCGTCTGCGACGCCCTCTCGTTAGGGTTGTCCTCGGCGAGCGCGTGGAGGCCTCGGCGGCGGCAAACTGCTCCGGAGAGGCGCCGCGTCGCCGAGGACGGGCAGCGCCTCCGGGTTGTCAGCGGCTCCCACCCGTAGACTGTCTAGGTGAAGTACCACCTCGTCACCCTCGGCTGCGCCAAGAACACCGTGGACTCCATGCGGTTGGAGCAGGCGCTGCGCAATGGCCGCCACCTCGCGGTCGACGCCCCCGAGGATGCCGACCTCCTCTTCGTGAACACTTGCGGCTTCATCGACGCGGCGAAGGACGAATCCATCGGTGTCGTACGGGAACTGGAGGAGGCGAAGCGCCCCGGCCAGCGGCTCTACGTCGTCGGTTGCCTCACGCAGATCGCCGAGAGCCAGGTGCGCGAGGCGGTCCCCACCATCGATGGCGCGTTCGGCGTCGAGGCGTGGGACGCGATCGCGGCAGAGATTGGCGCTGCGAGCGAGACGTACGACATCCCGCAGGGCGCGTCGATGTCGTTCGGACAGCCTTCGGCCTACCTGAAGATCTCAGACGGCTGCGACCGCCCCTGCACGTTCTGCATCATCCCCACGATCAAGGGCTCGATGCACTCGATGGACACACGCCGCTTGGTCGCGGAGGCGCGGATGTACGCCGCTTCCGGCACGAAGGAACTCGTGCTCGTCGCGCAGGACCTCACGGCGTACGGCGAGGATGAGGGTGGCCGTGACGGCCTTGCGGCGCTCCTGGAGACACTGGCCGCCGAGGTGCCGGAAGTGCCGTGGATCCGGCTGATGTACGCCTACCCCGGCCGTGTCACGCCTCGGCTGGCCGAGACGATGGCCGCGCTTCCCAACGTCGTGCCGTACCTCGACATGCCCCTCCAGCACGGCAGCGATGCCGTCCTGCGCCGGATGAAGCGGCCCGTCCTCGCGAAGTCCCGCCAGAGCATCGATGTGATCCGCGCGGCCATCCCGGACGTCGTGCTGCGTACGACGTTCATCGTCGGTTTTCCTGGAGAGACCGAGGCGGAGTTCCGCGAGATGCTCGACTTCGTCCGCGAGCAGCGGTTCGACCACGTCGGCGCGTTTACGTATTCGCCGCAGGTAGGGACGCCTGCCGAGTTGATGGGTGAGCAGGTACCGGAACCGGTGAAGCAGGAGCGCTATGGGCGCTTGATGGAACTCGCCCAGGAGATATCGCTCGCTTCGAACCGCAAGATGGTCGGACGCGAGGTGGACGTACTCGTCGAGTCCCGGGAACCTTCGAGGTCTGCGGGTGGCGATCCCATCGTGGTCGGCCGCACGATGCGCGACGCGCCAGAGGTGGACGGGCTGGCCCTCCTGAAGGGCACCTATCCCGCGGGATCGATGGTGCGGGCGGTCGTGCGTGGCGCCCTGCCGTACGACCTGCTCTGCGACCCGATCGAGGCTGCGTCACCGGGGCCCTCGGTCCGTCCCGGTCGCGCCTCGCGCGGTGCTGGCGATGCCCGGATCAGGCGCCGGCGCGGCTAGCGGCTGCGCTCCCCGACTGCCCAGGCACCGAGTCCCGAGTGTCGCTAGTGCTACGCGTTGTTCCGCTCGGACGCCTCCCTGACGTCGTGGCCAACTCTCAGAGTTGGCTTCACCCCTCCCTAACGACCACCCGGCATCGACGCGCATGCGCGTCGATGCCGGGGTAGTGGCTACTGGCCTGTGCGAGCGCGAGCGCGGGCGCGAGTGCGCGCAGCCACGGCGAGGGCGGCGACTCCGATGACGGCGGCTCCAAGGAGCCACGCGGGCGGGCTCGCGTTGCCCGTCTCAAGCAGGCCGGCGTTGCCGGTGGACGCAGGGCGCGGGGCCACTGGCGTCGTCGGGGCCGGCGTAGCCAAGACCGTGGTCGGCACGGGTGTCGGGGCAGCGGTCGGGGCAGCGGTCGGGGCAGTGGTCGGGACAGCGGTCGGGGCAGTGGTCGGGACAGCGGTCGGAGTCGGTGTCGGGGTTGCTGCCTGGGCTGAGATGCGGGCCACGGTGACGTCGGCGGTATTGATGTCGGCGATGATCGTTCCGCTCGCCGAGGTTGCCGTGAGCGGCTTGACCTGTACGCCGGTGAAGGTCACGACGCTCCCGGGGCTGCATGAGGTGCCGATGTTGTTGGTGATGGTGTTTGCGGAGGCGACGGTGCCGGTCGCCTGGCCATCGGGTGCGGGCCACGCGGCGTAGGTGATGGTGGGGGCGGCCCCGCCCTGGAAGGTCCAGCCGGCGGAGAGCCGGAGGGTGATGCCGGCGACTCCGTCGGCCGCTCCGGCGGTGACGTCCACGACGCCGCAGGTGAGGGTGATGGGGGCGAGGGTGGTGAAGGTGTTGGATCCGGTGACGGGGTTGGTGTTCAAGGAGACGACGGTCTCCAGGTTATTGGTGGATGCGATGGCGTGTGCGATACCGGCGGGGCCGGCGAAGAGCAGAGCCATAGCGGCGGCGAATGAGGCGATCACCACATAAGGATTTCTGGCGTACTTCTTCGGCATCTGGGTCACCTCCTGCAGACGTTGTGGGCACCTCGGCGACCTCGGGGACGCGGGGCTATCTCTGTCAGTCACCCTAGGTGGTGGCCGTCACCCGGCTGTCACCCCACGCCGGTTTCGTGGTGAGCCAGCTTCAGCCGAGTGTTTCGTTAGCGCGTGCGGCGTGGCTCCTCACCCTGCGGCGCCTGTGACGTAGCCGTGACGGGACGGGCATAGCCTTCATGGAAGCAGTGGAGAGCGAGGTCACAGGTGACACCCAAGCAACCGACCAAGTCGGATCAGTCTCAGCCGATCAATCTCGACCGGATCAAGGCCGCGCACGCAGCGAAGCTGGCAGCGAGGTTCCCGCTGGGGACTACGAAACCGAAGGGCGAACCCACGGGCGGGCACTGAGGCGCGAATCTCGCGTCGAGCCCTCCGCGTCAATGGGTAGTACTCCGCAAGACATGAGTGAGGCCCGCCAAACGGCGGGCCCCATTCATGTCTCTCCTGTGATGCGCGCGGCGGACCGTTCCGCGATCAACCTGCCGCGCCCCGCCGTTTCGCGCGGGCGAAGTGCTATGGGCGCGGTACTTCCTCGGATTGGACGATGATGCGCTCGCGGCTGCGACGGAATGGGGCGAACGATGCCCAGAAGAGGACGGAGAGCAGCAGCCCGATGATCCCGACAATCAGGAGGATCGCGCCGATCACGCGGATATCGATCCCGACGACTCGATAGTCGACTGCCCAGGCGAGAATCGCGCCAAGCGCGATCAGCATGAGACTGCCTGCCGTACTTCCGTTTTCCATGGTTGGACACTCCAGTGGTCGCGACCCGCGGCGATCGCGGTGGTCGGTTAGACAGCCGGTTGCACCTGGGGGGCCGCTGGATCGTCTCCTGAGGCTCCTGTGCACCGTTTCCGCGGACGCTACGCACCTGGTGTCACCGGGGCGTGACGGCGATCGGCGATCAAGCGTGCTCGCGCGCAACCAATGTCCCATCGGAAGGGGCCGGAGGCAGGTGATACCGTTGGTCTGCCCGAATGCGAAGTCCGGCCGGCTTGCCGCGCGGTCCGAGCGGTGCAGCTCCCCGAATCGAGGCTCCCCTTGACCCTCGATAGCCCGTACCGGGCTGTACCCGTACCGCGAACGTCGAATGACACCCCACGCGACTTCGAACTGTCGCTCATGGGTGCGTTTCAGTTGTCGGAGGGGGCCATCCCGATCGTGCTGCCAGGCGGTGCGCAGCGGCTGATCGCATTCCTTGCGCTGAAGGGCCGTCCGATGACTCGCGCCGCCGCTGCAGGGGCGCTGTGGCCGGACGCGACTGAAGAACAGGCACACGCAAGCCTGCGCTCGGCGATCTGGCGGCTCGACAAGATCACGCGTGAAGCGATGCAGGTCGACGTGCTCGAGTTGGACCTCGCATCCGGCGTCGGTCTCGATCTGCGTGAATCGCGCGCGCTGGCGCATCGGCTGTTGATCGTGGACACCCTACCCCTGGCCTCAGACATGACGTTAGCGGCGATCGAGGCATTGACTTCGGAATTGCTTCCGGACTGGTACGACGAATGGGTGGTGATCGAGGCAGAGGACTGGCGTCAGCTCCGTCTTCATGCGCTCGAATCCCTCGCCGAGAAACTGTCGGCCGCCGGCCGGTTCGGCGACGCGATCCAGGCGGCGCGCTCAGCGATCCAGGCCGATCCGCTGCGAGAGAGTGCACATGCTGCTCTGATTCGGGTCCACCTCGGGGAGGGAAACCAATCGGAGGCACTCGACGCGTACGAGGCCTACCGGGTGCTGCTGCTTCGTGAGCTTGGTCTGGCACCTACGTCGCGACTGTTGGCACTCGTCGAGGCCCTCAAGGGAGCCTAGCCGCCGGCATCGACCCTGGAACGTGTGCCGAGCGACGGCGATCCGCTCAGCGCGGTGCCCCTCAATGCAGCGACGGTGACGCCGTGGTGACGGGTCAGTTGCCAACGTAGTGGGATGCTTCCGCAAGCCGACAGCCTCACAGATGTCACAGCCCTGTTCATCGTCCGGCTTCGTTTCGAGGCCGGTTCGTCGCGACAGATGCGGGCCGAGGTGCGGATGACGCAGGACGTGACCGCCGGCTTCGATGGCTCATCGACGGTGACGGACGTCGAATCTGCGGTGAGGCTGCTCCGGATGTGGGTGCTCGCCCAGGGTGCCCAGGGTGAGGTCGGGCCGAGTGGCGGGTGACTCCTCGGGCTCGCGGACAGGGGCTCCCAGCATCCGGCGCTGTCAGGAGTTAACGGGGATTTTACGTGAAAGTGCGCACAATCACTTGCGTCTCGGAACCAATTCTGTGCACACTGCGTTCATCAAGTGAAGGCGGGCACAAAGTCTCGGAACGGCCGGGATCTGTTCCCCCCTCACGGGCGGACTGCTCCGGGTGTAGGCCTCGGGCGGACCAGGAAGAGGACTCGGATGTTGGAAGTCAAGGACCTATACAACTCCATTCTGGTACGCGGCCGGCGTTCGACGCCGACGTTTGACCAGGTCCGGAAGGACGCTCGCGCGTTCGAGCGGTCCCGCACGGACGCCAACCTCTACCGCCTCTAGGCGGCAGCACGGATCGGGAGGGTCCCCTCCCCCGCCCGATCCCTCGCTTCGGCGAACGAACGGCCCCCGTCCCCGCGGGGGCCGTTCTGTGCCCCCCGGGGGACGGGGCCCCGTCTCCCAGCGCCAGGGGTGGCCGCGCGGGCGCCGGTTCAGCGCCTCGGCAGGGTGCGGGTAGACTCTGATTCACTCCCCACGGAAGGCGCACTTGTGGCCGAAGCCCCCCCGCCCTCCGGCCGCCCACCGCATTCACCTCGTCGTCCCACCAGCGAGGGCTTCCGGCGCTTTATCGAGCGCGCCCCTGAGAGCCGGCCGGGCCGCGTCCTCCTCGGTTCCGCGTTTGTCGTTGCCGCGGGGTTCGTCCTCTCCCGGGTCCTGGGCCTGGTCCGCTCGATCGTCATCGCCCACGCATTCGGCACGGACCCGGAACTCGCAGCGTTCTGGGTGGGTTCGAGGCTTCCAGACCTGGTCTTCCAGCTGCTGGCGGGTGCGACGTTGTCCGCCGCGTTCATCCCCACGTTCAGCCGCATCATGCTCCGGCATGGCGAGGAGGCGGCATGGAGGTTGGCCTCCAGCGCGCTCAACATCATCGCCGTGGCGACATTCCTGCTAGCGGCGATTGCCTATGTCCTCGCACCCGCCATCGTCCCCTGGCTCGCGCCGGGCCTGGGGGATGCCACGGGACAGCAGGAGGAGTTGCGGTCGTTGGCGGTGCGTCTCACTCGGCTGATGCTGATGTCACCGCTGTTCTTCGGCGTGAGCGGGATGCTCACGGGCATCCTCAACGCTCGGCAGCATTTCCTCGCGCCTGCGCTCGCGCCAGTCTGCTACAACCTCGGGATCATCGCGGGCGCGCTGTTGTTCGCGGACCTGGGGGTGGACGGCCTCGCGTGGGGGGTTGTCGGCGGGGCCGCCGCGCATCTTCTGGTGCAGGTCCCCGCGCTCCGCGGGGCGGGAATGCGTTGGAGCCCTTCGTTCGAAGTATTTTCGGACGGCGTGCAGGAAGTGCTGCGCTTGATGGGGCCGCGCGTGCTGGGCCTCGGTGCTTCGCAGCTCAACTTCATCGCAGCGATCTTCTTCGCCTCATTCGTCTCGGACGAGGCGATCAGCGCGTTGAACTACGCGTTCCTCATGATGATGATGCCAGTTGGCGTGATCGGGATGGCGATCTCCACGGCCGTCTTCCCAACCCTCGCGCAGCACGGTGCCTCCCAGGACACGTCCGCGTTGCGGATGGCCGTCTCGAGGTCGTTGCGGCAGATCCTCTTCCTCGCCGTCCCAGCCTCTGCGGGGCTGATCATCCTCGCGACGCCCTCGGTACGGCTGCTGTTGGAACGGGGAGCGTTCGACGTCGGGTCGACGGAACTGGTCGTCGCCGCACTCTCGCTCTACGCCGTCGGGATTGCGGCGCACAGCGGCGTCGAAATCCTGAGTCGCGGCTTCTATGCGGTGGCAGACACGCGGACGCCGGTGGCCATCGCGGTGGCGGCGATGTTGTTGAACCTGGCCCTCTCGGCCGCACTCGTCGCCCCGTTCGGCTTGCGCGGCCTGGCCGCCTCCGCATCAGTCACGGCGTTCGTCGAGTTCGGCCTACTGCTCTGGGTGCTGTCGACGCGGCTTGGCGGCCTCGAACGGCGCGCGCTGACGAGGACGGTGGGGAGCACGCTCGCTGCCACGGCAGCGTTGTCGGTAATGATGCTGCTCGCGCTGTGGGGCCTTTCCGCTGGGGGTGTGGATGCCGCGACCACGCTTGGTTCGCTCGTGCGCATCATGGTGGCAGGGACGCTCGGACTCATCGCCTTTGGCGTCTCGGGCTACCTCGCTAACCGGGACGACCTGCGGATGGTGGCGCGGCAGTAGCAGTGCGACGAGCCCGACACCACCGGCGCTGTCTTCTGCTACGATATGAGCTCCCAACAACCAAAAAGGGAACCTTCGAGCGGACGCATCCGGCGTCCGCGCTGCTGCGTTGTCCGCACCCCTCGAGGGCGGGCGAGAGGACTGAGACGATGGCGTTTACCGACCGCGAACTGACCTGCCGCGATTGCGGGGGCCCGTTCATCTTCACCGCGGGCGAGCAGGAGTTCTATGCGACGAAGGGCCTGCAGCACGACCCCGTGCGCTGCCCCTCCTGCCGCAACCAGCGCAAGTTGCTGCGTCCCGAGGACCGCGAGGAGACGCCCCGCTTCGGGGTGTACGTCTCCTACGGTGGCCGGACGCCCCGTCAGATGCACCGCGCCGCCTGTAACCAGTGCGGCCAGTCCACCGAGGTCCCGTTCGTCCCACGAGGCGACCGCCCGGTGTACTGCTCGGCCTGCTACTCGGACATCCGTGAGAAGCAGGAGGCCCGCGACGCCGCTGCGGCGGACGACGCCGCCGCCCGTATCGCGGCTGCCTCCATGCGCCGCGGCCCCGAGCTGGAGGGTGCCGGCCCGCGCAGCGCCGTCGCCGAGCCGCTGGCCGACGTGAGCACCGCCACCACGGTGGAGCAGCGGATGGCCGAGCCGCTGGCCGAACTCGACGTGACCGCCACGAGGTCGAGGCCGGTTGAGGTGGAGCCGGACCCGGACGCGCCCGAGGAGGACTAGGAGCGGGCGCCGGCGGCGTTGTCCGCCTCGCGCCGCCCATCTAGACTCCACGCATCGTTCTGCATACATGCGACGACGGAGACGAGTAGCCCTGCGGCCGCGGTCCTCAGTGGGAAGCCACCGAGGTACGCGGACCGGACAGCGAGCCCGGGACGGTGCAAGCCGGGCACGTGCCACGCGAGGCGAAGATCACTCCTGAGCAGCCGCCCGAACGCCTCGACCGAGGCCAGTAGACGCGGCCGGAGCGCCCACCGTTACCAGGGGCAGCGCCATCGCGAGAAGGACCTCGCCGCGGCGCGGTGAGCGGCGTCGTCACCTCGATCGATCGAGGCGGCGCGCAACGCGGGTGGTACCGCGGGCTCCATGCGGCTCTCGTACGAGATCGCACGGCCCGTCCCGCACCGGATTCGGTGTGGGGCGGGCCGTTTCATTGCCCGCCGCTGGAGGTGTCCCATGGCTGCGACCTTTGAGCCCGTCTCCTCGCGCGTCGACTACGTCGAGCAGGAGCAGCGCATCCTCGACTTCTGGAAGCAGCACGACATCTTCAAGCGCTCCGTGGAGGAGCGCCCCGCCGAGCGGCTGTTCTCCTTCTTCGAAGGGCCGCCCACGGCAAATGGCAATCCCGGCATCCACCACGTGCTGGCGCGCGTCTTCAAGGACCTCATCCCCCGCTATCGCACGATGCAGGGCGACCGCGTACCGCGGAAGGCGGGCTGGGACACCCACGGGCTCCCCGTCGAACTCGAGGTGGAGAAGGCGCTCGGTCTCTCCTCGAAGCAGGAAATCGAGGCCTACGGCGTCGAGGCGTTCAACGAGAAGTGCCGCGAGTCTGTCTTCAAGTACGTGCGCGAGTGGGAGCGCATGACGGAGCGGATCGCGTTCTGGGTGGATACGTCCGACGCCTATGTCACCTACTCGCCGGAGTACGTCGAGACCTGCTGGTGGATCTTCAAGCGGATGTGGGAGAACGACCTGGTCTTCCGCGACTTCCGCGTCACGCCACATTGCCCGCGCTGCCAGACCAGCCTTGCCAGCCATGAGATCGCGCTGGGCTACAAGGACGAGACCCCGGACCCGAGCGTCTTTGTGAAGTTCCGCCTCGGCAGCGTGAACGTGTGGGACAACGAAGGCCCGCTCGGGCCCATCGTCCAGGGTGGGACGCCGGTGTATTTCCTCGCGTGGACCACCACGCCCTGGACGCTCTCCGGCAACACGGCGCTCGCCATCTCAGGCCAGGCTGACTACGCCATCGTCCGGCACGAGGGCGAGTACCTGATCCTCGCGAGCCAGCGCGTCACCGCAGTGCTCGGCGAGGAGGTCGAAGTCGTTGCGACGGTGAAGGGGAAGGCGCTCACGGGCCTGACCTACGAGGCGCTGTACCCCGCCGAGACATGGGACGGCGTCGAGGCGCTGCAGTTCAAGAACGGCCGCACCGGCAAAATGGGCGGCGCCGCGGACGGTGCCTTCCGCCGGCTGGAGGTCGCGGACTTCGTCGGCGTCGAGGACGGTACCGGCATCGTCCATGTGGCGCCGGCGTTCGGCGAGGAGGACTACCGCCTCGGCCGCGCGCGTGACCTCTTGTTCCTCCAGCCGGTACGGCTCGATGGGACGCTCATCGGTGGTCCGGGAGACGGCCTCTTCGCCAAAGCGGCCGACCCGAAGATCACGGCGGATCTGCGCGAGCGAGGCCTCCTCCTGCGGGCCGAGACGATCCGCCACACCTATCCCTTCTGCTGGCGCTGCGACACGCCCGTCCTCTACTACGCGAAGCCCTCGTGGTACTTCCGCACGACGGCCGTGCGCGACTCGATGGTGACGGAGAACGAGGGCATCCACTGGGTGCCCGGGCACATCCAGGACGGCCGCTTCGGCGAGTGGCTCGCCGGCAACATCGACTGGGCGATCTCGCGCGAACGGTACTGGGGCACGCCGCTCCCGCTGTGGGTCTGTGACGAGTGCGATCACATCGAGTGCATCGGCTCCTACGAGGAGTTGTTCCGCCGCGCGCTCCCGGGCACGGCCGACGGCCTGCGCACCGCCGAGGGCCGGATCGACCCGCATCGCCCGTATGTCGATCGCGTCGAGTTCGCCTGTTCGAACCCGACGAGTTGCCCGGGGACGATGCGCCGCACACGCGAAGTGGCCGACGCCTGGTTCGACTCTGGCGCGATGCCGTACGCGCAGTGGCACTACCCGTTCGAGAACCAGGCGACCTTCAACGCGCGATTCCCCGCGGACTTCATCTGCGAGGCCATCGACCAGACCCGCGGCTGGTTCTACACCCTGCACGCGCTGGCGAACCTGCTGCACCGCACCGAGGACATCCCGGAGGGCATCGCGTACCGCAACGTCATCTGTCTTGGCCACATCCTCGACGGCGAGGGCCAGAAGATGTCGAAGTCGAAGGGGAACGTGGTCGACCCGTGGTCGATCCTGGACCGCTACGGTGCGGACGCGACGCGCTGGTACATGTACACCGCATCGCCTCCAGGGAACTCGCGCCGCTTCTCCGGCGAACTCGTCGCGGAGACGAGCCGTCGGTTCCTCTCCACGCTCTGGAATACGTACTCGTTCTTCGTGACCTACGCGAATACCGCCGAGTTCGATCCGTCATCGCCGCCGCCGGGGTTAGAGGCCTCACGCACAGAACTCGACCGCTGGATCCGCAGCGAACTGCACCAGACGGTGCAACGGGTGACGGCCGCCCTCGACGCCTACGAGCCGGCCGACGCCGCACGCCCCATCGAGGCGTTCGTGGAGCAGTTGTCGAACTGGTACGTCCGTCGCAGCCGGCGGCGCTTCTGGCGCTCGGGCGACGGTGCAGACTCGATGGCGGCGCTCCACACGCTCTACGAGTGCCTGACCACGGTGACAAAGTTGCTCGCGCCGTTCACGCCGTTCATGGCGGAGTCGCTGCACCAGAATCTCGTCCGCGGCCACGTCGAGGGCGCGCGGGACTCCGTGCACCTCGAGGACTGGCCGAAGGCGGACGCGGCGGCGATCGACCTTGTGCTCTCGGGGGAGATCGCGCTGGTGCAGCGGATGGTCTCGCTGGGGCGCGGCGCGCGCGCGAAAGCTCAGGCCAAGGTGCGGCAGCCACTGGCGACCGCCATCCTCGTCCCCCGCACCGAGGCGGAACGCGCAAGCCTCGAACGGCTCGCCGACCAGGTGGCGGAGGAACTGAACGTGAAGATGGTGGAGGTTGTGACCGACCCGGGTGATCGGCTCTCCTATACGCTCCGCCCCAACCTCCCCGTCCTCGGGCCGAAGTTCGGCGCGGAGGTCGGGAAGGTGCGGGTCGCCCTCGGCGCGGCCGACCCCGTCGAGGTCGTGGGTGCGATGCGTGCCGGCCGCGCCGTCGAACTCGGCGGATTCACACTCGCAGCGACCGATATTCTCGTCACGGTGCAACCGACCGAGGGCTATGCCGCGGCCGAGGAGGCCGGGTACGCCGCGATCCTCGACACCCGGGTGACAGCCGAGCTCGCCCGCGAGGGGATGGCGCGCGAGGTGGTCCGTCACCTCCAGGACCTCCGCCGGGAGGCCGGCCTCGATGTCTCCGACCGGATCCATGTCACATACGTCGGCGACGGGTCGCTTGCCGAGGCGTTTGAGGCGCACCGCGCCTACATCGAAGGTGAGACGCTCGCCGTGAGCATCACCGAGGCCGACCCGCCGAACGAGGCGACCGCCTTCCGGGGCAACCTCGACGGCGTCACGGCAACGTTGTCGGTCCGCAAGGCATAGCGAGGGCGGCGATAGGGAAGCGATAGGAGGGGACGGAACACGCGAGGACTCACGTGCGTTCCATCTGTATGAACAGACTCCTGGGCCTCAGCCTGTCCGTCCTGGCCGCCACGCTACTCGTCGCATGCGACCGGGACGAACCCTCTGCCACGCCGACGGCGACAACCTCGCCCGTGGCGACCTCGACGGTTCCCGCGGCCGCGACAGCGTCGCCCGCGGCGACGGCGACGGCCACAACGACACCGACTGCCGCTGCCACCGCGGCGCCGTTCCCCACCGGCCCGGCCGGTCCGACGCCACCCGCTGGATACGCCGCTTCATGCGCGGCCTCGCACCCCTGGGGGCGGCAGGTCACCGCGGCGTTCGTCTGCATTGAGCAGCCGGCGCGCGGCGCGAGCGTTACCCGCGGGACCGCATTGACGGTCCGGGGGTACGCCGGGGGGTCGTTCGAGAACAACGTGGTGGTGGAAGTCCGCCTGGTGAACGCGTCAGGGGTGATGGCCTCGACGCCTCTCGTGATGATGCCCCAGACCTACGTCGCGCCGGACAGCGGCATGCCGGGCTACTGGCAGGCGGTGCTGAACATCCCCGCCGGCCAGGCCTCGGCAGCGCGCGTCATCGCGCACTTCGAAAGCCCCCGGGACGGCTCACGAGTCGCCGAGGCGAGCGTGGATATCAACCTGCGCTAACCGTCCGGGGGGTCTGACTGCCGCATCCGGCGGCTCTCATTCTCAGGCGCCATCACGAGGCCGCGGACGAACGACCATGTCGACCGGCGCCAGTCGCCATCACCCGGCCCCCCGGACCGGAGGCCAGGCAGCGCCGCGCTCACCTCGGCGCCGAAGACGACGATGATCGCCGTCAGGTAGACCCAGAACAGCAAGACGATCACGGATGACACCGGTCCGTAGATCAGGTCGAACGTCGCGAACCGGTGGAGGTAGAGGGCGAAGCCCTGCTTCAGTGCCTCGAAGAGAAGCGTCGCCACCAGCGCGCCGGGCCAGAGGTATCGGAACGGAAGGCGGCGGTTCGGGAGCAGCCAGAAGGTCAGCAGGAACGCGACGAAGGTCAGCGCTGTCGGGATCGCCAGGAAGCCCACGAACCAGATCGCCCCGAGCCAACCGTCGAGGAGTGACCAGCGGTCACCGACCTCGCGGATGATCACGCGCCATGCCGTCGTCAGGGCGACACCTCCGATGAAGGGGATGCCGAGCACGGGCAGCAGCAGGAAGTCCACCGCCTTCCCGCGCAGGTAGGGTCGCCCGCGGTCCACGGCGAAGACCACATTGAGCGCATTCCGGAGAGAGGCGGACAGCGCTGCCGCGGTCCAGAGTGATACGAGGATAGACACGAACGTAAGCGTGGGACCGAGGCTCGCTGCTCCGCGGAGCGCCTCAGCAATCGTCTGATCCTCGACCGGGATGACGTCAAGGATGGCGACGAGTACGCGCTCCTGGAACGCCTGGTCTCGCAGCACGATGCCGAAGATCGAAACCGCGAGCAGTGTGAGCGGAAAGAGCGAAAAGAGCGCGTAGTAGGAGATCGCCGCCGCCATCTGGGACCCTCGGTCGAGGGCAAAGCCGACCAGGGCTCGCCCGAGCAGCCTCGGCACATCGCGGGGCGAGAAGGAATGCTTCAGGGGAGGGACGGGGATCGCGGCCGGGCCGGAGGTCACAGGCTGCGCCATGCCAACTCCTCGACCTCAGCCGCCATATCTCTATTCTAGTCACCACCGCAGGGAGTGCCATGGCAGGTGAGCGTCTTCAGCCCCAGCACCTCCTTCATCGTCGAGTAGTGGTGAAGGTGGGTTCCAACGTCCTCACGGGGGGCGAGGAGGGACTGCACACGCCGACGATCGCTGCGATCGCGATGCAGGTCGCGGACCTCGTGCGTCGAGGGGCGCAGGTCGCACTTGTCACCTCGGGCGCAGTCGCGGCGGGCCGGCATCGCCTCCGCGAGATCGAGACGCTGCGAGACGCGGACGCCGTGAAGGTGGCCACGCGGGATGTCCAGTCGCGGCAGGTGGCCGCGGCTGTGGGCCAGTCGCGTTTGATGGCACTGTGGGATGCGTTGTTCGCGGAGGCCGGTGTGGCTGTCGGCCAGGCGCTGCTGACACGGCGTGATCTCGCTGATCGCCTTGGCTATCTGAACGCGCGCAACACGTTACTGGCGATGCTCGACCTCGGTGTTGTGCCCGTGATCAATGAGAACGACGTCGTGTCGGTGGAGGGCCTGCAAGAGTCGCGCATCGGCGACAACGACAACCTCTCCGCTCAGGTCGCCAACCTGGTCGATGCGGACCTGCTGTTGCTCCTCAGCGACATCGCCGGCCTGTACACCACAGACCCGCGCCGCGATCCGTCAGCCCGGCTGATTGAGCGCGTAGAGCGCATCGACGACGCGATCGAGGCCGCAGCCGCTGGCGTGGCTGGAACACCGCGAGGCACTGGTGGGATGACGACGAAGGTGCAGGCCGCGCGGATCGCGACAGGCAGCGGCACGCACGTCGTCATCGCGGACGGCCGCGCGACCGACATCGTGCTGCGGGCCGCTTCGGGCGAGCCGGTCGGCACGCATTTTCTGCCCGCGGGCGACCGTATCGAGAGCAGGCGGCGTTATCTCCTCTCAGGGTTGCAGGCGCGGGGCCGCGTCGTGGTCGACGCAGGTGCCGCAGGCGCCCTCCTGCGCGGGGGAAACTCGCTCCTACCGGCGGGCGTCGCACGTTGCGAAGGGACCTTCCAGCGCGGCGACGTCGTACAGGTGATGACCCTCGAAGGCCGCCACCTCGCCTCGGGCACCACGAACTACGGCAGCGACGAGGTGGCGCGCATCGCCGGCAAGCGTTCCTCGCAGATCGCGGACACGCTGGGCTACGAGTTTGGTGAGGAAGTCATCCACCGCAACAACCTCGTGCTTGTGTAGCGCGGGCCTGGCAACCGTCACTCTCAACCAGCGTCCGCGTGTGACTTTCATCACGAGAGACAGTTGCCCTCCGCTTCAGGGTCGTGTTTGATCAATGAGTCGAGTCTCAGCGTTCGCTGAGAACGGGGGAACCATTCATTGGGGTGCATTGCGCAGTAGCGCATAGGCGACTTCGACGCCGAACCCGTCAGCTAACCCCGTAGACGTTCGGAGGTAGGCCATCCCTGCCTCAGCCAGATGACAGCGGAGGACCCCTCCAGGGTTCGCGTTGTCCGCGCGCATCAGGTGCTCTTGCCTGGTGCTGGAAGGGACGTGCGCAAATGCTTCAGTTCGACCAGACGTTGGACAAACGTCGGGGTGTCGCCATCGGCACTGCGATATCGATTCTCGTCGTCGGGATGCTCACGGTCTTCGCGTGCCGCTCTGACGCCGTGGACAGTGCGGCGCCTGCCACCACCCCGACGTCCACGGCGACCCTGGCCCCGCCCCCCACCGCGACTCCGGACAGCCCCGCGATCTACGTCGTGAAGTCGGGAGACACAGGCCTCGCCATTGCCCTGCGGTTCGGGATCACTCTGGCCGCGCTGAGCGCAGCGAACCAGATGACCGAGACGGAGATGGACGTCCTCTTCATCGGCCAGGAGCTCGTGATTCCGCGGTAGCGCGCGCGCTGCCGGGTGCGGTGTCGTGTCGTTGCCCGCCAGGGCACCGCCTCGGGTAATCTGTCTCCCTGAGCCGCCCCGTGGGAGAACGACCATGACCGCAACTATGACCGAGGCCGTAGAGAAGGCCAGACGCGCCCGCGTCGCCAGCCGAGGACTCGCCACTGCCTCCGCCGACCAGCGCAACGCCGCCCTCCGAAGCATCGCGGACGCCCTCGAGCGGGAGGCGCCGCGCATCCTCGCCGTGAACGCTCCCGAGGTCGAACGCGCCCGGGCGAAGGGGATCACCGAGGCCTTCATCGACCGCATGGTGTTGACCGAGGCGCGCATCGCTGGCATCGCGCGGGACACGCGCGCCGTCGCCGCGCTGCCGGATCCGCTGGGCAGCATCGAGGACATGACCACCCGGCCCAACGGACTCCAGATCGGGAAGATGCGCGTGCCTCTGGGCGTCGTCGCGACGGTGTACGAATCGCGCCCTAACGTCACGGTCGACATCGCGGCGATCTGCATCAAGTCCGGCAACGCGGTCGTCCTGCGTTCCGGCACAGACGCGCATGGGTCCTCGCGCATCCTCGCCGAGATCGTGCGCCGAGAGGTGGCGGCCGCCGGGCTGCCCGAGGACGCGGTGCAGTTCATCGACTCTACCGACCGCGAGGAGGTGGGCGCGCTGCTCACCGCGCATGAGTACATCGATCTCATGGTGCCCCGCGGCGGCGCCGACCTGATCCGCCGCGTCCGCGACGAGGCGACGATGCCCGTCGTCGCAGGCGGCATCGGCGTCTGCCACACCTACATCGATGTCGACGCGGACCTCGACATGGCGGAGCGCATCGTTGTGGACGCGAAGACGGTGCGTCCCTCGGTCTGCAACGCGATGGACACGCTGCTCGTCCACGCGGGCGTGGCAGAGACGTTCCTCCCGCAGATCGCGAGCGCCCTCGAGTCGCGCGGTGTGACCCTCCACGTCGACGAGCGCGCGGCGCGCCTGGTGTCCGGCGTCCCGGTGACGCCCGAGGACTACGACAGGGAGTGGCTCTCCCTCGACTGCTCGGTGCGCGTCGTCTCCTCGCTCGACGAGGCGCTCGACCACATCGCCGTCCACGGTTCGGGCCATTCCGAGGCGATCGTGACCGACTCCTGGTCCGCGTCGCAGCACTTCCTGCGCACGGCGGACGCTGCCGCGGTGTTTGTGAACGCCTCCACGTACTTCAACGACGGCGGGCAGTTCGGCCTCGGATGTGAGGTCGGCATCTCGACGCAGAAGATGCACGCGCGTGGCCCGATGGGCCTCCGCGAACTCACCTCGTACAAGTGGATCGTCCTCGGCACGGGCCAGACACGAGGCTAGTGAAGAGGCTTCCGATGCTCGACTATCGCTTTGAACGTGTCGCCCGCACTCCGCACTCGGAGCAATGGGTGATCGAGACCGCAGACCGCCCCGTGGGCCGCGTCGACCTGCATTTCACCAACGCCAAGACCTACGGCACCCTCGTCGTCCAGCAATACCTCGTGGACGACGAGATCGAGGAACTCCTGGCCGCCATCGATGAGCGCCTGGTCACCACCGCCGACGAGTACCGCGAGGACTTCGTCGTCTCCGTGTGGCGCGGCGATGACCTCGGTGTGTTCGCCGAGGATGCAGACGACGATGCAGAGGACGAGGTCGCCCTGTAGGCGTCACGCTGTAGGCGTCACCGCTTGCGGGCGAGCACCCGTCGCGCCGCCTCGGCCACGCCGGCGGCGTTTAGGCCCATGATGTCGAGGACCTCGTCCCAGGTGCCGGACTCGCCGTAGCGGTCCTGCACGCCGACAAACTCCATCGGCACCGGGTGGCGAGTCGCCAGCGCCTGGGCGCACATCGCGCCGAGGCCTGAGTGCACCAGGTGTTCCTCGGCCACGACGATCGCGCCGGTTTCCCGCGCCGCGGTCTCGAGGGCTTCGACGTCGAGCGGGCGGATCGTCGCCATGTTCAGCACGCGGGCCTGGATGCCGTCCTTCGCCAGTGCCTCAGCGGCGCGCAGGCTGCGCTCCACGAGCAGACCGCAGGCGACGATCGTGAGGTCGCGACCGTCGCGCAGCATGTCCGCCTTGCCGACGCGGAAGCGCGGGCCCTCGGTGTAAATCACGGGCAACTTCGGGCGGCCGGTGCGGATGTACCACGGGCCGGCCTGTTCGGTCGCCGCCGCGATCACGGCCTCCGCCTCGACGACGTCCGATGGCACCACGACCGTGAAGTTCACCAGCGAGGAGAAGAGCGCGAAGTCTTCCACGGACTGGGCGGAGGCGCCGTCTTCGCCAGTCGAGACGCCGCCGTGCGAGGCGACCACCTTCACATTCAGCCGCGGCTGTGCCACGGACATCCGTAGTTGGTCGAACGCGTGCTCCGCGAAGACCGCGAAGGTGGTGGCGAACACAGTGCTGCCGAGGGTGGCGAGACCCGCCGCCGCGGAGACCATGTTCTGCTCGGCCACTCCGAAGGTGAAGAAGCGGTCCGGGTACGCATCCTTGAACGCCCGTGCCGAGGTGGACTTTCCGAGGTCAGCGTCCACCACCACGATGTCTGCGCCGGCCTGCTGCAGGCGGATGAGGGCGGGGCCCAGGGCCTCGCGCGTCGCGGCGGGTGCGGGGGCGATGGTCATCGTGCCGCCTCCGGGTCCGCGAGTTCGACCATCGCCTGGGCATACTGCTCGTCCGACGGTGGCGCGCCGTGGAAGTTCGGGTTGTTCTCCATGAAGGAGACTCCCTTCCCCTTCACGGTGTCGAAGATCACGCAGGCAGGCTTGCCGCGGACTGACGTCGCCCAGCGCAGGGCCTCATCGATCGCCTCGAAGTTGTGTCCGTCGATGCCGGCGCGCACTTCCCAGCCAAAGGCTCGGTACTTCTCGTCGAGCGGCTCGGTGCGCATCGTATTCACGGTGAAGTCGTCGTTCTGGATGCCGTTGCGGTCGATGATCGCGATGAGCCCGTCGATCTCGTGGTGCGCGGCTGCCATCGCGGCCTCCCACACCTGGCCTTCGTCCTGTTCGCCGTCTCCCATCAGCACGAAGACGCGGTTGTCCATGCCGCGCAGGCGCATGCCGAGGCGGATGCCGAGGCCGAACGAGAGCCCCATGCCGAGCGCACCTGCGGAGTTCTCGACGCCACCCGGCTTGCCGAGCACAGAGTGCCCCTGCAGGCGACCGCCCTTGCGGCGGAAGGTTGCGAGTTCCTCGACGGGGAAGTAGCCGGATTCTGCGAGGATGGCGTACTGGGCTGGCGTGCAGTGGCCCTTGCTCATGATGAAGCGATCCCGCCCAGGCCATGCTGGATCTTCAGGATGATGTCGCATGAAGCGCGTGTACAACACGGCCATGATGTCGATCGCGGACATCGAGCCGCCGATGTGGCCCGACTTGGCGCTGTACACCATGTCGACGATGTGCCGGCGGAGACGCCGAGTGAGCGTCCCCAGTTCGGTCGAAGTTGAGGTGACCATCGGAATCCCGCCCCCCGGTTGGCGATCAAGCCGAGTATATGGAGGGAGGCAAAACCGGTCGAATCCGCGCCGAATCTCGAGATGCTGCTATGACGAGGCGGTATGGGTTCCTGAAGGCTATGCGGAGCAGGCCGAGAAGCCGCAGATTGGGCAGAGGCTGCATCCCTCGCCGAAGACCAACGGTCCCGCGCAGTGAGGGCAGCGAGGGCCCATCGCGGGACGGGCGCGGCGGATCCGGCGCCCGGTATGAGTCGTCGAGACCGCGACTGAGCTGGCCAACGCAGAATGGTTGAGAGTCATCGGATCACCTCAGATGTGTGGGCACCCGGCCTGCGAACACCCGTTCTGCAACCGAGGTTAGATAAGAACAAGCGTTCTTGTCAATCTCAGGGCGGCAGTGCCGCGGCTAGAGCGCCCGTATCCGTCTGGAGCCGCCTGCCGCGACCGCCACGAGGAGGGCCATGAAGCCGCCGGCCGCGAGTGCCCATGTGGTGCCGGCGACCTCCGCGATGCCGCCGAGGATGACCGGTCCCAGCCATCCGAACCCGATGGCCGTGATCCAGAGGCCGATCACCCGCCCGCGCACCTCGTCCGGCACGCTCGCCTGAAGGAGCGCCCACTGCAGGGCATCGAACATCGCGGCCATCGCACCGACCGCGACCATGAGGCCGACAGACAGGATGAAGCGATCAGAGACCGCGAGCCCCAGGAGGCTCAGCGCAAACACCATCGTCACGCCCGCAAGCAGAGGGCCTCGTGGCACCGTCCCAATCAGTTGGGTGAGGGCGAGGGCCCCCAGCACCCCGCCCAGGCTCGCGCCGAACGTGAGCACGCCGAGGCCGGCCGCACCCACCTCGAGCACTCGGTCGGCCAGGGCAGGCGTAAGTGCCTGGTAGGAGAATGCGAACACTTCGATCACCACCGCGAGCAGCAGCAGCGTCATCACCGTCGGGATCCGCACCGCGATACGCAACCCCTCGACGGCATCGCCCCAGAGCGATCGCCGCTCGGGTCCGCCTACGCCGGCGGCGGCAGCCACGTGCAGCGTCGCGTAGGACGCGGCTCCGAGCGCGGACATCGAGGCGGCGATCAGGAAGACAAGGCCGGGTCCGAACGCCTGCAGCGCGAATCCCGCGGCGGCAGACGCAATCAGCACCACGAAGCGCGATCCGGACGCGTGCAGGCTGATCGCCGCGGCCATTCGGTCCCGGCCCACGATGTCACCGATGAGGGCCTGCACCGTCGGCTGCTCGCTCGTGCGTGCAATGGCGCCGATGGCCACCACAACGAGGACCGGCCAGGCAGCATCCAGCCCTGCGAAACCGAACACTGCCAGCACGCACATCAGCAGCGCCTTGGCGCTGGCGGTGACAAGCAGGATGCGCGGGCGCGGAAAGCGGTCTGCCACCGCGCCGCCGAACGGACCGAGGAACATGCTTGGCGCTGACCGCGCGGCGAACGAGAGTGCGGCGAGGAAGACCGATCCGCTGGTGTCGAGTACGAACCAGCCGACGGCAAGGCGTTCCGTCCAGGTCCCGAAGGTGTCCAGGTACGTACCGGCGCAGAGCCGGCGGAACGCCGGGTCGCGAAGCGCGTCCCAGGCTCGCGCACGCTGTCCCGGCTGTGGCCCGGCTGCAGTTGATTCGGTCATCGCGGGACTGTAGCGGGACTGTAGGCCGTGCCCAGACGTCAGCGCGGCGTCATGCGTCAGGCGGGCTCGGCGACGAACAGCGGGATCACGCGGGTGGTCTTCGTCTGGTACTCGGCGTAGTTCGGGAACGCCGCCACGGCGAGCGCCCAGAGCCGAGCGCGCTCGGCCGGGTCGGTGACGAGGCGTGCGCGCATCTCCTGCACGCGTTCGCCATCGCGGACAGTGATCTCTGGGTGCGCAAGGAGGTTGTAGTACCAGACCGGGTGCTTCGGCGCCCCCCCGATCGAGGCGACAAGGACGTACCGGTCACCGTCGACGACGCGCATCAGCGGCGTCTTCCGGATGGCTCCCGAGTGCCGGCCGGTGTGCGTGACGAGCACCACGGCGAGGTCGCGCAGGGTCATACCCTCACGGCCGTTGCTGGACTCGATCCGCTCCACCTGCTTGCGGACCCACTCAGTGGGGCTCGGCTGGTACTCGGGCACGTGCGCCTCCTGCTGCAGATCCAGCGTAGCCCTCCCGCCAGCCCTACCAGCGCACGGCGCCCACCCCGAGGGCGCCCACCGCTGCAGCATTCGAAGCCTCTGCCACCACCGAGGCGACCCTGGAGTCGTCGAGTCGGGCTCCCGGAGTCCCCGCACCAGCGTCGATGATGACGCCTGCACCCCCGCTCGAGGCGACACCCAGGGCGGCCTCGCCCACGGCCTCCGAGGAGACAATCACCTGCGCTCCGCTTGCGACAGCGGCGGCGATCGTGGCCTCGTCGTCCGTCTCCACGCCCCAGGCACGCACCGTCCGGGACTCCGCGAGCGCATCCAGCACTGCGCGCTGCCCCGCATCCGGGACGTGGTTGAACAGCGCCACGTCCAGGTACCCGTCATCACTCACCCGTGCCGCTGCCGCGCGGAGTTGCGCCTCCAGGGTCGAGTCCGGCGCAGGCCGCTCGATGCGCGAGACCACCACCAGCCGCGGACGCTCGCTCGCGGTCACGCGCCCGATGATCGCTTCCACGCCGCCTTCGTGTTCGCGAGCGTCGACGAGCAGCAGCGTGATCCCCTGCGCTAGCGCCGCACCGAGTGTGGC
This sequence comes from uncultured Dehalococcoides sp., assembly GCA_964628985.1. Taxonomy (GTDB): domain Bacteria; phylum Chloroflexota; class Dehalococcoidia; order UBA2979; family UBA2979; genus SURF-43. Next base: position 27,741 of record CAZVNJ010000004.1, read on the forward strand.
GCCGGCCGCGGCCTCATCGAGGCCCTCGAGGGCGCGCATCGCTAGGCCAACCTCGGAGACCATCCACTCGGTACTGCCCAGCCGCCGATAGCGCATCACGACCTCCACGCGTGCAGACTCGGCTGCCCGCCGCGCTACGATGCGGCCCGGAGGCCCTCGTGTCCAACGCGATCCGGACGATCCTCAGCGCCGTGTTCGTCGTGGGCCTCGGCTACGGCGCATACCTGTATTTCCTGCGTCCCGCGCAATTCCGTCGATGGCGCGGGAGGTTGATGCTCGTCGGCTACGCGTATGTCATATCGATCCTGATCTCCGCCGCGATCCGCCTGCTGGGCTGGGGCACCTGAGCGGAGGCTCCGTCGTGCGCATCCTTGTCGCCCCGCAGGAGTTCAAGGGATCGCTGACGGCTGCGCAGGCCGCCACGACGATCGCGCGCGGCCTGCGGCTGGGAGGACGCGGGGCGGGTGTCCCGATCGAGATTGACCTGCTGCCGTTTGCTGATGGCGGACCGGGCACGGCGGCGATCGTCTCGCAGGTGCTGGGGGGGCGCGCCGTCAGCGTGACGGTGCCTGGGCCGCTTGGGACCTCCGTCGAGGCTGAGTACGCCCTCGTCCCCGGCGCCGGCGACGCCAGCCGCTCCCTGGCAGTCATCGACAGTGCGGCCGCGTGTGGTCTGGTACTCGTGCCGGAAGCCGCCCGTGACCCGCTGCGCGGGTCCAGTGCCGGCGTCGGCGCACTCGTCCTCGACGCCGTCCAACGAGGGGCGCGACGCGTGGTGCTTGGCGTGGGCGGCACGGCCACCAACGACGGTGGGGCCGGCGTGGCGCAGGCGCTCGGGCTGCGTCTGCTGGACGCGGCGGGTGACTCGCTCCCGGCCGGCGCAACTCACCTTGCACGGCTGGCGCGGGTTCAGCGCGGCGCACCGTTGCCTCCTCTGGAGCTGCGGATTGCCGTGGATGTCCGCAATCCGCTGCTCGGCCCGGAGGGCGCGACTGCCGTGTACGGGGCGCAGAAGGGCGTGCGGGACTGGCAGGCGCCCGCGCTCGAAGGGGCACTGGCGCGGTGGGCGGAACGGCTGCGCCTGGACCTCGGCCTCGATCTGGCCTCCGTCGCCGGGGCTGGTGCCGGGGGCGGCCTCCCCTGTGGCCTCCTGGCGGCGGTTCCAGGCGCCAGCATCGAACCTGGCGCCGCGCTCGTCGGAGAGGTGGTGGGGCTCCGGGCGCGCATCGAGGCGTGCGATCTCGTAGTCACAGGGGAAGGGACGCTGGACGCCCAGACTGCATACGGCAAGGCGGTTGCGCATGTCGCCGCCGTTGCCTCCGAGTCCGGCCGTCCCTGCCTGGCGGTTGCCGGCCAGATTGAGGCGCGTCCGGCCTCGGTCGCGGACGCGGAGGCGGCGACACCCGACCGCGCCGCCCGTGAAGCGACGCGGGACGACCCAGGCCCCACGGTGGAAGCTGCGGCAGCCCGGCTGATTCGGCGGTGGCTCGCCCGCTGACGGTGCACCACCGTTCGACCGTTCCTGTGTTGGCGATCCGCGTCACTGATCGCCGAATCCCGCCCCCACACTGGCCTTCCGCTGGGTATCCTGAAAAAAGTGGCGGAAATTCTGGCCGATCGGGCTCTGATCCGCTGAAAGCCCCTTGACACTCTGCCCGCTCGGGTAAATGATGACCCGCGTAATCGCTTGAGCCGCGTCTGGTCCGAGTGGGCCGCAGCGGCGGGGAGTTCCTCGGAGGACCACGATGACCAAGGGTGAGTTGGTGGCTCTGGTCGCCGCCCAGGCCGGTACCGGCAGTGGCGACACGGAGAAAGTCCTGGACGCCTTCCGTGACGTCATCCAGGCCAAGGTGAAGGCTGGCGACGACATCGCCTATCCAGGCCTCGGCAAGTTCAGCCGCGTGGCGCGGAAGGCGCGCATGGGGCGCAATCCGCAGACCGGCGAAGCCATCAAGGTGGCCGCGAGCAAGGCACCGAAGTTCACTGCCGCCGCCGGCCTGAAGGCCGTCGTAAACGGCGCACCGGCGCCGAAGTTGGCGAAGGCCAAGTAGCCCCAGCAGGGGCCAGTCCCGCGACCTCGACAAGCCGCACCACCCTCGGGTGGTGTCGAGGCCGCGCCACGAGAGCCACCCGCCCGGGTGGCTCTCGCTTCGTCCGGCTCCGGCCTGCCGTGCGGCAGCGTGGCGGCGATGCTGATGCGACGAGTGCAGACTGGTTATCAGGCGGCGCGAATGGCCGCGTGCTGTCAACGGCCACCTTGCTGATCAGGCCCTTTGGATTCGTTGACACTCACTACACCCGCGCCTACGCTCCGAAATCGGTGGGTAGATGCCGTTCGCGGCACTGTTTTCATGCCTATCGACGGCGCGTTGGAAGGCCGACATCCCGGTGAACGAGGCCAACGCACTCTTCTCGAACTACCTCGCGGTCATCCTCGGTGTTGGCATCGGTTTTATTCTCGTCTTCACCGCGCTGATCGCCTCCCGGCTGCTGGCACCGTTCTCCCCCGGCCGTGACAAGGGCACGACCTACGAGTGCGGCATGCTGCCGCTGCGGCGCGCCTCCACCAATGTGGGCATGCGCTTCTACCTGTACGCGATCCTCTTCGTCATCTTCGACGTCGAAGCCGTCTTCATCTTCCCGTGGGCCGTGTCCTTCATGGACGTCGGCGTCTTCGCCTACTGGCTCATGGTCCTGTTCATTGGCATCCTCGCACTCGGCCTTGGCTACGCGTGGAAGAAGGGGGCCCTCCAGTGGCGATGACCACCGCAACCCCGGACGCACCCGCGACGACGCCGGCGATCGAGCCGTCGCTGCCCGTCATCCCTGTCCTGCCGACGGAGCACCCGCTGGAGGCGCCGCGCCTCGCGCCGCTTGAGGTGGTGCCGGGCCGCGCGCTCTACAAGCAGATCCTCCCCGGCATCGTGCAGGCGCCGCTGGACCTGCTGCTCGCCGCCGGCCGCAAGTCGTCGCTCTGGCCCATGACCTTCGGACTCGCCTGCTGCGCCATCGAGATGATCGCGACCTACATGTCGCACTACGACCTTGACCGCTTCGGGATTGTGCCGTGGCCGTCGCCGCGCCAGAGCGATGTGATGATCGTCGCGGGCACCGTGACGAAGAAGATGGCCCCGGCCGTCAAACTGCTGTACGACCAGATGCCGAACCCCAAGTGGGTCATCTCGATGGGCGCCTGCGCGACCAACGGCGGCCCCTACACCCGCTACGACCGCGTCTTGCAGGGCGTCGACAAGATCATTCCAGTCGACGTCTATGTGCCCGGGTGCCCCCCGCGGCCTGAGGCGCTGCTCGACTCGCTCCTCGCCCTCCAGGAACTCGTCATGGAGGAGCGCGGGAGCACGGGCCGATGACGACACAGGACCTCACCGGCACCATCTGGGCCGAAGTCGACCGCGCCCTTGCAGGCGTCACCGTCCGCGCGGAGCGAGGCGTGTTGGACGTCATCGTCTTCATCCCACGCGACGAGGTGATCCGCGGCCTGCGCGCCCTCAAGCGCGACCCGGGGCTGTCGTTCGACTACTTGCGCTGCCTCACGGCGGTGGACAACGAGGAGGAGGGGATGGACGTCGTCTATCACCTCTACTCGACCACCAAGAAGCACAACCTCACCGTGAAGACGACGCTGCCGAACGAGGATCTGACGGTGGACACGGCGACGTCGGTGTGGCGCGGCGCGAACTGGCTCGAACGGGAGACCGCCGAGATGTTCGGCATCCGCTTCCGCGGCCATCCGGACCCGCGCACGCTGCTGATGCCCGAGGACATGGACGACACCTTCCCGCTGCGCAAGTCGCACCCCCTCGCAGAGATCGAAGTGCTGCAGGGCGAGGGCATGGGCTACACCGAGGAGGACCGCTAGATGGTCGCCTCACCGCAACACGAGTTCGAGACGCAGGACCTGCTGATCAACGTCGGACCCCAGCACCCGTCCACGCACGGCGTGTTCCGGATGGTGCTGACGATCGACGGCGAAGTGGTCAAGGACGTCGTGCCGTACATCGGCTACCTCCACCGAGGCGCCGAGAAGCTCTGCGAGACGATGGACTTCCGCCAGGGCATCGGCTTCATGGACCGCACGGAGTACCTCGCGGCCCACAACGCCGAACTGTCCTACGTCATGGCTGTTGAGGCGCTCGCTGGCCTCGAGGTCCCCGAGCGCGCGCAGTGGATCCGCACGATCCTCTGCGAGTTGAACCGGCTCTCCTCGCACTTCATGTTCCTCGGCGCCTTCGGCATCGACGTCGGCGTGTTCGGTACCCCATTCATCTACGCGTGGCGCGAGCGCGAGGCGATCATCGACCTGTTCGAGGAGATCTCGGGCGACCGCATGATGTACGCCTACTTCCGCCCGGGCGGACTGGCGTGGGACGTGCCGCTCAACTTCAAGGAGCGCGTCCGCGAGGTGCTGAAGAGCACGAACCAGGGCATCAAGGACTTCGACGAACTGCTCACCCAGAACGAGATCTTCCGTGCCCGCACCGAGGGCATCGGGGTGATCTCCGCTGAGGACGCCATCGACTGGGGCATGTCTGGCCCGTCCATTCGTGCCTCTGGCGTACCGCTGGATGTGCGCCGGGACGAGCCGTACCTGAAGTACGCCGACCTCGACTTCGACGTGATCACGGGCGAGCACGGAGACGTGTTCGACCGGTACTACTGCCGCCTGTTGGAGATGCGCGAGTCGGTGAAGATCATCGAGCAGTGCCTCCAGCGGTTGGAGCCGGGCATCATCGTGCCGGACAAGATGCCGCGCATGCTGCGCGCCGCCCCGGGTGAGATCTATGTCCGCACCGAGGCCCCGCGGGGCGAGTACGGCATCTACATGGTGAGCAAGGGCGGCAACCGGCCGTACCGCCTGAAGGTCCGCAGCGCTTGCCTTTCCAACCTCCAGGCGCTGAAGCAGATGTCCGTCGACCAGTACGTGGCCGACGCCATCATCGTGCTCGGCTCCATCGACATCGTGCTGAGCGAGGTTGACCGCTAGTGAACAACTCGCTCTTCGGCTTCGAGATCAACGTCTGGTTCGACGCGCTCGCGCGCCTGGGCCTGATCGTCGGCGTGATGACCGTGGTGGCGATGGGCCTGATCTACGCCGAGCGCAAGATCCTCGCGCGGTTCCAGCAGCGCATCGGGCCGCAGAAGACCGGCCCGTTCGGCCTCCTGCAGTCCGTGGCGGACGCGATCAAGCTCGTGGGCAAGGAAGACCTCCGCCCGAACTCCGCTGACCCGTGGACGTTCGAACTGGCGCCGTACTTCGTCTTCATCCCGATCTTCCTCGGGTTTGTCTCCCTGCCCTTCCTGCTGGATGTGAACATCCGGCTCTTTGAACTCGGCCTGCTGTACTTCATCGCGGTGTCATCCGTGAACATCGTCGGCTGGGTGATGGCGGGCTGGGGCTCGGACAACCGCTACGCGATGATCGGCGGCATGCGAGCCGCGGCGCAGGCGATCTCCTACGAGCTGCCGCTCGTCCTCAGCCTCGTGACGGTCGGCATGCTCGCGGGTTCGCTCAACCTCCGCGACATCGTCGAGGGCCAGGCCACCGTCCCGTACGTCGCCTGGCTGCCGCTCGCCTTCGTCATCTTCTTCATCTCCACGCTCGCGGAGATGAACCGCCCGCCCTTCGACATCCCGATCGGTGAGTCCGAGGTCGTGGGCGGCCCGTTCGTCGAGTACTCGGGGATCCGCTGGTCCATGTTCATGCTGGGTGAGTACGCCAGCCTCTGGATCCTCTCGGTCCTGACGGCGGCCGTGTTCCTCGGTGGCTACTCGTGGCCATTCGGCGATGACCTCGGTCGCGGCTGGCAGCTGGTGCTGATGGGCGCCAAGTCCAGCATCTACATCTTCGTGGTGTTCTGGGTGCGGGCCTCGATCCCGCGTCTCCGGATCGACCAGTTGATGTCCTACTCGTGGAAGATCCTGCTCCCGCTCGCCCTGCTGCAGGTCCTCGTCGTTGGCTTCGTGCGCGTGTACGAGCTGCCCGACGTGGTGCTGACGGTGGCGGGCATCCTCGGCCTGGTCGCCCTCGTGTCCATCACCGGCCGAGCGGTGGCGTCCACCCGACGCCTCCCGGGCGCCGCACGCACCATGCGAAGTGAGGCAGCCTCATGAAGGGCATTGCCAGGTCCCTGATGGTCACGCTCTCCACCTTCACCCGGAAGCCCGTGACGCGCGACTACCCGAACTACCACCGGCCGCTCCCGGAGCGCGACCGTGCGTTCCCGCTGCTCCTGTGGGACAAGGAAGTGGACGAGCCGTTCTGCACGGGCTGCCACGCCTGTGAGCGCGCCTGCCCCGTCGAGTGCATGACCGTCCTCATGAAGGACAACCCGAACCACAAGTCGAACGGCGGAGACTCGTCGCGCCGCAAGATCATCGACAAGTTCTGGATTGATTACGCACGCTGCATGCGCTGCAACATCTGCGTCGAGGTCTGCAACTTCGACGCGATCGCGATGAACAACACGTGGCAGGGGCACGAGCTCTCCGTCCATGACCGCAAGGACCTGACGATGGACCTGCAGCAACTGCTGGCCCAGTCTCACGGTGGCGCGATCAAGGAATGGGTGCCGGTCCTCGGCCAGGCGAACGAGTAGAGAAGAAGTAGGGCGAAGCGCGTGTTCCAACGACTCCCGCTGCCGTCTCAGTTCGACCGCACCATCATGGCGGGCGGCACCGTGCTCGCGCTCGGCGCTGCGCCGGTGGTCGTCGTGCTCGCCGCGCTGCTGGTCGTCGACCAGATCAGCGCACCCGAGTTTGTGTTCTTCCTCGCTTCCGCCGTCCTCATCGCGGGCGCCCTCGGGGTCGTACTCATGAGGAACATCGTGCACGCGGCGCTCTGCCTCGTAGTCACGCTGCTCGGCGTTGCGGCGATCTACCTCCTGCTGCTCACCGAATTCCTCGCGCTGGTCCAGGTACTCGTCTACGGCGGCGGCGTGGTCATCCTTCTCCTCTTCGGTCTCATGATGACCAATGCCCAGGACGACCCCGTCGTCACCGACGGCTCCCAGAAGCCCTTCGCCTTCGGCGTCGCCGCCCTGATCGCTGGCGTGTTCATAGCGATGGCGCTGGACGCTCAGTGGGGCAACCCGGAAGCCTCGATCGTCCCGTTCCGGGACTTCGGCGCACGCCTGTTCCGTGACTTCAGCGTCCCGGTCATCGTCGTGGCCGTCCTCTTGGACATCGCCTTCACTGGTGCCTTCATTAACGCGCGTCGCGGCGACGACGCCAGCGCTGCGCGCGGGGAGGCCCGCTCATGATCCCGATCGAGAACTTCCTGGTCCTGTCGGCGTTGCTCTTCGCGATCGGCCTCTTCGGAGTGCTCGCTCGCCGCAGCGCGATCCTCATCCTGATGTCGGTCGAACTGATGCTGGCGGCCGTGGCGATCAACTTCATCGCCTTCGCCTCCTACCGCGACACGGAGGCCTTCTCCGGCCTCGTGTTCGCGCTCTTCGTCATCACCGTCGCCGCGGCCGAGGTCGGCCTCGCGCTCGGCATCGTGCTCCGGCTGTTCCGGGAGCGCCGTACGGCCAACGTGGACGAGGCGAGCAGCCTGAAGTGGTAGGACGCCGGTCGCGAAGCCTCGCCTAGCAGCGAGGCGCAGCGCACCGGGCGGGAAGGACGCCCATCGTGGGCATCGAGTTCGGCATGGAGCAGGTGTGGGTGCTGCCGGCGATCCCGGCGGCGCTCTTCGTCGTCCTCGCGCTGCTGAACCCGCTGCTTCCACGCCGCGGTGACTTCATCGCCGCCCTCGGCATGGCCGCTGTCTTGGGCCTCGTCTTCCTCGTGCTCGTCGACTACACCTCCGTCTTCCGCGACGGGCACTTCGAGCCCGCCGGGTCGAACGTGATGTCGTTCGACTGGGTCAACATCGGCCAGGGCTTCTTCGTGATGGAGTTCTCGACCTTCGTGGACGGGATCACGGTAGTGATGCTCCCCGTCGTCACGATCGTCGCGACGATGGTCATCGTGTACTCGATGGGGTACATGCACGGCGAGCAGCGTTACGGCTGGTACTTCGCGGTGCTATCCCTCTTCGTCGCCGCGATGCTCACCCTGGTCATCTCCGGCAACCTGATCCAGCTCTACCTTGCCTGGGAGGGTGTGGGCCTCGCCTCCTACCTCCTGATCGGCTTCTACTGGGAGCGCCAGTCCGCGGCAGAGGCCGCGAAGAAGGCGTTCATCACGACGCGCATCGGTGACGTCGGCCTGCTCATCGGCATCATCCTGCTGTGGCGGGCTACCGGGACCTTCGACATCCAGCAGATCATCGCGGCCGCAAAGGGCGGACAGATCGACCAGACCTACCTCACGGTCTCGATGATCTTCCTGTTCCTCGGCGCCGCCGGTAAGTCCGCGCAGTTCCCGCTGCACGTCTGGCTGCCGGACGCGATGGAGGGCCCCACGCCGGTCTCCGCCCTCATCCACGCTGCCACGATGGTCGTCGCCGGCGTCTACCTCGTCGCCCGCTTCTCCCCGGTCTATGCCGAGGTGCTCATCGCGCGCGACGTCGTGCTCTACACGGGCCTGATCACTGCTGTGATGGCGGCCTCGATGGGCCTCGTGACGAGCGACATCAAGCGAGTGCTTGCGTACTCCACGGTGTCGCAGTTGGGCTTCATGTTCGTCGCACTTGGCGTCGGGGCCGTGGGTGCCGCGATGTTCCACCTGCTGACGCACGCCTTCTTCAAGGCCCTGCTCTTCCTCGGCTCCGGCTCGGTGATCCACGCGACGCACCAGCAGGAGGTCGAGAACCTCGGTGGTCTGCGACGGAAGATGCCGTTCACGGCGACGGTCTTCATCATCGGCTCGCTCGCGCTCGCGGGCATCCCGATCTTCGCGGGCTTCTGGTCGAAGGACGAGATCCTCCACGCGACCATGAGCAACGCGCCGGCGGTGTACGTCATCCTCGCCGCTACAGCGATGCTCACGGCGATCTACACGACGCGGCTCGTGCTGCTGACCTTCTTCGGCCCCCCGCGTGACCACCACGCCTTCGACCACGCGCACGAGTCGCCCCCGATCATGAACGGCCCCCTCGCGATCCTCGCGCTGTTGGCGACGGTCTCGGGCTTCCTCGTCTTCGACCAGGTGGGCGAGGCCCTCGGTCTGCCGGGCGGCATCGGCGCCAACGTCTTCCTGGAGCACGCACACCACTTCACCGAGCCGGACTACGCCTTCGCCGGGATCGCGACGCTGACGTCGCTCCTGGGCATCGGCATCGGCTGGGCCTACTGGCACGGGGACGCGAGGCGTGCCGTCGCGGCGAGGGCATGGGCGCCGGACCTGCACGCGCTGCTGGTCAACCGCTACTACATGGACAACCTCTACCAGGGGATCATCAACCGGGTGATCCTCGGTGCAGGCTCGGTCATCGCCTGGTTCGACAAGCGGGTCGTGAACGAGACGGGCGTGGACGGCGGCGCGCAGACCGTGTCGTACCTCGGCTACCGTCTGAAGTTCCTCCAGACGGGCCGCATCCCCAACTACGCCTTCGGCATGGCGCTCGGCGTGCTCGTGCTCGCCGTCGTCGCCATCGGAAACGCATAGCAGGAGTCGAGCCATGACAGCGAACGACGGCTACATCCTGCTGGCGCTCATGGGCGTGCCGCTGGGCACCGCACTGCTGCTGATGGTCGTCCCGAGCAAGGAGCGCACGGCCATCGTCGGCCTCACGGCGCTCTCCAGCCTCGCCATGTTCGTGATGTCGCTCTATGTCTTCCTGCGCTACCAGTTCAGCGCGGACAGCGGAAGCATCTTCCAGGGCACGCTCGCGTGGACCTGGATGGAGAACGTGGGCGTCCTCGGCGAGAAGGGCATCCAGCTAAAAGTCGGCGTCGATGGCATCGGCGCGTCCCTCGCGCTGCTGACCGGTATCGTCACTGTCCCGGCGACCTGGGTCTCGTGGAAGATCCAGGACCGCCTGAAGGACTTCTTCATCCTCCTCTACATCCTGGTCGCCGGCGTCTTCGGCGTGTTCGTGCTGACGGACCTCTTCTTCTGGTTCCTCTTCTACGAGGTCGCCCTGCTGCCGATGTACCTGCTGATTGCCGTCTGGGGATCGACGCGCAAGGAATACGGCGCGATGAAGCTGATGATGATGCTGATGGCCGGGTCCATCTTCATCTTCACCGCCATCTTCGCCCTCTTCACGCACGTCGGGGCCGGCACGTTCGACATGGAGACGCTGATCACGGCGCAGAAGTCCGAGGGCTTCCAGAAGACCTTCTTCCCCCTCGTCGCCATCGGCTGTGGCGTGCTTGGTGCGATGTTCCCGCTCCACTCTTGGTCGCCGGATGGCCACGCCTCTGCCCCCACCGCGGTCTCGATGCTGCACGCGGGCGTCCTGATGAAGGTCGGTGCCTTCGGTGTCCTCCGCCTCGGCTTCCAGATGATGCCGCAGGGTGGCGAATTCTGGGCGCCCGCACTCATCGTCGTCGGCATCGTGGCGGCGATGTACGGTGCGATCAGCGCGCTGAAGCAGACGGACATGAAGCTGATGATGGGCTTCTCCTCCGTCTCGCACATGGGCTATGTGTTCATCGGCCTCGGCACCTTCAACTCGATCGGCTGGACGGGCGCCGTGCTGCAGATGACCGCACACGGATTGATGACGGCCCTCTTCTTCCTCCTGATCGGCGGCATGTACGACCAGTCCCACAACCGCGAGATCCCGAACTTCTCCGGCATGGCGAAGCAGATGCCGATCTGGTCGATCTTCTTCGTCCTGGCCTCTCTCGCTTCGCTCGGCCTGCCCGGCCTTTCGGGCTTCATCGCAGAGGTGCACATCTTCATCGGCGCCTTCCGCGCCTACCCGATCGTCGGCGGGCTGGCGGTCCTGACCGCGGCGATCACCGCTACCTACCTGTTGCGCATGCTGGCCCAGTCCTTCTTCGGCGAGATGAACCCTCGATGGAGTGGGCTGCGCGAGATCACCGTGATGGAGCGTGCCGGCGCGACCGTGCTGGCCGCCGCCATCATCACCCTGGGCCTCTGGCCCGCACCGTGGATCGACCGCATCACGCCGTCGATCATCCACATCCCGGGGGTCACCCTCTAACGAGGGCGGCCGGGCGCGGGGCTGACGGGGACGTGGGAGGACGACTGTGACGGACATCATGGGCAACGCCCTGAACATGCAGTACTCGCTCCTGCTACCTGAGATCCTGCTCGGTGTCACCGCCCTCCTCGTCGTCTTCGCAGACCTCTTCAGCGCCGAACTCAAAATCGGCTACCGCCTCCTCCCGCTGATCACCGTCACCGGCCTCGTCGCGGCGCTCGGCAGCAGCCTGGTCTGGGTCGGCACCACCGACGACTTCTCGATGCTCGTCACGGTCGACGCCTTTACGACGTTCTTCCGTGTGCTGTTCTGCGCCGTCGCGATCGCCCTCGTGATCGGCGCGCACGAGTACATCGAGGCGCACGTCAACCACCCCGGCGAGTTCTTCGCCCTGCTGCTCCTCTCGACGGCTGGCGCGTCGTTCATGGCGAGCGCGCAGGACCTGCTGACCGCCTACCTCGCGGTCGAGGTGCTCTCGTTCTCGCTCTACATCGCTGTCTCGCTCGGCCGGAACGACCCGCGCTCGGGCGAGGCCGCACTGAAGTACGTCCTCCTCGGCGGTGTCGCCTCCGCCTTCCTGCTCTACGGCCTCTCGTTCATCTATGGGGTCGCCGGCTCGACGCACTACACCCTCATCGCCGAGGGCCTGGGGGGCGACGTCTCGGGCGTGCGCGGTGAACTCGTGCTCGGCCTCGTCCTCATCGTCGCCGGCCTCGGCTTCAAAGCCTCGGCGGTCCCGTTCCACATGTGGACGCCGGACGCCTACGAGGGCGCCCCGATCCCGGTGACTGCGTACCTCTCCGCCACGTCGAAGGCGGCCACGTTCGCCCTCCTGCTCCGCTGGTTCGCCGGCCCGCTGCTCCCCGCCATCAACGAGTGGCAGTGGATGGTCGCGGCCGTTGCCACCGCGACGATGGTGCTCGGAAACCTCGTGGCGCTGCAGCAGCGCAACATCAAGCGACTGCTCGCCTACTCATCGATCGCTCAGGTCGGCTTCATGTTCATGGCGCTCGTGGGCATCTCGCAGGTGACGGCGGGTGGCCTGCTGGTCCACCTCGGCGGCTACCTGATTACCAACCTCGCCGTCTTTGTCGCCGTGATCCACTTCTACAACCGCACCGGCAAGGAAGAGATCGCGGACTTCAAGGGCCTGGGGCAGACGAACCCCTACCTGGCGCTCGTCATGACTGCCGGGCTCTTCTCGCTCGCCGGCATGCCGCTGCTCGTCGGCTTCTTCACGAAGTTCATCCTCTTCCAGACCGTGGTGGAGGCCGACTTCCTCTGGCTCGTCGTCGTGGCTGTCGTCGCCTCGACCGTCTCGCTCTACTACTACCTGCAGGTCATCAAGCAGATGTACCTCTACCAGCCTGACGGCGACGCGACCCGTTGGCGGCTCACCCCCACTGGCTACCTCGCCACCGGCGCGCTGCTCGCGGCTGTCGTGGTCCTCGGCCTCTGGGGCACACCGCTCTACGAGGTCGCGGACAACGCCGCGGCCGCCCTCTTCCCCGTCGCCTAGCCCTCGACGGCATCTGCTCAAGGCGAAGCCCGGCAGATGCCGGGCCTCATTGTTGGCGTCAGGGATCGGGCGCGCCGCCTATCCCGTCTGATGCCTCTCACCAGGCTCGTCCGCCTTCAGGCCGAGCGCTTGCTTGATCGCCACGAGGTCGCGCTGGACGACTTCCATGTCCTCGGCATCGGCCGCGAAGATCATGTGCTTCATGCCCAGCAGGACGACCGCCTGCACGAGCAACTGGAGCCACTCGCTCTGCCAGTTCTCGAACGTCGTCGTGAGGAAGTACGGAAGAAACGCACCCCACTCGAAGGCCTCGCCGTGCGTCTCTGCCTCGGAGGTGAAGTGCTGGACGCCCATCACCAACTGCCCGAGCCAACTCGCGAGGAAGAGCCCAAGCAGCAGATACGCCGCTCCCCACCGCTGAAGATGACTGTGCTGCATCGTGATCCCTTCTTGTCCACTGGGACCCCTCAGTCCAACCTACCGAGGGGTCTGAGGATCGGCATCACGCGCGCAGGACGGGAGTTACAAAGCGCTCAAAGATGCTCGGTGCGGTTCGCGGACCGCGAGTGGCTCAGTTCTCGATCACCCGGGAGTTCCTCTCCCTGATGCTCGCCGTCCACCGCCCTAGCGTGAGCACGGGCCCTCGCGATGCCTGAGCAGGCACGCCTCATCCACGGGGCGCGCGGGCGCATCGTGATGGTCGATCGGGCAGGGCTACAGGGCGTCGAGCGAGTGCTCCCGGCGCGTGCGTAACCATCTGATTCGTGGCCCGGACGACCACGCGATCGAGTGGACCGTGCTGTGACTGGATACCCCACCTGCCGCAATGCATCTGCCGCGACTGGCGGCGTCGCGCGTTACGCGAGCCGCCTCAGCAGGTGATTGCGTGCCAGCGTCGCCATCGGGTGCACCTGCAGACCTTCACGCACAGCCTCTTCATGGCGTAGGTCCAGGTAGCGGAGCGCCGCCCGCTCAAGGGATGCGTCCCCGCCGTCGTCACCTGTGGCCGCGTCGAAGACGGACCGCAGCGCCGGCCAGCGCTCCACCTTGTGGGGCTCCACCTTGTCGGCGACGAACATCGCCCACGCCTCTGCCGGGTACTCGGGATGGCCAGTCGTGTGCCACCAGATCGCGTCCAGCACACGATCGTCCGTGACCTCGAACCGTTCGCGCAGTTCCAGGGCACCGAGTGGGCCGTGCAGCAGCACTGGCTCAGCGCGCTCGACGGGGTCGATCTCGATCCCTCGTGCGACCGCCTGCTCAAGCAGGTCCGCCGGTGGCACCGCACGCAGGAGGTCGTGTCCCTGTGCCATCAGCCGGGCGAGGCCCGTGTCCAGGCCGTGAAGCGTTGCGAGCCGGTCCGTCAGGGCGACCACGCGGTCAATGTGAGCGACGAGGCCGTCCGGCAATGCGGCCGCCATGCGCTCGCGAATCCACACCTCGCCACCCGGCTCGTCCATCGTGTCCGTCCCCTACGAGTTCCGGAAGGCCCACGGATTGCTCACAGAGATCGGGGATCCACCGATGCGTGGCGTCCACAGGGCATTCCTATCGTATGCGGGCAAGGTCAGGGGTGAGACATGCTGCAAGTGCAGCGGCCGGCTCGACGCGGCCCGACGTGGCGTGTTCCAGGCGGCCCGTCCTGGCTGCTCGCTTCGGCTGGCCGGCTCGCCTTCCTTCCTGATCGAGCCTCCATCGCTGCGCTCGCCGTCACTGGCATCGCGTGGGTCACCGTCGCGCAGACTGTCGAGTCGCACTACCTCCGCTTCGGTCTCCTGCTCCCCCTCGCCACGCTCATGGCTGTGGCTGGCGGTCTCGCCGTTGCGAACCGTCTGCGGCGCAACCGGGCGCGGGAGGCTGCGAGCGTGGCCCACGACCTCCGAGGGCCGTTAGTCACCTTGCAGGCCACGCTCGAACTGCTCGCCGGCGACGCCTTCGGGGCGTTGCCGGAGACCGCCCGGGCGGCGGTTCTGCGTGCCGCGACCACCTCGGCACGGGCCGCACTTGTCGTGGACGAAGCCATGCACCGAGCCGCGGCGCCGCCATCCGCGGCGCCCCTGCGTGGCCATGCAGACCTGGACCTGGTCGTCCGAGAGGCGTTGGACGCCCTCGAGGTGCAGGTCCGCTCGGCAGGCGCCGTCGTCATGCTCACCTCGCTGCCCCGCGTCGCCGCGGATTCGTCGGCGCTCTTCCGTGTCTTCGTGAACCTCTTCCAGAACGCCATCAAATACCACCGCCCGGACGCCACTCCGTTGCTGAAGGTCTCAGCCGAGGTCGAGGGTGAATCCGCAATCCTTGCCGTGGCCGACGACGGCATCGGGATCGCTCCGGGTGACCGGGAGCGCGTCTTCGAGCCCCGCTATCGCACGATGGCGGGCTCGGCCCGTTCGAGCGGCGAGGGTCTTGGCCTCGCGAACGTCCAGCGGCTAGTGACTGCCATGGGCGGCGCCATCTGGGTGGATGGGACGGCCGAACGGGGCACCACGATCCGGCTCCGTCTCCCGCTGGCGTGAGCCCAGGGCCAGCAGCCGGAACGTCAGGAAATCAGGAGAGAAGGCCCTCACAGTAAATTCAAACCCGTCCTAAACTCGCGCGCGTAGGGGTGGGCGCACGGAGCAAAGGGTGGTGGTCCATGCGATTCGCAAGAGGGATGCTCGTGGCGGCCGCTTGCGTCTCGGTCCTGGCGCTGGCGGGATGTTCCAGCGGCGATGACGAGACCAAGAAGCAGGTCGAGGAACTCACCAAGCAGGTCGAGGCGCTGAACAAGGCCGTCATCATCGACGCCAACGGCACCGCCCGTCTTGCAACACCAACTCCAGTGCCGATCGCGGAGTACAAGGACTTTGGCTTCGGCCTTCCTGTGCCGTCCAACGTCAAGCTCACCGCGACCGGATTGAGCGGTAAGGACGCATCGCTTGATGGTGGGAGCGTGCTCGCCTCCTCCGGTGGCACAAGCCTCCTGCTCGTCTGGAATAAGGTCACGCCGCCCCTCTCTTCGCAGGAGTCCGTGGTGGGCGCGTTCAACGTCTTGCAGTCGCTCACGCAGGCGAAGTTCGAGGCGATGGGTGCGGGACAAGGCCTCACCGTAGACAACCAGCCGGGCTCGTACGGAACCTTCGTCACGCGGGATGCACGCGGCACCATCGACGGGGTCGGCATCATCGGTGGCTGGGTCTGCCCGAATGACAAGCGGTCATACGCCATCACCGTGACCGGCAAGGAACTCGATCCCGTGCAGCAGTCCTTCGTCTATCTCACCAACGGCTTCCGCTGTGAGGCGGGGAAGACACAGGCCGCGCCGGCCTCAACCCCGACACCGAGACCGACGGCGACGACGACCCCGCGCCCGTAGCGGCCGGTCACGATCAGGATCGCGGGCCCGCGGGCCCGATGAAAGAGGCACGTCGATGAATCGACTACGTCTCCGAGCACACACCAGGCGACGGCTTTGGCGCGCGGCGCTCGCATGTGGCATCGCGACGATCATGGCCGGCTACACGGGATCCATCCTCACCTACGCGCAGGTCCCGCCGCCCCCACCGCCAGACGGTGGTGGGCTGCCTCCACCTCCGCCCCCGCCCGATGGTGGTGGCCTGCTTCCGCCTCCGCCTCCGCCTCCCGATGGTGGTGGTCTGCTTCCACCCCCGCCTCCGCCTCCCGATGGTGGTGGGTTCCCGCCACCCCCCGGCGGCGTGCTCCCTCCACCTCCCGGTGGAGAGTTTGGGCCACCCCCTCCGGGTGGTGGATTCCCGCCGCCTCCGGGTGGTGGATTCCCACCGCCTCCGGGTGGTGAGTTCGGACAGCCTCCCCCCGGCGGGCAGCCGGGCGCCCCACCTCCTGGCGGAGCCTTTGGCCCCCCTCCGGGGGGTGCATTCCCTCCGCCACCGGGCGGCGGCGCTCCTCCGGTCGGACAGCCCGGCGGTCTTCCCCCGGGTGGGAACTTTGGTCCGCCTCCTCCCGGTGGGCAGCCGGGCGGCCCGCCTCCGGGTGGGAACTTTGGTCCGCCCCCTCCCGGTGGGCAGCCGGGTGGCCCGCCTCCGGGTGGGAACTTTGGTCCGCCTCCTCCCGGTGGGCAGCCGGGAGGCCCGCCTCCAGGTGGGAACTTCGGCCCTCCGCCCCCGGGTGGCCAGCCCGGTGGTCCGCCGCCTCCGGGGGGGCAACCCGGAGGGCAGGCGCCGCCGCCCTTTAACCCGAACAACCTGACTCAGGGTCCGAATAACAACCTCAACTTCTTCGGTGCTCCCCCGCAAGGTGGTCAGCCCGGCGGGCCACCACCGCCTGGCGGAGTTCCCGGAGGATTTGGGGCGCTCTTCGGTGCGGGTCCAGGAGCACCCGGTCAGCCGGGTGGGCAGCCGGGGCAGCCCGGTGGGGAGTTCCGCGGGTTCTTTGCGCCTCCTCCGGGCGGTGTTCCTGGCGGCGCGCCCAACCAGCCCGGCGGGCAACCCGGTCAACCCGGTGGTCAACCGGGCGGGCCGCCGCCCGCAGGATCCGGCGGGCTCTTCAGCATCTTCACTCCCGGCGGTCCGCCGCCGGGCGGTGGATCGCCGGGTCAACCTGGCGGCCCCAACCCCCAGGGCGGTCCGCCGTCAGGCGGCCAACCGGGCGCTCCAGGTGGTGACGCGAGGGCGTTCTTCTTCGGCGGCGGTGCCCCATTCCCGGGTGCGCCCGGTACGCCCGGAACGCCCGGTGCTCCGGGTGGCCAGCCCCTGGGCGGTGGTCCAAACAGCGGTATCAACTTCTTCAGCGGCTCTGGTCCAGCCGGGCCGGGCGGAGCTCCGCCTGCAGGCGGGGCTCCCGGCGCTCCGAACGCTCCGGGCCAACCGTTCGCCGGCCTCCTCGGGTTCCCGCCGGCGGGTACCCCTGGAGCTCCCGGTGCGCCGGGCGGCCCTGCCGCGGGCGAACCTCGAGGATTCTTCGGGGCACCCCCGCCAGGTGGCCAGGGCGGCCCAGGAGGGCCCGGTGGCGCCCCAGGCGGCCCGGCCGGCGGTCCACCGGCTGGTGCGCCGGGTGGCGGTCTGTTCGCCCTCTTCGGTCCCGGCCCAGGCGGCGCTCCTCCCGGTGCTCCTGGTCCCGGTGCTCCTGGGCCGGGCGGTGCCGGTGGCCCGGGTGCGCCGGGTGCGCCGGGTGGTCAGCCGGGCCAGCCCGGACAGGCGGGTGGCGATGCCCGTGCGTTCTTCTTCAATGGAGGGGCACCCCAGCCGGGCGGTTCCGCCGGGCCTCCGTCTGGTGGACCGCCGCCACTTGGCAGCGGTCCGAATACGGGTCTCAACTTCTTTGGTGTTTCGCTCGCCGGTGGCCCACCGCCGGCGGGCGCGCCAGGAGCGCCGGGCGGCCTACCGCCAGCCTTCGCAGGTCTCTTCGGCCCGCCGGGTACTCCCGGGGTGCCGGGTGGTGCAGCAGGCGGGCCTCCGGCTGGGACGCCGGGTACGCCCGGTACGCCCGGCGGCGCGGGCAATGCTCCAACGGGCCCAGCGGGCGCTCTTCGAGGCTTCCTACCACCACCTCCGGGCGGAACGCCTGGTGGTGGTGCGCCCGGCGCACCGGGCGGTGGTGCACCCGGTGGTGGTGCGCCAGGTGGTGGTTCGCCAGGTGGTGGTTCGCCAGGTGGTGGTTCGCCAGGTGGAGCGCCAGGTGGTGGCCAGGGACTCTTCGCCCTCTTCACGCCGGGTGGCGGCACGCCGCCCCCGGGCGGGGCTCCTCCGGCTGGTGTGCCTGGTTCGACTGGTCCGGTGGACGCGAGGGCCTTCTTCTTCGGCGGGCCACCAGGCGGTGCTCCGGGGACGCCCCCTCCAGGGGCCGGTCCGGGCGCACCAGGAGGTGCACCAGGAGGTGCACCCGGTGGGCCGCCACCTCCCGGCGCACCCCCCGCCGGTGGCGGATTCTTCGCCGGGACAGACGTGGCGCCACCACCAGGGGGTGCCGCTCCAGGTGTCCCGGGTGGACCTCCTGCGGGTGCCCCACCAGCCGGCGGTGGATTCTTTGCCGGGACCGATGCTGCTCCGGCGGGCGGTCCTGCGGGAACGCCGCCCCCGGGCGGTACGCCACTCACGGGAGGCTTCTTCGCAGGGACGAATATTCAATAGCGAGGTCGGGTCACCTCAAGTCGCTGCCTCCAGGGAGGGCGCCTCGCAAGAGGCGCTCTCTCTGTATGTTGGGTCGAGACTGTTGGCTCGAACGTCGCGGGTTTGCCATTCGCTGGGACGACGCACCGCTTCTCCGTCTTTCGCCTCGGCGAGTCGACGGCGTCATGTTGTGTGGAGAGAATGAAGCGCAGATGGTCGGGGCTCCGCCTGCGACCACGTGAGGAGCAAGATGCCGCGCTCTCGGAAATCGCTCGCGCTCGCGCTCACACTGTCGCTCGTCGCCTTTTTCGCGGCCGCGTGTTCGCGAGTACAGACGGATCAAGTCGCTCCGAGTCCCACGCCGACTGAGACTCCCGCCCCGGTTGCAGCGCCGCCGAGCGACCCATGTGCCCAGTGGACAGAGGTGGCACGCCTCGGGGCCGGTGCCTTCAATGGAGGCGCCCCCGAACTGCGGGTCAGCATCCCGAAGGCAGCCGAGGCGTTCTCGGTGTTCGCGCAGTCCGCTCCCGCAGCCGTGCGCGACGACGCGGGGCTGCTGGCGGAGCGGTGGAACGCGGTGGCGAAGGAAATGCGCCGTGTTGACTATGAGCCAGCAAGGCTCGCCACGGACGCCCAACTCCGTGAATCCGTCGCTGCCTTCGGGACCGCTCCGGCGCGTGATGCGCAGAGCCGGATCGACTCGTGGTCTCGTGCCAACTGCAGCACACCAGCCACGCAGACGCCAACCGCGCGCCCCTAGCCCTCGGCTGCTGCTAACCCCGGCGCTGACGCGACCTGCGCGGTGGTGCGCAGTCGGGTGGCGGTTCGGTCGTCAGCGATCGAGCCGCAGTCCGTGTTGATCGATCGCAATACGGATTTCGTTGAGAAGTTGCGTGCCCATGCGCCGTCCGTCGGGGAATTGATCGCGGTAGTCCCAGCGCCACGCGGCAACTATCGCCAGCATCAACACCCAGCAGACGCGGACCAGTTCTTGGTCGGCACGCCGATACTGCTCGCTCACCCGAGAGTGGTAGTGCCTGTCCGCTGACGCGCCGTTCCCGACGCCCGCGGGTAATCCGGAGCAATGCGCGATGTCAAACTCGATCGGACCGTAGCAGCATGTCTCGAGGTCAATGAACAGGAGCCCCTGCTGCGTCCGGAGGAGATTGCCGGCATGGGGCTCGCCGTGTAGCAGTTGCTCCGGTGCGCCCCGGTCCTGGACCATTCGCGTGAGTGAACGGAGCGTGCTGCTCAGTAGGCTGCGGTCGGCGTCAGTCAGGTCCGGCGTGAAGAGTCGATCATCGACGAGTGCCTGCGCCTCCAATACCCGGTCCGTAAAGTGCGGCGCTGCCAGGTCGGCCTGCCGCATGCTGGCATGCAAGCGCTCTAGAACTTCCACGTAGGCACGCGGTTCCATGTCACCGGGTGCGGACGGGTAGTACGTCCAGAGCGTGATGGCGTACCCGTCTCGGACGTGGACCGCAGCCTCCACGCGGGGATCGAGCCCGGCCACCGGGGCGTTGACGGCGACGAGCCGCCGGGCCGCCTCGACCTCGAAGGCGGCCCCGGCCTGGTGCCCGCCGGGCGCGACTCGGGCCAGGACGTCGCAGGGCATCAGCCGCACAGCGAGCCGGTTCGAGGCCTGAAGGACAGCCGCGTCCTCCACCCTTAGCCCAAGCGCCGTCGCGGTGGAGACGGCTGCGCCGATCGCCCGGGTCACTTCGGCGGTGTCCATCGCGGTGGCGTCCTGTTCGCGTCCGCAGAGACGCTCTCACGACTCGAACCGGATGAGCGAGCGCGGGGCGATCGCAGCCGCCCGTCACCTCCCGCCTTCGAGCTGGGGTCGATGCCCGAGGGCGCTCGCTTCCTGACATTTCCTGCCACTGTCCGTCCCTGAGGCAGAGTGGCCGGCTGCCCCCTGCACGCTCGGCGGCCTCGTGCGCTACGCTCCCGACCGCCCGGATCGAGGCGCCTGATAGCCCTCGAGTTCGCGCCGCAAGCCACTTGCGGGCATCAGAACAAGTGTTCTACTCTCCCTCTCCCAACGAGAGGGGGCAGGCAATGGACACTGGCTGGGGCGACCTCTGGCACGGACTTGGCATCGCCCAGCAGGCAGCGCTCCTCGGCGGCGCCGTTGCCAACTCGGCCTACTTCGTCCATCGCGCGCTGATCGAGCGGGGCGCGGTCCGCCTCGCAGCCGCCGTCCTCGGCGGCCTCTTTGGCGGCGTGGCCCTGGAGGCCACCGCGCGCCTCGAGCACGCGGGAAGCACCGCCGAGATTGTCCGGCGTGCCCCACTGCTCGCCGCCACCCTTGTCGCCTTCGCCCTCGTCGCGCTCCCGCGAGGTGCGCGATGAGCGCCGGGATGCTCGCCGCTGACATCGAGGCTGGCCGCTACGAGATCGCCGCGCTGCGGCTCATCTCCGGATTCCTGATCGCGCTGCGTGAAAGTGCTCCGCCGGCCCGCGAGGCCTTGCTCACGCTCCTGACGCGAGAAGACGGTGGCCAGGCATGACCGACGGCAGCACCTTCTACGACCGTGCACTCGACGCTGCGGACCGCGACGCGGTTGATGCCGCGCGTGGCGTCCACGGGATCGACGACGAAGTAGCGCTGCTGCGGGTCCAGGTACGGCGACTACTTGAGGCCGGGAACCCGGATCCGAAGGTGCTGCAGTCTGGTATCCGGTTGCTGATCCAGGCCCTCGCTGCCCAGCATCGCTTGAGCGGCGCACAGGCGGAGGGCGTCGAAAGCGCCGCCGCCGCCGCCATCGAGCAGTTCGCGGCGCTCATGCATCCTCTCGACACGACAGGCGATGCCGCGTGAACCGCGCCCACCACAACACGGGGCGGCTCGCGGAGGCGCTCCGCGTGCTCTCGCGCGCCCGTCGTGCCGCGCCGATCGCCGCCCACGCGGCGCCCCCGACGCTGCTCGAGGTCGGCCTGCGTCTCGCCTCGCTTGAGCGGGAGGTCGCTGAGGTGCGCTCGCGCGTGAACGGTGTGCTGTTCGCCGTCGTCGCCTCCGTCCTCGCCCAACTCGCGACGAAGGTGGTGGTGGGATGAGCCTTCCCATGCTGCGCCCGTACCAGGCTGAGATCGCACGGGCGATCCTCGGACGCGTCGCTGCCCGCAGCGGTGGCTCGCTCTCCATCGAAGTGGCGCGACAGGGCGGTAAGAACGAAACCTCCGCTCAGGTTGAACTGCTCACGCTGACCGCGCATTCCGGCGCTGGCGGAGCGCTCGTGAAGTGCGCGCCCACGCTACAACCGCAGGCACTCATCTCCCTCGACCGGCTGGAGTCCCGAGCACGCGGGGCCGGCCTCGGCCGGTCTGTGCGGCGCTCCGGGACCACCGTGCGTTGCGGGCGAGCCGTCGCTCACTTTCTCTCCGCGGAGCGCGGCGCCAACGTCGTCGGTCACACTGCTGACCTGTTGCTCGAGGTGGACGAGGCGCAGGACGTCGACCCGGAGAAGTTCGACCGCGACTTCCGGCCGATGGCGGCTGCCTCGGACGCGCCCGTCGTCTACTACGGCACTCCGTGGGGATCGCGATCGCTGCTCGCGCAGGCGAGGGCCCACCACGTCGCGCTCGAGCGTCGAGGTGGCGGGCAGCGGCATTTCCGCGTGGACTGGGAACAAGTGGCGGGGAGCCACCCGCCGTATCGACGCTACGTGGAGGCGGAGCGTGACCGCCTCGGTGAGCGGCACCCGCTCTTCCGCACGCAGTACCTCCTCGAGGAAGTCGCCGACGCGGGCCGGCTGTTCGACGCCGCCACCCTGGCTCAGATCGAGGGTGACCACGACCGCCTGAGCGCGCCGCGCGACGGCGACCGCTACGTCGCAGGCCTCGACCTCGCCGGGCCCGCGCTCGATGGGCGTGCAAGGCCTGAGCGTGACTGGACCGTGCTCACCATTGCCCGCGTGCTTCGCGCGCAGACGCTGGACGGCCGCGGCCTGCCCTCGATCGAGGTAGTGGAGCACCAGGCGTGGCAGGGCGCGGCGACCGAGCCGCTCCTGCAGACCCTCGCGGACCGGCTGCGTCGCGTCTGGCGCATCGTCCGTGTCGCCGTCGACGCGACGGGCCTCGGGGCGCCGGTTGCGGACCTGCTGGCGAATGCCCTCGGACGGGGCGTGGTGGATCCCGTGGTGTTCACGGGCGAGCGCAAGAGCCGGCTCGGGTACGCGCTGCTGGCCGCGGTGCACGCGGGCCGGCTGCGCCTCTACCGCCCGGACGGTAGCCCGGAGCACGTGTCGTGCCGATCGCAACTCGCGCTGGCGCGCGCGGCCTACGGCTCAAGCCACGCCATGCAGTTCGACGTCGACCCCGCCGAGGGGCACGACGACTACCTGATGAGCCTCGCACTCGCGGTGCACGCCGCGGGTGTGGACGGCGGACCGCGCGTCGCACGCGGCCGCACGACGGATGGTGCGACAGATGGGGGTGTCCAGTGACCGACATGACCGACATGACTGACAGGACAGACGTCGCGACGTACGAGGGCTCAGTCGACGTCCTCGACGGGGTCTCGGGTGGCGGGGGCTACAGCGGTGGGAGTGTCTTCGCGCTCCCGGTCATGACGGCGGCCGCCGTCTATGCACGCCGCCACGGCCAGGTGCGGAGTGACGCGCTCCCCGAGCACATCGAGTACCGCGACGAAGGCTGCGACCTGTTCGCGTCCTGCCTGACCTGCCCGCTTCCCCGCTGCCGGTACGACGAGCCGGGCGGCGTGCGCGCCATGCTGAACCGCGAGCGCGATCACCAGATCCGTGCGTTGCGCGAGGACCCCAGCCTCTCCGTGGACGACATCGCGGACCGCTTCGGTGTCTCACGCCGCACCGTCTTCCGCGCGCTCGAGGGCCACGTGACCCGTTGTGGCGCCCGCCCCGAGGCTGGGCGCGAGGGGAAGAGGAGCGCCTGATGCCCGCGGCCACGGAGACCTCACTCCCGCGCACCATCGATCGCATGGATGCAGACCGCCTGCGCCGCTATCGCGAATACCTCGATTACCACGAGGGCCGTCGCGGCGCGCCGCCCGCCCGTCCACGCGAGCGCAGCCTCATGTTCAACTACGCCCGCGCGATCGTGGAGAAGGGCGTCTCCTACCTCGTTACTGACCACCACCCGGAGGTCACCACCGCGGACGGCTCGGCCGAGGCGCGCTCCCAGGCAACCGAGGCGACGCGGCTGCTTGACGAGACATGGGAGGCGAACGACCTCGCACGCCTCGACGTCGAGACGGAGATCGATACGGCCGTCCTCGGTGACGGCGCCTTCAAGGTGACGTGGGACGACGCCGAGGGACGGGTGGTGGTCACTGCGCCGGACGTGCAAGGTCTCTTCGCCTGGTGGCACCCGGACGACGTCCACCGCCTGCGGCGTGTCGCCTCTCGGTACACCCTGGACGCGGAGGACGCCGCGGAGCGCCTCGGTCGCGCGCCACGCGCCACCGCAGGGGGCCGGCCGGCGCGCGTGGGGATCGTCGAGGCATGGACGGCTGACCGGTTCGACCTCTGGATGGAAGGCGAACTCGTCGAGAGTCGCGCCAACCCGTACGGCGTCATCCCCTTCGTCATCTATCCCAACCTGCCGAGGCCCAAGCAGTTCTGGGGCATCTCCGACATCGAGCCGATCCGCGGCACGCTCGAGGAGTTGAACCGCGCATACACGCAGTTGTCGCGCATCCTGGAACTCTCCGGGAACCCGATCGCCGTCCTCGAGAACGTGGAGGAGGCACGCGACATCGCGGTGCAGCCCGGCGCGGTGTGGGAGGTGCCGGAGCAGGCGCGCGCCTACCTCCTCGACCTGCTGCAGGGCGGCGGCGTCCGCCTCCATGTGGAGTACGTGGACCTGATCTACCGAGCCCTGCACGACCTGGCGGAGACGCCACGGATCGCCTTCGGTGAATCGAGGAGCGACGCATCCGGGGTGGCCCTGCAGGTGGAACTCGACCCGCTGCTGCGGCGCGTCGCGCGGAAGCGCCTGATCCGCTCGGCCGCCCTCCGTCGCCGCGACCGCCTGATCCTCGACGTCGCCGCAGCACACACCGGCCGCACGTTCAGCCGCGTGCGCACGGACGTCGCCTGGGGCCCCGTCTTCGCGCACGACCCGGGCATGCGTGTGATGCCCCCTGCCCCGGGTGCTGCGTCCCCACCGATCGAGGCCCATCGCAACGCAGCCTGGCCCCACCCCGCGACGCGCCGCACCGCGCGCGGCCCCTCGCGAGGGCGGATGGCCGAGCCCCTCTCGGCCTCCGCCCTCGCTTTCCAGGCCGACCTCAACTTCGGGAGGTGCGGGCCTCGACCTCGGGATGCTCGCGATACCACGCCACCGTCCGTGCAAGCCCCTCCGCGAGGGGGACCTCTGGACGCCAGCCCGTCAGCCGGTGGGACGCGTCGATGTCCGCCACGCGGCTGTGCTCTAGCGGACGGGCGGGCAGTGCGCCGAACTCCGGGGTGATCCGTGAGTCCACACACTGCACGAGTTCCTCAACCACCGACCGGATGGGCACCAGCCGCCCCGAACCCAGGTCTATCGTCTGCCCCGCCGCCTCTGGCGTGAGGGCGGCGGCGACCAGGCCCTCGACGACGTCGTCGACGTACACCCAGTCGACGAGGCGGTCCCCGCTCGTCAACTTCGGCGCCTCGCCCCGAAGCAGACACTCGGTGACGTACGGGATGAGCTTCTTCCGATCGGCCTGGGCCGGCCCATAGGTCATGAAGATGCGAGCCGTGACCACGGGCAACGCGTAGAGGGCGTGGAACATCCGCGCATAGCCGCTGCTTGCCCACTTCGCCGCGGCGTAGGGGGAACCGGGCGTGTTGTTGCCTTCGAGTGGTTCTTCCATGGACCCCGCCAGGACCACGCTCTGGCAGCCGTGCTCGGCCAGCGCGGTCATCAGATTCACGGTGCTGACGAGGTTGCTCTGCAGGGTGCTCGTTACCACTGAGAGGTCGCGGCTGCCGCTGACGAGACTGGCGAGGTGGAAGGTGAAGTCCGGCTTCACCTCGGAGACCACCCGATCGGCGACACCGGAAGTCGCGAGGTCGCCGGACCACCAGCGCACCCCGTCCGCCTCGTGGGGATGAGACTGGCGTGAGATTGCGTGGACCTGCGCCCCCGTGGCGAGGAGGCGGCAGCAGAGTGCGCCCCCAATGAAACCGCTCGCCCCCGTCACCAGGACGCGGCGGCCGTCAAAGGAAGTCGCGTGAGTCATGGCGTCACCTCGCTGCGGCCCTCGAATCTGTTGCTCGTGATGCCGAGGGGAGTTCTTCCTGCACGGATCATCCCCTAGGCTGTGCGGGTTCCTGTCCCGCTCCGACTGCAATGGCGCCGGGCGTCGAGGCCGGCGCCAATGCGCGATCCATGATGACACCCGGGTCTCCGGCGCGGGCGGCTGGACACATTTCGATCTCATCGAGAGGTCATAGCGAAGTGGGTCGGGGCGCCTCTATCCATCTCCGGCTGATCGGGCAGGCGCTGCAATACCGCTGCGCATTGGCCCTTTCGATCTTCGTGCTCTTCGGCGCGTCCCTGCTCACCGTCGCGACGCCTGCGCTCGTCGGATACGCGGTAGACACCGGGCTTGCCATCACCTCGGTGACGACGGACGGGGTATCGGCGCAGGTGGCCGAGGGGGACATCGGGACGCTCGTGTGGGCGTCGGTCCTCGTCATGGTCGCCGCGGGATTCCGCGGCGCCTTCGTCTACGGGCAGACGTACCTCTCCGAGGCCGTCTCCCAGCGCATCGCGTACGACTTCCGCAACGCGCTCTACGACCGCCTGCAGCGCCTCTCGTATGCCTACCACGACAAGGCTGAGGTCGGAGAGATCATGTCCCGAGCGACGGCCGACGTGGAGGGTGTGCGGCTCTTCGTCAGCCTGGGCGTGATCCGAGCGATCTATGTATTCGTGCTGATCGCCGTCTCGTACGGGCTCATGCTCGCCACGAACCTGAAGGTCGGCCTCATCGCCCTCGCGTTCGTCCCGGCGATCGGCCTCCAGGCCTCGATCACCGCCATCAAGTTGCGCCCGATCTGGTTGCGCGTGCAGGAAGTGCAGGGCGAACTCGCCACGGTCCTGCAGGAGAACCTCACCGGCCAGCGCGTGGTCAAGGCGTTCTCCCGCGCCCAATACGAGCAGGAGAAGTTCGACCGCAAGGTCGAGGAGCTGTTTGTCCACTCGTACGGGACGGCCAAGTTCCAGGCATTCAATGAGCCGTTCATGGTCGCGCTCTGGCTGCTTTCCACGGCGGTGGTGTTCTGGGTGGGGACCAACGAGATCCAGGCGGGGCGCATGACCGTCGGCGACCTTGTCGCATTCCAGATCTACCTCTCTTTGCTGCAGGTCCCCGTACGCGCTATCGGCTTCATTGTGAACACGACGGCGCGCGCGCATTCCTCTGGCGCACGGCTCTTCGAGATCCTCGACGCCGTCTCGCCGGTGCAGGATGCCGAGGACGCTCAACCGCTGCGGCCTGGTCCGGGTGAGGTGGTCTTTGAAAACGTGTCGTTCGGGTACGACCCAGCCCGCCCCGTCCTGCGCGGCATCAACATCGTTGCCCGCCCCGGGGAAACCATCGCGCTGCTCGGCCCCACGGGTTCCGGGAAGTCAACCATCGTCAACCTGCTGCCGCGGTTTTACGACGTGACCGAGGGACGCATCCTGATCGACGGCCAGGACGTGCGCGAGGTGACTGCCGAGTCGTTGCGCGCGGACATCGGCATCGTCCAGCAGGACGTCTTCCTGTTCGCTGCGACGATTCGCGAGAACATCGCCTATGGGCGCAGCGGCGCGACCAATGAGGATGTCGAGGCCGCCGCGAAGGCCGCCCGCCTGCATGAGTTCATCACCTCGCAGCCGGACGGCTATGAGACGTGGGTGGGTGAGCGGGGGGCGACGCTCTCCGGTGGCCAGCGCCAGCGGACGGCGATTGCGCGGACGCTGCTGATGGACCCACGCATCCTCGTCTTCGACGACTCAACAGCGGCGGTGGACATGCGCACCGAGCACCAGATCCAGGAGGCCCTGCGCGAGTTGATGCGAGGACGCACCACCTTCGTGATCGCCCAGCGCCTCCGGACAGTGAAGGAGGCGGACCAGATCCTCGTGATGCGCAACGGCGAGATCGTTGAGCGTGGCCGTCATGACGAGTTGCTCGCCCTCGACGGCTTCTACCGACAGATCTACGACCTGGAACTCCGCGACCAGGAGGAGGCCGCAGCCGCGGAAGCAGAGGCACAGGACGCGCGTGCGTCGCTCTCCGAGGCGAGCGCGCCGACGGGAGACCACTAGTGGCCTACTGGGCAGGCGGTGGCGCGGCCGGCTGGTCCGGCGATGGCCTCCCCGGTGGACGCCCGAGGAGTCGCAGCGGCCGGATCGACGGTTGGGACTACGAGGAACTGGGGAAGATCTACGACTTCCCGCTGCTGGCGCGCCTCGGACCGTTCTTCTCGCCGTACAAGGTGCGCGCGGTGATCGCCGTCATAATGATGATAATCGCCTCGGTGACCTCGTACGTGCAGCCATTCCTCATGGGGAAGGGCGTGGAGCGGCTGGTGGCGAACCTCCAGGCGGGGACGCCGCAGTCGCTCGCGGCTGCGTCCGAAGACGTGCGGAACTTCGGAGTGCTACTGGTGAGTATCTCCGTGATCTCGTTCGTCGCGACGTACACGCAGCGGCGGATGACCGGGTACATGGGCCACGGCCTGCTGAAGAACCTTCGCTCGAAGATGTTCGCCCACCTCAACCGGCTCTCGCTCTCCTTCTACGACCACCAGGAAGTCGGGCGGGTGATGTCACGCGTGACATCGGACGTCGTCACGCTTCAGGAACTGATGACCACGGGCTTCCTGAACGTGCTGGCGGACCTGGTGGGGCTCGCTCTGGTCGTCGTCTTCCTCCTGGCCCTCGATGTCCAGCTGGGGCTCATCTCGCTCTCGGTCATTCCGGTGCTGATGGTGTTCCTTGCGTTCTGGCAGGGGTTCGCGGCCCGGGCGTTCATCCGCACGCGCATCGCGATCGCGATCGTCAACTCCAACCTGAATGAGAACGTCTCCGGCGTCCGGGTCGTGCAGTCACTGCGGCGCGAGCGGGAGAACCTGGCGCATTTCGCGCGGCTGAACCACGAGAACCTTGAGGCGAACCTCGACGCCGCGCGCCAGCAGGCCATCGTCATGCCAGTCGTCGAGGTGCTCTCGAGCCTGGCGACGGTACTGGTGCTCATCGTCATTGGCCTGCGCACGTTCAACGGTGACCTGGAACCGGCGACTGCACTCGGCTTCTCGACGGCGTTCTTGCTCTACATCCAGCGCGTCTTCAACCCGGTGCGCGACATCGTGCTCCAGTACACCCAGTTGCAGCGTGCGATGGCAGGGGCGCGTCGTATTTTCGAGGTATTGGACACGAAGCCAGAGATCGAGGATGTCCCCGGCGCGGTCGTCCTGCCGGACGTGCAGGGCCGAGTCGACTTCAACCACGTCCAGTTCGAGTACATCCCGGGTGTACCCGTCCTGCGTGACTTCGACCTCCATGTGGAGCCGGGCGAGACGATCGCCCTCGTGGGCCACACGGGCGCGGGGAAGACCTCGGTCACCGCCCTTGTGAACCGCTCCTATGAGATCACCGGGGGCCAAATCATGATCGATGGGATCGACCTGCGCACGATCGACCGGGCCTCGCTGACGTCAAGGATGAGCGTGGTTCTCCAGGAGCCATATCTCTTCTCGGGAACCGTCCGCGAGAACATCCGCTACGGCAAACTGGACGCGACTGACGAGGAACTGCGGGCCGCAGCAAGCGCCGTCGGCGCGGACGAGTTCATCGAGGCGCTCCCGGACGGCTACGACACTGTGCTGCAGGAGCGTGGCAAGAACCTGTCGATCGGTCAGCGCCAGTTGATCTCCTTCGCACGGGCGATCGTCGCGGACCCCCGGATCCTCATCCTGGACGAGGCGACGGCGAACGTGGACACGCATACGGAGAAACTGATCCAGCAGGCGCTGGCCACGATGTTGAAGGGGCGCACCTCCTTTGTGATCGCCCACCGCCTCAGCACGATCCGCTCCGCCGACCGGATCGTCGTGATGCAAAACGGACGGATGGTGGAGATCGGGTCACACGACGCGCTGATGGCCCAGGACGGCATCTACGCGGACCTCTACCGTATGACCTTCGCAGGGATCTCCGCAGACGAGGGCTAGCGTCCGAGGACGGCGAGACATCTTCAGCGGTACAAAAGAAGCGCGCCCCTGCGGGCGCGCTTCATCGTCTTGGGTGCCTCGATATCGAGGTCTAGAGGCCCTTCTCCTTCACGACTTCACTGTCGTAGAGGATGGCGCCATTGAGGACAGTCGCGGGCTGCTCACAGATCCAGACTGCCGCCTTGCCCATGTCGTCCGCGGTGTCGAAGTCGAGGTTCGGGTTCTCGCGGTCGTTGGAGGCCATTAGGTTGCCCGGCGTCTTGATCCGGCCGCTGGGGGAGAGGACGTTGACCGAGATCCCCTCGGCCTGATGTCGCCAGCCCTCGGCCTGCGAGAAGTGCTCGATAAGCGACTTCTGCGCGCCATAGAAGATGTCGCCCCCGCGCACCTTCGAAGGGTCGTACGGGCCCGGTCCCGGGAAACGGGCCGCGCCAGAGGAGATGTTGATGATGTGGCCGCCCCCGGCCGCCCGGAGGTGCGGGTAGGCCTCGCGCATCATCAGGATGACGCCCATGACGTTCACGGAAAACGAGAGGTCGATGTGGCGTGCCTGCACGGTCTCCAGCGTGCCCGGGACGAAGATCGCCGCGTTGTTCACGACGATGTCGAGTTTCCCGTAGTGGCCGACGGTCGTCTTGACGGCATTTGCGATGCTCTCGGCGTCGCGCAGGTTCATCACGACGGGGATGGCGTCTCCGCCCTTCGCCTTGATCTCCTCCACAACCGAGTGAATGGTGCCGGGCAGGCGCGGGTCCTGCTGCACTTCGGTCCGCGCGGCCACCGCGACCTTCGCGCCTGCGGCCGCGAGGTACTTCGCAATGTCCGCGCCAATGCCGCGACTTGCGCCCGCGACGAGGGCGACCCGTCCGTTGAGTGCCATATCCGTCCCCTCCACATGGCGACGCGATCCGCGCCGCCTCTCCTACCTCCAGGGCGCGCTCGGCGCTCCCGGGGTGTGCACGATAGCGCCTCTCCGGGCGCACGGCGGGGGCGACTCCCGAACCTCCGCGCCCGAATTCAGGGCAAACGGGTTGGCGGGTAGCGCCCCTTGGTCGGGCTCCGGGGTCAGGCTCCCAAGGGGAGGGGCGCGGTACGATGGATCCCAGTTTGAGGAGCCATCCGATGTCTGACGCCCAGAACAATCGCCTCACCCGCAACAAGCGCGAGGGCATGGTGGCCGGTGTCTGCGCGGGGATCGCCAGTCGCTATGGCTACGATGTGGGCCTTGTCCGGCTGATCGCGGTCCTCCTGACCGTCCTGACGAGCGGCATGGGGCTGCTGATCTACGTGGTGGCCTGGGTCCTGATCCCGGCCGCGGACGCCCCGCCGCCGGCCTCGATGGGCGAGCGCCGCCGTGAATTCTCCAGCGAGGTGACCGCCGCCGCCGAGCGCGCCGCGGAGGCCGCGAAGATCGCCGCAGCGCACGCGCGCCAGGCCGCCGACGAGATCGCCGCCGTCGCCCGGGCCGCCCGTACGGAGACACCCAGCCCGTCGGCCGCCTCCTCGACTGCACCCCCGGTGGAGACGCCGGCGAGCACGACACCGCCGACGGCCGCGGCTGACCCGTCGATCACCGTCACGGACCCCGAGGCGGTCGACCCACCTGCGGGGGGCCCGCAGCAGCCGTAGCGTCCCCAGCGCAAGGTCGCGTAGTAGGCTGCCTCCGCAGTAGGAGGCAGCCGCCATGACCTCGACACCCCCCACTCCCGAGGCGTTGCGTGCCCGCGTAGAGGCGCGCCCCGTCCCCTTCTGGGACACCCTCGGCATCGAGGTGGTGCGAGTGGACGAGCCGGGTCACGCACTGTTGCGCCTCGTGATGCGCCCACCCCTCGGCACGCGACGTGCGGAGGTAATGCATGGCGGCGCGATAGCGACGCTGATCGATGCCGCCGCGGGTGCGGCGATCATCGCCTCGGTTGGTGATGACTCCGACTACGTGGGGCAGGCATCGCTGGACGTCAATATCTCGTACCTGAACGCGATCACTACCGAGGCACTCGCGGAGGCGCGCATTCTGCGCAGCAGCCGAACGATTGGCTTCACGCAGGTCGAAGTGCGCGACGAGAAGGGGACGCTCGCCGCGATCGGGCGTGTGACCTACTCGATCATCCGGAAGGCGTAGTGCGCGAGGGTAGGCCGGCCCTGTCCGATCCGCTGGGATGGAGATACGGCAGCATGGCCACGATCGTCTTTGGGATGAACGTCTCACTGGACGGCTACGTCGATCACGACCACGAGGCGCTCGTGCCTGATCCCGTGCTCTTCCGACACTGGATCGAGCAGACGCGAAGCCAGACTGGCAGCGTCTACGGTCGCCGGCTGTACGAAATCATGCGGTACTGGGACGAGGACCGGCCTGAGTGGAGCCCGGACGAGCGTGAGTTTGCGGCGGCATGGCGAGCACAACCGAAGTGGGTCGCGTCGCACACCCTGAAGTCAGTCGGCCCAAACGCGACGCTCGTACCCGATGACATCGAGTCGGTGGTCCGCCGGCTGAAGGACGAACTCGCAGGCGAGATCGATGTGGGCGGCACGCGTCTGGCGCACAGTCTCGGCCAGGCTGGCCTGATCGACGAGTACCGGCTCTACCTTCACCCGGTGGTGTTCGGCGGCGGCACGCCCTTCTTCGCCGGCACCCTGCCGATGCTCCGCCCGGTGTCCCACGAACTGATCACCGAACGCATCCTCAGGCTGACCTACGTCCCCGCGGAGTGAACCGCCCCGCGCTGAGCGGGACAACGGCGCGCGGCGTTGGTCGGGCACCGGGCTGACACCCGCCGATTCACCTCTGGGTCGACCTCTGCTAACTGGCGCTCCCGATCACCGCCTCGACCTCGATCTCGATGCGGTGCGCGGGGTCGAGCAGGCGCACCTCAAGCATCGACATCGCGGGCTTCGCGCGGCTGAAGCGCTCGTGCAGGAGCGCACCGACGACCTGCCACTCGCTGATGTCCGTGACGAAGATGCGCACGCGCACCGCCTCGTCGCAGGTGGCACCGGCCTCGCGCAGCGCGGCCTCGATGGTGTCGAGCGCCAGGCGGGCCTGCGCCTCCGTGCCCTCGGGGATGGTGCCGTCCGGGTGCGTGCCCGTCGTCCCGCTCACCCAGACGCGGTCGCCGACTCGGACGGCGCGCGAGTAGCCGATGCGGTCTTCCCATGGCCCACCCGATGAGATCCGCTGACGCTCCGGCATGTGCTACTCCTCGATTGCTTCGTCGGCGAAGAAGGAGGCCTGCGCGCTCCGGGTGGTCGCCGTGTGCGCGTCGATGCCGAGGTGCTCGTAGCCGAGGCGCGTCAGGATGCGTCCGCGCGGCGTGCGCTGGATGAAGCCGATCTTCAGGAGGTACGGCTCGTACACGTCCATGATCGTGTCGCCCTCCTCCGAGATCGCGGCGGCGAGGGTTTCGAGGCCGGCGGGGCCGCCTCCGAAGCGCTCGGCGAGCGCCGTCATCAGATCACGGTCCATCTGGTCCAGGCCGAGGTCGTCGATCTGCATGCGTCCGAGCGCGGCGGCGGCAACCTCGCCGGTGATCACGCCGTCGGCGCGCACCTCAGCGTAGTCGCGCACGCGCCGCAGCAGGCGGTTGGCGACGCGCGCGGTGCCGCGTGAACGGCGGGCGATCCCCGCAACGCCATCGGGCGTGATGCGGCAGGCGAGGACGTCCGCGGAGCGATTGATGATCTGCGTCAGCGCCGCTTCGTCGTAGAAGTCCATGCGGTACGCCGACCCGAAGCGGTCGCGCAGTGGCTGCGAAACCAGCGCGAAGCGCGTCGTCGCACCGACGAGCGTGAAGCGGTTGAGTTTCAGGCGCACGTCGCGCGCCTTCGGCCCCTTGCCCAGGATGATGTCGACGGAGAAGTCCTCCATCGCTGGATAGAGCACCTCCTCCACGGGCAGCGAGAGGCGGTGGATCTCGTCGATGAAGAGCACGTCGCCCGGCTGGAGGCTGGTGAGCAGCGAGGCGAGGTCGCCGGCACGCTCGATGGCGGGGCCGCTGGTGATGCGGATGGAGACGCCCATCTCCGCCGCCACGATCATGGCGAGCGTGGTTTTGCCGAGGCCGGGGGGCCCGTGAAAGAGGAGATGGTCGAGCGACTCGCCGCGCTGCTTGGCCGCCTCGATGCTGATGCGCAGGCTCTCCTTGATCCGCTCCTGCCCGAAGTACTGCTCCAGGCGGCGAGGCCGCAGGCTGGTCTCGATTGGTGCCTCGTCATCGGCGGCGACGGGCGAGAGCGGGCCGGGACGGGCGGCCTCGGGCGCGGGCGGCGTCGAGGGCTGCCGGGCAGGTCGAGGTGCGCGCGGCTCGGGCATGCGCGGAGTATAGCGGCGCTGCGAACGGACGTTCGAGTGCCTCGCGGTCGCCGCTGGATGCCATACTGCCGCTCAGGCCGGGCGGCTGGGTCTCAGGGAAGCACAGGGAAGGGCACTTCCGATGTTCGGCACCGTCGCGAAATTGCAGTTGAAGCCCGGCGCGGAAACGCTCTTGCTGGCATGGTCTCCGGCGCTCGCCGGGAATATCCGTGGCCATGTGTCCAGCACGATCTACCGCTCGACCGAGGATCCCCTGGTCATGTGGCTCTCCGTCGTCTTCGAGGACGAGGAGTCCTATCGCGCGAACGCCGCGAGCCCGGAGCAGCATCGTCGCTGGCAGCAGATGCGCTCCGTCCTCGAGTGTGACCCGGAGTGGCACGACGGCGTCGTGATGATGCACGGCACGCCCGGCAAGCGGTACGACGCGCCGAAGGGGACATAGCGGCGCAGCAAGCCGACTCACCACACACCCACGACCATCGCGTCTTCGTGGTTGAGGCCGTCGAAGAGCGCGACAGCGACACGGCGACCGGGGACGAGTTCCGCGCTGGCGATGCCGCGCGAGACGGGGACGGCGTCGAGGGCGGTCGAGGCCGACTCGGCGAGCAGGATGCTCGCCGTGTAGGAGCCGGACGAGAACGCAAGCAGGGTCGCGCGCTGCACGACGAACATCGATGTCCCCCCAATCATGTCCAGCCGCAACCATCGAGGGCGGCTCAGGGCGCGCCGAGGCTCAGCGTCATCTCGTATCGGCCGCGCGGTGATCGCGCGTAGTCGAGGCGGACCGACAGCACGCGGAAGCGGCGCGCGTCCCAGCCCATCGAGGCGTCGTTGACTTCGATCACGTCGCCCGGCTCCTGGCCGGGGTGCGGAGCCACCGTGATCCGCGCGATCGGGGCATCGAAGGCGCGGCGACGGAGCGTGGCAGCAGCGCGTGACTGCGCCTCGGCAGTGGTGGTGAGGGCGCGGTCGCTGAGGACGGCGACGGGGGCGCCCGCGCGGAGTGCGGATTCGTCCACCGCCTCGGCGAACGCGCCGTCCCCGGAGGTGCGCGCCCAGCCGGCCTCGGGCGTCGCCTCGAATGCCTCGACGGAGCGCAGCGGGTGCGTGGTGCCGTAGGCGTAGGTCGAGGGCTCATCGGGCAGTGCT
Organism: uncultured Dehalococcoides sp.; assembly: GCA_964628985.1. Classification (GTDB taxonomy): domain Bacteria; phylum Chloroflexota; class Dehalococcoidia; order UBA2979; family UBA2979; genus SURF-43. The sequence continues at coordinate 63,058 of CAZVNJ010000004.1, forward strand.
TCGCGCAGCGCGAGCGTGACGCCGGTCGCCAGCAGCATGTCGCCGCCACGGTCGAGGACGCGATCGATCGCGGCGCGGAGGCGGCTCCCCGGCGGCACGAGGAACGGTGCGGTGAGCGTGGTCGTGACGGCGCTCGCACCCGCGGTGCTCAGCAGGAAGCCGGCGTGGCGCACGAGTTCCTGCAGCAGGGCGGCCTGCGTCGTGGCGCCCGAGGGCCAGGTGATCGCACGCGGTGCGCGCCACTCGCCGAGGCGCGCGAGCGCCCCTTGTGCCTCCACCTCGACGACCGCGCGGCCGGCGTCGCGGCGACGGCGGATCGAGGTGACCCACCAGCGCCGGCCCTCGGCGCCCTCGTGCGTGCCGCCGAGATCGAGGCCCGGCGAGACAGCGACCTCCGCGCCGAGCGCCAGTGATCGCGGGGCGACCGCGGGGGCATACGAGCCGTCGTCAACCAGGGTGAAGCTGAGGCGGTCGAGGTCGCCGGAGAGGGACTGTTCGAAGCGGAGCGCAAGGATGTCGTCGCTGACGTCGATCTCTGCGACGTTGATCGCGGCGTGCCAGACGCCGCGCGGCGACGCGAGGTAGGCGTGCCCGCCGGCGGCCGCGAGGCCGAGGCCGTAGGTGAGCGTCGAGTCGACGGCGGGGACTGGGTCGCGCCAGGCGTGGTCCTCGAAGGTCGCGTCCGCGACGGCGGAGGCGAAGTGCGAACGCGCGCCGCCCGCCACCCACTCGATGAAGACGGCGAGGGGCGCGCCGGCATCCGCGAGGCCGGTCGCGACGTAGGAGACGCCGGTGCCCGGCGAGGCGACGGCGACCGGCGCAAGCGGCGACCAGGCGCCGGGCGGGCCGCTGAGACCGGTGCCGAGCCGGGTGCTCCACACACCGGTCGCGCCGCCCGCGCTCAGGGTGCCGCTCACGATCACGCCGTAGTCCGGCACGTCGTACATCGCGATGCCGGTGACCGAGGCGAGGCCGAGCGAGGCGGCGGCCGGCGTCCCCCACGCACCGAGGCCGCTGCGACGGCTCGACTTCACCACGCCGCTCTCGGCCCAGACAACCGCGGCGGTGCCGTCGGCGCGGACGGCGCAGGAAACGGCCTGCACGGCCGCTCCCGCGGTCGCGACCGTCGAGGGTGAGCCGAAGGTCACGCCGGAGTCCGTGCTCTCGCGTACCTCGATGGTGGTGGAGGAAGCAACGGTCGCCAGGAGGACGCGCGTGCCGGCGGCGGCTAGGCCGAGGCGTGGGGTCACCTCGGCGGTGCCCGCGCCTCCGAGGCTCGTCCATGCGCTGTAGGTGCTCGCCTCGGAGGGCGCGGCGACCCGCTGAAGCAGCAGTTCGCCCGTGACGCCATCGATGCGGGCGCGGAGCAGCGCGCCATCGCCGGCCACGGCAGCGGCGCACGGGCCGGCGGCCTCGGTGGTGCCGGTGTACCAGCGCGTCCAGCGCAGGCGCGGGACGCCGACGTCCCAGTCGCCCATCGTGACGCGCACGCTGGGGCGCTGCGGCATCGACTGCTGGGCGGCTTCGAGCGCGGCCGAGATCGCGAGCATCGCCGTCAGCCCTCGATCGGTCGCGCGCCCGCGGGGGCGGGCGTGGCGGCGGTGTAGAGGCGGCGCGATCGGAGGCGGCGTTCGCGGCCGTGCTTTGCGAGGCCCTTCGCGAAGGCAGCGAGGCGGTCCTGGCCCCACGTATGGAAGTGCCGCCAGGTGTCGTCGCCGCCGGTGTTCAGTCGGTCGACGGCGTACGCCGACCACTCGATCGCGGCGTACGCCGCCGCCCCCGTCGCGACGAGGTCCTGCAGCCGCTCGGGGAGCGTCGTCCCGTCGTTTTCGAGGGTGTGGAGCGCGCCGTAGCGCACGACGACGTCGTCGCCGCTCGGCGGTGGGGACGCGGTCTCGACGGTGAGCGTGTCGCCCCAGATCGAGAAGGCGACGTAGGCAGGCGGGTACTGGCCGGCTGGCCATTCGACGGCCTCGATCGTGACGCGAGCGGCGAGGGGTGCGAGCGCGAGGTCGCGCGTGCCGGTGGAGACGAGGACGGCGGAGGCCTCCAGCGGCGCGGCGAGCGAGCATTCGCGCACGGCGCGGTCGATGTGACGGTCGAGGGTGTCGTCGTCCCAGCGGTCGCCGGAGGGGTCGCGGAGGTCCTGGCGCACGCGTGCGCGCATGTCCGAGAGGTTCATCGCTGGCGCTCCCTTCCCTTCTTCCGTACCGCCGTCGCCTTCCGGCGACGAGCGGCCCATCCCCCTGCCACCCTCGGGGAAGGGGGTTACAGAACTTGTGGATCACCCCACTCCCCCCGGCCCCCTCGCCCCTCGAGGGGCGAGGGGGAGTTTCGATCCGGAGAGCGTTGGTGCCTCCTCGGCGTTCCTCGCCGTTCGCACTCCACCGCTTCCGCGGGCGGCTCTCGCTTGGCCTCAAACGTGATCACTCCGCTACCGCGCGTACCGCCGTCGCCTGCGGCGACGAGCAGCCATTCCCCTTCCCCCTCCCCCGAGGGGGGGAGATATAGAAGTTGGATCACCCCACTCCCCCCGGCCCCCTCGCCCCTCAAGGGGCGAGGGGGAGTCAGATCTCGGAGAGGGGCTGGTTGCCCCTCCGTGTCCCGCGCCGTGGAGGGCGCGCTCGCTCAGCAGCAGGAGGCCCAGGCTGAGAGGGCGAGCGTGGGGGAGGTGCCGGCGAGAGCGACGACTTGGAGGTAGACGGTGGCGCCGCGTGCTTCGATGCGGAGGCGGTAGCGGCCGCTTTCCGTGTAGAAGCAGGAGTCGCCGCGGAACCAGGCGTCGGAGGTCGCGTCGTAGTAGAGCGGCGCGACTTCGACGAGTGGGTCCGTGCCGCCGAGGGTGATCGCGATGTCGAAGTCGACGTAGCGGTAGCCCTCGGAGGCGATGCCGAGGCCGGCGGAGGCGGGGTCGTCCTCGTCTGGCTCGGTCACGTCGACGCGGTGCGCGACGGGGGCGGTTTGCTCGAAGACGGCCGCCTTCGGCACGCCGTTGGCATCGATGCGCACGTCCGCCATCGGAGTCTCCTTTCGCCGGGACCGCTACGGACGCACGCCGACGAGGCGCGACAACTTCGACTCGTTGAAGAGTGCGAGGGCGACGTACCACTTCACGCGCACGCGCGTGGCGTCCTTCGACTCCAGCGCGCCGACGCGTTCGATAGTGAGCCCGCCCGGGCCGGTGAGGCCGACGAGGGCGCCCTCGCCGAACTGCACGGCGTAGATCGTGGAGCAGTCGTCGTTCGCGCCCTGCGTCTGGTCGTCCGCGATGTGGTCGTCCACGCCGATCGGGATGCCGTTGTAGAACTGCACCATGCGGCCGAACTCGTCGCGGTCCTGCTCGACGATGCCGCTGCCCGTGGCGCGTCCGAGGGCGGTGAGTGCCCGCCGTGTGCGCCGCGACATCAGCAGGAGGTCCGGCTTGCCGCCGCGCACCGCGTCGATCGTCTCGTCGAGTTTCGCGAGAGTGAGCGCGGCGCCGTCGACGCCCATCTCGACCGTCTGCCCCGCGGTGCAGAGGCGGTCGATGCCCTCGAAGGCCTTGGCGTTCACGGAGGTGTCGCCGTTGACGAAGGCGTCGTCGAACGCCTGCTGTACCGCCTTCGCCTTGAGCGCGACGACGGCGCTCTCCAGGTCCTGCACGTTGGAGCGCGTCTGCACCAGGTAGCGGTCGATGTCCGCGTCGCCGCCGAGAATCTTCAGCGTCGCCGTGACCTGGGTGAAGGTGGGCGTGCTCTCCGTCCAGTCGTCGCCGACGGCGAAGAAGGCCGCCGTGGCCGGCACGTTCTCCCGGTTGTAGGTGAGCCCGTTCCCGACGATCTCGATGAACGGCAGCCGCCCGAGGACGGCGGAATCCTGCACCACCGTCTCCACCACGCCTTCGAGCAGCACGTCATTGGAGAGCTTGGCGCCCTCGGCCAGCGTCAGAGCCATCGTGTCCCTCGCCCTTCTCCCACAGGCGCCCACGCGCCGGGGAGGAGTGACGGTAGAGAGAGGCGGGGGCAGGTCAGAGGGGGAAGTGGCGCACGGAGTTGTCAGGTTCGAGTGCCACGAGGCGCTGGACCGTTGGTCCTACTATTTCCGTGCAGGGGGTACTAGACAATGAATCAGACGTCTGAACGGGCGCGGAATGTCGCTGAGTCGATTGATGCAGCGGTTCAGCAGTACTGCGAAGAGCGTGAGGCCTTTGACACCAGCACGAAAGGCGATGGCTTTGCGATCTGGTGTCTGACCGACGTCTTCGGGTTCGAACGAGATGACGCCATCGATGCCCTTACGGGTGCCAAGGGCGATCACTCCATGGATGCGATTGCTGACGACGGCAACCGGCTGATCGTGCTCCAAGCGAAGTATCACTCCCACGACTGGGCGGAAGTCACGAAGTTTCAGACGGACGCCCGGAGCGTAGGTGCGGGTACCGCGAGGCTGCCGCAGGCCCTCCGAGCACCCGCGACAAAAATTCGCGCTCGGCAGGAGAGCGGCCTGCCAATCGAGTACTTCTACATCACGAATGACCGGTTCACCGGCGATGACGTTGTGAAGATCTCTAACTTGGGGGACGAGCCGGAGCTTAGCGTCCTCGATCTGGACGGGATTTGCGATCTGCTGTTTGAGCGCGAATCTCAGCGCCCGGTGAATGTTCCCGCGCAGCCTGTGGTCCTGCATCCTCGGATCTCACCGCTTCAGTTCGGTGATTCGTTGGTCTTCCCCGTACCCCTCAGGGAGTTCAGCCGGTTCGTGTCCGAGGATGGCAAGGATCGTTGGCTCTTCAATAGCAATGTCCGTCAGTACCTCTCGCGATCGAAGATTAACGAAGGCATTCGCGAGACCGCGAGAAACTCTCCATCGAGTTTCTGGCGATACAACAACGGCGTCACGATCGTGGTAGACGAATTCGAAGTCCGAAAGAACAGTCTGGCACTCACCAAACCTCAAATCGTAAACGGCTGTCAGACTTCCCTGGCGCTCGTCAAGGTCATGGCAGAGATGACCCCTTCAGAGCAAGAGAAGGTCGATGGCGATCTGCTCGTCCGCGTCATCCGGGAGCCTCGCGATGAGGAGCGAGAGCGGATCACCCAGTTCACGAACAAGCAGAATGCGGTCAAGGGCAAGGACTTCTACGCCCTGCAGGACTTCCAGAAGCAACTGAAAACCCGCATCGGTCGTCTCGGGTACTTCTATGAGATCCAGACAGGTAGTTACGACATGCTCTCCCGGTCGGCCAAAGAGGGTCTGCGCGGGGAGTCACGTTTCAGCCACCTCCAGTGGAAGCGCAAGGATTACCGTGTACCAGCGATTGAGGCTGCGAAGTGTCACGCTGCAGCGTTTCGTTCCAAGGTAGCGGCCTGCTACGCGAACCCCGCTGACTTCACTCCGAACGGCGATCTATACGACACAGTGTTTCCGGCGGACTTGCCGCTCGAACCGGAGATGTTCCTGCTTCCCTTCTTGCTGATGAAGCACGCTGAGTCAGCGTTGGGCTATGGAGCATCTAAAGGAGCAGCGTGGCGGCGGAGAGGGCGTTACGTCTTTGTCTACTCAGCCTTCAAGACGTTGAGGGAGGCGCTGATTCAGGCGGATCGTGCGACGGTCGGCGTGGATCTTGGCAACGCCACCGTTCGGGAAGTGTTCGCCGACGAGAGCATCACCCACCTGTTGGTGGGCGTGACCGAGAAGGTCATGGAGAGCTTCTTTACGGACACTCCCATTCAGAAGTTGATCAATAGCGATATTTTCGCGTTCCTGAAGCGGACTATCGAAGGTGAGGATGCGACGACCATCCTCGACAGCAAGATTCGGTACCAGCTAACAGACAACGACGACGGTCGGACTCTGGTTGCTGCCCTTAGGGCTGCGTTGCCCGCCTAGACCCTACAGTTGGAACCAGTCAGTGACGCGCTCCTCATACTCTGCACGGGCGCTGGCAGGTGTGTGAACGTGCGTTGCGGGTACGTACAGGGCACCGTTGATCGCGAGGCCCTCGACCTCGCGCACGTACTCGACGCGGATCGCTGATTCCTCCCCAGGCGTCCAGTAGAAGGGCGCGCCGCCTGGATCGACGAGGTTCTCGGGGCCGGCATAGCCGCGGTTGACCTGCGCAAGCAGGTCGAGTGCTGCCTCAGCCTCTGCCTGACTGGCATGGCGAACGTAGATCTCCTCGTTGTTCTCCAGATAGCCGTGGGATTCGGTGAGCCATCCCAGCCAGAGTCGTTCGCGGCGAGCGACCACAGTCGTCTCGGTTTCGTGCGGGTGAGTGTCGTTTGCCACGGCGGGCCTCCTCGATGCGTGCGAAAAGGTATGCGGTCCACCCTCCCCTTGCCCGGTCGCCCTATCCTCATCTTCTGTAAGGCAACCATCGAGGAGTCCCCACATGGCCACTGTGACCGCCGACTACCAGGACCGGAAGCGCATCGTGTTCACGGCGCGCGGGCGGGCGACGACGAATGTGCGCGAGATGGTGGCGGACGGGCCGGCGGGGTATTCGTCGACGGAGTTGCTGCTGATCGCCGTGGGGAACTGCTCGCTCGGCGCGTTCCTGAACCATGACCTGCTGAAGGACGCGCAGGTGACGGCGTGCCGGTCGACGCTGGAGGCGTCGATGGTGCCGAACCCGACGCGCATCGAGCAGATCTTCAACCGTATCGAGCTCGAGGTGACGGACCCAGCGTTGCTCGCGCAGCACGAGGTGCTGGAGGCGGCGTCCTGCGAGTGCCCGCTGTGCAACACGCTGGGCGACAAGATCATCACGACGCTGACGATCTCGCTGGCGAAGCAGGCGGTCGCCGTCTAGCGCTCACGCGGGCACTCGCGCTTCCCGAGGCTCAGATCATCCGCTCCTGCAGGCCCGCCGCGATCTTCTGACGCGCGGTGAGGTGGCCGCGCGCGCTCGTTTCCCGCGCGGGTGCGCCGGCGGGGAAGCCCCGCTCCGTGGGGCGGCGCGCTTCCACTCGCTCTCGCACACGCGCGACCATGGTGCGGGCCGCGGCGATCGAGGCGTCGACGTCCTCGATGCTGTCGCCGCGGACGAGTTCCGGCGGCAGGTCGGGCTCGTTGGCGAGGACGGCTTCGCGGTAGCGGGCGACGGCGGCGCAGGCGAGGCCGCGCTGGCGTTCGAGTTCCTGCTGCGCGGCGGCGAGTGCGGCCTGGAGTCCGCGCGCGCGTTCGACCTCGACCTGCCGTTCGGCCTCCCGCTCTTCGTCCCGCGCATCGCGGCCCGCGAGACCCTCGGCGGCGAGGGCTTCGATCTCGGCTTGGACGTCGTCGGGCAGGGGTTCGCCGTCGGGGTCGACCTCGAAGCCGTCGAGGTCGCCGAGGTGTGCGGCCGGGTCGAGGGCGTCGAAGTCGTCCTCGGGGTCGTCGGCGTCGAGCGGGTCGCCGAGGTCGTCGTCCGGGTCGTCATCGATGTCGGTGGCGGGCAGGTCGTCGTCGGGGATGGGGTCGAGGGCGTCCTCGAATGCTTCGCGTTCGAGGACGTCGGTGAGTATGCGAGCCATGTGAGCCTCCTCTCGCCCCCGCCGAGGGGCTTGAACGTATAGAACACCCGTTCTATCGAAGCTGTCGAGGGTGAGGTGACGCTCGACCCAGTCCCCCGGCACCTCGCCGCGTGGGCGAGGGGGAGTTCGGGAAGTCGAAGCGGCAGGCCTCGGTGGTTGCTACGCGCCGACTTCGGTGGCGGGGGTGTCCTGGAAGCGGGTGGGGTAGCGGCGGTGGTGTTCGCGGCGGAGGCGGGCGAGGCGCTCGATCTGGTCGGGGTCGCGTAGGTCGCCGGTGATCATGACGTGGGCGTCTTCGTCGTTGTCTTTGTAGTACTGGTGGAGGGTGCCCTTGAGGCGGAAGCCGAATTCCTCGTAGAGGTGTCGGGCGCGGGTGTTGCTGACGCGGACTTCGAGGACGGCGGTGTGGAGTTCCGCGGTGCGGGCGAGGTCGAAGAGGTCGAAGAGGAGGCGGCGGCCGATGCCGTGGCCCTGCTCTGCCGGGTCGACGGCGATGGTGACGAGGTGGATCTGGTCGACCATGTACCAGCAACCCATGAAGCCGAGGATGCGGTGGTGCGATCCGGTGAGTTTGCGCTTGAGGGTGGCGAGGGCGCCGTCGGGTGCGGGCTGCTGTTCGACGGCGACGCGGTAGTGGGCGAAGGCGTTGGCGAGTTCTTCTTCGAAGGTGCGTGAGGGCCAGGCGTCTTCGTAGGCGAGGGATTCGATGCGCCGGACGGCGCGGATGTCGTCGGCGGTCATGTCGCGCAGGGTGATGCGCGGCGCGGGCGCTGCTTCGTGGTCATCGACCATGGGGAGAGTGTAGGTGTGGTGTGCGCATCGATGATGACGCGGAGTAGCCGTGAGGATGCGAGGCCCGTACCGCCTTCGCGTGGCGAAGGGCGGCCCATCCCCCTGCCCCCATACCGCACCCCACGCGGTCCAGGGCTACCGCGCGGGGGCCCCGCGCAGAGGGGGAAGGGGGTTGAAGAACGTGAGATCACCCCCACTCCCCCCAACCTCCTCGCCCCTCACGGGGCAAGGGGGAGCCCAGACCCCGGAGGGTGCCGGGAACCTCGATGACGGTGAGCGGTCTGTGCGGCCGGTGGCGTTCGGCCGGGCGAGTCAGGCGGTGCCGCGGGTCAGGCCTCGATGTGCCATGGAGGCTTCGAGGCCGCTCCGGCTATGCGGTTGCGGGCGTTTCGCTCTGCGGGGCCGCGGTGAGCGGCCGCTGCAGGACGTAGTACGCCGTATCCGGGCGCAGGAGGTGGATGCCCTGGAGCGCCCAGCCCTCTTTGCCCATGGCGGACAGGTACTTGGAGACGAAGGTGGTGCGGTGTTCACCGCTCTGGCGGATGAACTCCACTCCGTCTGCGCTGATCCGTCCGCGTGTGTCCACGTATGCGACGCGGAATTCCCATTGGTCCATGACTAACCTCCGAACTCACTCATGCATGAGAGGAGTAGACAGGACGCCTGTACTGCACCACCGCCCATCTCGACGCCCCCGGGTTGGGACTCCTCGATGGCACTTCCCGAGTGCCTTCGGTTCGCGAGATGAATGCGGCCCGTCCGCTGCGAGGCTCCTCTGCCTCGACGGGGATGGCGGCCGGACGCCACCGGCCTGGATCCAGTGTGGCACTGGTGTCTAGATCGGGCGTCTCTCCGGAGTGGGATGGTGGGACCTCGCTGGGCCGCTGTGGTGTCGGTGTTGGGGGAGCGAGGTCCGTACTGCTGCGCCTGCGGCGCAGGCAGCCCCCCATCCCCTGCCCCTTCCGACTTACCGCCGCTGGTACGACCACAAGTGGGGCAAAGAACGGTCGAAGCAGGAGTGGGTCAAAGTGCACGCCGTGACCGGCGCCACGACGAACATTGTCACCGCGATCCACGCGACGGCTGGCGAGTCCGCCGACTCGCCACAACTCCCGGTGCTGTTCGGACGCACGGCTGAGACATTCGACGTTCGCGAGGTCTCGGCTGACCGGGCGTACTCGTCGCGGAGCAACCTCCACGCGATCCAGAACATCGGCGCGATGCCGTTCATCCCCTTCAAGAAGGGCAGCACCGGGGCCGTGACGCACCACAAGTTCGACGGCTTGTGGTCGCGCATGCGGCACTACTACCAGTTCCGCCGCGAAGACTTCCTCGGCCACTACCACAAGCGATCGAATGTCGAGACGACCTTCAGCATGGTCAAGGCGAAGTTCGGCGGTTCCGTCCGGGCGAAGACGCCCACCGCCCAGGTGAACGAGGCGCTGTTGAAGTTCCTCTGCCACAACATCGTGGTGCTCATCCAGAGCATCTATGAGTTGGACATCGAGCCTGCATTCTGGGGTGAGCATCACTAGCGCCTCGACCGCGTGAATGTCTCTATTCGTCTTTCGAATCTCCGAATCGGGCCGACCATGTCGAGGACAATCCACGCCTCGATGCGGCTCGGCCATGCCTCGGAATCGTTGACGTTGCCGGAGGCGTGGCAATCGACTTCGATGGCGGAAGACATCGGCGGCAATTCGATGTCCGTGATCGCTACCTCGTCGATCAGTAATGGAACCTCCTGCAATGTCTTCCGCCATAACAGAAGCCGCCTGCGCTTGAGTGCGACGCTGCCCCCGATGACTCGCTCCTTTCGGTCGGTGCGATGGTTCACCAACCGCAGCGTGAACCGCATGTACACCCAAGGACGCATCCCAGGCCCTTCGTCAGGTAGCGGCGGCTCAATCGCAAGTTGCAGCATCGGGGCGGCGTCGTATTGGCCACTTCCCGGATGACGCCACCCCAAAACGGTCATCTCCATTCCGCCCTCCATGAGTCTTCGCCAGACCCACCGGAGGATGGGGACGGCTTTCGCCGCCGCCCTGAGCAACTCACCACCTGACATACGTCACCCCCCTTCGGGGGCATTGTGCTGCCTGCCTCAAATCTCATGAGACTGCCCCAAAAGTCGGGGGCGGGGGTGGGTTCTGAGGCAAGGCCCTTCCCCTCGGGGGAAGGGGGCACACGTGGCGACACGGCCAAGCCGCCGGCGGCACCGTCGGCGCGGACCTCGGCAGGCTCCTCCGGGATAGTTCGATGGCGAGGCCCTCGCGCTCGCTGACGCAATGGGCGTCCTGGTCCGACGCGCTCCCACCCCGCTCCTGAACCTGACAGTTCTCCTACGCGCCCACCCGGGCGGCTTCGCCATTGCTATCCTCCCGGCCGGGGTGGACTCACGTACCAGTAACGGGATGGTCGCCGTCGCAGTCGCACTGCACCTCGACACCCGACCAGACTGGCCCCACTCCACTACGCCGAGGGCGACCCGCTCTTCGACCCCCGTCGAGCCGAGCGCGCCCGCCAGTTCGCCATCGCCTTCATCGGTGGCGCCGCCGTCCGGAGGAAGACCGCGTGACACCAGACGACGAACCCTCGACCAGCCCGGACGTCCAGACGCCGGCCCCGAAGAAACAGTCGTTCCTCGCCGCCGCATGGGGCGGGTTCTGGGGGACGCGCTGGTTCGTGAAGTACCCGATCATGGTCGCCGCGGTCCTCGTCGTCCTCAGTGCGTTGGGCAGCACGGAGACAACCACCGAACCCGCTGCAGCCACTCAGGAACCAACCGTCGCTGCCGCCTCCGCGAGCGGCGCAACGTCCGGGCCGGCGACGTCTGTCGCCTCGGCCGGCAGCGCAACGGCCGCGCCGACCAAGGCAACCGCTACCCCCGGATCGAACCTGACGGCTTCTCAGCAGTCCGCGGTCCGGTCGGCGAACGCCTACCTCCGGATCTCGGGGTTCTCACGGCAGGGCCTGATCGATCAGCTCTCGTCACCGTTCGGGGACAAGTACCCGGTCGCGGATGCCACGGTTGCGGTAGACAGCCTCAACGTCGATTGGAACGCGCAGGCCGTGAAGTCGGCGAACGCCTACCTCCGGATCTCGGGCTTCTCGTGCCAGGGGCTGATCGACCAGCTCTCGTCGCAGTACGGGGACAAGTACACCGTCCCGCAGGCCAGGCACGGGGCAACTCAGGTCGGCTTGTGCTGACACCAGCCAGGTTCGCCATCGCCTTCGATTAACGCGCCGCCATCTGCTCGCAGGAGGATCACGTGAAGTCGCGCAGATATCGATCGCTGTCCCTCATTGCGCTGATCGCCCTCGGCCTCGCTGCCGGCGCCTTCTACCACCAGCGTGTCGAGGTCCAGCACGACACCTGGGCCGCAGCGGCAATCGCGGTCAGTGTGTCCCTCCTCGCGTTCGGTTCGGTCGGCTGGACCGCGTGGATCCTCACCGCGCCGAACGAACCGCACTGCGGGCGACGGGTGCGCGCCGACCTTCCGCGCGCCCATGCGGGACGTCCGATCCGAATGGCAATCGCCTCGTGATTCCAGACATCGGGGTCATCATTGGCGTCTACACCTTTATTCGGCTTTATGAGCTGCTTGTGCCGGCGGCCGGAACCGACCCCGTCACGAGCGGCCAGCGGAAGTTGCTCCACGTTCTCGTCGTCGTTGGCATGCTCGTCATCGCCTTCCTAACGGCCGACGTCGTCATGCAGGGTGTGGACTTCTCCTCAGACCCGGAGCTGAGCGGCGTGACAACCCGGTGAGAGGCTGATGGTTAGCGATGAACAGTGTTCCGGTCCTCCAGAGCAGCGGCGGCGACGCCGGAACCGGGTTTGTCATTCTCCTGATGCTCGGCGGTGCCTACTTTACCCCGCTCATCGTGGCGGGCATGCGGAACCACCACAACATCGGAGCGATTGCTGTCGTGAACATCTTCACGGGCTGGACGTTCATCGGCTGGATCGTCGCTCTGGCGATGGCCGCTGGCCATGTGAAACCAAAGGAAGCATCCTCGCCCCGCATGGCTGAGTTAGGCACGGGCCGGGTCTATGACGATGTCACCGCCCCACCGGTCGCTTCTGGTGCCGCCTTCTGCACGTCGTGCGGCACGCCGTTCGGCGAGGGCGCCCGCTTTTGCTCGAAGTGCGGGAGCCCGGTGGCCTCCTGATGGCCTTCCGATTCCGACGCTCTGTCAAGATCGCGCCCGGGCTGCGCCTCAACATCAACAAGGGCAGCCCGAGCCTCCGCGCCAGTGGACGCGGTGCCGGTTACACCGTCTCCTCAACGGTTTGCGCACGAAGGCCGTCGGCATCCCCGGCTCAGGCCTCTCTTCCCCTCGGGGGAAGGGGTTAGACCAGAGGGGGAATCACCCACTCCCCCCGGCCCCCTCGCCCTCAAGGGCCTAAAGGGCGAGGGGGAGTTGAGAGTCCGGGCGTGGTGGGCGCGTTAGCGCTTGGTAGCGGCGGGCTCCGCCGAGACTTCGCGGACGAGGTCCATGAGGCGGCCGAGGGATTCCATGCGCTCGGCGAAGGTGTCTCCGTGGAGGCCGGGGCGGAAGGTGGTGACGCCGGCGTCACGGTAGTCGCGGAGGCGCTGCTTCACCATGGCTTCGTCGCCGATCAGGTTGGTGCCGATGACGAGGTCGAGCGGGACGCGGGCGCGGGCTTCGTCGCGTTTGCCGGAGAGCCAGAGGCGCTGGATCTCCTTCGCCTCGTCGGCGTAGCCCTGGCGCGAGTAGGCGTTGTTGTAGAAGTTGTGCTGCTTTGAGCCCATCGCGCCGAGCGAGAAGGCGAGGCCGGGGCGCAGCGTCTCGGCGGCTTTCTCGACGTCGCTCGTGAACCAGACGGTGCCGCCGACGGCGATGTCGATCTTGCTGAAGTCGCGGCCGGCCTTCCGTGCGCCCTCGCGGATCGGGTCGAGGAACTGTGCCGCGTGCTCGGGCAGGAACGAGGTGCCGAGCCAGCCGTCGGCGAGTTCGCCGGTGAGTTCGAGGTTCTTCGGGCCGAGCGAGGCGACGTAGATCGGGAGGTTGGGGGTGGCGGGCGCGCCGGAGCGGAGTGCCTTGCCCTCGCCGCTGCCGCCGTGCTGCTGGTCGAGTGGGAGGTGGTAGAACTCGCCGTCGTAGGAGACGGTCTCGCCGTTGAAGACGCGGCGGCAGACCTCGATCACCTCGCGTGTGTGCTGGATCGGCTTGCGGAACGGGATGCCGTGCCAGCCCTCGATGACCTGGGGGCCGCTGGTGCCGAGGCCGAGCATGAAGCGTCCGCCGGACATGGAGTCGAGGGTCATCGCGGTCATGGCAACGAGGGCGGGCGTGCGCGTGCCGATCTGGAGGATGCCGGTGCCGAACTTGAGGGTGGTGGTCTTCGCCATGAGGTAGGCGAGGGGCGTCGCGCCGTCGTGCGCCCACGCCTCGGCGCTCCACAGGGAGTCGACGCCGAGCTTCTCGGCCTCGATGGCGAGGTTCGTGACCTCGGGCCAGTTCTCGATGGCGTAGCGGTGCAGTCCGACGGCGACCTTCATGGCGTCCCCCTCATGCGCGTGGCGGCTCTGGTGCCCAAGCGCAGCGCGGTGGGCAGTGTACCGCCGGGTGAATCAGGAGGGGGCTGGAGTTGCACGGGGGCACTTCGTAGCCCACCCGGACCAGTGACTGGTCACGAGTAGACGACCCGTGCAACTGCCCTACGCGCTTCGTGGGCGCCTGGAAGCCTGTCGGCGGAACTCGTTCAGCGTGACGATCAGCATTTCGGCGGCGTCCACCCAGCCCGATTCCGGGTTCGTCATCGGGTAGCCGTCAACTGTGACCATGCCGGTGTCGTATGCGACCACCGTGAGGGTCAACTTCAACCCCTTGTCGCGTGCAGTCGGAGCCACCTTCATGGACTTACGGACACGGTTCAGTGACGCGGGCATATCCGATCCCTTCGCAGGTTGCTGCAATCGCGTGCGATTCTAGATCCCTCTCATAGCCTGCTCTCGATGCTGAGGGCACGGCGAAGTGCGTCGAGTCCTATGCCGAGTCGGCGTGTTCGGCGGCGGCGAGGACGGCGTCCCAGGCCACCTCGCCCGCGAGGACGGCGAGCATCTCGGAGGGGACGGATGCGTCGACCTCGCCGGTGGTGACGGCGTAGAGGACGTCGCCGTCGAGGATGGAGTGGAAGGGCTCGATGGCGCGGGTCATCGATGAGTGCACTTGCCGGCCAAACTGCCGGAGGGCGGGGCCATCCATCCGCGCGTTTGTGACGACCGTGGTGAGTGTCGTGTGCTGTGACCGGAAGATCGGCGGGCGCGGGAGCGTGGGCGGCGCGAAGCCACCGGCCAGCCGTCGCTCGACCTCGGGGAGGATGCGGAGGCGTTCGCCGGTCTCAGGGTGTCGGTTGCCGCGCACGACGCGGCCTTCGCGGTCGACGATGCCACCGAGCGCGTTGACGACCGTGCAGACGAGGACCTTGACGCCGCCGATCTCGCGGAAGGCGGCGCCCTGCCCGCCCGGCTCGCCCTGCTGGAAGAGGAAGGAGCCGATGCGCGCGCAGCGCGCGCCGCCGCGTGACCCGAGGGGGAACCAGCCCTCGCGCAGTGTGCTCGCGGCGGCGCGACCGAGGAAATAGTCGGGGTAGATGCTGGGGTCACGTCTCGTGGGGCCGAAGTCGTAGATGATCGCGCCAGAGACGGGCTGGAAGCGCGACGTCGGATCGTCCGGCGGACTGGTGGGAGCCCTGTCGGTGAGTTCGGCGACGACGCCGGCCTGCGCCTCGAGGCCGTAGATCGATCCGCCTGCCATCACGATGGCGCGGTTGTAGTCGTGATCGCCGATCGTGGCGGGCCAGCCGCCCTGCACGTCGATCGAGGTGGGGTGCGGGCGGCCGAAGGCGACGACGGTGCAACCGGTCGGCCCGCCGTCATACTCGGCGACACCGATGCTCACCCCGGGGAAGTCGAAGGCGAGCGCGGGGAGCCCGGCGAAGTCCGTGCGTGGTGTCCAGCGAGGGGCGGGCGACGGTTCCATCCGGGCATCCTAGGACGGTGCGCGATCGTGTCCGCGTCGGGCTGGCACAGGACGGCCCGCCGTCCTCGGAGGTGGCGGGCCGTCGATGATGGCTCGCGGACTACTACTTGCCCTGGTCGCGCTCCTTGGCGCGCTGGAGGGCGCGGACGAGCATGCCCTTCTCGGGGATCGGCTTCCAGCCGGCCATGGTGTTGAAGTAGCGGACGCCGGCGGAGCGCTCGTCGGGTTCCCGCTCCATGTACTCGACGTCGAAGCCGTCGATGCGGATCGTCGGGGACCCCAGGCACTTCGTGGGGAGGGCCTCTTCGTCGTTCCGGATCATCGTCTCTTTGACCTCCTGGTCGGGGAGGCCGGCCTCGGCGAGCGCTTCGCGGAGCAGTTTGCGAATGTCGTCGTGGTACTTCTTGCCGAGTTCGGTCAAGACCATGGTGACTTCCATCGAGTGTCCCTCCTCGGGTGCCGGCCTGCCTGCTGGGCCGGGCCTGGGCGGCGGCCGGCGGGTGCCGGCCGATCAGTCGGTCGGGGGTGTCGCCTCCCCGCCGGGCGCATCCTCGCGCATGGGGGCAGTCTGCGCCAGTCGGTAGCGGAAATCGCAGTATGCCGCCCCCTGCATGATGGTCTGGGTGCGTTCGAGGTGCAGGCCGTCCGAGTAGCCCTCGGAGAGGGCGAAGTCGCGGCTGCACGAGAGCAGGAATCCGAGATCGGCGGCGCCCATCCGCCGGTACATCTCCGCAAAGCGGCAGCCGACCACGTTGAAGTCGAGGCGTGTGGCGTCCTGTTGCAGGGTCTCGATGGCGAGGTCGCCTCCGGCGCCGCCCCAGGAGTCCTTCACCTGCACGAAGCCAGCGAGGTCGCGCCGTCCGAGCGCCTCCGCGACGTCGTGCCCCTGCTGTCGCGCGATCGCCTCGATCGTCTCGCGGGCGATCGCGTGGGCGCGTTCGATGCCCAGTTCCCCCTCTAGGCGGCGGATGAAGGGGACGAGCACGTCGGCCTCGATGCCGCGTTGCTGGAGGAGGGTCATAGGGCGGGGCTCGAGCGGGGCGGGCCGCGGCGGGGCGGGTGCCCGACCGGCACGCCACGCCTCGACCACATCGAGGTCGTGGTCGAAGGCAAGCGGAGGGAGCGCGTCGGCGTCGAAGTAGGCGACCTCGAGGGCCTCGTCGCCGGCGACGGGATCGGCGGCGCCGGCGGGGACCGTGGCGGCGTAGGCAACGAAGACCACGGGGTCGTCCGGGCTGCTCCACGCGCCGAGCAGCCGGTCGATCCGTACCTCGACGCCCGCCTCCTCGCGCGTCTCACGTCGCGCGGCGTCCTCGAGGACTTCGCCCGCGTCGACGAAGCCGGAGGGGAACGCCCAGCGTCCGAGCGCCGGCTCGTGGTTGCGCCGGACGAGGAGGATGCGGCCGTCGCGCTCCGCGACGACGCCGACGGCCACCTTGGGGTCCGGGTACCAGGCGTAGCCGCAACCCTCGGTAGCGCAGCGGACGCCCGCACCCGTCTCCGGACGCGCCACGCCGCAACGCGGGCAGAATCGGGCGGGAGTCGGGAGGGGCAGCGGCATCGCGGGGCCTCGTGCGTTGGGTGCGTCTCGTGTGTGCGGCGTGAGGCTAGATGAACATGATCACGCGACGGAACTGCTCGTGATAGCGACCGTCCGCGTCCCCCCAGTATGCGCGCATCCGGTCCATCATCTCCGGCGCGAACTGCGAGGTGTGGGCGAGCATCGCGGCGATCTTCGTCTCGATCACGTCGGTGATGTCGACGGAGAAGTTCGACTCGTTGCCGCCGAAGATGTAGAGCTCGCGGACCTTGTGCGGCTGGAGGCCCTCGGCGATCTGCTCGGGGAAGTTGAGGCGGTCCCGAGCGGCGGGATAGACGGCGTCCACGGTGGCGAGGCCGGTGGCGCGGTGGTCCGAGTGGCTGACGAACGAGTTGTTGATGATCACCGCCTCGGGGTCGTGGGTGTAGACGGCGAACGGCCGGAACTCGCGGATCTCGCGGACGATCTCGCCGATCAGGGCGTGTGACCAGACAAGTTCGCCGTCGGTGTGGCCGAGGAAGCGGACGTCGCGCACGCCGAGGATTGCGGCGGCGGCGCGCTGCTCCTCGGCGCGCATCGCGACCAGGTCGGGCTGGCTGATCGCGGGATCCTCGGAGCCCTTGGAGCCGTCGGTGACGACGAGGTAGCGGACGTCCCAGCCAGCGCGCGCGAGCAGGGCGGCGGTGCCGGCGGCCCCGAAATCGGCGTCGTCGGGGTGGGCGGCCACGACGAGGGCGCGCCGGAACTCGCCGGCGGACTCGTCCGGATCGCCTGGCCGCTCCTGGCCGAACAGATCTTCCAGTCCGGCGGGCATCGAGGCTCCGATCTCTCCGGTGGTCCATGCTCCTGTGAGCGGGCCTCGATCGTATCCGGAGGCTCGCCGTGGCGACCGCTGGCGTGGCGACCGCTGGCGTGGCGACCGCGTGGCGTGGCGAACGGGGGGTGAGAGTGTCGAAGGGCGGTTGACGAGTTGACAGAACGGGGTTAGCGTTCCGAACAGAACATGTGTGCCGCACATCTGTATCGGCCAGCGCGTGGCCCGTGCGATGCGGCGGACATGGGCCTCCGCCTTGAGGCGGGGGCAGGTTGGGCGTGCGGGTGGGGGTAAGGGGACGCGCGGACGCCGGCAAAGCCGGGCGCCCACCGTGCTGCCGCACGGAGTCGCGACGTGAGAGAGGCGTATGCCATGTCGGACGGATTGTCGGAGAAGCAGCAGGACATCTACCGCTTCCTGGAGCGGTTCATCGCCGAGCACGACTATCCGCCCAGCATCCGGGACATCCAGCAGGGGTGCGGTATCTCATCCACCAGCGTGGTGGACTACAACCTGAAGCGCTTGGAGGAGAAGGGGCTGATCCGGCGGGACCGCGAGGTCTCACGGGCGATCGAGCTGCTGAACGGGCAGGGCGAACGCCGACGGCGCACCGTGCAGGTGCCGCTGCTGGGCCCGATCGCGGCGGGCATCCCGATCCCCACGCACCCGGACAGCGTCGCGCCGCTGGACATCATCGAACTGACCGAGGAGCAGGTGCGCGGCAAAGCCAACCTCTACGCGCTGCGCGTCCAGGGCACCTCGATGATCGACGCGCTGATCAATGACGGGGACATCGTGGTCCTCGAGCCACGCCAGGCGGCGGATCCGGGCGAGGTCGTGGCCGCATGGATCGTGGACCGGGGGGAGACGACGCTCAAGAAGTACTTCCCCGAGGGGCGGAAGGTCCGGCTGCAACCGATGAACGCGACGATGGCCCCCATTATGGAGGACGCGTCGAACGTGCAGGTGCAGGGGCGGCTCGTCGCCACCATCCGCTCCTTCTAACGTATCCCGGGCGCCGACCGGCCGCGAGCCGGGCGGCCTGATCTGTCACGGGCGACGGCCCGGCGTCCGCGGACGCCGGGCCGTCTCGTTCGGTAGGATCACGTGGCGAGCGTGGGACTGTGGTGTGAGGTGGCTGGTGCGGCCTCGGCCCATCGAGGGCAAGAGGGACCAGCGATCGAGGCGTCACGCACCACGCCGAAGTGGGGGAGGCGAGCCGTGGCCACGACGAAGGCGATCGAGCCGGTCAGCAGCCGGTTCGACGCAGTGGTGCATCTTCCCGGCTCGAAGAGTTACACCAACCGTGCACTGCTGATCGCCGCGCTCGCGCGCGGGCGTTCGGAGATCGTCGACGCCCTGGCCTCAGATGACACGGGGTACATGCACGCAGCACTCGAAGCGCTCGGCGTGCGCATCGAGGACCGTGACGCACACACATTTCTCGTCGAGGGTGTGGACGGTCGGTTTCCCGCCAGCGAGGCGACGATGTTCGTAGGTAACGCGGGCACTGCCGCGCGTTTCCTCACGGCGGCAGTGGCACTGGGGCACGGACGTTTCACCGTCGACGGCTCCGAGGCGATGCGGAAGCGTCCGATCCAGCCGCTGATCGACGGGCTACGCCAACTGGGCGTGGAGATCGAGAGCCGTCTCGGCAACGGCTGCCCGCCGGTGGACCTGTCGGCGCACGGGATCCCGGGAGGGCGGGCGCTGGTGCGAGGCGACATTTCCAGCCAGTACTTCAGCGCGCTGCTGATGGCGGCCCCATATGCCGCGTCCGACGTTGAGATCGAGGTCGAGGGTGCTCTCGTCTCCTCGCCCTATGTCGCGATGACGCTCTCGACGATGTCCGAGTTCGGGGTGGAGGCGGAGCGGGACGGCGACCGTTGGTTCCGCGTGCGCTCCGGCCAGCGGTACGAAGCGCGCACCTACGCCGTGGAGCCGGACGCTTCGGCGGCCTCGTACTTCTTCACGGCCGCGGCGGTGACGGGCGGGCGCGTAGTGGTGCCGCGGCTGGGGAGCCGGTCCGCGCAGGGGGACCTGGGCATCCTCGCGGTACTCGAGCGGATGGGGTGCCGCGTCCGGATCGACGCGGAGGCCATCGAGGTGGTGGGGCCGGAACAATTACGCGCCGTGGATGCGGACTTCACCCAAATGGGCGACGTGGCGACCTCGCTGCTGGCGATCGCGCCGTTCGCGGACGGGCCGGTGACGGTGCGCGGGATCGCCCAGACCCACTACGAGGAGAGCGACCGGCCGGTGGCTGCTGCGACGGAGTTGCGCCGGATGGGGCTCCGCGTGGAGGACGACTGGGATTCAGTGACGGTCTACCCAGGGATGCCGCAGCCAGCCGAGGTGCAGACCTATGACGATCACCGGATGGCGATGAGCTTTGCAGTCACCGGCCTGCGGGCGCCGGGGATCCGCATCGCGCATCCGGAGTGTGTCTCCAAGACGTTCCCGGAGTACTTCGACGTCCTCCGCGAGGTGACCGCAACCGCTTCGTAGGGGTGGGCGCGACCGACGGTGGCGCACTCTGAGGCGGCCCGGGGGTACCGTAGATCGAGATCGCGAGTGGACGAGCGGGCATCGATGCCCGACTCCCGGCAGGCCAGGCAGGACGAGATGGCTGAGGCGACCTCCGACCCGGCGCTGGAGACGCGCACGCCCGTGCTGACGGTGCGTGACTTGCATGCTGCCTACCGCGGCGCGGAAGCGATGATCCCGGCTGTGCGGGGGGTCTCTCTGGACCTCTACGCCGGCGAGGTGCTGGCGCTGGTGGGCGAATCCGCGGCGGGGAAGTCCTCGGTGGCGCACGCGATGCTCGGCCTGCTGCCGTCGAACGCCGAGGTGAGCGGAACGATCCTGTACAACGGACGTTCCCTTCTCGACCTGAGCAGCGAGGAGCGACGGCAGGTGCGCGGCGGGGAGATTGCGATGATCTTTCAGGACGCGATGGCCGGGCTGACGCCGACCCTGCGCATCGGCGAGCAGATCGCAGAGTTGTTCCTGGCGCACGAGCGGCTGGACGCGAAGGCCGCCCGGGCCGCCGCGCTGGAGGCGTTGCGTCCGCTGCTGCCGGACGCGGAGCGCATTGTGGACGCCTACCCGTTCCAGTTGTCGGGCGGCATGGCGCAGCGCGTCATGGTGGCGATGGCGACGGCGCTGCATCCGAAGATCGTGATCGCGGACGAGCCGACGGCAAACCTGGACCCGGCGGTCCGGCTCGAGACGCTGAACTGGCTCGAGGAGATGCGCAACGCCGGTACGGCCGTGCTGCTGATCACCCATGACTTCGGCGTTGTGGCGCGACTGGCCGACCGGGTGATGGTGATGTACGCCGGGGTGGTGGCGGAAGAGGCGGACGTCTTCACCATCTTCCGGCGTCCGCGGCACCCCTACACGTACGGCCTGCTCAGCAGCCTGCCCGGAGTGATGAGCGGCGCACGGTTGACTCCGATGCGCGGTCAGCCTCCTGACCTTGCCACACTGGGGGCGGAATGCGCGTTCCTCGAGCGCTGTTCGAAGGCGATCTCCCAGTGCCGCGTGCAGCCGTCGCCGCCGCTGGTCACGCCCGAGGTGGTCGCTGGGAGCGATGTCCCGCTGGCCCCCGGCCACCGCGTAGCGTGCTTCAACCCGATGGTGGTTGACCTGCGCGAGGGGCGCTGAGCCTCAGCGCCGCCGGCTCAGCGCCGGGCGGAGGCCTGTGCCGGGCCGCGGATCCCCGCGAGGTGCACGACCAGCAGTTCGAGGGCGAGGACATCCGTCCGCTTCCCGGTCTTGATTTCGGTGTCGGCTTCCTCGACCGCGCGCAGGGCGGCCTCGGCTGCTGGGCGGGAGGTGGCGCGTGCCTGGCGCAGCAGCTTGGTAAGCGGGAAGCCGCGAGCGCCGGTGGCCTCCTCGATCGCGGACTCGGGGGCGCGCGCCTCGAGTAGTTCCGTGGCGCGGACGAGGTTGCGCACCTGTCGCGCGACTCGGTTGAGGATGGCGATGGGGGTCTCCGGGCTCTCCTCGAGGACGCGGCGCAGCATGACCATCGCGTGGGCAGCGCGGCCCTCGATGATCGCGTCCACGAGTTCGAACATGCTCTCCTCCCGCGCGAGGGGGGTCATGGTCTCGACGTCTAGCGGGGTGATCGGGCGGCCCGCGGTGTACGCGACCAGCTTGTCCAGTTCAGTGGCGATCATCCGCAGGTTGGAGCCCGCAAGGTCGGCGAGCAGGGCGACTGCAGCCCGCTCGATCGGGATGCCGCGCGCGCGTGCGCGCTGTTCGGTCCAGACCTCGACTTCGCTGGGGCCTCCGTTGTACGGCCGGCGCGGGCTGAGGGCGGCACACTGCGTGACCGTGACGTTGGGCAGGCGCTTCAGGGCGGTGACCAGCGCATGGCCGCCGACGGCGTCACGGTCGCCCGCCTGCTTCGGCGGTGGCTCGAGGAGCACGAGATGGTTGGAGTCCGGCACCTGGGGTACGAAGTCGAGGAGCGGCTGCCAGGCGTCGGCGGCACCGCGCCGTCCGCCCAGCGAAGTCACGAGGCCCTCGACGACGACGAGGCGGGCGGGGGCGAGGAAGGGGAGCGCGGCGGCGTGCTGGAGGAGCGTCTGGGGCGTGAGCCCGCGGGCGGCGAGCACGGTGGTGTTCGCAGCGAGTGAGCCGTCCGTGTCGAGTGCGGCCTTGAGGGCGGCCAACGCCTCGGCAGCGGTGAACTCGTCCGGGCCGTAGATCAGGTGCAGCGGCACAGTGGCTCCCCGGTGACGCCGATGCTGGCGCCTAGTCGATCTCCAGTTGCCACCCGAACCAGGCAGCCACAGTGACGAGGGCGAAGATCGCGGTACCCGGCCACAGGAGCGTGGGGAGGAAGCCCCCGTCCATGGCCGCCGCCTGGTATCCCGCCCAGCCGAGCGCGAGGAGGGCCCCGGGGAGGGGGAGCCAGCGCGGGAATCGAGGGTCGGCGTCATCCACCAGAGCCCCGCGCAGCAGTTCGCGCGGAGTCACCGGTTCAGCCGACCGCTGCTCCCCGTCCTCGTGTTCAGCCATCGCCACGAGCGTACGCGCCGGGCGCAGGAGGCGTCGAGGCAGGGCGGCGCTGCGGCGATCCGTCCGGCGACCGGGTCAGGGGATCGCCGGCGGCAGGGGCGGCTCGACTGCGATCGGATGGGCCTCGGCAGCGGCGGAGGCGTGATCTCCAGCTCGCCACCAGATGAGAAAGATGGTGATGGAGGCGAGCGCCAGTCCAGTCGCGGCGATGGCGAGGCCAGCGCCCAGGCCGCGTCGATCGATCGCGAGGCCAAACACTGGCAGGACGGCGAATGACGTGAGATGGACGAGGACGGACGCGACGGAGAGCGCCGTCGCGCGGATCTGGTCGTCGACCCGGCGAGCGATGTAGTCGGAGACGTAGGGCCAGAGGACGTTCCAGCCGAGGGACGGCAGGATGAACAGCGGGTAGAGCCAGATCAGGCCGCCAACTCCCGCCAGCAGCGCGAGAGCGCTCACCAGCGGCATCGTGAGGAAGATCAGGACGAGCCCGATGCGGCGCCCGAGGCGGTCCGCGATCGCGGCGCTCAGTGCCGAGAAGCCGAGCTGGGAACCGACGAAGAGGCCTAGTGACCAGACCGGGACTCCATAGGAGAGCGCGACGGGCTGCTGCGCGATCCCCATCGTCTGGATCGCGGCCGTGGTGAGCGCCATGAGCAGTGCGGTAGTGAGCAGCGTCCGCCGCCCGAGCACCTCGCGCGTCGCGCGCTTGCCGATCCGCATGAACGTGTGACGCTCGCCCTCGCGCGGTGGGTCGACGAGGCGAAAGGCGAGCAGCACGCCGACGATCGAGATCAGTCCAGAGAGCACGAAAGGCCACGAGAGGGGCACCCAGCGCACGAGGAGCGCGCCGGCGACCGTGTAGATCGCCGTGGAGCCGCCGCCGATCACGAGTTCGCGCGCCTGCCAGCGAGAGAATTCGTCGTCGCGGCCGAGCCCCTTCAAGGTGTCGAAGAGGATCGCGCTGTCGGCGCCGGAGAAGAACGCGTCGGCCACCGAGAACATCGCGTACGAGAGGAGCAGGATCGGGATCGTGGTACCGAGGCCGAAGGTGAGCATCGCACCGACGGCGACCATGGACCCCAGGATGACGCTGAGGCGCCGGCCCCAGCGGTCGGCCATCATCCCGGTGGGCACTTCACCGGCGATGATGACCGCGGAGTAAATCGCCTGGAAGAGGAGGACTTCTCCGAGGGTGATGCCGCGTTCCTGGGTGAGGTAGACCACCCAGATCGCCTCACCCAGCCAGACCCAGCGGGTCGCCCACCAGAGCGGGAGGATGCGGAGATTGCGCTCCAGCGCCTGGCGAGGGGCGTCGTCGGCCGCCGAGGGCAGCATGGGGCGCTACGGGAAGAGGTCGAGCGCCTGTTCGCGCACGATCTCCTGGGCCGAGCCTTCGCCCGGCTGGTAGGGGAACCCACGCACGATGGCGGCCGGGACCGCGTCCAGCTTGCCCATCACCATCTCGGCTGCGCCGGCGATCTCGTCGGCGTCGCAGATCATCGTGACCCGCAGGATGTGCCCGTCCAGATCTGCCTTGCCGACGTAGTCGCGCATCGCCAGCATCCCGGCGACCCCGATGGCGATGTTGGTCTGTCCGAGTCGCCACGGTCGGCCGAAGGTGTCCGACATCACGACGGCGACCTCGATGCCGGCGCGCGTGCGGATCGCGTCCCGGATCGCGCGACAGGAGGCGTCCGGGTCCACGGGCAGGAGGCAGACGAGGCCCTCGCCGCCGACGTTGGAGGCGTCCACGCCGGCGTTCGCGCACTTGAAGCCGTGGTGGGTCTCCGTGATGAGGATGGGGCCGACCTGGCGGATGATCCGCTTCGACTCGCGCAGCACCGCCTCGACGACGTGCGGGTCCTTCTCCCAGCGGGCGGCGTAGGCGAGGGCGTACGGGCTCGGCTCGAAGGTGGTCAGCGGGACGACGCGCCCCTCCGCCTTCGAGATGATCCGCTGCGTCACCACGACGACATCGCCAGCGGCTAGCGGCGTGCCCTGCCTGGAGGCGGCCTCGATGATCTGGCCGGCGATGTCATCGCCTGCCTGCACCATGGGCATGCCGGTCAGGCCGATCACGCGGAACTCAGGCACGGCCATATTGGTCTCTCTCTACGGTGCGGCAGGTCCGTGCGCCTCCAGGCCGGCGATGCGGATGCCGGTGTGCGCCTTATACCGCCCGTTGATGCCGATGAGCAGGATGGTGATCTGCTCCACGAAGCGGGAGAAGCGTAGCGGCCCGGCGTCGACGGCGTGCACGCCCGCGATCTGCTCGGCGAGCGTCATGACCGCCTGCTTCGCGTCGGCATCGGCGCCGGTCACGAGGACGTCCGCATCCACGGGCGCGTCCGGGTCCAGGAGGACCTCTGCGGCGAGGTTATGGAACGCGCCCACCACGCGAGCCCCTGACAGGATGGCGGCGGCCTCCTCGGTGGCGGAGCCATCCGCCACCTCGACAGGACGCGGCCCCCGGTCGAACACGACAGGGACGACAGCGTCGATCACGACCTTGCCGGCGAGGGCGTCCCGCAGGCCCTCGAGAGTCGGCCGGTGGGCGCTGTAGGGGACAACCACGACCACGAGATCGGCGCCCGCGACGGCGTCCGCGTTGGCCGCCCCGGACACCGCTCCGTGGGGACGGCCCCCGAGGCCGGCGAGCACCTCGGCCGCGCCCGCCTCGCCACGCGTGGTGTCGCGGCTGCCGATCACGACGCGGTGTCCGGCCAGCGCGAAGCGTGTGGCGAGCCCTCTCCCCTCCGGCCCAGTACCTCCGACGAGCGCGATCGTGTGGACTGGTGTTCCGGTCATGCGGCCTCCGCCTGCGCGCCTATCATCCGAGCAGCGCGGATCGTAACGCGCGTTCCGCGGAAGGCCTCCGGGTGACGTCGACGCTCCATCCTGCCCCGACGGTCGCGGTGCGCGACCTCACCCACCGCTACGCCGGCGCGGACGGAACCAGTCTGCTCGCCCTCGACGGCGTGGACCTTGAGGTCACCGCGGGTGAGTTCGTCTCCGTGGTCGGTCCGTCCGGGTGTGGGAAGAGCACCCTCCTGCGGCTGGTGGCGGGCCTTCTCCCGTCGCAGTCCGGGGGCGTCCAGGTGCTCGGCGGGACGGCGGCCGAGGCGCAGCATGCGCATGCGCTGGGGCTCGTCGCGCAGGAGGCGGGGCTGCTGCCGTGGAGGGACGTGGAGGCGAACGTGCGACTCCCGCTGGAGGTCACTCGCACGCGTGACCCCGAGCGCATCCGCAGCCTGCTGGAGCAGGTGGGGATCGCTGAGTTCGCCCGCTACCGGCCGGCCGCGCTCTCCGGTGGCATGCGCCAGCGGGTGGCGCTGGCGCGCGCGCTGGTGCACCGGCCTCGACTGTTGCTCATGGACGAGCCCTTCGGCGCGCTCGACGAACTGTCACGTGAGGCGATGCGGCTGGAGTTACTGCGGATCTGGGAGCAGGAACGGATGTCTGTGCTGTTCGTGACGCATTCAGTGGCCGAGGCGGTGCTGCTCTCTGACCGTGTCGTCGTGATGAGTGGGCGCCCCGGACGGGTGCGCGCTGTCGTCGAGGTGCCATTGCCTCGCCCGCGGACGGAGTCGCAGGAGGCGCACCCGGCCTTCATCGCCGCGGCCGCAGAAGTCCGCGCGGCGCTCCGCGCAGAAGGCACCAGCGACCAGCATCGTCAGGGCGACTTATGACCGGTCCGGCGCAGGGTCCAACTCGGGAAGTGGAGGCACTCCGGATGCCCTTCGCGGCGGCGGTGCTACCGCCGGTCGTGGCGCTCACGCTCATCCTCGCGGGCTGGGAGGCCTATGTCCGAGTCGCTGACGTGAAGGGCTATCTGCTTCCCCCGCCCAGCGACGTATTCCGTGCCCTGGCAGACGAGCCCGGGCGGTACGCGTCGGCAGCCGGGACATCACTGCTGGCTGCCGTGGGGGGGCTGGTGGTGGCGAGTGCGATCGCCTTTGGGCTTGCGGTGCTCATGGCGCATTCCAGACTGCTTGAGCGCGCACTGTATCCGCCCGCGCTCCTCGTGAAGGTGACCCCGATTGTCGCGCTCTACCCGTTGCTGGCGATCTGGTTCGGATTTGGGATCGGACCGAAGGTCGCGATCTCTGCGCTGATCACGTTCTTCCCGATGCTGGTGAATGCCGTGGTGGGGCTGCGGTCCGTGGACCCGCAGGCCCTCGATGCGTTGCATGTGCTGGCCGCAAGCCGGTGGGAGATCTTCCGGCGGCTGCGGTTCCCTTCGTCCCTGCCGTACGTGTTCGCGGCACTGCGGATCAGCGTGCCGCTCTCGCTGGTGGGGGCGGTGGTGGCGGAGTTCCTGTCGGGCTCGTCCGGAATGGGCCAGCTGATCCTGATTGCAAACGGCGCGTTCGACACGCCCGCCCTCTTTGGCGCGGTCTTCGTGCTCGCCACCCTGGGGGTTTCGCTGACCGGCCTGGTTGGGTATGTTGAACATCGCGTGCTGGACTGGCACGTGTCCACGGGCGCCTGAAGCGCCTCGATCATCCAGACTGCGTGCAGCGCCCGCGTGATTCGCGGATGTACGCCCCGGCCGCCCGAGGTGTATTTGATGCTGCGCACACTCCCGATCAACCCCATCAAGCGGGCGGCGGCCTTGTGGTCGCTTGCCATCCTCGTGGCCGCCGCCGCGCTCACCCTGGTGGCCTGCGGTGGCGACGAGGCACTCCCGGCGCCCGCCGGCACGGCGACCGCCGCCACAAGCGCGACGCCGAAGCCGGCGCCCGCGAAGGTGGTGTTCATGGCGGGCTTCCGCCCGCAAGCCAACCTGCCGTTCGTCGCGGCCTACGTTGCGAAAGAGAAGGGGTTCTTCGCCGAGGAGAACCTGGATGTGGAGATCAAGCACGCCTCCGGCGCGGACGAGCACCTGAAGTTCCTGCTCGAAGGGTCGGTTCACTTCACGACCGGGACCGCGGCGCAGGTGATCCGCCGCACGAGTGACGGCCTCCCCGTCGTGGCGGTGGCGCTCTTCGGGCAGCGCGGCGACCAGGGGTACGTGGCGCGCGCGGACTCGGGGATCAAGACCCCGAAGGACCTGAAGGGGCGGGCGATCGGGTTCAAGGCCGGCGTCGTCCCTGCGGAGCTCGACGGCATGCTGGCCAGCGCCGGCCTGAAGCGTGACGACGTGAAGCTCGTTTCGGTCGGATTCGACGTGCGCGCGTTCATCGAGAAGCAGGTCGAGGTCTACCCGGTCTTCCTGAACAACGAGCCGTACGCCATCCGCAAGGCGGGCGTCGAGGTGAATGTGATCGACCCCGCTGACTTCGCGGTGCCGACGCTTGGCCTGACGACACTGGTCAACCGCGAGACGCTGACCAAGGACCCTGCGCTCGTCGAGCGTTATCTGCGGGCAACACTGCGGGCGGTGGCGTGGACGCAGGCGCACCCGGACGAGGCGGTGCAGGTGGTGCTGAAGTACGCACCGGGTGCGGACGCCGGGCAGCAGCGGTATCTCCTGGACCAGGACCTGGCGGCAGCGAAGCGCGCGGACGGCATCGGACGCTCCTCGAAGGAGCAATGGCAGAGGCTGGCTGACACACTGGTGCAGTACGGCGTGCTGTCGAAGGCGCCGGACGTCTCAGTCGCCTTCGACAACCGGCTGGTGGACGGCCTCTACACGCGAGGCGAGATCAAGTAGGGCGCCCAAGAGGTCAGGGCACTCGCACGGGAATGACACCCAGGATCTTGCCGTCCGCGCGCACCTCGAACTCCCAGTTTCCCGCAGGGACTCCGTCCGGCGGGCGGAAGCCGACCCAGAACTTGCCGGCGTCGCCGCCCCTCCAAGGGATGGGCGGCGACTGGTAGACGCGCTGGTTGTTGCGGAACGCGACCCACTGGATCAGCGTGACCGATTCCATCCCGGAGTAGTCGAAGAACGCGAGGACCTGTGACTGTCCCGACTGTGGCGCTGCGGATGCTGTGCCGGCGGGTGCTGCGAGCGACCCTCCGCTGAAGTTCTTCGCCGCAGGCTCGAACGTGGGACGGACTCCGACGAAGGCGACGCCGCGGGCGCGCATTGCATTGCCGGCCCACACCTCGACGCGCCAGCTACCCGGGGGGAGGCCGCCGGTGCCCGGGACGGCGATCTTGTCGCTGACGACTCCGAATGTCCCGCCCTTCCACGCCATGGACGAGGAGACCGAATCCTGTCGCACGTCATCGAGGAACCAGCGCTCCTCGATGACCGTCCCGTCGGGAAGCCCTTCCACGGTGTACTCGTAGTAGAGGGCAGGGACGCCCGCCTTGAAGCTGCGTTCGTAGTCGAAGAGCTCGCGGCCGGTCGGACTCTCGATGGCGCTGAGGGCGAACGAGATCTTCCCGACGCGGACCCCATCCGTGCCCACCGGGCGCGCGATGCCGCCGCCGGTGCTGTCCAGGTACAACGGGGGTACCTGGCGGAACGCCTCGGTCGCCTTCTGAGCCTGCTCGATGAGGCCGACCGCTCGGTCGTAGGGGCGTACCTGTCCGACCTGTGCCTTCGGGTTATAGACCTCCTGAAGCATCACTCCGATGATCGCGCCGGCTTGGTTGAAGACGGGGCCGCCTGCGGCGCCGGCGGGCATGCGGGCAGTGGTCTTCAACCAGAGGCGGCTCGTCTCGCCGGCCTCGCTGCGCTGACCGGTTGCGGTGCCACGCGTGACGGCGAGGTCAGTCCTGGTGGCCCCCTCGCCTGGGTGTCCAAAGAGCCGGATGGCAGTACCGGGCGTGATGCCCGTAGGGTCGCCTGGGACCACGGCGGGGAGATCGAACGTGGGGGCGCCGTCGACCGCGCGCACGACTCGCAAGACGGCCAGGCCGCTGGTCTGATCGCTGACGAGGAGCTCCGCCTCGTATTCGACGCGCGGGGAGGCGCCCACCTCTCGGTTGGTGGCGATTCGGAGCTTCGCGTACGCGGGCCCACCGTCGGCCCGGTACGGGCTGGTGACCGGGTACGAGGTGAGGATGAGCCGCCGCGCTGAGTCCACGACCACGCCCGAGCCAAACCGCACGGCCTTCCCGTCCTCTGAGGAGGGGATGACCTGGACGACGGCGCGGGCGAGGTCGGCATCAGCCGCGTCCGCACTGCTCGCGCCGGGGCCTACGCGCGGGCCGACCGTGACGCTCTCCCCCACGGTGGGCGTGGGGGTGCCGTTGCCGCCGCCGGGGATGAAGTCCGCAGCGCGGTCACACCCTCCCAGGAGCGTGGCGACGAGGAGCAGCAGGGGATACAGCGCCCTGGGGGCGCGGGAGAGCCGCATCAGCGCACCGTAAGCCCTCGGCCACCGAGTCTTCCACCGCGGAGATATGAGGCGTTTGCTTGGATTCCTGGGAATCACGTGCGGAATCGCGGAAACGTGGTCCCGAGTAGACTGCCGCTGCCGAGGGATCACGCCGAGGGAGGGTGTGTTGGACTACGAAGCGATCCTGTACGACGTGAGTGAGCGGATCGCGACGATCACGCTGAACCGTCCGGAGCGGATGAATTCGTTCAGCAACGAGCTGCTGGCCGAGTGGGAAGACGCGATCCGCCGATCCTCTGAGGACGATGGAGTCCGAGTGGTGATTGTGACCGGGGCGGGCCGCGCGTTCAGCGCCGGCGCGGACCTCCAGGCGACCGGGTCAGAGGACCGGATCTTGATGGCAGACCGGAACGCGGGCGAGCGCCGGAACTCGCTCCGCTACACCGTGCACCGGATCCCGCAGGCGCTGCAGTACCTGGACAAGCCGTACATCGCGGCGATCAACGGGGCCGCTGTCGGCGCCGGCATGGACATGGCGAGCATGGCGGACATCAGGATCGCCTCTGAGCAGGCGCGATTCGGAATGTCCTATGTGAACGTGAGTCTGATCCCCGGCGACGGCGGTGCGTGGCTGCTGCCGAGGCTCGTCGGAGTCCAGCAGGCGTTGGAGATGATCTGGACCGGCGATCTGATCAATGCCGCCCGGGCCCTCGAACTGGGGTACGTCGCGCGCGTCGTGCCGCATGACTCGCTCATGGCGGAGACACGTGCGTTCGCGCTGCGCCTGACGGAGGGCCCACCGATCGCGATGCAGCTGGCGAAGCGCCTCGTGTATCGCGGGCTCAATCAGAGCTTCCCCGAGGCGCTCGAGGCTGCCCAGGCCGCCATGACGATCGTGCAGTCCACGGAGGACTCGAAGGAGGGGCCACGGGCCTTCCGCGAGAAGCGGAAGCCCGTCTTCGAGGGGCGCTGACGCGCGCCGTCCTCGCGACGTGCCCCCCGAGTGCTCGAACCGCTTCACCTTTGTTTAATCGCTGTGGGATGGCGCGATCACTTCTGCGCGTCACGATGTTCTCCTGAGTTCGTTCTCCAGACGCAGACCATCACCTCGGGAGGCTGGGTATGTCGAATCTGAATGGCTGGCGGATCTCAGGGATCGCCGGGATGGTGGTCGGGATCCTGTTGATCGCGGGCGCGCTGGCCCTCAATACCTTCGGAGGCGGGAGCACGACGGCCCTCACGCCGACGGGGCCGCGGGCCACGGTGCCTGTGCAGCAATCACCGGGTGCCGCCAGCGGCGGGATTGCCGACCTGGTCGAGCGGGTCCGCCCTTCCATCGTCGTGATCGAGGGTGCCACGACGGGTACCTCAGGCGCCTCCAGCGGTACTGGGATGGTGATCGACCGCGAGGGGCGCGTCCTCACGAACTACCACGTCATCGAGGGCCAGCGCGAGGTGAAAGTCACGCTCGCTGACGGGACTGCGTCCCGCGCAACCGTGCTCGGTTCCGACCCCGGCAGCGACCTCGCCGTGCTGAAAATCTCGGTCCCGGCCAACCTCCTTGTGCCGGTGGTCTTCGCGGACTCGGATGCGGTGCGCGTGGGTGATGCAGTCTTCGCGATTGGCAACCCGTTCGGCCAGAACTTCTCCGTGAGTTCCGGGATCATCTCGGCGACTGGTCGTGTGACGACGTCTTCGTTCACGGGCCGTGCCATCCGCGATGTGCTCCAGACGGACGCCGCGCTCAACCCCGGGAACTCGGGCGGGCCGCTGTTCAACTTCAAGGGCGAGGTCGTCGGCGTGAACTCCTCGATCGAGAACCCAAGCGGGCGGTTCTTCATCGGCCTCGGATACGCCATCCCGTCGAACACGGCGCAGCGGTTCCTGCCCGACATGATCCAGGGCAGGAACATCCTGCACCCGCAGCTAGGGGTCTCAGTGATGCCGCTGGATGAAGTGGTGGCAGCAGACCTCGGCTTGAAGGTGACGCGGGGTGTTTACGTGACCTCGGTGACCCCCGGCGGCGCGGCGGCGCGCGCAGGCATCGTGCCTGCACCGCGTCCGACCGCCAGCTCGCGGGCGGGAGCGGGCGGCGACGTGATCACGGCGGTGGCGGGTCAGCCCGTGCGGAATTTCGAGGAACTCGCGAGGGCGATCGACAGGCAGGAGGTCGGCTCGCAGGTGCCGGTCCAGATCGTGCGGAACGGTCAGACGATCACCGTCACCGCAGAACTCCAGGTCTGGGACCTGCGCTAGTCCGAGTCCGTAACTGGCAATTCAAGAGCGCGCCCGGCGACACAAAGCCAGGCGCGCTCCGCGTTCCGCGCCGCTTCCTGGTTCACCACGCCCAACAGGTCGCGATAGGCGCGTCCCAATGCGTACTCCGGTACAAGCCCGGATCCGACCTCGTTGCTTACCAGGATCGAGGTGCCCGTGCGCGCCTTCAGCACACCGACCAGGGCGTGGGTCTCCTCTACCAGTGTCACCTCGAGTGCAGTGATGGCCTCCGGCAGTGGGTCGCCCGTCCCGAGGTCGATCAGCCGGTTAGAGACCCACAGCGAGAGACAGTCGATCAGCAGCGTGTCGCCAGTGGGCACTGCCCTCGCCACCTGGCTCAGTGATCGAGGCGCCTCGACGGTCCGCCACGCATCCGGACGTTGCTGCTGGTGACGGGCGATACGGGCGCGCATCTCGTCGTCGAGCGGCTCGAGCGTCGCGATGTAGGTCACGGGCCCGCCGAGGCGCGCTGCGAGGCGCTCGGCATAGGCGGACTTCCCGCTGCGCGCGCCACCCGTGACAAACCAGGTCGTCCCCACGCCGCTAGCCGACGAGCGGTTCGGCCCAGCCGTGCATGCCGGCTGCGACGAGTGAGAGCCACACCACCACCTGGGCGACCTCGATGGCTGCCCCGAAGACATCGCCGGTGACGCCTTCGAGCATGCGCGCGGCGAGCGAGGCGATCAGGAGCGCGGCGACGGTTGCGGCGGCGATGAGCACGATGCCAGCGACGCCGAAGAGGGCGATGGCTGCGCCGGCCCCGATGAGCGTCGCGAGCGGCGCCGCTACGGGGAGCATCGCTGTCTGCATCGCATGGCCGAGCCCTCGCGGGCGGGCCGGCTTGAAGAGGAGGCCGACCGGGACCACAGCCCAGCGCCCGAGTGCGGGGGCGACGACCAGGGCCGGCCCCCGGACCGGGTCGTCCAGGGAGACGATGGCCGCCCACTCCGCCATCAGGACGAGCAGGAGCGCCATTACCCCGGCGGGGCCGGTGTTGCCCTCGCTCATGACGCCGAGCCGCTCTGCACGGTCGCCCTGCACCGCCATGCCGTCGGCAGTATCGGCGACACCGTCCAAATGGAGGCCTCCCGAGGCCAGGGCGAGGAAGGCGACGAGCAGGACGGCGGTAGGCACGGGAGGCAGCAGTTCGCTCAGGCCTCGGTCGAGCCCCCAGAGGCCGAGGCCGATCAGCAGCCCGATCAAGGGATACCAGCCAAGCGCTTCCGCAAAGGTGCGGTCGTCGTACGTCTGCACTCGGCGCAGGCGGAGTGGGGTGAGGAACTCCAGCGCAATCGGCGCGCCAGCGAGGATACGCACCGCTAGGCCTCCGGTTCGACAGCTGACTCGGAGTCGGAGACGCCGGCTTCGTCGAAGGTCGCCATCTCGTCCAGCAGCCGGCAGGCGGCGACACAGAGCGAGATGCCGAGCGCGGCGCCGGAGCCTTCTCCGAGACGGAGGCCGAGGTCGAGGATCGGCTGGAGCCCCAGGTGCTCGAGCGTCGCGTCGTGTCCGGGCTCCACTGAGAGATGAGAGGCGAGGAAGCAGTCGACGGCTTCCGGCGCGATCGCGCGGGCGACCAGGGCGGCGGCCCCGGAGATGACCCCATCGATCACAGCCGGCACGCGTGCCTCCGCCGCAGCGAGGTAGACGCCGGCGAGGACGCCAATCTCGAAGCCACCGAGTGCGGCGAGCAGGCCAATTCCGTCACGCGGGTCTGGCGCGTTCACCGCGAGGGCGCGCTCAATGGCGCCCACCTTCAACTCGTAATGCGCGTCGTCGACCCCGGTGCCCCGGCCGGTGACGTTGCGAGGGGCGCGGCCAGTGACCGCGGAGATAATGGCGGCGGCGCTCGTGCTGTTCCCGATCCCCATCTCTCCCAGCGCGACGATGTCCACGCCCTCGGCAGCGCGTTCGCGGCCGAACAGGGCGATCCCCTCGGCGACCGCACGCTCGGCGAGCGAAGGCGTCATCGCGGGGCCGCTCGAGATGTCGTCCGTGCCGGGCCCCAGGCGCAGGCGCAGGAGGTTCGGGTGCTGCGGAGTCTCGCCGCGGACGCCGGCGTCGACAATGCGGACTCGCGCCCCCGCGTGGGAGGCGAGGACGTTGATCGCGGCACCACCGGCAAGGAAGTTCGCGACCATCTGCGCGGTGACCTCCGCGGGGAAGGCGGAGACGCCCCGTGCGGTCACTCCGTGGTCACCCGCAGCGACAATCACCAGGCGTTGCTGGAGACGCGGCCGGGGGTCGCCTGTGATGGTGGCGATGCGCGTGGCGAGCGCCTCCAGTCGCCCGAGGGAGCCCGGTGGCTTCGTCAGTTGCCCCTGGCGGGTTCCGGCACGCCGGGCCGCTTCCATGTCGCCGGGTCGGATGGCCGCGGCGGTGGCGGCGATCAGGGCAGCAGGTTCGGCGACAGGCTGGTAGGAGGACATGGGAGCGAGTGTAGGCGCGGGCTTCAGAGTGTGCCGCTGGGCAGCGTCCGGCATTGTCCTGCCCTCGGCACACCCCTAGTATTCGCGGTCTTCGTCGCTGGAGGGGTGGTATGTCCTACGACGGCGAGCGTGTGTCGCTCCGGGCGATCGAGCCGGACGATCTCGAGCGGTATCTGCTCTGGGTGAACGACCCGGAAGTAACCCGCTGGCTCGCGCTGCGCTATCCGCTGGGCCGTGAGGAGGAGCGCTCGATCCTCGAAGGGCTGGGACGGGCGAGTAGTTACGGGCACGTGGCATTCGCGGTTGACGACCGCGTGACAGGCGAGCACCTCGGCACGGTGGGCCTGCACGACGTCCGACCCGAGGCGCGCGTGGCCGAGCTGGGGATCTTCCTGGGTGCCAAGCAGCGCTGGGGCGAGGGCATTGGGCACGACGCCCTGGTCACCCTGCTGCGCTTCGCGTTCTGGGAGATGAATCTGCGGCGCGTCGAGCTCAGCGTCCTCGACGGGAACAGTCGCGCGAAGGCGCTCTACGAGCGTGTCGGATTCCTTGAGGTTGGGCGCCGGCCGGGTCATTGGTACAAGCATGGCGCCCCGCTCGACGACTTCGTGATGAGCATCGACCGGCTCTGGTTCGAGGCGCGCCACGGGATGCCCGAGCGGATCGTGCTTCCCGGGCGGGTGACCTGATGGACCCCGTTGTCATCCAGGGCGACCGCGTCCGATTGGTCCCACCGCCTGACGTTGGATTCGCCCGGATGACTGGGGATTGGGTGAACGACCCACTGACCCGGCACCTCATCGGGGGCTCGGCATACCAACTCTCTCTCGCCACCCGTGAGGACTTCGTGCGCGAGCGACTGACGCAATCATTCAACGGGCTCTACCTGATGATCGAGGCGGCCGACCTTCCCGATCTGCCCGTGGTGGGGGCGATTGAGCTCCGCAAGACGAGTCCGGAGCACCGCTCGGGTGAGGTGGGGATCCTCGTTGGCCGGGAGTATTGGGGGCGTGGGTACGGCACCGACGCGATGCGCGCGCTCTGCGGTTTCGCCTTCGAGCAGATGGATCTGAGGCGCATCTCACTCGCGGTCATGGAGTTCAACACCCGCGCAATCCGCTCCTACGAGCGGGTTGGGTTCGTTGCCGAGGGGCGACTCCGCCAGGATACCTACCTCGGTGGCGACTATTACGACACGATCGTGATGGGGCTGCTACGGGAGGAGTTCCGGCCGTCCAAGGGCGCCGGGTAGACGTAGCGGCACCGTCGGAAGGCCTCGGTGAGGCGCGGCCTGACGGGTGAGGCGTACCGCTTGTCTGACGTCTTGGTGACGGGCGTGATGGCGGAATCTGGCGTAGTTGATGGGGTTGAGACTTTTCCGGGCTTACGTCAAGATGGTGGTGTCCTCTCCCTTGACAGGCCGTCAACTGGCCATATGCTCTTGTCGTCACAATCACGATGATTCACGCGCGTGATGCGTGAACCCGTCGAGGTGGGTGACATGCCTAATTGCCGCCTGGGAGGGTGGCAACCGGGGGACCCAACTACTGGGGTGAATCTCTGGGCGATGGCGTGCAGAGACGGGCGAACTGACCGGCCCGAACCCGACAGCTAACCTCGGAGGTTACCGGGACAGCCCGACCGGCGGGATGCCGGGGACGTGCTGCGAACCGAAGGAGGGCGGAGATGCTCAACAGCGCCCCGCCGAAGAAGTGCCCGCGCTGCCGCGGCCTGATGATTGTCGAAGACGACTGGTACGGGAAGTTCGGTACCTGCGTTGCCTGTGGCTACGTCCACGAGGCGCAGCGTGCTGACCCGCAGGACATCCAAGAGGAAGAGCGCCTGGCCGCCGGCAAGCAGCGCCGCCGCCAGCCGTCCCACGGCAAGCTCCGCCTCTAAGCGCCTCGTCCCGCTTCTGAGTTCGCTTCCAGCCGCCCTCGATGGGCGGCTGGTCGCCGTCCCCGCGTGGCTGTGGCGATCCAGTCGACTGCTATGCTGCGCGCGCTGCGACCGGCCTGAGGGTCGCGCTTCTGACAGATTCCGAGAAGGGATCCCGCATGCCGTACGTCCGAATCGCCCAGATGATCTCCCGCCCGGGCCATGAGGCCGAAGTCGAGGAGATCCTGAAGAAGCTCTCCCAGTACTACGTGCAGCAGCGAGGCTACGTTGCCGGTTACCACCTCACCCCCCACTCGGACGGGGTGATGACACGCCATGGCCGGGTAGGGATCTGGGAGTCTGACATCGCGGCGCAGACTGCCGCGCAGACCGAGCACTCCCTGTCGTTGCGAGCGCAGTTGCTCCGTCTGATCGACGAGGACACCCACCTGGAGCTCACGTTCGAGGGTGTTCCGGACCCCGCTTAGCGTCCTCGGGGCCCGGTCTTGGTGGATTCCCGACTGGTGATACAGGGCGGTCTCAGGGGAATCCCCTAAGGAGATCGGGGATTCCCCGGTCGGTCTGAGGGTATTCCCCGATCTGGAGGGCTCAAGGCACTTCGTAGCATCCCGCCCAGACCTCGCCGTTAGCACACGCGAGGCCAGGGGAGCGACCGATGGACGACCTGCCCAACCCAGCCCTGCCCGGGCGCTCCGCGCCGCCACCTTTGCACTTGGTAGACGACCCGCAACGGCCTGCTTGCGTGCACCACTGGATCCTCGGCGACCCCGCCGACGGTCAGGTGTCCGGCCGTTGCAAGCGCTGCGGAGCCGCCCGTGCTTTCGCTGGTACCCCAGAGGGCACGTTCCGGTTCGACGACTTCCGGGAACTCACCCAGAGCAGCACGTACTTCGAGCGGTCCAGGCGGACCGCCTAGAGCACGCCGCGGCCAAGGGGTGGCGCTCGTCTCCCCGGCCGTCTCATCACAGCACGGATGCGCGCGCACCCGGTCGGGGGTAGCCTGCAACCTTGCGGAGGCCACAATGAACGACCGAATGCAGCCTTCCCGCGACCGGCTTTCCTCGACGGACCACCTCGCCTCGGGCGACCGCCTGGAACGGGCGGGCTCTCCCCTCACTCGCGGGCGCATACCGAGCCGCGGATCTCGCATCCGCCTCCTCGTGGCAGACGACCATGCCCTGCTCCGGCAGGCGCTTCGCGTGCTGCTCGAAGCACAGGACGGGCTGGAAGTCGTAGGTGAAGCGACGAACGGGCGCGATGCGGTGGACGCGGCTGAGCGGCTGCAGCCGGACGTCATCCTCATGGACATGGTGATGCCCGGGCTGAACGGCATCGATGCGACCCGGCAGATCATCAAGCGCTCGCCGGCGACCCGGATCCTCATCCTGACGGCGTACCTGGAGGATGAGCGGCTGCTGCAGGCACTGCGCGCCGGTGCCGCTGGTTACGTGGTGAAAAACTCGGACATGGAGGAGCTGCTGCTCGCCATCCAATCGGTCCACCGGGGGAACACGTACTTCTCCACCACGGTCTCCGATGAGATTGCGGTGAACGAGGTGCTGCTGCAATCGAAGCAGCCCGAGGGCAAGACCGGCTATGAACTCCTCACGGCCCGCGAGCGGGAGGTGCTTCAGTTGATTGCCGAAGGGCTGTCCAACCAGGCAATCGCCGACGAATTGGTCATCTCGGTGAAGACCGTCGAGGCGCATCGTGCGCACATCATGACGAAACTCCACGCGAAGAATCGGACAGACCTCATTCGTTACGCGATCCGGCGTGGCATCGTCTCTCTCGACGGGCCGGAGGCTCTGCGCGAGCGTGAGGCGATCTGACCGCCAGCTGACCCCTCGGCGCGCCCCGCGACGTAACGCGAGGCCGGCCGTGGTCGCACGTCGGCCGGTGCGAGGCTTCTCCGCGTTCCGGCGGGATGTGGAACAATGCCGGTTGTGACCGCCTCCTCGCTCATTCCAGGTAGCCGCCTGCCTCGTCGGCCGCGCGTCCTCGTAGTCGAGGACGAGCCCGGTGTCCGCTCGATGCTGGGCGCTGTGTTGCG
Source organism: uncultured Dehalococcoides sp. (assembly GCA_964628985.1). Classification (GTDB taxonomy): domain Bacteria; phylum Chloroflexota; class Dehalococcoidia; order UBA2979; family UBA2979; genus SURF-43. Next base: position 101,644 of record CAZVNJ010000004.1, read on the forward strand.
CACCTCCGGATATGACCCACTCCTCTCGGAAGACGGCCAGGACGCGGCGGACCGCCTCGCGGCTGGCCTGGCCGTAGACGCGGTGCTCACGGATATCCGCATGCCGCGCATGGACGGTGTGGCGCTCGTGACGCACCTCCGTGCCCGTGAGGCCACGCGGTCGCTGCCGGTGCTTGCGATGTCCGCATACAACGACGAGCGCCAGGAGCGGGAAGTCCGCGAGGCAGGCGCCAATCTCTTCCTGCCGAAGCCATTTACCGTGCAGGCGCTGGCCGGCGCGCTCCGATCCCTGCTCGGGCCCTCCGGCGGCGCCTTGTAGCAGCGGCGACCGCCGGCGCAATCACCCTGACACCGTGCGAAGAGGTCGGGGCATCTCTGACTGCGGGCGCGGGATTCCCCCGATACGGACGCGCGAGCGCTGACCGAATACTGAACCCCGTCGCGACGG
>CAZVNJ010000005.1:0-96765 GCA_964628985.1 uncultured Dehalococcoides sp.
AGCAGCAGGCGGAGTCCGACGCCACGTCGGCGGACCAGCAGGCCGAGTCCGACGCAACATCGGCGAGGCAGCAGGCCGAGTCCGACGCCACGTCGGCGGACCAGCAGGCCGAGTCCGACGCCGAGTCGGCGAGGCAGCAGGCGGAGTCTGACGCGAAGTCGGGGAAGTCGTAGGACAACTGACCGGAACGGCGGCACTGCCGGAAGCGGGTCCCAATCATTCGCAAGTCCTGCAAGTCAGCCCTGCGAGGGCCTCACAATCTGTCGACAGGTGTCGTGGATTGGGGTCGGATCTCTCGACCGCCACAACTCGCTGGGCACCTAGCCGTTGTCGCCCCGCCACGACGCGCCTAAACGGTTGCTATAGCGATTAAATGCACGACACGGGTTCATCGCCGCCACAAGGAGTACGGGTGTGCGCCACATGGTGACGCTGCCCGACTCGAGTGGCTCGCGCAGCGCCTCGCGCCGAACTCCGGGAACGCGTCCAGAGAGGACGCCGCGATAGCCGGTGGGCGGGGAATTCGCACCCTCGATGTACTACCAGTGTTTCGTTGGATTCGAGACGCCGCCTATTGGAGCGCGAGGGCGACGCGAAACGGCACGCATCCCTCTTCGCACGAGCGCATAGTGATGCCGATGTTCGTGCAGTGGTGAGAACTCTGCGTAGTCCGCTGACTCAATAGGCGGCACCATTGGCCCGGAGGTATCCCCTCACCAAAGCATGTTGGGTCACGGAGGGGGAACCATTCCCCTGATGGGGGAAGTCGACAGAATCATCGATTGCACGGCGGTTGGCCAGGTACTTTTGCTCACGAGCGCTGCCCAATGAAATCCGACATCCTCAGCCCGAAGCTGCTCTTCCAAAAGGATGTGCGCTACGTCATCCCTACCTTCCAGCGTCCGTACGTCTGGAATCAGGAGGATCAATGGGAACCGCTGTGGGATGACGTTCGCAACACCGCCGAGCGATATCTCGAAGAACTCGAACGGCTCGGTGCGGATCGAAAGGCTGACGCGGAACGCCTCACGCCTGCGCACTTCTTCGGCGCCGTGGTGCTTCAGCAGCAGTCAACGCCCTCCATCGAGATCGAGCAGCGGCATGTTATCGATGGGCAGCAACGGCTGACTACGCTGCAGCTACTGTTAGACGCGGCGCAGCAGGTCTGTGAAGACGTCGGCCTTAGCCCAGAGGCACGACGCCTCTCCAAGCTGGTCGCGAACGATGAAGACTTCGTCGGCAACGATCCTGCGAACCGGTTCAAGATCTGGCCGACGAACGTGGACCGCGAGGCCTTCCGGCACGCCATGCAGAACGGCCTACCGACAGATGCATTCACGGACTCGCGAATCGTTCAGGGTCACCAGTTCTTCCAGTTGCAGATCCGCGAGTGGCTCCTCGTCGATGAGTCCAAACTCCCCCACCGTATTGCGGCTCTGGAGACGGCCCTCACGGGACTCCTCCAGATGGTCGTGATCGACCTCGAGCCGAAGGACGATGCCCACGTCATCTTTGAGACGCTGAACGCCCGCGGGACACCGCTCATCGAGTCTGACCTCATCAAGAATTTCATTCTCTACCGTGCAACAGATGAGGGTCGGGATGAAGACGAGGCTTACCAGGAGTACTGGCAGGCCCTCGACAGTGATTGGTGGCGGCAGGAAGTACGGCAGGGACGCCTCGTACGACCCCGCGTCGATGTCTTCCTGAACTACTGGTTATCCATGCGAACTGTGTCGGACGTCCAGGCCAGCCGTGTCTTCGATACCTTCCAGGCATACTCGAAAGACCGAGCGATCGACGAGATCGCCGCGGACCTTAAACGCGGAGGGGAAACCTATCGGTCGCTTGAACAGGTTGTCGACCCGACAGAGGCATCGTTCATGTACCGGTGGCGTGTTATGGACGCTGGTGTCGTCACCCCCGCGCTGCTTCTGCTCTTCGGGGCTCCTACTCAGCAGCTGCCCGCTGAGCGCCGAAAGCGCTCCTTACGAGCGATCGAGAGTTTCTTAGTTCGCCGGATGGCCTGCCGCTTCACCACGAAGGACTACAACCGGCTGTTCCTCGACCTCGCCGAAGTGCTCCAGAGGCAAGGCCTCGGGGCGGCGGACGACATAGTGATTGACTTTCTCACGCAGCAGCGTGCCGACTCCCGCGAGTGGCCGACCGACACGCAGCTGGAGGAGGCCTTCCGGACGCTGCCTCTGTACAGGCTCCTGACCCGAGGGAGGCTCCGCCTATTGCTAGAAGGCATCGAAGCCGCGCTCCGCACGCCACAATCTGAGACGGTCGACGTACCTCGTGACCTCACGATCGAACACATCATGCCTCAGGGCTGGCGGCAGCATTGGCCCGCACCGATTGGCGAGGGCGGCGAGGAATCCTTGTCATTCGAGCGAGACCGCGCGGTTCATACAATCGGAAATCTCACGCTCCTGAACAACAAGCTGAACCCAGAGCTGTCGAACGGTCCCTGGTCGAAGAAGCGCGAGGGGCTGCAAGATCACAGCACGTTGTTCCTCAACAAAGACCTTCTCAGGTTCGGTGACAGTTGGGACGATGCCACGATCCGGCTACGCAGCTCACGCCTCGCGCGGGCCGCTGCCAAGGTATGGCCACGCGATTCGAGACAGCTCTAGCCTGAGCAGGTACGGGGCGTTGTGAATGGCCGGGGGTCTTACGCCGAAGCAGGAAGACTGAGTGACGAGACTGGCGGATCGCCAACTCCACTGGCACCACCGCGCTCCGACCAGTGGAGCGGGTATCGTGGGGCCTCCCGTGGTGGCCAGCTCTTAGACTCCGCTCAGGCCATCTTCCTCACGAACACGAGCACACCAAGGGCGGGAATGATGTCGGCTTCATTCGTCACAGGTCAGACCTACTCGAGGAAGGACATCTTCCAGGCGCTCGGCCTCCCAAGCAGCGCTCGGGGCGGAACGTGGTTCACGGGCTACACAGAACATGATGGTGTCTTCTACATCTTCGCAAACGTCGGAGTCCCTGGACGGACCGGGCACGACTATCAGAATGAGTGGCAAGGTGAGAAGCTTCGGTGGTACGCAAGGAACGGGAGTGACTTGCGCCAGCCTCAGTTGCAGAGGCTACTGCAGCGAGATGCGACTGTCCGAGTCTTTTGGCGGTCCACCAGTCGACCAGAGTTCACCTACGCAGGTGAAGCGATGGTTTCGAGCGTGAAAGATACGTCACCGGTCGAAGTGCTCTGGAGTTTTTCGGCGTAGGAACGTCGTCGCGAACCTAGCCAGCGCGCAGAGTCGAAGTCCGCGAACCCAGGGACCTGGCGTTAGCCCTCACTCTCACTTCGACCAAGCTCCGCCCCTCACCTCGATCCCGACGCCCCCCGACGGACTCGCGGCGGGAGTAGGCGCCGCGGATGGTGCAGCGGGGGACGGATTCGCCGCGGGCGAGGGCGAGGTTGGCGGCGGGCAGGTTGCCTCTCCTCAAGAACCGGACGAGGCGGCGCTGCGTTGCGATGCTGGGATCCTGACCCACGAGCCCCCTCACAAGAGGCGCTCAGATTCGCGGCAGCCAGCGTCCGATGATTCGTAACATGATATTTACGTGAAAGTTCTCACAAGCACTTGTCACGGCGCTGTGATGTCCATATGTTGGACGTGTCCTCCAGCAACGTGCGGCGGACGGCAAATGAAGGAAATTTCGATCATGAAGACTCTCTGCAACCTGTGTGCGGTCCTGGCGGCGTTCGGTTGGTCTGGCGTGGAATGCGCGAACTGTGGTGACGCCGCGGCGTCGACGAACGCTCACGCTTAAGCGAGCGGGTAGCGCGACGCTCCGAACAGGGGCCGCGCGTCGGTTGTCCTGGCTTGCGTCCGAGGTGTTCAGAAATGATCTCTGCGATTGACTTCGATGATGTCTTCGGTTGGGGTTCGCAGGTCAGCGTCCTGCGCTCACCGTCACGGCTCGTCTCGGCTGCTCCGGCATCCCGAGACGGCTCCGAGCCCAACCTCCTTGAGGGCGGCGAGCCGGCGTGCGACTCCGACCGCTGCGAGGTGCAAGTGCTCTCGCTCCGTCGAGGCCGGGAGTACGCCGCCGTTACCGCCTAGCCGGGACTGACGAGCGCGCCAGACCTTGACGCGCGCGAACTTCCACTGGTCGCCGGGCCTCTCAAGACAACGGCTCCCCCAGCGGACTACGGCGTCTTGCCCCAGGTCGCCATCCCGCGCTGGACCATCTCGGTCAATGGGTTCATAGACGCCCACGCGCGGATGAGGGCAGCCCCCGCCTCCGAACATTCCTTCGTGGCGCTCGTGATCTGTTCGACCAGTTCGGCCGACTCTTCACGGGCGCTGGTGGACTCGTCCGTCACCAACTGGGTGAATGTCAACGCACGCGCTTGCGCGGTGAGCGTTGCCGCCATGATGGAGGCCTGCGCCATCGCGGCTTGCTCTGGCTTCCCGCTGATGCGCTGCGCCAGTTCGGACGCCTCCGCGTGCCCAGCGGCAACGTCATCGAGGAAGCGTCGCCCCACCTTCACCCCGCGATCGGAGGCGCGCGTCGCCGCTTCCGTCAGCACTTGATAACTCCGCTGCAGGGTGTCGATGTAGCGTTGCAGCTCGGCGTTCGGGTCGTTCGTCGTCATGCTGCCCTCCTGGGTAGCCGGTCGTCGGCCTTGCAGCGTAGCGCGCGGCCGCACGTTCGGTGAGGCGTCACAACGGCACGCGGACAGACCCCGTACGATGGCGGAGCCAGAACGGGGTACCTCCCACAACAGGAGGGCGAGATGGCTTCCGATCACGGGACAACGGATTCGACGAGTCCGCCTGACGACGCGGCCGCTGCACTTGCCCGCAATCTTGAGGCTGTCGCGGCCTTAGCCCGTGATCTGCTGGGGAGTGGGTCCGAGGCTCGCGAGGGCAGGCCAGCGCTTCCGGATCTCCCTCGCGCATTCGCTGAGCTCACCGCCCGCTCGCTGGCTGACGCAGCGAGCGCCGAGCGGGGCGACCTCGAGCATTGGGCACGGTTCCTGCGGGTCTGGCGGAACGTCGCGGAGCGGACGCTCGACCCCTCGACACCACCCCTGGCGCAGCCGGAGCCCGGCGACCGCCGGTTTCGCGACCCGGCGTGGAACGCCAATCCAGTCTTCGATCTGGTGAAGCAGCAATATCTCCTCGCGTCGCAGTGGGTCGAGGAGGAGCTGCGGAATCTGGCCGGGCTTGATGCCCGCACCGCTCAGCAGGTCGCGTTCTACACGCGGCAGTTTGTACAGGCGCTGGCGCCGGCCAACTTCCTGCTCACGAATCCCGAAGCCCTGAAGGCCACGCTCGACAGCAACGGCGAAAACCTGGTCCGCGGGTTAGGCCACCTCCTCGCGGACATCGAACGCGGACACGGTCGTCTCCGGGTGAGTACCAGCGACCTGACCGCGTTCGGTGTGGGCCGGGACCTGGCGATCACCGCAGGGAAGGTCGTCTATCGGAACGATCTGATCGAGCTGCTGCAGTACGCGCCGACCACGGATCAGGTGTACGAGCGCCCTCTCCTGATCGTGCCGTCGTGGATCAATAAGTACTACGTGCTCGATCTGCGTCCCGAGAACTCGCTCGTACGGTGGGCGGTGGCGCAGGGATATACGGTCTTCGTGATCTCCTGGGTCAATCCCGATGAGCACTTCGCCTCGAAGGCGTTTGAGGACTACATGGTCGAGGGCCCGCTCGCCGCGTTAGACGCCATCGAACTGGCGACTGGAGAACGGGAGGTCTCAGCACTGGGATACTGTCTGGGTGGCACGCTCCTGACCGCGACGCTCGCACATATGGCCGCGCGTGGTGACACGCGCATTTCGTCATGCACGCTGCTCGCAGCGCAGGTCGACTTCTCTGAGTCGGGGGAGCTCGCCGTATTCGCGAGCGAGGGTCAGATCGAAGCCCTCGAACGGCGTATGGCCGCCAATGGGGGCTACCTGGACGCTGATGCCATGATGGCCACGTTCAACATGCTTCGAGCGAACGACTTGATCTGGTCGTACGTCGTCAGCAACTACCTGCTCGGGCGTGAGCCACCGCCCTTCGACCTGCTGTTTTGGAACGCAGACGCCACCCGGCTGCCGGCGCCCATGGGGAGCTACTACCTCCGGAACATGTACCTGCGTAACGCTCTGGTGGAACCCGGGGCGCTTGAGATGGCTGGCACGCCCATCGATCTCACGCAGGTGACGACGCCTGTCTACGCACACGCGGCACGGGAGGATCACATCGCGCCGTACGAGTCCGTGTTCAAGCTCACGCAATATCTACGGGGGCCGGTGCGCTTCGTGCTTGCCGGGTCCGGCCACATTGCAGGCGTGGTCAATCCACCGGTCGCGGAGAAGTACGGACACTGGGTGAGCAACCGGAGTGCGGGTTTCGCGAACGCTGCCGAATGGATCCAGCAGGCCGAACAACGGACGGGTTCGTGGTGGGTGGACTGGCATGACTGGCTGAGCCGTCAGTCCGGGCGCATGGTCCCCCCACGCGTTCCAGGGGCAGGTGGGCTCGATCCGCTCGCGGACGCCCCCGGCTCGTACGTCCTCGTACGAAGCTGACGCCTGGATCCAGGGACGAGCGAGCGCAGTGGCTTGATCGAGCCTCGCATGGCCGCGCCGGGGACGGAGTGCTCGGTCAGCGTCAGGCGTTCGACGGTGGTGGGTCGCCAGACGAGGCGGCTGGTTGATCGTCGCGTCGCACCGCATCCAGGGCACCTCGCAACACCGCCTGATGGCGTTCCAGCGCATCGATCCATGCGCTCAGGAAGATCTGCCCGGGGGCGGTCAACTGGTACATGCGGCGTGCGGGGCCACTTTCGGACGTGTCCCAGTATGACGAGACGAGCCCACTCTTCTCCAGTTGCCGGAGGGTGCGGTAGACGGTGCCCGAGTCAAAAGCCGGGAGGTTCGCCTCGGAGAGCTGCTGGACGAGGTGGTAGCCGTAGGCGCTGGAGACTCGGAGGAAGGCGAGCAAACTCGTGCTCAGGAAGTCCCCACTGAGACGCGGTGCGGCAGCCCCGCTCGGCGCTGCCGGGGGCGGATCAGATTCCGGAGTCGCGGAAGCGGAGTTCATGCTCCCAAGATAGCATCGATGAACATGCATGTCACCCATAAGTGCACAACGCGAATATGTGCGACACACTTGACGCTGAACCGTACCTATGTGTAGTTTGCATCTAGATACAGCAGCGTCACGCCTTCGCTGGACGCACATCGAGGAGATTCTGATATGACCAACGCGCCCTTGAACCGGTACTTCGAAGCCGTGAACGCCAGCTACGACGCCCTCGTCGAGGCCGCTGAGAACGGGAGCAAGCACGGGGGCGCGGTGTGGAACCGCCTGCTTGAGGACGCCCGCACCGCTCAGCGCGAGGCCCTGAACGTGAGCGAGCAGGTCTTCGAGAAGCCGGCCGACCCCCAGACCTACGGTGTGGTGCTTCAGGCGGTGATGAAGTCGCAGGAGCGTGCGCTGGCCTTCGCGAAGGTCCTCTTCGAAGAGGCCTCGAGCACCGGCACCGACACTCAAGTCGCCTTCGAGCGCGTGGTTACGGCGAACCGCACCGCGGCCGAGGCGGCAGCCGAGCTCACGCGATCCTTTGCCGGCGATGGCTCGTTCGCCGAGACCTGGCGCAAGAACGTCGAGGCGATGACCGCTGCCTCCCCGTTCACCGCTGCAACGCGATAGTCCCGGCACGGGGTCTGGTTGGAACGCCCCTATCCTTGCCCGGAGATATGCTTGACGTCACGGGTGTGCCCGGCGCGGGCCCATCCGTGACGTCATACTTGCGCAAGCCATTATCCCGCTGCTAGAAGCAGGGACGTCCAACCCGGCCCACCGCTGGGCCTACTAGGGAGCCTCGTTGCTCTACCAGTTGTTCGAGGCACAGCACGCTCTCTGGGCACCGTTCCGCCTGGCAGCCGGTTCTGCCCAGGCACTGCTGGGTGGGCTGCCCGCCCCAATCGCCGGATCCCCGTTCGGGCGGGCAATGGAGGCGGGCGCCGAACTCTTTGAACGCACCACGCGGCGCTGGGAACGGCCTGCGTGGGGCCTCGACCATACGTTCATCGGCGATCGCAAGGTCAAGGTCCAAACTGCGACCGTGTGGAGCCGCCCGTTCTGCACTCTGACTCACTTCGAACGCGAGACGGACGGTCCTGCCGACCCGCGTGTCCTGCTCGTCGCGCCGCTCTCCGGGCATTTCGCGACGCTGCTCCGCGGTACGGTCGAAGCCCTGCTGCCGGAGCATGACGTCTACGTCACGGAATGGGCGAACGCACGCGACGTACCAGTCGCCGATGGCACGTTCGACCTCGACGACTACATCGAATACGTGATCGAGATGCTTCGCCTGCTCGGACCAGACGTGCACGTTGTGGCCGTCTGCCAGCCGGTGGTACCGGTGCTCGCGGCGGTGTCACTGCTGGCGGCGTCTGACGATCCCGCGCAGCCACGCACAATGACTCTGATGGCTGGCCCGTTGGACGCGCGGCGAAACCCGACCGCAGTGAACGAGTTTTCAACGAGTCACTCCCTCGAGTGGTTCGAGCAGCAGATGATCAGTGCTGTCCCCGCCTACTATCCGGGAGCCGGCCGCGCCGTTTATCCAGGATTCGTCCAGCTGGCAGCGTTCATGAGTATGAACGCGGACCGTCACTTGCTGGCCCACCAGCGTCTGTTCGACGACGTGGTCGGCGGCAATCTCGACAGCGCCGATCGGCATCGCCAGTTCTACGACGAGTACTTCTCAGTGATGGACATGACGTCGGAGTACTACCTCCAGACCGTCGACCGCGTTTTCCAGCGTCATACTCTGGCACGCGGCGAGTTCACGTGGCGCGGCAAGCCTGTCGACCCGAGTGCGATCAGGCGCACTGCCCTGTTCACGGTTGAGGGTGAACGGGACGACATCACGGGCATCGGCCAGACCCGAGTTGCCCATGAGCTCTGCACGGGCCTGCCAGCCACGATGCGCGGCCACCACGAGCAGCCCGGTGTCGGCCACTACGGTGTGTTCAGCGGAACACACTGGAGGAATGAGACGATGCCGCGGATTCGCGAGTTCATCCGCACTCATGACCGCGCGGACGATCGCTCACAGGAGACCTCGCTGAGTAGCGAAGAGTAACGAGCGAGGCTACTCGCCACGACCGACCACGGACAACGGTGTCCTGCTTGGTATTCCTCCTACGTCATCTTGACGAATGAGCCCGGCGCGGGCTCGATGACCGGCAACCCACCGTCCCCCGGCTGGCGCGCCGGCACGAGCGGTCCGGACTGTGGCGTAAGCCACGCGTCCCAGTGTTCCCACCACGACCCCTTGTGCTCAGTGGCTTCAGCGAACCATTCCTCAAGCGTGGCATAGGATGTCGCGTTGTTATTCGTCCAGTGCTGGTATTTGTTCGCCGCTGGGTGATTGATCACGCCCGCGATGTGCCCGGATCCCGCCAGCACGAACTTTACCGGTCCCTGGAACTGCTGGGTCGCCTTGAACACAGAGCCAGGAGGGGCGATGTGATCCTCCTTGCCGGCCTGGAGGTAGATCGGGAGCTGGACTCGAGTGAGGTCGATCGGGACGCCGCCCATCGTCAGGGCCCCGGGCTTCGCCAACAGGTTGTGGAGGTACATGTTGCGCAGGTAGTAGCTGTGCATCCGCATTGGCATCCGGGTCGTGTCCGAGTTCCAGTACAGCAGGTCGAACGGCGGCGGCTCTTTGCCGAGCAGGTAGTTGTTGACGACGTATGACCAGATCAGGTCGTTCGAGCGCAGCAAGTTGAAGGTCGTCCCCATGTGGGAGCCATCCAGTAGCCCACCGCCACGCTCCATCATCTCTTCGAGCGTGGTGATCTGCTTCTCGTCAATGAAGACTTCGAGTTCTCCTGGCTCGGAGAAGTCCACCTGTGTGGCAAAGAAGGTGCAGTTCGCAATCCGCGTGTCGCCCTTCGCGGCTAGATAGGCCAGGGTGGCCGCCATGAGCGTCCCGCCGATGCAGTACCCAATCGCGGATACCTCGCGCTCGCCGGTGGCCGCCTCGATCGCATCGAGGGCAGCGAGAGGACCCTCAAGCATGTAGTCCTCGAACTCTCGCTCGGCGAGCCGGGCATCCGGATTCGCCCAGGAGATCACAAAGACCGTATACCCGCGTTCGGTGGCCCATTTGATGAACGAGTTCTCGGGGCGAAGGTCCAAGATGTAGTACTTGTTGATCCAGGGCGGCACGATGAGTAGTGGCCGCTGGTGCACCTCCGCAGTGGTGGGATCGAACTGGATCAGTTGGATCAGCTCATTCTGAAAGACGACTGATCCGGGACTGGTCGCAATGTTGCGCCCGATCTCAAACGCATCGGCATCAGTCATCTTGATCTGAAGGCGTCCGTCGCCCCGCTCAAAGTCGTCGAGCAGGTTCTCGAACCCCCGCACGAGGTTCTCGCCGTTGCTGTCGAGCGTTGCTTTGAGGGCGGTGGGATTCGTCAGCACGAAATTCGAAGGCGCCATCGCGTCGACGAACTGCCGCGTGTAGAAATCCACCTTCTGTGCAGTCTTGTCGTCCAGGCCCTCGACACCACGGACGGTTTGGAGCATCCACTGGGAGGTCAGCAGATAGGACTGCTTGATGAGGTCGAACACACCGTTCTCGGCCCATGCTTCATCGCGGAACCGCTTATCGCCGCGCTCTGGCTCAACAACCGGCTTCACGTCGGCCCCGCTGCTGCGCTCGAGCGCGTTCTGCCACAGCCCCATGTAGCCCTTCCACAGCTCGGCCTGTGCCTCAAAGAGGTGAGCGGGGTCCTCCAGCATCTTGGTCCAGAGTGACGTGAAGGCCTCTGTGATCACCGCGTTGTCGACCGGCCCCGATTGGAACGCCGCGGCGCCCTCACTCCCACGGGTCGCGAGATGTTCCTGGAGGAGGCGCTGAATGCGCTCGCCCGCGGCGCTCATGGCTGCGGCGAATCGCGCGGGATCCGCGGTGGACCCATTATTCGACTGTCTGGACGAGGTAGAGGTCAACGAGCGCTCCTTACGATGAGACAGGGTGGCGATCGTCCCGAGGCTCGCTACGCTCTCCGTCGCGGCCACGCCTGTCAAGAATGTGAACGCGCGCACGTACCGGCGGCCGCAGTACGACCAGTGGCGACCTGGTCGCTGGGCTTCAAATCTGCATCCGAGGAGTCCCCAATCCGCAGGCATCAGAGGTGGCCTCAACCTTCGAGGCGCGCGAGGAACGCTACGAAGTCGGGCCCGGAGCGGGCGGGCGAGAGTGTTCGCTTCTATGACACCGGGAGAGGAGATGCGCGCCCGGCTCGGACTTGTGTGGATCAAGCCTGGCCTGACGTGTCTCCAGGACGCCAGCCGTGGCCCAGGGCGACGACCCCGGCGCTCCCTGCTTCATGGGCGCAGTGGAGAGCGTCACGGCCAACGCGACCACGGAAGGCATGCATTATCTCGGCGAGCCGGTGCGTGGAAGCGGGACCGACCGGCATCCCATCTAGCCAAATCACGAGGAGATTGCGTATCCTTCGCGGGTTTCCGACACCCCGTTAACGTCGACAGCGTTCGACGTTGCAGTCATTCTGCAGGCCCCGCCTCGCAGGAGGGGTCCGGACGTCTCGACCGGTACGGCCGATTCGCTCACGGACTCAAGGCGAAGCCCTGTCCGAGCAAGTCCTGTTCGCGAGGAGAGTTCCCGGGCATGACGGAGCGCGCGTTGCCCGCGGAGCAGTCACCAGGTCAGTCTGCGTTTAGTCGTGAGGCACCTCGCTTCGAGCGCTCGGTGCGGTACGACTGGCTGTTTGCCGTGCTTGGGCTTGCGGTCGTCGGGGGGGCATTCCTCGACGGCTGGGCGCACAGCCACGATCGTGTCGACGAGTCGTTCTTCACTCCCTGGCATGGCGTGCTGTACAGCTCCGTGGCAGTGCTGGGTGCCGCGTACGTGGTCACGCTGCTGCGCACCTTCATCAGGGGTACACACCGGCGCCTCGCGATGCCAGACGGATATCTGCCGTCGCTCCTCGGCGTAGTGTTGTTCGGTGCTGCCGGCCTGAGCGACCTTGCGTGGCACACGCTGTTCGGCATCGAGGAGGGCATAGAGTCCCTCCTCAGCCCCTCTCATCTCATCTTGGCCGTCGCTGCCGTGCTCATCGTGAGTGGCCCACTGCGTGCCGCGGGCACGCGACAACTCGCGAGCCGCGCCAACTGGGCAGCCGCCGGTCCTCCGGTGCTAGCGATGAGCGCCACCGTCGCGCTCCTGATGTTCATGACGCAACACTTGCACCCGCTCGTGCAGCCGGTCGGCTCGCTACGGGACCTGCCGCGGCCCCTCGCCGACCTGTACGTCATGGCTGCGGACGGCACGAACCAGCACCGTCTCACGACCGACCTCGATGAATGGAATGGGTTTGCTGCTTGGTCGCCGGACAGTTCAGCGCTGGTATTCGTCGCCGGCAAACCTCCGCAGCCGAGCGACCTATATGTGCTGTCAGTAACTGGCGGTGAGCGCCGGCGGCTTACCAACACGTCGCTCAGTGAGTGGTCTCCTTCGTGGTCTCCCGACGGTTCCACGATTGCCTTCGTCACAGGCCGACGTGGTGGACAGGACGCGGAGGTGTGCCTGGTCCCAGCCGTCGGTGGTGACCTGCGCTGTATCACTGAAACCCGGGCCGAAAAATGGGGTCCGAAGTGGTCACCTGACGGACGCCGGATCGTCTTCGCCTCGAAGGCCAGCGGCAGCTGGCAGATCCACGTCATGAACGTCGACGGGAGCGGGTCCCTCCAACTAACAGATGCTGGAGGAGTCAACACTGCGCCGGCATGGTCGCCCGATGGGCACACGCTTGCGTTTCAGTCTGACCGAGACGGCGCAGCGCGCATCTTTGTCATGGCTGCAGACGGAAGCGGACAGCGAGCGCTTACCCCTTCATCCGTGTCGGCGTTCGCGCCAACATGGTCAGCAGATGGCGTTGAAATTGCGTACACCTCTCCACGGGGGGGAACTACCGAGATATACGCAATCAGCGCCGCCGGCGGTGAACCGCGCAACCTTACCCGGAACGCCGCGCTCGAGAGCAGCCTGCCTGCCTGGTCGCCGGATGGAAGACAGATTTCGTTCACCGCGTCAGGAAGAGACGACGTGGATCGCGAGCTGCGGCGGGCGCACGGGGTCGGAGCCGTCGTGACTCAGACCGCCTTGCTCACCGTGCCGATCATCTTCCTGCTGCGGCGGCGGCTGCTCCCGGTGGGAGCGATCGTCGTCCTTTGGTCGATCCCGGCCGCGTTCGTCGTGGTGCTTGAGGACCGCTACGAACTGCTGCCCTGGGTCTTCGGTAGCAGTATCGTCGTCGAGTTCGTGCGAGGCCTCGTACAACCTGACGTCGGGCGACGGCTGGCTGTCTTCTCATTCGTCACGCCGGTGCTGCTCTGGAGCGGTTACTTCTGGGGGGTGGCTATTAACGACGGGCTCGTTTGGCCCGTGCACCTGTGGTCGGGCAGCATCGTGCTGTCCGGATTCGTGGGGCTCCTCGCATATGTCGTCGCACCAACAGAGGGAGCTGACGGACGTGGATGAGTGTCTCTATCGAAGTCCGGATCTGGTGGGCTTGCCGCTCGGGGGCGTCGCCGGTCATGGCGCAAGGCGCACGTCACTCCCCAGCGAGTCCCCCTTCCAGAAAGCGCGCGCGATCGAAGGTGCTTCGAGAGCAACTCGCTGAGGGACGGCTTGGCGGTCGTCCTCTATCTGGCGATGGCCCGTGGAGAGGTGTCTCCGGAGCGCTCATCGGAGCCTTCGCGCGCCTCGCCCGCGGGCCGTCCCGACTGCAGAGGATGAGGCTGCCAAGTAGAGCGCCATGCCTTTACACGATCTCGTCAACGCCGCTCGCGAAGGGGAGGGCTTAGCAGACGTTCCCTCAGCGGGGCGGGCGGGCGGCGGGGCCGACTGACTCCCGCCGGTAGTAAGCGCCACGGATGGTGCAGCGTGTGAGATTGGCGTGGCGTTCGAGGGCGAGGACCAGGTTCGCCGCCAGGGCCCCGCATTCGTAGTAGTCGACGTCGGTGTAGGAGAGGGGAGGGCGGTGGAGTTCTCCCCATGCGGGGGCTCCGGTAGTCATGACGGAGATGTCTTCCGGGATGCGAAGGCCAGCGGCGGTGATGGCGGCAAGGATGCGCGGGGCGTCTGCTTCGTTGACCTGGATGAAGGTGGGGCCGTCGATCTGGCGTATGCGGGCGATGACGTCTTCGGTGGAGAGGCCGGGCTCGCCTTCGTGGGCGGAGAGCGGCTGGATGTCGACGTCGAGCGGGAGGCCGTCCTCTTCGGCGACGGCCTTGAGGACGGTCAGGCCGGGGCGTCCGATCCGACGGGCGGGCTGGAGGATCAGCAGTCGTCGGTGTCCGAGCTCGACCAAGTGGTGGGCGAGTTCGCGCCTGGAAGCGGCGGAGTCGATCGCGACGAGAGGACCGTCCCAGGCGTCCGGATCGCCGCTGGAGATCATGATGACTTCGTGTCCGCGCTCGCGGAGGTGCGCGAAGGCCTCGGGCCGCCTGGGGTGGAGGACGATGAGGAAGTCGGGTCGGCGCCGGGCGAGTGCCTTGATGCGGCTCTCGTCCTCGGCCGGGTCGTCGGCGTACTGAGTGACGAGGATGTCGTAGCCATGGCGGTGGAGGGTGTCGTTGAGGGCAGTGACGAGGCGTCCTGAGGAGGCGTTCGAGATGCTCTCGACCCACACCCCGACGAGGTGGGTCTTACCGGATCGGAGGCCTCGTCCGAGGGGGTCGTGCTCGTACTGGAGTTCTTCGGCGATCGCCTGGATGCGAGCGCGTTGCTCTGCGGAGACGCCTCGCGCGCCGCTGAGTGCGCGGGAGGCTGAGGCGATCGAGACGCCGGCGGCCCGGGCGACGTCCGAGAGCTGCGGGCGCCTGCCCCGGCGGGCGGAAGGGCGCGATGGTGGGCCCGCGGGTTGGTGCTGATTCACGTCGTTCAGGATACGCGGTTTGGTTGCATGATCATTAAGGCACTCACTGGGCCACTCACTGGGGGGAGATGCTGGTCGGTGGCCTCGGCAGGGCCTAACGCTGCAGCCACTCAGACAGCACCTGCGCGGTGTGCTGTCCCGGGCTCGCTGGCGCGGGGGCGGGCTCGGTGGGCGGCCGGCTACCGGCGAAGGCGCGGAGGGGCTGGATGAGTCCCCCATCCTGAGCACGGTGCAGGAACGCGCGCGCCTCGAGTTGCGGGCAGGCGAAGAGGTCGTCGATCGTCTGCACGAGGGCGAAGGTCATGTGCATGGACTCGGCGGCCTCGAACCATTCCTGCGCGGTTCTTGTCCGGAAGGGCGGGACGAACAGGGCGACAAATTCGTCCCAGTTCTCCATGCGTCCCTCCGCGGTCTGGAAGCGCTGTTCGGCGAGTCGGGGCTCGCCAAGGAGGACGGCGATTCCGTCCATCTTCATCGAGGCGACGGCGCCGGGGGCGCAGTAGACGTAGCCGTCGCTCGTGGGGACCATGCGCAGCCCGGCCTTGATCCGCTGCTCTCGGCGGGCGACTTCGCCGGAGTACACGTAGGGTCCGACGGCCTGGTACGTGTGCGTCGCCATCGCCTCCTGGATAGAGAGATCGGCGCGCACTGGCTCGGAGCCGTCACTTCGGAGCGCGGCGAGGGCGACGGCTGAAGCGACGACGCCTCCGGTGAGTTCGGCCTGGTAGGGCGCGAGTTGCTGGGGTGCCTGGTCGGCCTCGCCGGTGAGGAACATGAGTCCGCTCGCCGCCTCCATGGTGAGTTCGCTTGCAGCCCACTGCGCCTTCGGTCCGGTCAGTCCGAAGGGGCTGATGCTGACGACTGCGCGCCGCGGACGCCATCGCGTGTAGACGGAGCCGTCGATGCCCATTGCGCGCAACGCCATCGGTCGGAAGTCGCCGAGGACGACGTCTGCGGCGCTTGCGAGCGCGTGGAGGTCCTCGCCGGCAGCTACAACACTGCGCTTGCGGGCATTAACGAACTCGAAGGCGGCACCCTCGGCGCCCCCCCACCGCGATGGCTGGCGTCGCAGCCAGTCTCCGTCGCGCGGTTCGACCTTGACGACGTCCCAGCCGACGTCAGCGAGGAGGCGGCCGGCGTAGGCCGCCGCGATGCCCATGGAGACGTCGAGCGCACGCCGGGGAGGAGTCATCGTCGGAACCCTTCGGAGACGAAGGGAAGCCACGGCGGGGCGCCGTCGAATGCGTCGACGCGGCTCAGTTCGCCACGCTGGATCCGGACGCCCGCATCAGGTTCGGGGCTCCGTGACCGCTCGGGAGCGGCCTGTCCAATGACGCCCGCGCGCGCGAGCGCGGTGATCTGCTCATCGTCGAGGCCAGCGATGTCACGCAGCACCTCGACGTTGTCGGCGCCGACGGCATGCGGTTCCGTGGCGACTCCCCCCGGGCTCCCTCCCCATGTGGCACCGACGTGCGGATAGCCACCCTCAACATCGTTCGTGTCCAGGTGCCGGAACTCGAAGTAGCCACGCGACCAGAGTTGTGGGTCAGTCATGGTGTCGGAGGCGTCCGCGACGACGCTGGAAGGGATGCCGGCTTCCTGTAGCCGGCGCTCGACCTCCTCGGCTTCGAGGCCCGCGATGGCCTCAGCGACGTTGGTCGCCGTGGCGTGATCGATGCCGAGCGCGGCGGCGAGTGTGGGGAGTTGTGCGGGCATGGCGGACACCGCGACGTGGCGGTCGTGGCCGCTGGCCTCGAAGACATCATGGACGGCCCACCGCTGATCGTGGTTGAGCAGACGCCTCGGCACGGCGCCCCGTGACCGTTCGGCGAGCACCGGGCCGAGGTGAGAGACCATCGTCTCGTACAGCGAGATGTCGATGTGCTGGCCGGCCCCGCTTCGCTCACGCTCATCGAGCGCGGCGAGGACGGCGTAGGCGGCGTACAGCCCGCACACATCGTCGGCGTAGACGCCGGTGCCGGGGCGGCCTGGCCAACCATCGGGATCGCCGATGAGGAGGTTGTGGCCGGACACCGCCTCGGCGCCCGGACCGAAGAGCGGCCTGCCACCCCAGGGCCCGGAGGTGCCGAAGCCGGTGAGTGAGACGTAGATGACCCGGGGGTTGAAGGCGCGGACCGACTCGTAGTCGATGCCAAACTTGTCGACGACGCGCGGTGTGAAGTTGTGCGCCACGATGTCGCACTGGGCGGCGAGACGACGGAAGAGCGCGGGGCCACCCTCGGTGGCGAGATCGAGTCCGAGTTGGCGTTTCCGGCGGACCAACTCGATGGCGGAGAGGTTCGCGGGCCGCGCTCGCTCGAACGACTGCACGCGGATGACGTCGGCGCCGAGTTCGGCGAGGTGCCTGGTGGCGAACGGGAGGGCGACGGCCTGTTCGAGCGATAGGACGCGTACACCAGAGAGGGCGCCGGTCAGCGCTTCTGGGATCATCGAGACCATCCCACTCCACCGGCACGGAGAGCATGTCTGTGGCAGGGAGCCCTCGCTGGTCCCATGCGGACGACACACGCAACGCTGGCCTCAAGAGCCCTGTGAGCCGTCAGCGTAGCGGAGCGACCGGCACCGACCACCGACGACTTCTCGAATATCGCGTACGAGAAATCGGCCTCTGTTTGTCTTGCGGGGCCGAGTGACGCAACCCTAGATTGACGGCCCAGCGTTATGACTGCGATCCCGCGCAATCTCGCGGGTTTGTCTAAGCGATCGGGACTGGGGGGAACAGGCCATGGCGGAGAACCGGAACTATTGGCAGCGGCGGATCAACCGGCGGACCGCGCTGCGGTCCGTTGGCCTGACGGCAGGCGGCGTGGCCGCTGCGGCGCTCATCGGGTGCAGCTCAAAGGAGGAGCCGGCGCCGACCACTGGAGGGGCCGCGGCACCGGCTGCGGCCCAGCCGAAGAAGGGTGGCGAGCTGCGCGTGGCGCTCGCGGCTGACACGTACGACGGGCTGAACCCGGCCGTCGGACGGGGTGGCGGCGATTACCAGATCCTCTACACGCTCTTCGACACGCTGGTGGCGCTCGGGCCAGACCTCACGATCAAGCCTGCACTCGCCGAGTCGTACGAGATCATCGATGACACCACGATCAAGTTCGCGCTGCGCAAGGGCGTGAAGTGGCACGACGGGACGCCGTTCACAGCGCAGGACGTCAAGTTCACGATCGACTTCAACAAGGATCCGAAGAAGGGGTACACCTCCGGGCAGGTGTCGACGATCGCGCGCGTCGAGGTGCCGGACGAGCACACGGCCGTCTTCAAGTTGAGCTCGCTGACCGCGTCGCTCCTGTCCATTCTGGCGGACCGTCCAGGGATGATGATGCCGCGGAGCGCCGAGGCGAACCTGAAGGCGTACAACGAGAAGCCGATCACGACTGGCCCCGTGAAGCTGGACACGTGGGTGAAGGAGTCCTACCAGCGCTACGTGCGCAACGAGGACTACTGGGGAGAGAAGACACACTTCGACTCCATCCGTTACGACATCATCCCGGACGATTCGGCACGCTTCGCCAACCTGCGCACGGGCAACACGGACATCTCGTTCATCGGCCCGTCGGACGTGGACGCGGCCCGCAAGGCGACCGACCGGATGACCCAGGTGGAGTGGCCGTCCCTGGCCGTGGCGCGCGGGGCCATCAACATTGCGATGTACCCGCTGAATGACGTCCGCATCCGCAAGGCACTGGCGTTCGCGACCAACTACAAGGGGTTCCTCGACAGCCTCTGGTTCGGGATCGGGAACGTCGCCAACGGCATGGAGACCCCTGCCAGCTGGGCGTGGAACTCGAAGGTCCCCAAGATGAAGGAGGACCTGGCGGAAGCAAAGAAGCTGCTGAGCGCAGCAGGAGAGGGCGAGGGCAAGAACGTCTGGCCGATGGTCACACCGAACACGGCGGACTCGATCGCTACCTGCGAGTTGCTGAAGTCCCAGTGGGAACGCGTGGGGATCAAGATCGACATCAAGCCGCTGCCGTCTGCAGAGGCCGGTACGGCAGCGCGCGACCAGAAGTTCGCATGGATCCCCTCGGGGGGGTGGAGCGGCCGGTCTGACCCAGACCTCACCTACTACGAGAACTTCCACAGCAAGGGGTCCTTCAACCGCGCTTCCTTCAACAAGGAGTACAAGCCCGATGCCGCGCAGCAGGAGCTCGACCGGGAGCTGGTGAAGGCCCGTAGCACGTACAACTTCGAGGAGCGGAAGGCTGCGTACCACCGGATCTCCGAACTGGTGGTAGACAACATGATGGCGCTGTTCTGGATCGAACGGGTCAACGAACTCGCACACTCGAAGCGGGTGAAGAACTTTGTGCCGTGGGGCGACGCGAAGCTCCGAAACCAGACCGTCTGGCTGGACTCGTAGGCACGCCGTGTCCATTGCGTGGGCGGCCGACGCGGCGGCCGGCCCACGGAAGCGACGCCGCGCCGGTACGGTGACGCACACGCTCGTTCTACGCGGGCGTCCGCGTGTCCGGAGTGACCTGTGATCCGATTCATCATCCGGCGCGTCATCGACACGATCCCGGTCGTGGTGCTTGTCACGGCGCTGGTGTTCTCGCTGACGGAAGTCTTCGGGGGCGACCCGATCCAGGCCCTGGTCGGTGATGACCAAGTGATCATGACCAAGGAGATGGAAGCGGCCCTCCGTGAGCGCCTCGGACTGAACGACCCGTTACCGGTGCGGTACCTGAACTGGCTGGGGGACGCAGCCCGAGGGAACCTCGGGGAATCGAACCTGACGCGGACCGAGGTGAGTGGCGAACTGCTCAGCCGGCTTCCCGCGACCGCTCAGCTTGCGGCAGTCGCATGGCTCTTCGCGATCTCAGTAAGCATCCCGCTCGGGGTGATCTCCGCAATCAAGCGGAATACGTGGGTCGACCATGTCGCGACAGTCTTCGCGCTGGGCGGGGTCTCAATGCCGAGCTTCTGGATGGGGCTGTTGCTGATCCTGACCGTTTCAGTCTGGCTGCGCCTCTTGCCGCCGTCGGGGTTTGTGAACCTGTGGGACGACCCGGTCGCAGCAGCGCGCCACCTCGCGCTGCCCGGGCTCACGCTCGGCGTCAACCTCGTGGGCACGATTACGCGACAAACCCGTGCGGGGATGCTCGACGTGTTAGGCCAGGACTACATCCGGACGGCGCGGGCGAAGGGCCTCCGCGAGCGGACAGTGATCTACCGTCACGCTCTGCGCAACTCGCTCCTTTCCGTGGTGACCATCCTGGGGCTGCAGTTCGCGACCCTGCTCGGTGGGACGGTGATCATCGAGCAGGTCTTCGCCGTCCCGGGGGTCGGCCGGCTCGCGGTGAACGCCGTGTTCTCGAAGGACCTACCGGTGATCCAGGGCGTGATCCTGTTGGCCGCCACGGGCACGCTCATCGGCAACCTGTGGGCGGACATCATGTACTCAGTCCTCGATCCGCGGATCCGGTTCCAGTAGGAGGGCGCAGGTTGGCCGACAACGCGTCACAGGCGGTCGAGTGGACGTCGGCGCATGCGCCGGTGCAACCGCAGCGCAGCCGATTGCGCACGCTCAAGCGCACCGCAATGAGTCACACCCTGGGCACTGCAGCGCTTGGCTTCATCGTGCTGATCGCGGTCGTCGCGATCACGGCACCGCTGGTCGCGACCCACGACCCGCTGTACCAAGATTACGGCGCCGTGTTTGCCGAACCGAGCGCCCAGCACTTCTTCGGTACAGACCGTCTAGGGCGAGACGTCTTTAGCCGAGTGGTGTACGGGACGCGGATTTCGCTTGCCGTCGGGATCCTCGCGGTAAGCGTCGGGATGGCCCTGGGCGTGCCGCTTGGCCTGGTCGCGGGGTATTCGCGGGGCTGGGTGGACAACGTCTTGATGCGCTTCATGGACGCAATCCTGGTGATCCCGGGCCTGATCTTCGCGCTGACACTCATGGCGATCCTGGAGCCCAACCTGTGGAACGTGATGATCGCGCTCGGTGTGAACGCGATGCCCAACTACGCCCGTCTGATCCGAAGCCAGGCTCTCTCCGTGATGGAGAACGAGTACATCGCCGCCTCGCGTGCACTTGGCTGTTCACGGCGGCGCATCATTTTCCGGCATGTATTCCCGAACGCGCTCTCACCGGTGATCGTCCAGGCGTCGCTGGCCATGGGCTATGCGGTGCTCTCCGAGGCTGGACTCGGGTTCCTCGGGGTCGGCGTCCAGCCACCGACGCCGACCTGGGGCAGCGTGCTGAACCAGGGCGCCCCCTACCTGGAGCGCGCGTGGTGGGTGTCGTTCTTTCCCGGGTTGGCGATCTTCCTGCTCGTACTGTCGTTCAACCTCGTCGGTGATGCGCTGCGGGACATGCTCGACCCGCGCCTTCGCGGCCGCTAGGACTCGGGAGAGTTGCCAGTGTCCCTATCCAGTCAGCCGCTACGCGACGACGACCATGGGCGCGGTCCTCGCGGGGCGTACTCCGTAGAACGCTCCGAGCGCTTCGACGAACTCGCGCGCACGCGGCTTCGGCGTGTTGGGATGGATGGCGACGAGGTCACGCCGCTGCTGGAAGCCCGGGAGCTCGAGTTCCACGAGCTGGTCACGCAGCGGGGTGAGCCGCGCGACATACCCACCGAGTATGCCGATGGTGTGTCCGCACATCACCTGAGACAGGATTCCGTCGAACACGTCGAACTCAAAGCGAGACCTGACCGCAATGTCTCGGTCCCTGGCCCATCGCTCGAAGTACTGACGAGAGAGCGACCTTGGGGGCTGGACGGCCACGGGGTAGAGACTAAAGAGGTCTTCGGCGGGTTGATGGTCGCAGTCGGCACGAACCACGGCGGTCAGCTGGTCTCGGTAAACAGGCGTTGCCGTGTAGGCGTCGGTCAGGGACGCCGCGTGTACTTCATGTCCGATCATGATGTCTGCGCGACCGCTGACGAGCGCAGCAAGCGACGCTTCGACGTGTCCCGAATGCACGACGATCGAGAGGTCCGGGTTGGCGGCGGAGATCGCGTGGATCACGGGAGGCAGCAGGTAGTTCGCGGGACCGAACAGGCTCGCAATGCGGAGTGTGTCCCGCTCGCCGCTCGAGTTGCGCGAGAGACCCCACTGGAGCTCCTCAAACTCGTCAATGGTCCGTTCGGCAAAGCGGAGAAACCGCTGGCCGTCCACCGTGAGCACCAACTGGCGCCCCTTGAACTTCACGAGCACTGTAGCCAGCTCGGCCTCGATCGCCTTCACATGACTGTGCAGCGTGGTCGTGCTCATGTAGAGGGCTTCCGCGGCCGCCGCGTAGGACCCAAGTTCAACGAGTTTCAAGAATGAGCGGGTGGCTTCAAGGCGCATGGCCGGCCCCCTCAGACCCGCCGTCGGTCACTGCCGGAGCCCGCACGTACGGGGACGAATCGCCCCATCGAGGTGCCCGGCGTAAACGTTTGCGGGAACCTAGCATAACGAATGTGAGGGTTGCAAGCGCCGTGCTCGAACCCCCGCTGGCAAGACATGAGCCCACAGGAGGCCCTCGATGACCACCCCGCACTCGGTACAACGGACTCTCACGGCGTTCCTCGGCAACCGGGACGCCCCGGACATCCGGAACAAGATCCACTCGACCGAAGGGGCGAAGGAGTACGGGTACCAAGGCGCGCTGGTCGGTGGTGTGACCGTCTTTGGCTGGGCAACCCCCTTGATCTTGCAGACGCTTGGACCCGGTTGGCTGGACCAGGGGTGGGCGGATCTTGGTTTTCGTCGCCCGACGTACCCAGGTGATGAGCTGGCGATCACGATGACGCCAGATGGTGACACCTGGAACCTGCAGATCGTCGGCGCGGACGGACACGAGCGCGTGGCGGGTAACCTCGGCCTCGGCATCGCCCCATGGTTAGACGAGGTGCTGCTGAAGACCCCCTTCCGGCCCGCGGAACCACCACTCGCGGACTATCCGCTGCTCAAGCCGGAGGTCGCTCCGGTGGGACGGCAGCTCGCCCCCCTTGGATTCACGGTGACGGAGGAGGAGGCGCAGGAGTACGCGGCGAACAAGGCTCGCACGGACGACCCTCTGTTCACCGGGCCTCGGGCTCGACTCCACCCGGGTTGGATTGCCGGCCGGCCGCCAGGCGTCCTGCACCATACGTACAACTACGGACCTGCCATCCACACACGCTCCCATCTCCAGATCTTCGCCCCGGCCTACGCGGGACAGCAATTTGTGACGACGGGGACGTTCCGTGAGTCGTACGAGCGGAAGGGTCACCAGTACGGCGCGTATGACCTCACGACGTACTCCGAAGACGCCATCGAACTGTGGCGACAGCGCCACACCACGATCTATCAGGTCGCGAAGCGCGGCCAGTCGCAGGAGGGTGACACGCGATGACTCCAACGAGCACCGAGCGGCGTGAACTACCAGCGTTGCGCATCGGGGCGATCAACAGCGCGAGCGCGTCGACGGGGAGCATCCACGACGACGAGAAGGCGCGAGAGATGGGCTACCGGGGCGGACTGGTCCCGGGCGTGACGATCATGGGCTACATGAGCCGCCTCATGCATGAGAACTTCCCGAGCGGGTGGCTCGCGGGCAGCACGTTCCACGGGCTGATCCGCCGCCCGGTCTATGAGGGCGACGAAGTGAGGGTGGAAGGCAGCGTCTCTGCACCGGACGAGGAGGGTCGCGTCGCCGTGGAAATCCGCGTGCTCGATCCGACCGGCGGCGTCTGCGCGACGGCGACGGCGACCTGCCGCGCACCGCAGTCCGGAGCCGCCGCATGACCACGCATCTCCCCGACCTGACTGAAGAGAGCGCAGTCCCGGGGACGGGGCTCAACGGATATGACCGCACAATCACTCGAGGGGACATCGAGACGTTTCTCGCACGTACAGGCGAGGCGCTCGACGCCTATCAGGTGGGGGACACCCTGAGCGTGCCACCGGGCATGCTGATGGGGCTCTATGGGCCGCTCATTCACGGGACGTTCCATTACGAGGCCGGCGTCCACGTCTCGAGCGAGATGACCCTCAACCGGGCACCCGAAGCGGACCAGCCGCTGCGTGTGGAGGGCCGTGTGCTTGACCTGTTCGAGAAGAACGGGAACAAGTACGTGACCTTCAGCGTCGAGGTCTCGGCGGCGGATGGGGGCGAGCGCCTCGCGACGGTCCACCACACTTCGATCTACGCGCTCCGCAGAAAGGGTGCGTAGCCTGATGCGCGTCCTCGAGATCAGCGATGGCGAGGCGGCGGCGGCCTACTGTGGGAAGTTGTTCCGCCGGGCGGGCGCCGAGGTCGTCCGTGTGGAGTCCCCGGCGCGTCCCCAACCGGAGGTCGCCGCGGACATCTACCTCAATGGCGGAAAACGCCGGCAGTCGCTCGACCCCAGCCGTCCGGAACACCGCACGATGCTCCAGGCGATCGCGCGATCATGCGACGTGCTGGTGACAGACCGGACGGTCGAGGACATCGAGCGGCTCGACCTGCTGGACCTGGGCGGGGCGGCGCCCTCGGTGCGGCTGGCGATCACGCCGTTCGGGCTGACCGGGCCGTACGCCGGCGCACCCGCCACCGAGGCGTCGCTCCTCGCGCTCGGCGGATACAGCTATCTCATGGGAGACCCGGACAAGGCGCCACTCACCTTCGTGGGGCGGTATGCCTCGTACCAAGGGGGGACGCTTGGCTACACGGCCGCATTAGCGACGTATCGAGCGCGGGGTGATGCCGCCGAGCCCACGGTGATCGACGTGAGCGTGATGGAGTGCCTGGCGAGCCTGCACCAGAGCACATATTCGAAGTGGCTCGAGACGGGGGAGGTGCGCAAGCGAGCCGGTAACCGGCTCGACGGGGCGGCCAACTCCCTCCTGCCGGCTGGTGACGGGTGGGTCGGCATTACCTTCTCCCAGCAGTTCTGGTTCTCGTTCGCGACGATGATCGGTCGCCCCGACATCGCCGAGCACCACCCGCTGGCAACCAACCAGGGACGGCTCGAGCACTATGAAGAACTTGCGGAGATCGTCCGCGAGGCCTTCAAGGACTGGACACCGCAGGAGGCGTTCGACGAGGCTCAGGGCCGGTGGCGCCTCCCCGTCGGCAAGCTGATCGGAGTGCTTGAAGCACTGGAGGACCCGCACCTCACGGAGCGCGAGTTCTGGCGCCCGCTGGAAGGCGCGCCGCCTGAGTGGGCGGACCTTCGGGTTCCGGGGGCCGGCGCGCGCATCATCGGCGTGCCGCTGCCCGTGGAGCCGCCGCCGCATGCGCTGGGCGCCGACACGGGGGCCGTACCCGAGTCGGCGGGACGGACGGCGCGCGGCGACAGCCGCCCCTCACGCGGCACACCACCTCCGACGCGACCGCTTGAGGGCGTCCGCGTCCTTGACCTCACGCGGGTCTGGGCCGGGCCGACCGCCGGGCGACTGCTCGCCGACCTGGGGGCGGACACGATCAAGATCGAGGCGCCGACAAACCGCGGCCCCCGGCAGGTGGCACGGGGCACTCGTGGGTACCTCCTCACGGAGAGCACCGAGTCGATGCCCTGGAACGCACAGACGGTGTTCAACCAGTTGCAGCGGAACCGGCGCAGCCTGTGCATCGACCTCAAGACGGAGGCGGGGAAGGAAATCTTCCTCGCGTTGGTCCGGGAGAGCGATGTGGTGCTGGAGAACTTCAGTGCGCGCGCGATGGCGCGGCTTGGCCTGGGATACGACACGCTGAGGGACGCCAACCCACGGATCATCTACGCGCCGATGCCAGCGTTCGGCCGCACCGGTCCCTACCGTGACTTCGTCGGGCTGGGGACGAGCGTCGAACCGCTTGCCGCGATCCCCAGCATGCTCGGCTACCGCGGGTCGCACCCGCACACAGCAGCGATCGCGATCCCCGACCCCATGGCAGGGACCGCCGCTGCGGCCGCGGTCATCGAGGCGCTCACACGGCGAGACGCCTCCGGCATGGGCTGCGAGTTGGACTTCTCTCAGCAGGAGACCGCAATCGGCTTCGTGGGCGAGTACTTCATCGAGGCGCAGCTCCGGGGCCATGACCCAGAACGTGTGGGCAACGAAGACCCGCGCTACGCACCGCACAACACGTATCGCTGCCTCGGCGACGACGACTGGATCGCGATCGCGGCGCGTGACGACCTTGAATGGAAGGGTCTGACAGGGGTGGCGGCGCAAGGGTGGGAGCATGACCCGCGCTTCGTGGACGCCGCTTCGCGGCGTGCGCACCGGGCCGAACTGGACGCGGCCATCAGCGCATGGACGGCGGGGCAGGAGAAATACGCGCTGATGCGGGTGCTGATGGCCGCGGGGGTGCCGGCAGGCGCAGTGCTGAAGGGGCCCGAGTTGTCAGCGGACCCTCACCTCGTCGAGCGCGGCTACTTCGCCGACCTCCGGCACGCCGTCACCGGGCCCCAACGGTTCGATGGCTCACCGTTCGTCTTCAACGGCGAGCGCGGATACGAGCACTGGCGCCCCACCCCGATGCTCGGAGAGCACAATCACGAGGTCCTTGAACGCGTGCTGGGCCTGCCGCCGGCCGAGGTAGAGCGACTGACGGAGGCCGCCGTCCTGAGTACCGCGCCTCCCTACTAGCCCGGACCGGATCCCTACTAACGGGAGGACCCGCGCAGGCGACCTGCCTACGGCCGCACGGCGCGCTTGGGCCTCTGCGCGAGCCGCGCGAGCGCCGGCTGCGCGAGACGGACGAACGTACAGGCGACTGAGCGAGTGTCGCGCGGGTCGATCAGGTCAGTCACATCGAAGTGGTGCGCCGAGCGGAAGGGGGACCGGAGCGTGACCAGACGGTCCTCGATCATCTTCTGGTGCGCCACCGGATCGTCGGCAGCCGCGATCTCGCGCGCATAAGCAGCGGCGACCCCACCCTCGATCGGGATGCCACCCCACTCGCCGGATGGCCATCCAAAGCGGAGGTTGACTCCGGTGGGGACGCCAATGCTGTTCGGCACCCCGGCTGCAACGCCGTAGGCCTTGCGGATAGCAAACAGCACCTTGGGCACCTTCGCCTCGGCGCTCGCGATCAGGGCACGCGCGCCGCGACGCATCGGGGCCTGCGCCTCGGAATGAGAGCCGATCATGAATCCTGGCATGTCGAGGAAGATGATGATCGGAAGGTTGAAGGCGTCACAGAGATCGAGAAAGTGGGCGTACTTGTCCGAGGCGTCGGCCGTGAGAGAGCCCCCAAAGACCATAGGGTCGCTCGCGAGGATGCCGACGCTGTAGCCGTCGAGTCGCGCGAAGGCGGTCATCATGGAGCCGCCGTAGTACCGACGCATCTCGAAGAACTCGCCGTTGTCGACGACGTGACCCACGATCTTGCGGATGTCGTACCCCTTGCGGCGGTCGAGCGGCATGATCGTCAGGAGTTCTTCGGCCCGGCGGCTGGGTGGGTCACCAGTCTCCACGCGAGGTGCGACGTCGTTCGTGGTGTTCGGGAGGTAGCTCAGGAACTTCTTGATCTGGTCGAAGGCGTCTTCCTCAGACTCCGCCTCGTTGTCGACCTGACCGCTGCGGTGGACGTGCATCTGCGCGCCACCAAGTTCTTCCTTGGTGAGTTGCTCGCCAAGCGAACGCCGCACCACTGGCGGTCCTGAGGGGAAGATCTGGGACTGGCCCTTCACCATGACGGAGAAGTGCGTCATGAGCGCGTGTGCAGCGGGCGCGCCTGCCACAGAACCCAGGATCGCCGTCGCGACGGGGACTGTCCGCAACACCTCGGCGAGCCGCCAATAGCCCTCGCCGGTGGAGAGACCCATGTGCTGGCGCGCTTCATCAGAGCGGGCGCTGTGGCCGGACCCTTCCATGAACTGGACGAAGGGGATCCCGTATTCGGAAGCGAGGGGCATCTGGAACCGAGCAGCACCCTTCTGGACGTCGTGCGGGCTCCCTCCCGAGCGAGTGAAGTCGTTTCCGCCAATCGCGATCGGGCGTCCATCGATCTCGGCGAGTCCCATCACATATCCGCCGGGGTTGAACGAAATCAGATTTCCGTCTTCGTCGTACTCCGCGGCGCCGACCAGCGGGCCAGCCTCGAAGAAGCTACCGGGGTCGACGAACTTCTCGATGCGCTCACGAATCGTGTAGCGGCCGCCGGCATGCTGACGCTCGATCCGCTCTGGGCCGCCCATCTCCGCAGCGAGGCCGCGAATGTACGCGATGTCCTCGATGGCGCCCTCCCAGGGCTGTCCCGGCTTCCAGCTCTCCCGCTTGGGGTCGATGGGCATGGCCTACTCCTCCTGCCGGCAGTAGCACTCGATTGGGTGCCGCGATGCCGGAGCCTCCGCTGATGGGTCCGTTACTCGATGGCAGCGAGTGGCATCCCCGGGTTGACGAAATCATCGACCGTGACATGAATCGCGGTGACCTTCCCGGGTCGGGTGGCCACAACCGGCTGGAGCATCTTCATCGACTCCAGCGTGATGAGTTCCTGATCAGCCACGACCTCGTCGCCCACGGACACGTGCACTTCCCGCACAACGCCGGGCCACTGTGCCTCAATGATCATGCGTCCTCCCCTCATCCCTCGACACCTGACGGACCCCCGACCTTCGCGTGTGGTCAGTCCGGCGGGCGGTCGACGATCACACCCGACTTGGTCAACGCCGCAATCTCGGCGCTGGTCTTCGAGAGCACCTCCCGCAGGACGGATTCATTGTGCTCGCCGAGCCGAGGGGAGGGGAGCCACGCGTCGTAGCCCCGCTCTCCGTCGAAGACGAAGGGCGAGCCGTCGTAACTCTGCTCTCCCGTCAGTGGATGGAAGAGGCGGGCGAAGTATCCGCGCTGCCGGAGGTGCTCATCGGCGAGGTACTCAGGGCAGGTGAATACCGCGCCAGCGGGGACGTCCACCTGCAGCAAACGCTCCATCACCTGGAACTTCGTCAGCCCACGCGTCCAATCGGCGATCGCGCTGTCCAACTCGACGCGGTGCTCGAGACGGGCCGCCTCGCTGGCAAAGCGTGAATCGCGGCCCCATGCGCAGCCCGCTGTTTCACAGAGACGCTGCCACTCGCCCTCGTCGCGCGCGGCCAGGGCCACCCACTCGTCCTCGCCGGCGCAGGGGTAGATGCCGTGTGGTGCGTACTGCGGGTGTCCGTTTCCGACGAACTCCGGCGTCCTGCCGGACCGCTGATACGCGATGAAGTACTCGCCGAGGAGCGCGATCCCGGCCTCGTGGTGAGAAACGTCGATGCAGGCACCGGCGCCGGTGCGTCCGCGGCGCTCGAGCGCTGTGAGCACGGCGGCCGCTGCCGCGAGGCCGGCGATGGCGTCGGGTGTGGCGGTCCCCGTGACGCGAGGTTCGTCCGCGCTGTAACCCATCACCGCCGGTAGCCCAGTCATCGGCTCCACCGCGGGGCCGTACCCGACGTAGTCGCGGTAGGGACCGTCCGCGCCGAAGGCGGGCATGCCGAGGTAGATGATCTGTGGGTTCGCCTCGCGGAGGCGCTCGTAGTCCAGTCCGAGCCCGCCCATCGCCCGCGCGCTGAAGTTTTCCATCACGACATCACTCTTGGCGACGAGTTCGAGGAACAACGCGCGGCCCTCGGGGTGTTTCAAGTCGATGGCGACGCTCTTGCGGTTGCGATGGAGCTTGTGAAAGAGCGGTTGCTGATTCCATGGCTCCGGCACCTCCCCACCGTTGAGATAGGTAGGTGTGCCCGCCGGCACGGCAGCAGGGCCCCGCGCCGTCGGAGCCTCGATGCAGATCACCTCAGCACCGAGGTCCGCGATGACCCGAGCGGCAAGCGGCCCGGCCCAGACGCGCGTGAGGTCCAGGACCCGCAGTCCCTCGAGCGGTCGCGCGGACGGCCTGACCCCGCCAGTGCGCTCGCCGCCCGTCTCGGGATGGGTGTCTACAGCGGCCTCGCCCATGACTAACTCGGTGTCGGCACCGGCGGGTACAGCGAGCGCCTCGGGTGGCTGGTCTTCGCCACGGAACCGGAAGGGGGATCCGGGCGTGCGTAGGGGGGCGCCGCCAGCATTCTCCTCGAGCGGCAGCGTGCGCCAGAACTGGCGCGACTCGAGGTGACGGTCGGCAAGGCAGTCATCGAGTGACGCGCCGTAGCCCATCGCGAGACGCCAGGTCTCCTGTGCCTCGGTGAAGATCTCGTGCTTCGTCCGCGCGGACAGCGAAGCCTGCACGAGGGCGTCGAACTCGTCACGGTTCCTCAGGCGCCCCGCATTCGTCGAGAAGCGCTCGTCATTGACCAGGTCCGGCCGCCCGAGCATCAGAGCGAGCGGCATCCAGTTGTCACCGGCCGTGCTGAAGCCGAACCACCCGTCCCGGCAGGGGAGCATGGCACCGGTGCTTGCCGAGGAGCGGTTCCCAACGCGCGTGCGGACCTCGCCGTTGACCAACCAGCGGGTATCCGTCATCTGATGCAGGCCCACAAGACACTCGAGCATGCTGACATCGATGCGTTGCGGGCCTATATCTGCGGATCGACGGGCCTCGATCAACGCGGCCAGCGCGGCCACATATGCGAAGGTGCCCGATTGATAGGCGGCGTAGTGGCCCGGGACTGTCAGCGGCGCCCGCCCGGGATCGCCCGTCAGGTAGGTGAGACCGGAAAGCGCGAGGAGTGTCGCCTCAGTTGCCCTGAACCTCGCGTACGGGCCGGTCAACCCAAACGGTGTGATGGAGACACGCACCGAAGGATCGCGCCCTGCGCCCAGTTCGAGCACTCGCAGCGAGTCAATGTCGTCCACCGAGGCGTCCGTCAGGAGCACATCGCAGGTCGCGGCCAGGCGATCCAGGGCTGCACGCCCCCGCTCGCTCCGGTAGTCGAGTGCGACGCGTCGCTTCCCGCCATGCAGGTAGATCTCCTCGTCACGGAGCGGAGGGCGACGGTCCGGAGACTCGACGCGGATCACCTCGGAGCCCCAGCGCGTGAAGAGCTTGCCGGCAAACGCAGCCGCGGCTTCTTCGTCGCTGAGTTCGAGGATCCTCATGATGGCTCGCTCATGCCTGCTCGACGGGAGCGCTCCGGTCAGAGACGGGCATGCGCCCACTCCTGTCTGAGATTGGGACGGCGTCAAGCACGATGCTCGCGGGGCTCTTGCGCGCGACGCGGCGAGAGCCCGGACGGGAGGACTCGCTCACCTGAACTGCTCCTGCTCCCTGCCCACGCAGAATCGGCGCGGGGGCGAAGACACGCAACGAGCAGATCGCGCGGGGATCATTCGAGAATCTCGGATGACTGAGGCTCCGCCCGGCGCTCTCGCAGTGAGGTGCCTGATCGAGGTCGATCCCGTCCGCCTGGGACCCACGATTCGGCCTCAGACCGCGCCGGATGTCGGCGGCGGCGGTATCCGGGACACGGGTGCAGATCGGGGCGGGGACCACCTGTCGCGTGACATGGCCCTCGCTGGAAGGCGCCGCCGCCCATACGAGAAGCTAGCAAGTGCGGCCCAAAGGACGAGCCATGGAGTTCCGATTCCGGTGGCGGGTGGAAGAGGAGCCTGTGGACGTGGAGATCGACGTCGCGGACCACGCGCCGGCGTCCGTCCGGGACTGGCAACCTGATCGCCTTCGCTACCGTAGGATCTCAGCCTGGAGGAGCCGACCATGGTGACTGAGACGGCGACGCTGGCGGGCGGCTGCTTTTGGTGTCTGGAGGCGGTGTACGAGTTGCTGCGTGGCGTCGAGTCGGTGCGCTCCGGGTACACGGGTGGCTCGGTGGCGGAGCCCTCGTACGAAGCGGTGTGCTCCGGGACGACCGGCCATGCGGAGGCGGTCGAGGTGGTGTTCAACCCGGAGGTGATCTCGTTCCGAGACCTACTGGATGTGTTCTTCACGATCCACGATCCGACAACATTGAACCGGCAAGGGAACGATGTGGGGTCGCAGTATCGCTCTGCGATCTTCACGCACTCGGAGGAGCAGGGGGCGACTGCAGCCTCGGTGATTGGGGAGGTGGAACGGTCGGGCGTGTGGCCAGGTCGGGTAGTGACGGAGGTAGTGCCGCTGGATCGGTTCTGGCCCGCGGAGGACTACCACACGCAGTACTTCCGACGGAATCCGGAGGCGGGCTACTGCCGCGTCGTGATCGCTCCCAAGGTGGCGAAGGCGCGATCGAAGTTCATTGAGAAGCTCGCGCGGTAGCGGGCACAGCTGGATCGCCCTCGCGGGGGGCGGGGACCGAAGCGGGTGGGGGCCGGCCGTCCGGCCCCATCTGTTGTCCGGGAGCAAACGTCGAGGGGACTCACCCCGGCCCGTGGTGGCCAGGTGGCGACTAGGCGTGGAGGAGCGGCCAGAGCGCGAGGCCGGCGGCTCCGGCGGCGAGGACGAGGAGAGGCTCCTGGACTCGAAAGCGCATGAGGGCGATGAGCCCCGTGACCATGATGAGGGCTGTCGGGACGTCGGTGATCGCGCGGGCACCGAGGACGACGACGGCGCCAGCAATGGCCCCACTTGCCGCAGCGGTGGCGCCGGAGACGAAAGCGCGCAGTTGGAGGTTGCTGCGGTGTCGGAGGAACCAGGGCGCCGGTAGGACGGTGAAGACGTAGACGGGAAGAAAGATGCCGATCGCGGCCAGGGCCGCGCCTGTCGCGCCGTAGACGAGGTATCCGATGAACGCGACGGTGATGACGACGGGGCCTGGGGTGATTAGTGCGATCGCGACGGAATCGAGGAACTGGTGCTCGTTGAGCCAGCCGAGCTCATGGACGACGCCCTCCTGGAGGAAGGGGACGATCGCGAGGCCGCTTCCGAAGACGAAGGCACCGGCCTTGGCGAAGAACAGGAGGATCTGGAGGGGGAGGCTGCCCGCGGAGCCCGCATCCGCACTGAGGAGGAACGTCTCCAGCACCCATGCAGCCACCCCCACGGTGCCGCCCGCGACCGCGATGACGATCGCGCGCGTCGTCCCGGGCCAGGCGCGGACGAAGACCAGGAGGATACCTGCGGCCACGAAGAGCACGGCGAGTTCCGTGCCGGACCATGCGGTGGCCAAGAAGAGCGCGGCGAAGACGCCCCAGAGCAGCGGGTCGCGCTTGTTCGTGCCGCGTGCGAGTCGATAGGCGGCAGCCGCGATGATGGCGATGACGACGGCGCCGATTCCGTAGAAGAGCGCCTGCACCCAGGGGAGCCCTCCGAAGGCAACGTAGAGCCACGAGAGCCCAAGCACCATGAGGAAGGAAGGCAGGATGAAGGCGAAGCCGACGAGGGTGGCACCGCGCACGCCGTATTCGAAGTAGCCGATCGCGATTGCCGCCTGGGCGGCGAGGGGCCCGGGCATGACCTGGGCCAGGGCCAGCGAAAGGTTGTAGGTGTCTTCGTCGATCGCCTGTCGCTGTTCGACGAGGTCGCGCCGCATGTAGGCGACGAGGGCCGCCGGCCCACCGAAGCCGAGTGTCCCCAGCCGGAGGAAGTAGCGGACAAGGGCTCGCAACGGAATTCGCGTGACGGCCGAGGACTCGGAGTCAACGGGGGTCTCGGTCATGCCTCCCTCCTCATCCTGTCCAACGCCCCGGCGTCGTCGTCTGGCGGCGGGCCACGTCGGCGCCACATCGCCGTCGGCCGGACCGCCAAGGGCACAGAGCATAGGCGTGGCGCGAAGGGAGGAGGGGTGCCGAGAGAATGATGCGAGGCTGGTCCTCCGTCAGGCGGTGCGCGGCCAGCCGGGTGGGAGGTCGCCGACGGAGCCAGCGGTGGGGGTCCAGAGCTGGCGTTCCTCGATGCCGGCAGCGCGATAGCGCATGGCGTTGTGGTAGTAGCCGCCGGTGCGATTGTCGCCAGGTTGCTGGGCGGCTCGGCGGCGCTGGAGTTGGTCAGGACGGGCCGGTGTTGAGACACCGGGGATGCCGAGGACGAGTGATCCGGTGCGAATCGTCTCGCGCGGAGAAACGAGGGCCCCAGCACCAACGATGCATTCATCCTCTACGACCGCATCGTCCAGGATGGTGCAGTTGTTGCCGAGAAGCACCCAGTTGCCAATGACCTTGCCGTGGACGACGGCTGAGTGGCCGATCGTGATGTTGTTGTGGAGCGTGAGCCCTCCCCCGGAATGGAGGACGACGTTGTCCTCGATATGGACGTCGTTGCCGATCCGGATCGGGGCGAAGTCTGCACGGATCACCGCACCCGGCCAGACTGTGGAACGCTCGCCGATAACGACGTCCCCGATCACGAAGGAACCGGGCCCGATCCAGGCGGTGGGGTGCACCTGCGGTGTCTTTCCCTCGATGGAGAAGAGCATGGCCTCACCTCATCGTTCTCTGTGATCAGTACATGGAGCGCGCGTGGGTCGGGAGTGTCCCATCGGCTGGAGCCTAGTTGGCCGGTCCGGCGTTCGCCAACTGGTAGGCCCGACTTCTGACGGCGGTCGCCGCCGGCTGGACAGGTGAGGATGCGCCCGCGCTGGGCGCGGAATAGGCCAGACCAACAGGCGGTACGGGCCAATGCACTGGCCGAGGCCGAGGGCCGACGCTTCCCAAGCCGCGACCCCAAAATGCTGAATAGGGGGCAGTGCCCCAGTGCTCCTCGTCATCGTAGGAGTCGTGACGATGGTCACCCCTTCATCGGATGAACTCGACATCCGCAGGACGCATCATCACCTCAACGAGGTGGCATCGATATGACCCAACTGCCCGCCATAGAGGCGCCTTCCTATCCCACCGAGGTTGACCGCGAGGCGGACGAATTCGAGTCTGGGATCTCGAGGCTGGACCTGGCACGCATCGCCTTTGTTGCGCTCGCTGCTGCCGGATCTTGGTGTGTGAATGACGCCTATCGCTCACTCCTCATCCCCGCCGGCATTGGAGTGATCGTCGTGGGGGCATGGCCGATGCTCCTCGAAGCCGCAGGACATCTGCGCGAGCGCCGGATGACGATGGAGCTTTCGATGCTCCTGGCGCTGCTGGCTGCCCTCGCCACAGGCTCTGTCTTCGTCGCGCTGATGATCACCGCGTTCGTCCTGATCGCGGAGGTCCTGGAGGGGCTGGCAGTCACCCGTGGGCGGCATGCCATCCGAGATCTGCTGGCCTACCTGCCGCCTACTGCCCTCGTACGACGAGAGGGTCAGACGGAGGAAGTGCCGCTGAGCGAGGTGTCCGTCGGCGATCGCGTCCTGGTCAACCCTGGCGCGAGCGTCCCGGTGGATGGGAGCGTGCTGGCGGGACGCTCGTTCGTCGACGAGGCGACGATCACGGGGGAGCCGCTGGCGGTTGAGAAGATCGTGGGGTCGACCGTATTCGCGGGCACGATGAACCAGCGTGGCGCGCTTGAGATTTCGGCTGAGCGGGTCGGCCGGGACTCTGCCTTCGGGAAGATCGTCGAGGCGGTGGAACACGCGGAGCGATCCCGCGCACCCGTGCAGCGGACCGCCGACCGGTACGCCGGCTATCTGGTCTACTTCGCGCTCGGTGGCGCGGCCGTCACGTTCCTGCTGACGCGCGACCCGCGGGCCACGATCTCGGTCATCATTGTGGCGGGCGCCTGCGGGATCGCCGCAGGTACGCCGCTCGCCATCTTGGGAGGGATCGGACGCGCCGCGCGGCAAGGCTCGATCATCAAGGGCGGCCGGTACCTCGAGGCGCTCTGGGCCGTGGACACCGTCGTCCTCGACAAGACGGGCACGCTCACCTACGGCACCCCTACGGTGAGTGCCGTCATACCGAACGCGGGGCATAGTGCGTCCGAAGTCCTGGAGCTCGCGGCGATCGCCGAAGCACGCAGCGAGCATCCGCTCGCGGCTGCCATCCTGGACTACGCGAGGGACGCCGGCATCAGCCCGCAAGAACCACAGGAAGTCCTCACGCAGCCGGGGCGCGGTGTCATGGCGGTCGCGGATGGTGTTTCGATCATCGCAGGGACGCGTCACTACGTGGAGGGACACGGCATCGCGGTCAACGAGGATCTCGGCGGCCCGGAGCAGGCGGCGGCTTCGGAAATCCTCGTGGCACGCGGCACGCGACTCGTCGGGGCGATCTACGTCGCAGACCGGCTGCGCGACGAGGCGGGCGAGGCCGTCCGGGCGCTCCACGCGATGGG
Source organism: uncultured Dehalococcoides sp. (assembly GCA_964628985.1). Taxonomy (GTDB): domain Bacteria; phylum Chloroflexota; class Dehalococcoidia; order UBA2979; family UBA2979; genus SURF-43. Next base: position 35,928 of record CAZVNJ010000005.1, read on the forward strand.
CATCCGCACCCTGCTCCTTACCGGCGACCGCGAAGGTGCCGCGCGATCGATCGCAGAGCAACTCGGAGTCGGAGGATGGGAAGGCGGAATGCTTCCGGAGCGGAAGCGGGAACGCATCCGCGCACTCGTCAGCAGCGGCAGAACGGTCGCGATGATTGGGGACGGTGTGAACGACGCCCCGGCGCTCGCAGAGGCGAGTGTCGGGATCGCGATGGGGTCTGGCACCGACGTAACTCGCGAGAGTGCCGACGTCGTCCTGATCGGCAATGACTTGTCGCGGTTCGTGGAGACACTGCGGACAGCACGCCGAGTGCGCCGGACCATCCGCCAGAATTTTGTTGGGACGATCGCGATCGACGTGCTCGGCATGGGCCTCGCGGCGCTGGGGCTGCTGGGCCCGCTGCTCGCCGCGGCCATCCACCTGACGCAGGAACTCGCGTTCATCCTGAATTCGGCGCGCTTGCTTCCTCCGCCCCTGCGGAATCAAGTTAATGAGGCGCGTCCGACGACTCGGCCCCACCGAGGGTAGGGCGCCCGGCCACCGAGGGAGCCTCGAACATCACATCACCGGTGCATCTTAAGGCCGCTCGCGCCGAGGGCGGGAGGCCGATCATAGCGATGCCCTCCATCACTTCGGACGGCACAACGTCACGGATCGTCTCGCGCCTCGGAGCAGGTGCTGGCGTGGTGACCACGCGAGGACACGTCCACTTCGTCGTCACGGAGTTCGGCATCGCGGACCTCCATGGACGGACCGTGCGCGACCGCGCCCAGAGCCTCGTCCGCATTGCAGCCCCGCAGTTCCGAGAACATCTCGCCCGCGAAGCGGCCGATCTCTACGGGTTTCGACTCCTGGTCGATTAGCCGTCATCGAGCTGTACAAGGTCCCCCTCCGCCGAACCGGAGGGCGCGGGACGTGTGACTGCTCAGGGCTCAGCCCGTCGAACGGGTCACGCCTGTGGCGTCTCCGGTGACAGGCCTGATAAGCCGGTAGACCGCTTCGATGAGTCGGTCGAGATCGAAGGGCTTGCCGAGTGCGGCCTCGGCACCGAGTTCGGCGCGAGCGGTCTCCGCGCCGTAGGCAGAAAGGATGAGAGTCGGGACAAGGTGGCCGCGGCGCCTGATCTCCCGGTAGGTGGCGGTGCCGTCCATCTCAGGCATACGGAGGTCGAGTACCAGTGCATCGACAGGGGAGTCCTCGAGTTGGCGGAGTGCGAGTAGCCCACTGTTGGCGGTGATGACGTGCCAGCCTTCGGACTCGAAGGTACTGGCGATCAGACGCAGCAGGGCTTCGTCGTCATCGACGATGAGGATGCGGGGCGGCACGAGCGGTCAGCGCCCTCTCCCGGTGCCGCTCGGCGCGTGGGTCAGGTCGCCGCTCGGGGCGACACGGCACGGAATGGAGAGCCAGAAGTCGCTGCCACCCTGGGGGCGGGGGGCCGCTTGGATGTGGCCCCCGAGGGCCTCAGCGGCGACGCGACAGACCGTGAGCCCCAGCCCCATTCCGGGCGAGGTGAGCGCCGTGGCTTCACCTCGGAAGAACGGCTCGAAGATATGCGCGGAGGCGGCGGAGTCGATGCCCGGGCCATGGTCGAGCACGTGGACCTCAAGGGCCCGGGTACCCGCTGCGTCAGTGGCCTCACGCAACTCAAGATCGATCGGCAGGTGCGGCGGACTGTACTTGTGGGCATTGCTGAGGAGGTTCTCAAGGATCAGGGCCAGGAGCGCCGGGTCGGACGCAACATGCGCGCTGTGGAAGGGGTAAGCGGACCGGACCGTGCGCGGGCCAAACTGCTGCCGGACATCCGCGAGGATGCGCTCGCAAAGGGGGACGAGGTCAACATCAGTCAGGGTGACGCTGCCACCGTCGTTGACCCGGGTGAGGAGCAGCAGGTTTTCGATGACGTGGAGAAGGCGTTGACCCTGCCCGGCGAGGTCAGTGAGCGCCTGGACGCTGGCACTCTCGGCAAGCCGCCCGCGTCTCCGCAGCAGGAGCTGGGCGTTGCCGACGATCACGGTGAGTGGGGTCCGAAGCTCGTGGGAGATGAGCCCGATGAAGCGATCCTTGGTGGCCATGGCCTCGCGGCGCGCCTCCTCGGCGGCCACCTGGGCGGAGATGTCCCGGGCGATCTTGGACGCGCCGATGATGCGGCCGTGACTGTCCTTGACCGGCGAGACAGTCAGGGAGATGGGGACGAGCGTGCCGTCCTTGCGCCTTCGCTGCGTCTGGAAGTGGTCGATGCGTTCGCCCCGCCGAATGCGGCGCAGGACCTCGTCTTCCTCCGTCTGGCGGTCCTCTGGGATGATGCGGCGGATCGATTGGCCGACCATTTCCTGGGCGGTGTACCCGAAGAGACGCTCGGCTGCGTCGTTCCACGACTCGACGATGCCGTCCAGGGTCTTGCTGACGATGGCGTCGTCCGATGAGGAGACGACGGCGCTCAGGTGGAACGCCCGCCGCTCGATCTCGCGCATCCCAGTGACGTCCCGGGTGAGGCAGCGGGTGTGGATGAACTTGCCATTGCGCCGCAGGACGCTCGACGTGATCCGGACTTCTTTCAGGGAGCCGTCGCGACAGCGAAGGACGGCCGGATAGTCACGAAGGGTCTCTCCGGCCTTGAGGCGCTGAAGGATATCGGCAATCACGCGCTCGTCAGCATGGAACGAAGCGATGTTGCGGCCGATGTACTCCTCTTCGGTGTAGCCAAGGAGTGCAAGCTCGGCGCGGTTTGCAGCCAGAATGGTGCCGTCATACCCCACCCAGTGGAAGGGTAGATCGGCGTTATCAAAGAAGTCCTTCAGGTCGTCATCCGCGAGCACTGAGGATCCCTCCGCCCGTGGGGGATGACGAATGACCATTGCAGCCCTCCGACCACCTGAGGCCGACGGTAGTGACGGGCCCGTTGCAAATGCATAACCAGTAGCACGAAACCGATTCAATGACTCCTGGAGAAGTTTGACCGGGCTCATGGCCCTCGGTAGAGTCGCGTCGATCCTTCGAGGAAGCCGGTGTGATTCCGGCGCGGTCGCGCCACTGTGAGGGCCCGCGTTGAGCGGGCCGCGAGTCAGACCCTCGACAGCGATCACCGCCAGAATGGGACGCGAGATCCCGAGGAGGCTCCGATGGCCCTGTCCGCCCAGCCTGTCGCCGCACCTGCCCCAGCGTTGCCAACGATCCCGCTACGCGACGCGTTGCCGTGGGCAGCATTCGCAGCGGTGACCGGCCTCGCGCTGCTCTACTTCGTGGGGATCGAGCAGAGCGCAGTGTCCGTGTTCTCCGGCTCATGGGTGCATGAGTTCGTGCACGACGCAAGGCACCTCGCCGGTCTGCCCTGCCACTAGGAGTCCCCGATGAGCATGCGGGACCTGTTGGTCCGCGGGCTGCTCGCGGGCCTAGTCGCTGCCGTATTCGCGTTCGCGTTCGCCGTTGTGGTCGGGGAGCCTGCTGTGGCCGACGCGATCGCGTTCGAGGAGACCTCGGCTGACGGGCACGCCGACGAGGCCGTGGTCAGCCGCCGGGTGCAGCAGACGCTGGGCCTCGGGGCGGGGCTTGCGGTGCTCGGAGCGGCCTACGGGGGCTTCTACGCGGTGGCGTTCGCGGCGGCCTCAGGGCGGCTGGGGGTGGGGGTGCGTGGCACGGCGCTGTATGTGGCGCTGGCCGGGTGGGCGGCCGTCGTCCTCGTACCGTTCCTCAAGTACCCGGCGAACCCTCCGGCTGTGGGGGACCCAGAGACGATCGCACGGCGGACATTCCTGCATCTGGTGATGATCCTGCTCGCGGTCCCGGCAGTGGTCGGCGCGACGATGCTGCAGCGGCGGCTGGCGCAGACACGCTCGGGGTGGGACGCCTCGATGCTGGCAGCGGCGCCGCTGCTGCTCGTCGTAGGCGCGGCCTACCTCGTCATGCCCGGGGTCGACGAGGTGGCAGGCGGGTTCCCAGCGTCCTCGCTGTGGCGGTTCCGGATCGCGGCGCTCGGTACACAACTGGTGCTGTGGTCGGCGATCGGCCTCGTGTTTGGCGTGCTGGCCGAGCGGTCGCTGAGGCGCACGGGTGCGCTCCGGCCCGCGGTCGCACCCTGACCAGGGCGGACCCCCGTGACCATCGAAGGCGACGGCGCCGCGTCGGCCGGTGTGCCAGGCACAGGCCCCTACGACCTGCAATGGGACGGGGGGATCCAGCGACCACCGGCGTCCCCCGCGTCACGTGCCGGCGGGCGGATCACGCGCAACATCGTCACGCGCGCAGACGGAAAGCTCGTGAACGTCGCGCGTCAGGCGGGACAGTTGTTCGTCTGCGTGAACGGCTGTTGCTGCGGCGATACGGAGCACGGCGCCGCGCCGTCACGGAAGGACCTGTACCACGCGGAATGGACGCGTCGTCGTCTGCGCAACCGGGTACACCTCAACGAAGCGGGATGCCTCGGGCCTTGCCCGCTCGCGAACGTAGCAATGCTGCTCTTCCACGGACGGCCGACCTTCTTCCATTCTGTAAACACGGAGCACCTGGTCATCGCGCTATTCGACTACATCGAAGCGCAAGTGGAGGCGGGCGCCTACCTACCGCCGCCGCCAGAGCTGGCGCCGTACGCCTTCAGCGGCTTCTCCTGGGACGGCGCCACGCACGACCTCGGCGAGCCCGTGCAGCTGCAACGTGTCGCCGTGGTGCAGCGCGGGCTGGTGCTGCTGACGCAGGCGGACACTGACCTGCTGGCGCTGTCACGGGCGGTGCCGCTGATGGCGGCGGCGCCGGGTGAGGCGGAGTTCCCGCCGGTGCGCGCGTACACAGTGAACCACCTGACGAGCGAGGCTGACGCGGTCGCCTTTTTCGAGTCCGTGGTCCCCAGCGCGGAGGTCGTGGTGGTCCGGCTGCACGGGGGGCGACAGAGCCTGCCGGGTTTCGAGGCGCTGCGCCGGATGGCTGAGGAGGCGGGCCAGTGGTTCGTGGCGCTTCCGGGGACGGAGGAGCTGGACCCTGACTTGATGGCGGCCTCGAACGTCGGCGTGCCGATCGCGCACGAGGTGAAGGCGTACCTGCAGTACGGCGGCGTCGACAACTACCAGCAGATGCTCTATTTCCTCGCCGACCACCTGCTGACGACGGGATACGGCTACCTTCCGCCAATCGAACAGCCACGAGTGGGGATCTACCACCCTCGCGTGCGCGGGCACTCATACGAGGCGTGGAGGGCGGTCGCGCAGCCCTCGCAGCCGACGGTGGGCGTGCTCTTCTATCGGTCCTATCTGCTGGCTGGAAACACGGCGTTCGTAGACGCGATTGTGCGGCAGGGCGAGGCCATGGGCATGAACGTGATGCCAGTCTTCGCGTACTCCCTCAAAGACTCGGAGTCAGCACAGGGAGAACTGCCGGGCGCGCTCGCCTACTTCGTGGACGAGGCGGGGCTGCCACGCGTCGACGTGATCGTCAACACCATGTCGTTCGCGATGGGGAGCGCTTCGCTGACGCCGGGCGGCGAGGAGTGGTCGGTCTCCGTGCTTGAACGGCTGGGAGTCCCGACCCTGCAGGCGGTGCTGACTTCCATGAGCGAGGCGCAGTGGGAGCAGTCCGGCGCGGGGCTGCTGCCGCTCGACGTCGCGATGAACGTGGCGATCCCGGAACTGGACGGGCGGATCATCACGGTGCCGATCGCCTTCAAACAGCCGGTGGAACCACCCTCGGACGGGCGCGCGCGGCTGCTCGGCGGCGACGTGGTGCATCACGCCGCGCGGCCTGACCGGGTGGCGCGGCTGCTCGGCATCGCCCAACGCCTGGCCGCCCTGCGGCGGAAGGGGAACGAGGCGAAGCGCGTGGCAGTGGTGCTGACGAACCACAATGCGAAGGCCTCGCGGATTGCGAACGCGGTCGGGCTGGACTCGCCGGCCTCGCTGCTGGTCCTCCTGCAGCGGCTTCAGGCAGCGGGGTACGTGGTCGAAGACATCCCGGCGGACTCTGACTCCTTGATGCACCTGATCGTCGACCGTGGCCACTACGACCGAGACCTGCTGACGACGGAGCAGATGCGGGCGGCAAGGGCGCGCGTGGCTCCCTCGGTGTATCGCGGTTGGTTCGGGACGATGCCGGCATCGCGAAGGAGCGAAGTGAGCGCTCGCTGGGGGGAGGCGCCCGGCACGTACTACGTGGACGACGACGGGACTCTGACGCTGGCGGGGATCGAGTTCGGCAACGTCTTCGTGGCGGTGCAGCCGCCTCGTGGGTACGGGATGGACAAGACGGCGATCATGCATAGCCCGGACCTTGCGCCGCCGCACCCGTACCTCGCGCTCTACCAGTGGCTCGGACGACCTACCGGGGAAGGGAGCGACGGCTGGGGGGCCGACGCGATCGTCCATATGGGGAAGCATGGATCGCTGGAGTGGCTGCCCGGCAAGGGCGTCGGGCTGTCCGAGGATTGCTACCCCGACCTGCTGCTGGGGGACCTGCCGCTGATCTATCCGTTCATCGTGGATGACCCGGGCGAGGGGGCCGCCGCGAAGCGTCGTGCCCACGCGGTGATCGTGGACCACCTCCCCCCTGCCATGACCAGCGCACAGACCTACGGACCGCTCACGCAGATCGACCGGCTCGTCGACGAGTACTACCTCCTCGAACGGACCGACCCCTCCAAGTTGCCCCTGCTTCAGCAGGAGATCTGGCAGGTCATCCGGGACGCGCGACTGGACCGTGACCTCTCGATGCTGCTCAACGCGGACGGAGCGACGGCGAACCACATCCACGTGTGGGACCCCGCGACGCATGAGGACGGAGTCCCGTACTCGATCTCGGACCTGAGTGCCTCGGACTTTCGCCATCTTGTCGAGGCGATCCACGCGTACACACACGAACTGGGCACGGCGCCGATCCGGGACGGACTGCACGTCCTCGGACGGATCCTTGAAGGCCGTGAACTCATCGACATGCTCGCCGTGTTGACACGGCTCCCGAACGGCGGGGTGCCGGCGCTGCGGGACGGCCTCGCGCGTGCGTACGGGTACGAGCCGGACGCCCTGCTCGAGGATCCTGGGGCACGCCATCAGGCCGGCCATCCGGCGCTGGCGGCCCTTGCATCTCGGCCGCTCAACGCTGGGGCGGACGTGATCGAGGCGCTGGACGAGGTCGGTGGTCGGTTACTGCGCGCGATCGCGGACCAGGACTATGTGCCCTCGGCGGTCGCCCCAACGCTGGCTCTGCTGGGCCTCGACGCACGGGACAGCGTCGAGGTGGGGGAGACGCTGCGGTTTGTCTGCGAGTCGCTGGTACCGGGGCTGCGGCAGGCGGACGACGAACTGGCGCACATCCTCGACGCGCTTGCCGGGCGGTACGTGCCATCCGGGCCGAGTGGCGCGCCGACACGGGGCATGGCGCACGTGCTGCCGACCGGACGGAACTTCTACAGCATCGACCCTCGCGTGGTGCCGAGCCGAACGGCGTGGCAGACGGGAGAACTGCTCGCGCATGGCGTCATCGACCGTTACCTGCGCGAAGAGGGGCAGGTACCGGAGTCGGTCGGCATCTCGATCTGGGGGACGAGCGCCATGCGGACGCAGGGCGACGATGTGGCGCAAGTGCTTGCGCTGATGGGGGTACGCCCGCGGTGGCAGGCAGAGAGCAGACGTGTGGTGGGCCTCGACGTCATCCCGCTCGGCGAGCTCAAGCGGCCGCGGGTGGATGTGGTCTGCCGGATCTCGGGGTTCTTCCGAGACGCGTTCCCTCATGCGATCGACCTGATCGACGAGGCGGTGGACCTGGTCTCCGGCCTCGATGAGCCTGACGAGATGAACTTCGTGAGGCGCCACCGGAGGGCCGAGGAGGCCCGGCTGGCAGCCCAGGGCGTGCCGCCCGGTGAGGCGTGGTCGCGGGCGGGGTACCGGGTATTCAGTTCGCCTCCGGGGACATACGGCGCGGGCATCCTGCAGTTGATCGACGAGCGGCAGTGGCGGACGGACGCGGACTTCGCGGAGACCTACGTGAACTGGGGCGGGTACGCCTACACGCGGCAGCAGTACGGCATCGATGCGCGTTCGGACTTCCGGGCGTCCCTGGGCGCAGTGCAGATCGCGCTGAAGAATCAGGACAACCGCGAACACGACATCTTCGACTCCGACGATTACCTGCAGTTCCACGGGGGGATGACCGCGACGGTGCGGTCGATCACGGGGGCAAACCCGAAGCGGTACTTCGGGGACTCGCAGGATCCACAGCGCCCGCGCGTGCGTGACCTGCGCGAAGAGGCATTGCGCGTGTTCCGATCGCGTGTCGTGAACCCTCGATGGCTGGCATCGATCCGGAAGCACGGCTACAAGGGCGCGCTCGAGGTGGCCGCAACGGTGGACTACCTCTTCGGCTACGACGCGACCGCGCAGGTGGTGGAGGACTGGATGTACGCCGAGGTGGCGCGTGCGTACCTGCTGGACCCGGAGATGCAAGCCTTCCTGCGCGCCAGCAACCCGTGGGCAGCGACCGACATCGCGACACGGCTGCTGGAGGCGATCGACCGCGGGCTGTGGGCCTCGCCCGACGCGGCGACGCGCGCCGCCATCGAGGAGGAACTGCTGGCGGTGGAGTCCGACATCGAAGGGCGGACGCGGCCATGAACCCGGCGTATCCCTTCTCGGCGATCACAGGCAACGACGAGCTGAAGCGAGCGCTGCTGGTGAACGTGGTGGACCCGAGGATCGGCGGGGTGCTGATCCAGGGGGACCGCGGCACGGCGAAGACGACGATCGTGCGGGCGCTGGGCGATCTGCTCCCTCCGCGGCGCAGCCGGCGCGGCTGCGCCGCCGGCTGCGACCCGTCCGAGCCCTGCCCCTTCTGTGCGGGGGGAGATGTCACGGAGCTCCGGCCGGCGCGTGTGGTGGAGTTACCCCTGGGGGCGACCGAAGACCGCGTGGCCGGATCGTTCAACCTCGAACGTGCGCTGCGCAGTGGCGAGGCGCGGTTAGAGCCGGGGCTGCTGGCGTCCGCGCATCGCGGCGTGCTGTACGTGGACGAGGTGAACCTGCTGCCGGACCACCTGGTAGACATGCTCCTCGACGTGGCTGCGTCCGGTGTGAACGTGGTGGAGCGCGATGGCCAATCGATCGCGCACCCGGCGCGGTTCGTGCTGGTGGGGACGATGAACCCCGAGGAAGGCGACCTGCGCCCGCAGTTGCTCGACCGCTTCGGGCTCGCGGTAGCAGCGGTCACGCCGGTGGACCCGGCGCAGCGCGCGGAGATCGTGCGGCGACGGATCGCGTACGACGCTAACCCAGTGCTCTTCCTGGAGCAGCACACGGCGGAGCAGCGCGCGTTGGTCAGCCGGATCGAGCGCGCGCGGGAGTCCCTTCCGGCGGTGACGGTCCCTGCGGAGATGCTCGACCTCGTGGTGTCGATCTGCCTCGAGGCAGGGGTGGACGGGCTGCGCCCGGACCTCGCGGTGTACCGCACCGCAGCAGCGCTCGCCGCGCTGGACGGACGAGGATGCGTGACGCGCGACGATGTCTATGCTGCAGCCCTGCTGGCATTGCCTCACCGCCAGCGCCGGACGCCGGACGGCCGCCTGACTGGACCGTCGGTCGAGGAGATCGTGCAGTCTCGCCGGGATGAGGAGCGCGACGCTGACGCAGGCAATGAAGGCGGCTCCGGCGTGCAACCATCTCCTGACGCCGGGATGCCCCGGGGCAGCGCGGGGAGCGGGCGCGCGGGCGATGGGCCACAGGAGCCACCGCCGGGCGCGGGGAACGCGCCAGGGCCACGCGCGCCCGATGAGCTGGCCCGGCCCTCGGACGCCCTGCGGATAGAGTCTCCGCCGCTCCGGGCGCGCCAAGCCGGACCGGGGCGTGGGCGGCGCCGTCGAGCCGTCCAGGCCATGCATGGGCGTTCGGTGGGGCATGCACGATGGGACGGCCGTTCGCGCGACATCGCTGGCTTCGCCACCCTACAGGCGGCTGCCGCCGCAGGGCGCCCGGTGGAGGAAGAGGTGCGCATGCACCTTCGAACTGCTCCACCGCAACGCCTGGTCCTGCTGCTGGTGGACGGCAGCGGATCCATGGGCGCGCGGCAGCGGATGGCGGCGACGAAGGCGGCACTCCTAGGGCTGATCGAGGATGCCTCGCTGCACCGGGACGAGGTGGCGCTGCAGGTGTTCCGGGAGGCGTCGACTCAGATGCTGGCGCGCCCAACGCGCCGCCTCGACCGGGTGCGCAGCGCGATCGGGGGAATGCCGACGGGAGGACGCACGCCGCTGGCGGACGGGCTTCAGCAGGCGGCGCGGCTGCTACGCGGGGCGCGCGTGCGAGAAGGGACTCCCTCGCTCCTGGTCATCGCGACCGACGGGCGCTATCCGGGCGACCTGGCAGCGGCGACGCGCACACTGCCTCCTCGACTGGCGGACGTGCTGGTGCTGGACACCGAGGGCGGCCCGGTCCGCCTCGGGCGAGCACGCACGATCGCGGTGGCGCTGCGGGCGAAATACGCGACGCTCCCGGCGGAATAGATCAGCGCCCGCAGGCGGCGAGGAGCAGCGTGTCCTTCGGCAGGTCGCCCTTGAACCGGTCGTACCACTCGCGATTCACGAACTCAGGACTCCCTGCGATCAGCGCGATCAACTTCCCCTGGTGGGCGAACCAGAACCGTGCCGACTGCGCGCAGTTGGATGCATCCACGAGGTCGCCCGTGCTTCCGCCGGTGAATCGGACGAGGCCAAAGCCGGTGGAAGGGATGATCTCAAGCAGGGTCGCCACGCGCGCTGGCGTCGCCAGCATGACGCCCTCGATGCCCTCGCCCTGCACGATGCGGACCTCATCGACGACGAGCCGCGTCGGCTGGCCATAGATCCCCCACTTCGTGTAGACGCGCGATGCGTCTGTCAGTGTGCGCCCTCGGTACTCGTGGCGCAGTTTGCCATCAAGGTAGATCTGAAAGATCCCATCCCCACCTCGAGACCATCGGACACGGAAGGCCACGTCATACCAGCGCTCAGGGACAATGGGCGTCTGCCAGAGGTTGACGAATACGCCGTCGACACGGCGCTGGCGCACGCGGATCTGATCCGAACCGGCGTCCAGGTGAAGTGAGAAGACGGGCGACTCACCATTCCCCTCATGGAACTGGAAGATGATGCGATCGTCGAACGTCCGCTGGTTACGACCCTGGTACCAATCGGCCGGGAAAAAGTAGCTGGCAGCGTAGGCGTACTCACCTCCGATATCGGCGTAGAAGTCGCTCTGCCACTCCGAACGGAAGCCGAGTTCGCCTCGGTACTGCGGGTCGTCAGGGCGCAGGAGCACGGTCCCGGCCTGCCCGCCCTCGCGGGTGATGTCACTGGTGACGCCGAGGCGGTCGGGGGCGGGCGCCTGCGTGCGCGGTAGTTCCTGGTCCAGCTCGTATCCCACGCGCCGCTGTTCCACCGGCATGGGCCTGGGTCTCGCAAGTTGGGCCTGGGGCCCGTCACCTTGCGGGAGCGTCTGCGCATCAAGCCTGGGCGCCATGAGGAGCAGCAATACGAATGCGGCCAGGCTGCTGCTCCCCAGCGGGCGGCGGGCGGCCACTCGCCAGAGGGCAAGGCTGAAGACTCCTCCTGTTCCGAAGGCTGCGCGGAGAACAGCAGGCATGGCAGTCCCCTTGCGGCGCCGCCGAAGGCGTCGCGGATTCGTCTCGAGTGTGCCTGAGTCGAGGTTCGCCCTGGTTGACCACGGCTCAACGAACGGTGGGTAGCAGGGGATCCGCACCGCCCATGCTCAAAACCATCGCTCCACCATGCCTCCACGCCACTGCGGTGATGTGTCCACATCCGCGATACGTCCGGGGGACCGGGCAACACACCTTCGGGGTCTGAGGAGCAACAGATGCGAACGCTTTGGAAGGCAGCCAGCGGCGCGATCGTACTGGCGCTCGCGCTGGGCGGTTTGGGCCTCGACCGCGCGACGGCGCAGATCTATCCGGCGCCAAATGGATACTGCGTGCTCTCCCTTTCCACGGCGTTCCCCGCACTGGGTGCGACCGTTGAACTGGTAGTGACCGCGGCGGACAACGCGGGAAATCCGCTGCCGAACCTCACAGGCACGGTTCGGATCGTTGAGCAGCCGGGCACCAGCGCCACGCTTACACCCAGCACGTTCACCACGGGTGCCGACGGAACGGCCACGATGCAGTTGCACACCGGAAGCACGCCCGGCGTGGTGCGCGTCTCCTCCCTGTGTGGAGACATTGAGGTAGGGACGAACCTGCTGATCGGGAACCCGCCGGCGCCACCGCCTACTGGTGAGGGCACTGAGAGCCGCGCGATGAATGGAGCGGCGGCGGTGACGACGCTGACCGGGATCGCGGCGCTCGCGCTCCTCGCCCGGCGGATGCGGCAGACACGGCAATAGCCATCAGGCCGTCCAGAGGCGGATGCGGGGGCCCGAAAGGCCCCCGCATCTCGTCCCGAGACCGGCAGGGAAGCAGGAGCAGGTGCGAGGCGAGCTCAGGTACACGCGCCGACGGGCCCTGCTGCTGATCCTGGTCGCGATCACGATCGCGGTCTCCGCGTGGCATTACGGGACGCTGTACCGCGACGCGACGGGCGCGAAGTCGGCGCTGCTGGCGCTCGAGCAGCATGTGGGCGAGGCGGGGCTGCAGTCCGACGTGAGTGACCTCGAGGCCGCCGAGCGCGGCCTCGAGGACGCTCGCGAGCGGATTGGCCGTGCACGCGCGCACCTGCGCTGGGACCCGTTGCTTAATGCCGCGCGGTGGCTGCCGCTAGCCGGCGACCAGGTGGACGGCGCAGACGGCCTCCTGGAGATCGCGGGCATGCTCGTGGAGATGGGCCACGAGACATCAATGCTCGCGAGGCGCGCGATGGAAGTCGCCACTGCGCGTGAGGACAGGGAGACGTTGCCTGCGACCGCCGTCCTGCTGCTCGACGAGTGGGAGCCCTCGATGGAACGGCTGCGAGTCTTGGCCGACCGGGCGGTGGCGCGGCGGCTGGAGATGGGGGACGAGCAACTGGTGGGGCCGCTGGACGAGGCACGACGGCGCGTGGATCGGCGCCTCCCCCAGATCGCTGCAGGAGTCGGCCAGGCGGCAGCCGCGAGCCGACTGCTGCCTGGCCTCCTGGGATTTGAAGGCGAACGTCGCTACCTCCTGCTGTCACTCAACAACGCGGAGTTGATGCCCGGCGGGGGCCTGGTCTCTGTCGCGGGGGTGGTGGCAGTCCAGGACGGCCGGGTGGTGAGCACGGAGTTCCGCGACTCCCGGTCCTGGATCCCGGAGTGGACGGCGAAACAGGGGGAGTACATCACACCGCCCGGGCCGCTGAAACGATATTTGCTGAAGGACTATTCCTGGAACATCGGGGTCAGCAACTGGGATCCAGACTTCCCGACTTCTGCCTCGCACGCGCTGGAATTTTACGAGATGGCGTGGGGACCGCAGGACGTGGACGGGGTGGTCGCTGTCGACCTCGAAGTGTTGCGGGCACTGCTCGATGTGACCGGGCCGAAGACGGTGGACGCGCCAGGGTTCGGACGGATCCGGCTGACGAGCGAGAACGCTTTCCTCCGGCTGGAGGAGGTGACGCGGCCGCCCTCCGGGACATGGGTGCGGAGCAAGTCCGTGGTGGGGGAATTGCAGAACGCGCTCCTGCACGATGTGCTTTCGCTGCCACCTCGGAAATGGTCCTCACTCGCGGAGGCGATCCGGCAGGTGGCGGGTGAACGTCACCTGCAGGTGTTGCTGTTCGACAGTGAGGCTCAGGCGGTCGTCCAACGGCTCGGATGGGATGGGAGCCTCCGGGCGCCCTCGGGCGGCGACTACCTGCAGTTCAACGAGGCCAGCGTAAACAGCACGAAACTGAACAAAGTCTTCGCGCCGGAGGCGACATACCGGATCGAGGTGACGGAGCTCGGGACCGCGCGGCATGAGTTGCGCCTGCGCTACCACAACACCGTGCGCGAATGGGCGGTGGGCCGGGACCCCGCGTTGGTCTCCCACCTGATGTTCGATGGGCAGTACGGCGGCTACCTGCGCACGTTCCTGCCGCTGAACGCCGTGGCGTTCAGCGCGATGACCGATGGGCGGGTACTGGGCGTGGACGAGCAGCGCGAGACGGCGCGGCATCGCTGGTTCGGAGTATACGTGCCCGTCCCTCCGGGGGCCCGGCGTGAGGTGACCCTCTCATGGAGCGTGCCATCGGCTACTGACGACAGTTCGACGTATTTGCTGCTGATCCAGAAACAGGCAGGGACAGCAGGACTCTGTATGGACCTGACGGTGCACCGCCGTAGCATCGCCGCCGCCTCACTGGAGATCGAGGGAGGCACGCGGAAACCGGACGGCCGGACGTGCCTCACCAGCGATGTCACCGTGCGCGCGCGGTTCCGTTCCTAGGAGGTACGTCATGCTCAGATCTTCTCGCCGCGCGCTCTTCGCTGGTGCAGGTGTGATCGCCGTCGTGGCCGTCGCGGTGATGCTCACGTCAGTCTCCGTGGTGCGCGAGGACGCGCGGGAGGCGTCGGCGCTGTATCGGGAGACGCCGGTCGCGGGCGAGGCAGCCTCCACGGAGGTGCCGTCTGTCCGACAGACACCGGGGGCACCCAGCCCAGGACGCCCCGCGGCGAGTCGCTTCGCGAGCCCAGTTCACCGGATGCGTGTCGAGCGCCTGGGCGTCGACGCGCCCCTCGTGACGCTGGGCGTGGATCGGCAAGGCGTCATGGAGGCGCCGGCGGATCCAGGGAGCGTGGGCTGGTACGACTTCACAGCGCGCCCAGGGCTTGAGAGCGGGAACGCGGTGTTCGCGGGCCACCGGGATTCGCGACAGTCGGGGCCTGCCGTGTTCTGGGATCTCCACCGCCTCCAGAGGGGCGACATCGTGGAGGTGGAGCTCGTGGACGGATCGCGGTTGCGATACGCGGTGACCGCCGCGCACACCTATCCCGTGGAAGACATGGACATGAGGGAGATCCTGGCGCCCACCGAGCGGGCGACACTGACGCTGATCACATGTGCGGGCCGCTTCGAGGGCGGTGCCTACAGCGACCGCCACGTGGTACGCGCCACGCGCGTCTCGGAGCAGGCGGGACGGTAGCCTCGTTCAGCTCGCCTCAGGAGTCCGTTCGTCTGAGCGTGCCGCGGCGAGTTCCTCGATCGCGACGTCGATGACGTCATTCAGCGGGCGGTGGGGTCGCCAGCCGACGAGGCGGACCGCCTTTGCGGTGTCTGGCGCAGGTGTGGATGGCACGGGGTCACCCGACACGTCTTGGCGGGCAAGGCGGGGGAGGGGATCGCGTCCGTTCCAGTGCCGCGCGCTGAATCGGGCGAGCGCGATCTGGGCGACGTCTGCCGGGGAGGCGCTGTTCGCGGGACAGGCTAGGTCGAGCACCTCGCGGGTGGTGCGCTCGCCCTGGTCGAGGACGAGCCGGCCGAGCCACTCCGCGGCATCGTCGAGGGCGACAAAGGCCCGGGGGATCCGGTCCGCGGCCTCAATGGGTATCTCGGCAGGGTTTCGACCAAGCAGGGCCCGGCGAAGGCGCGTGAGGACACCGCCGCCCTGGGATGCGGGAATGATGTCCAGGTGGTCGGTGATGATGCCGAACGTCCGGACAATCACGTAGTCCAACTGGTCGATCGTGCCGTGGGCAACGATGAGGCGCTCGGTCTCGCCGGAGAGACGGGGCGTGGCAAGGCCGGACGCTGGCTGGCTGAGGCCATCCGAGACCCCGGTGGCGGCCTCCGCGGTAGTGACGTAGATGAGTCGCGCCTTCAGGGCTGCGCACGAGCGAATGAGATCCGCGCGTGCCTCTGTGGCGGCTGGCGAGAGGGCATTGGCGTACTCGACAGCGGCGAGGCTGACGACCACATCAGTGTGGTCGAGGAGATCCCGCGCGAGGGCGTCGTACTCGCCGCTCGCGGCGACGTAGAACGTGAAGCGTGGCGCTTCGAGGAGGTCAGAGAGCCGCTCGTGGCGTTCGTTCGTGCCGACGACGACCGCGTCCGAGTTGGCGAGGAGCCAGCGGATGAGAGAGGGGCCGATCAGGCCTCCGCAGTCAGTGACGAGGACGTGCACGTGGTAAGGGCCTGATCAGTGCGAACCCCGGCCGAACAGCACCGCCGGTACTGTCGCCAGGACGATTCGCAAGTCGTTGATGAACGAGAGGGCCTCCAGGTATTGGACGTCCAGCTCGTACATCTCCTCGAAGTCATGGTGGTGGCGGGCGCGCACCTGCCAGAGGCCTGTGATGCCGGGGACGCCGGCGAGGCGGGCCATATGGCGTGGCTCGTACTGCTCGACCTCGCGGGGCAGCGGAGGGCGCGGGCCCACCAGGCTCATCTCTCCCCTCAGGACGTTCCAGAGCTGTGGCAGTTCGTCCAGCGATGACTTGCGCAGAACCCTGCCGACACGCGTGCGGCGCGGGTCGTCCTGCATCTTGAACATGGGGCCGCGTGCCTGGTTTCCCTCCGCGAGGCGCGCCAGACGATCTTCCGCGTCCGCACACATCGAACGGAACTTCCAGCAGGTGAAGCGGCGACCGCCGCGTCCCACCCGCTCCTGGCCAAAGAACACCGGGCCCGCGCTGTCCAGACGAACCGCTAGCGCCAGGACCAGGAAGAGCGGCGACAGGAGGACGAGGGCGACTGACGCTACTCCGATGTCGAGGCAGCGCTTCCACCACGGCATCGGGTGTGGGTGCGCAAGCAGACGCTCGGGCGCACCCTGTTGCGCTGTGAGGAGGCGGGCCCGGGCCACTTAGTCGCCTACCAGGGCATGCGGGGCGTGCTCGCGGCTACTTGCACGGCCCAGTCGTTGGTGGGTCTCGACCGGGCCACCCTCGAACGCCGGGCGCCCGATACAGCGGTAGGTGAAGCCGGACTCGCGGACGAGCCTGGGGTCCAGCACGTTGCGGCCGTCCACCAGGAGCGGTGTGCGCATGACCTGTGCGAGCGCGACGAGGGGCAACCGCTGGAACTCCGGCCACTCCGTCGCCAGCACGAGGGCATCGCTCCCACGTGCCGCCTCGATCAGGTCGTCGGCAACCTTCAGGCGGGGATGCTCGGCGAGCACGGCGCCGGCTGTGACGTGCGGGTCGAAGACATGCACGTCGGCGCCGCTCAACTGCAAGAGGTCGGCCACCTCAAGCGCCGGGGAGTCCCTCACGTCGCTGGTATGGGGTTTGAAGGATGCGCCGAGCACGACGAACTTCCGGCCGGAAAGCGTGCCCAGGTGATCGGTGAGCTTGCGCAGCACGATCCGGCGCTGACCGCGGTTGATCTCGATGACGTCCCGCAGGATCTGGGGATGGGCGCCCGAAATGGCGGCGATGTGCTCAAGGGCCGTGGCGTCCTTGGGGAAGCAACTGCCTCCCCAACCGATACCGGCGCTCAGGAAGCGGGAGCCGATCCGGGGATCGAAGCCCATGCCCTCGGAGACCTGCGCGACGTCCGCCCCGACTGCCTCACAGATGGCGGCCATCTCATTGATAAATGAGACCTTCGTAGCCAGGAAGGTATTCGAGGCGTACTTGATCATCTCAGCCGTGCGGAGATCCGTGCGGACGATCGGGGCGTTGACGCCCTCGTAAAGGGCAGCGGTCCGTTCGACGACCTGTGGATCGTCCGCACCGAGGACGATGCGGTCCGGTTCGAGGAAGTTTCGGACAGCATGGCCTTCCTGCAGGAACTCCGGGTTCGACACCACCTGGATCGTGGGAGCACCCGCAGTGCGCGCCAGGGCGGCGACGAGCTCGCCGGTGCCGACCGGGACGGTGCTCTTGTTCACGATGATCGCGTGAGGAGGGAGGGTCGGGGCGACGGCGCTGACGGCCATGTGCAGCGCATTCAAATCGGAGGCACCGCCCGCAGACGAGGGCGTGCCCACGGCAATCACCGCGAATTCCACGTCCAGCCTGGCGGGATAGCGATCGATGAACCTCAGGCGTTGACCGGCTATGCCGGCCTGCAACAGCTCCTCGAGCCCCGGTTCCTCCAGCCAGCAGCGGCCTTGCTGCAGTTCCGCAATCCGGCGCGAGTCCGTGTCGATCCCGACGACTCGATGCCCCAGTGCGGCGAAGGAGGACGCCGCCACGAGGCCGACGTGGCCGCAACCAATCACAGCGATCTCCGCCACGTTGCACCTGCCCGTCTCACGCGCTGGCTGGGACGCTGTCACTGTGCCCAGCGCGCATTGACAGGACGTTGAAGGCCCGTCCCCAATGGGACGAATGCACCACAGGCTCCTAGTAACGCCAGAGTTTGCACGCTGTTACGGGATCGATACGCGACACACACCGAAACCATGCGGCTTCTAACTGAAATGACGCGGCGTGCTCTCTACATTGACTTTCACTCAACACTTGGCGCTCGACCCGTAGGGCGAGAGGACACTCTCCAATGCTGCGTCATCGCAACGACCACGGGACTCGCGTGCTCGTCATCGACCCGGACCGCGAGTACGGCGAGCTCATTTCCGCGACGCTCGTCCGCGAGCAATATGACGTCCGCGTCTCCACGAGCATCGCCTCAGCGCTGGGACAATTGCGAGAACGCTCCTCCCAGGCCGTGATCCTGGATCACGCCGTCGAAGGGCGGCCATCGGCGCTCGACTTCGCGAACGCGCTCCGGCGGGTGGAGCCGGACATGGGGCTCATCTTCACCTCCCCATCGCGCCTTCCTGTCGCGGAGATCGTGCGCTGCTTCGAGGCCGGTGCAGACGAGTACGTGGAAAAGCCATTCCATCCGGCCGAGCTGGCGGCACGCCTGGGTGCCGTGACGCGTCGAATCCGCAACACCTCTGCGCCGCAGACGGAGCACGTGGCGGCATCCGAGGACCTGCCCAGCGGCTGCCTCACGATCGACCCGGAGCATCAGATCGCGATGTACGAGGGGCGCCGGTTGGAACTCACCGAAACTGAATTCATGCTCCTGCATCAACTGCATGCCGCCGTGGGGTCCGTGGTGCCCTACGAACGGCTCAGTGGATGCGTGCTGGGGAGCGACGAGCCAATGCACTCGTTGAAGGAGCACGTGTCGTCGCTACGGAACAAGCTGCGCACCGCCGGGGCCAGCCCGAAGGTGCTTCGCACGGCACCCCGCATCGGGTACGCCCTGGCCTGGTGACTTCCCTGGTACCCGTTCCCTCGTCGTGAGCCCGCGGGGGGTCCGTGGGCCAGAACCGGAGCGGATCCGGCACGGGCTCGCGGCGCTTCGCGCCCGGCGGGAACGTCACATCTCAGGCTTCGCGGGCGACCGCGTCCTGTGATCGCCGGCTGGCACTGGCGGGCTTCGCCTCCTCCAGCACGTAGCCGAGCAACTGGCGCGCGCTGATCACCATCGGGACACCACCGGCCTCACGGAGCTTCTGACGCAGGTGAGAGATATGTGTCTTCAGACTGGAGGCAGCCATCTCCTCGTCCCCGCCGAAGGTCATGAGACGCTCGGTGGGGGCGATCCGGCCGTAATGCTGCACGAGGCAGTACAGCAGGCGGAACTCAGCCCGAGTGAGGCTGAGTTCGACCCCGGCCTTGGATGCGTGCACACGGTCCAGGTCCACAGCAAGGTCCGCCACGCGGGCAACGCCCGCGTGTCCTGAGCCCTCCACGGTGGAGCGACCCCGCTCGATGCGGATCACGAGTTCACGAGGGAGGACGGGCTTCCTCAGCACCTCGCTGGCACCCCGTTCCAGGGCGGAGATGGTCGCGCCAGCGCTTGCGTCCTCGGCGACCAGGAGGATGAACGACTCCGGCTGACGGGCGCGGAGGCGCGCGACGTCGTCCAGCAGGGCACCGTCCAGGCGGGCGGCGCCGACAATGACCGCCTCTGGTTCAGATGGGAAGGCGCTGCGGATGTGATCCAGGTGCGCGACCTGGCGGGCGGTATGCCCTCGCCGCCGGGCAACCGTGACGAGGAGATGTGCGAACAGGACGTCTGTCTCGTCATGAACGGCCACCAGCATGTGAACGACCTCGAATCCTCGGCGTCGCCGGGCGCCGTGCGATGAACCACAAGCCAACCCCGTGGGCGGACTGAGACGCGGCGCGGGTTACACCGCAGCCTGGTCGTCAGCCAGCGCCGGTTGGTCGGCAGTGGCGTCGGATGCCAGCGCGTATCCAACGCCGTAGATGGTGCGGATCAACTCTTCGCTCCGGCCCGCGGCGCGGACCTTAGATCTGATCAGACTGACGTGGCCCTTGATGAGCGAACCGTCATGCAGATTGGGATAACCCCAGACACGCTCGTTGATCGCGGCATAGGAAAGGGCCTGCCCAGGCACCTCAGCGAGGGCGCGTAGGATCTGGTACTCGATCTGGCTGCAGCGAAGGTCCTGCTGGTTGTAATACGCACGTTCAGTCGCGTGATCCAGGTGGAGGCCGGAAGCGGGCACCGACGGGGCCTGACCACCGAGGTGGCCCGGAACCTCCCGGTAATAGCGTCGGGCGATGGCCTCCACGCGCGCGGCAAACTCACTGGGATGGAAGGGCTTGCGGACGCAGTCGTCGGCGCCGGCGTCGAGGCATGCCGCGACCTCGGGCACGCCCTCGTGCTCAAGGGTCACGATGATCGGGGCGGATTGCTGGCGTTTGATCGACTGGACGGTCGCGGGAAGCGAGCCGCGGGCAAGCCCCGCACTCATGATCACGAGATCGGCGGATGAGCGCTGCAGGAACCCCCGAAAGGAGTCCGGGCTCGCGGCGAGTACAACTCGATGCGATTGACATCTCAGCAGTTCACCGATGACCTCACCGTATTCCTGCTCGCTGTCACCAACGAGGACCAGCATGGGGTGTGCTCCTGGCTATACGGGGCGGCTGTTCCGCCAGACATCCATGGTGACGTGTTCCCGTTGAACTGAGGTTGAGGGCATGCCTCTTGGCGTTGATTAATCCTCAACAACGCGGCACCGGTGGGCGCCTTCATGTGTGAGCGTCATATTCTGTGCATGAAGTGCGGGTTCTAAAGAGAACGTCAGACGGTCGGTCCTGTTCGTCTCCTCGACGGAAACGTTGAGACCGCTGGACGTGTCCGCGAGCGAATGCGCGAGCAAGCGCATGATTTCGCCTCCTGTCGCCTTCCTGCGATCTCCGTCACACCACTTCTCCCGATGGCGCGTCCAACGGAAATCACAGCGCCGCGTCTCAACCTTCGATGTCGTAACAGAACCATCGCGATACGGTCGGCAGCGTTCGCTCGGCGGGGGCGAGCAAGGGCCAGCGTGGCGCGCTTCCTGTGCCACCACGATGGAGGGGTGCCTTGCGTCTTCACCGGACTCGTTTCTCGATCCTGCAGGTCATGCTGTTGGGGAGTCTGACTGCGCTCTTGCTCGTGACGCCCTCCAAGCGGACCGGTGGCGCGGAGGATGCGCCGCCGGTCCCACCGCAGGAGGCAGCAGCGGCCGAAGCCCGCGAGGGCCTCTCCACGGAGGCCGGCGCGATCCCGCCCGCTGGAGGAATGGCCGTCGCGGTCTCCAGCACGACATCGACGGCTGACCTACTACGGTCGATCCCGTTCGAAGTGACCTTCCTCGGCCTGTTCGACCTCATGAGCCAAGCATGGATGACCGCCATCCCCGGCGCGCCTGAGGCGGTGAATGGGAGCTTCGACGCGCAACTCCGAGCCGGAGCGCTGGTCTGGGTGCGGCGCAGCCACCAAGACGCGCGCGAGAGCCTCGTGTGGCCGCGAGCGGCCGCCCTCGACAGCCTCGTACAGGCGCAACCGTTGCTGCCCCCGGCGCCGGGGGCCATCACGGTGGGCGCATCCGGGACCAGTTCTGTCGCGACGCTGATTGACGCACAGGCGTTCACGGTCGCCCTTGTGACGACCTTCGATGTGCGCGCACAGGAGTACCTGACGTACATCCCGGGTGCGCCGACGCATGTGAACACGCTGGCGCCGGACCACCTGAGCCGCGACACGATCGTCTGGATGAAGCGGGTCGATGCGGACCCGAGGATCACCAACATACCGGCCGTGCCGACGCTGGCGGCCGTGGTGCCGTCCGGGATCCCCCTCGATGGGAGCGTGAGCACGACGGGCATTCCTGCCGCCGCACCCGCGCCGGGCATCTTCCCGAGCGCCGCCCAACCAGTGGCCACTCCGCTGACGCCGCCCAATGCACCCGCGCCAGCGACCGTGACCGCGGCGCCACGGGCCAGCGCGTCCCCCGCCGGCGCCCTGGCCGCTGTATTCCGTTCGGTGTCATACGAAAGCGGCCTCTCTACGACCGAGCAGTCGCAGACATCCGCGGACGGCCTGGGGACCACCCAGGAGGCGGCGCGGCGTGGAGTCAGCGCGGGCTACGCCCTGCTGCGGCCAGACGACCCTCGATGGAGCGGCGGGGGGTTCCGTGCGGAATGGCACGGCGAAGACCACACCTCCGGCCCGGGGGCGGAACGGTGGCATGGGATCTCGTACTACTTCCCGAGCAACTACAACCAGGGGCGGAACGCCGCGACGTGGGACGACCGAATCATTTTCCAGTTCGCGGACGAGGGATCGCCGATGTTCAGCCTGCACCTGGACGCGGCCCGGCAGGAACTGTGGGTCCGCCGAAAGATGCCCGAGAAGAACACGGACGGTTCTCCGCGGTTCCAGGAACTGGCCCGCTGGAAGTTCAGCACGCAGCGCTGGTATGACCTCGCGTTCCACATCCGGTGGACGAAGGACGGGACAGGAGTCTTCGAACTGTACGTAGACCGGGAGAAGAAGGTGGACTACCGGGGCCGCACGCTGGGTGAACGTGACGCGACCTACAGCAAGTGGGGGATCTACGGGCAGCCGACACGACTCCTATTCGACGAGGTTCGGATCGCGTCCGGGGCGAACGGGCTGGACGCGATCAGCCCATAGACCTGCGGAGCGAGGGCCCTAGCGCCCTCGCTCTTCGCCCTCGACACGGCCTTCTGCGCGTGCCGCGGCGGCGCTGCGCCCCGCGCCCGCCGAGGCGAGCGCCTCCCCTCGAGGGAGGGGGCCGGGACGGCCAGCGGGATCGGACGTGCCGAACCATCGTCGGCCCTCCGGCGTGCGGTCCATGATGACCCCAGCGACGGCCGAGCCGGCACCTGCAATGCTGGCCGCCGCCTCCTGGAGCGCCCGGCCACGAGTCCGCCCCTGCTGGACGACCACGACCGCGACGTCCGCCACCGGGATCAGGCTGGTCGCGTCCGCGTCTCCGAGCATGGCGGGAATGTCCAGGATCACAACGTCGTACGAGGCACGAAACTCGTCCACGAGGCGGCGCATCTGCGCGGAGCCGAGGAGGTCCACGGCACTCGCGGGTGCCGGGCCGGCGGGGAGCAGCGCGAGTCCGACGTGTGGCGTACGGCGGATCGCCAGTTCGTCTCCGCCCTCACGCGAGAGGAGCGTGCTCAGGCCGTGCTCGTTCGGGGCGCCGAGGACGGTGTGCAGGACAGGCGCTCGGAGGTTGGCGTCCACCAGGAGTGTGCGGTAACCGGCGAGCCCGAAAACGATGGCGAGGTTGAGCGCCGCGGCATCCTTGCCGGGCCCCTCCTCCGGACTGGTGACCAGGACCACACGGCGTTCAAACCCCTGGTCCTCGTCGTAGCCGAGGTGGACGCTGAGGCCGGTACGGATTGACCGATACGCCTCGGCGGTGAGGCGGTCCGCCGAGCCCGTCACGCTCCGGCCCTCCACTTCCCCCAGCACGGGCGCGCCCACGAGCGCCATGGCCTCCTCCGGACGCCGGAGGGTGTCGTCGAGGAACTCGATCAGCGCGACGAGGGCGACGGCAGCGACGAAGGCCAGCATGGCGCCGCCTGCCGTGTTGATGGCGCGGCGGGGGGCGACGGGGTCCTGGGGAAGGCCTGCGGATTCCGCCACCGTCACAGTGACCGTCTCCGCGCGCAGGCCGGCCGCCTCCGACTCGATGAACGCGGCGGACACGGTGTTCGCGATCAACTGCGCACGCGCCGGGACCGAGTCACTCGCCGAGACGAGGATCAGTTGACTGTTGGGGACCTGCTCGACCTTGAGCCGCTCCCGGATGTCGTCCGTGGAAAGCCCGCTGAGCCCGGGATGCTTCACGGCTTCGTCGAGGACGGACTGCGTCGGGATCAACTGCGCGTACACGCGCGAGAGGAGGGTGCTCGCGTCGATGTCGGCGCGCTGGATGCCGGTCGGCTGGGTCTGCTGGCTCACGAGGAGGGTGGCGGTCGTCTCGTAGGTGGGGGTCATGCGGTCGGAGACGTACATGGCGGTCGCGGCGCCGAGGATCGTGGCCGCAACCACGAGGATGCCCCAGCGTCGGACAAGGGCGAGGTATGGGATCTCCGTCATGCTCAGGTGCCTCCCGCGCCGGTTCGGTGGTGTCCCGGCCCGAATATCCGGTGTGCGGTGGCCCGCGCGTCGGACGTCCTCCCCAGAGCGGTCCTCTGCGGTCCTCTATGGTCGCCACTGGGGCGTTGATGAAAGGTTGAGGGCACGTATTCCGACGCCGCAGAGCCGTTCTCCGGAGCGGATCTCGGGGCGGATGGCGCGCTGAGACGCGCCGTACGCCACTGCATGACGGGTAGACTCGGGCTGGGCGGCACGAGAGAACGAGGACACGTGCAGCCTATCCACGCCCCGATCGCTGGCCCCCAGTCCGACCCCTCCAGGACGGCCCGCCCACGGATGTACGCCGTAGTCGCCACCTACCAGCGTCCGGATGTCGCTCGGGTGACTGTGGCCGCGCTCCTGGACCAGACGCGTCCCCCGGACGGCATCGTGCTGGTCGACAACTCGCCCACGGCGGATTTCGAGGGCGAGTTCGAGGGGCAGCCAGTCGAAGTCGTGCGGCCCGGATGGAACAGCGGCGCGGCGGGCGGGTTCGGAATTGGCGCGGACGTGGCGCTCGCGCGCGGCGCGACCCACGTGGTGATGGTGGACGACGACTGCCTGCTCGACCGGCACGCGCTCGAGATCCTCGAACGCGAGGTCACCACGAGGTTGCGGCATGCGGTGGTGGGGCCGGTCGTGGTCACGCCGGACCGGCGGTCGCTCGTCTGGGAGATCCCGGACGGACGAGGCGGGTGGCACTCGCGTCCTGACACCCTGCCTCGGAGCCCGCTCCCAGCGCGCGACCTGGCGTTTCACGGGCTCACCGTGAGTGCGGAGGCCCTGCGAGCGGCAGGCGGGCCGCGCAAGGACTTGTTTTTTGGTGGACCGGACGTCGAATTCTGCCTCCGCCTCGCGGCACATGGGTTCCCGGCGTTCTACACGCCGGACGCGCAGGCGATGCACCACGCCGCGGCATACCGGCATTTCTGGGCGGCTGGGCCACGGCAGGTGCCGGCGGGGACACCTGGGCATCGGTACTACGTGCTGCGGAACCGGCTGTTGATGTGGCGGCTCTACCACCGGGACTCGGTGGTGGCCGGCGTGGGGAAAGTGATCGCGCGTGAGGTGGCGGGCGCGCTCCTCTGCAGCGACCGGTGGGTGCGGCTACGACTGCTGGCGCGGGCGGTACGCGAGGGGCTGATGGGCGACCCGCAACGGGAGATGGTCAATGCTGTCCCGCTCCGCTGAGCGCCTGCCCGCGAATCCGCCGGCCCGGCCGGTGTTGATCGCCGCGCTCGCAGCGGTGTCAGCGACAGGCGCCGGGTTGTTGTCCGCGATCAGCACCTGGATCGCACTGACCCTGGTGGCCGGCGCTGCGGTGCTGCCGTGGCTCGTGTTCGCCCCGTCCGCGCTGGCGATCGGCTCCGTGCTGGTGGTGCGTGGGGTGAGCGACGCGTTCGCCGATCAGCCGCTGATCGCCGGACTGAATTCGGGAGCGCTCATCGGGCTGATATTGATCGCCAGCGCCGCCGTGCAGATGGGTGTACGTCTCTATCGGCGGACGGCGCACACCACGACCGTGCTGATCGTCCTGTGCTTAGCGCTCGCGATTACCTACTGGTTTGGGATCGGAGTGCTGCGGAATGGGGCGCAGCCCTCGTTGGTGCGCGAATTGGTACGGGCCGGCTCGGTGCTGGCCGTGGGCCTCATGGCGGCCAGCGCAGACCGGACGCTGACGGCTTCGCGGCTGGCTACTGCCGTCGTGATCACGGCGCTCGTCCCCGCGGCCTTCATCGTCGGCGAGGCGGCCCTGCACTGGCCGGCCATGGTTGCGGGTGAGTTGCGCCCGCGCGGGACGATGTCCCATCCGAATGCGGCCGCGATCCTCCTGGGTGTCGCGTTGCCGCTCGCCGCGTGGCGACTCCTGTTCGACCATGGGGGCTGGCGATACCTGGGGGCGGTCGCCCTGTTCGCGGCCGGCATCTTGCTGACACGCAGTATCGGCGGGTTCGCGCAACTGGTGGTGACGCTGATGGCGTTCGGCCTGCTGCAACGGGGTAGGGCCGCCTATCGGCTGCCCGTCCTGGCTGCCGCGGCGGGCCTGGTCGCCTTCTTCCTGTTCGACCCCTTGGGCATCAGTCGTGTGTCCGAGTTGGAGGCGACGTCGCTCCAGGTGCAATCGCTTGCCGCCGACGACAACTCGTTCGAGTGGCGGATCCTGAACTGGACCATGCTGCTCCGCGAGTGGCGTGAGGCCCCGCTGCTCGGGCACGGTCTCGGGGCCACGTACGCGATCGTGGCTCCGCTCGGACACCTGCCGCACAGCGACCCGGTCCGGTTCCTGGTCGAGACGGGCCTCGTGGGGGCGACCTTCGCGCTGCTGGCGTACCTGGCAGTGATGACGAAGCTGCTTGTCCTCGCACGACACGCGCCAGGCGCCTCGTTCCCGGCTGCCGTGCTCGCGGTGATGGTGGGAGTGAGCACGCACGGACTGGTTACGCATGTCACGTTCAACACGGCGCCCGCGTACGTGCTCGCGGCGCTTGTGGGGTGGACGCTCACCCTGCCTGCAGGGAGCGAGCGGTGGGCAGGTCCCGCGCCGCAACCTTACAACCGGGGCGGCGCCACCTCGTCATACAGGGCCGCGACACGTCGTGCGTAGGCCTGGATATCGTGCGAGCGCTCCCAGGCGGCTCGCGCTCCGACTCCGAGGCGCTCGCGAAGAGGCCGGTCCGTCAGTAGACAGCGCAGGCAGGCGGCCAGGGCGTCCACGTCCCCCGGTGGGAAGAGGAGTGCCGTCTCGCCATTCCGTACGACCTCCGGCACGGCACCCACGGGCGTCGCGATCACAGCGAGGCCATAGGCCATCCCCTCCAGCACTGCGAGTGGGAGGCCTTCGGCGTGTGAAGGCAGCAGCAGGATGTCCGCGTCGCGAAGCTCTGCGCGGACTCGACCTGCGTCTACCCAGCCGGTGAACGTGATCCGGTCGGCGATGCCGAGGGCCCCGGCGCGCGCGCGGTAGGGCTGTTGCTCGCCGTCGCCGGCGAAGACCGCCTGCCATGCGAGGCCATCCAACCGGCCGAGCGCCTCGATCAAGTCGGGGACGCCCTTGCGGTGGCCGAGCTGACCAAGGAAGAGCAGCCGCACCGGGCCTTCGTGCTGGCGTCTGGGAGTGGTCGGCGGCCCCGGCACCGCATTGGGCAGGACGAGGACGCGGTCGACGGAGATCTCGAGCGCGCTCTGGATAGAGGTAGCCCACCCATCGCCGAGGACGACGACTCGAGCGGCCGACTGGAACATCCACCTGATTGGCCAGCGCGCAGGCGACGGTACGGAGCGCAGAAAGGCGTCGTAGGCGCTGCTATGCAGATGGATGACCACAGGTACGCGACCCGCACGGGCAAGGAAAACGATGGCAAAGGCACGGGCCGTGCTGCCTCGCTGAGTCACGTTCAAATGGATGAGGCGCGGGCGATCTCTGAGGAGGCGCAGCGCGGTCCGCGCGAGCGCCGATCCAAACACGGGGACAGCAGCACGCAGGGACCCCTCACCTCGGAGCGCAAGCCGGTCGACGCGGGGCGCCCCCTCGAGTCCGTTCCATTCGTCGACGAGGTACTCGATCGCACGCCGGATCCCGCCGGGAGTGCCGTCATCGACCATGAGGACTGGGCGCGGCCGCGGCGAGAGTGCCCGGCCCGGCGGGCGGCCGGAGGGACTACGTCCCAGCATGAGAGCGCGTACCGGCGCCGTCGCGCGCCTCGCGACGGGCGAATGCCGCGTCATAAGCCGCGAGAAGGACTGGCTCCTGGTGCCGCCAGGAGAGCATGTTCTCGATCCGCTCCCGCCCGATGGCCCCCATGCGGGCACGCAGCGCCTCGTCATCCAGCAGGGCCGCGATCTGGCGCGCCAGGTCGACGGGGTCCGCGTCGCGGGCGTAGAGCGATGCTTCGCCGGCGGACGCCCGGCCCTCCGTGAGGTCAAACTGCACGACGGGCTTCCCGAACGCCATGTATTCGAGCGTCTTGTTCATGGTCGAGTGGTCGTTCATCTCATTCGGCGGATCCGGGCTCACGCCGACATCCGCGGTATTGAGCGCGTCGAGCAGGAGGTCCGACTGCGGGGGCTGGAGTCCAGTGAGGGTCACGTGCTCTTGCAGGCCCAGCTGTTGCACAAGTGCGCGCACGTGATCGAACTCGGTGCCTCCACCGACCAGGACAAACTGGACGTCCTCCCGACCCATCTCCTGGATGAGCGTACGGGCGGCGTGGAGCAGGAGCGGGACGCCGTCCTGGGCGCCCATGATGCCCACGTAAGTGACGAGGTACCGCCGTCCGCGCTTCATCTCGAGGTTGGGCGGCCGCTGCCTGACGCGACTGAGGTCTGGCCCCGACCGCACCACGTAGACGCGCCTAGGGTCCATCCGGCCCCGTTTGATGGCGACCTCACGATAGGAGTCATTCGTCGCGATCGAAACGTCCGCGAGCCGGAAGGTGAGTCGCTCGAACAGCAGGAGCAAGCGGTAGAGGGGGCCCCCGCGTCCGCCGGACTTCGCGCGGAAGAGCTCCGGCGAGAGGTCGTGGTGATCGAACACAAACCGCTTGCCGAGAAGCCGGAAGAACGCGCCGACAATGAAGATCGTGTCAGGCGGATTGCAAGCGTGGACGACGTCGAAGCCGCGCGTGAAGAAGACGCGCCAGGCGAGGGCGAACTGGAAGAGCAGGGCGAGGCCATACTCGAAGAGATAGCCGTACCAGCGAGTGGCCTCGAAGGGGAGCGGGTGACGGTAGACCGCGATGCCCTCGATCACCTCGTGGCCCCTGCGGTAGTCCTTCCCCTTCGGGCAGATCACGCTCACGCCGTAGCCGTTCTCCTGCAGCGTGCGGGCCTCCTGCCAGACGCGTCGGTCGAAGGGCACGGGCAGGTTCTCGACGATGATGAGGACACGACGGCGGCGGTCAGCACGAGTTCGCAATCGCATGTCTACTCCTCCCTGACCCCGTCACCCTCGGGTGCGTGGTGCGGGCGATGCGTGGTGCCCAGCCGAGTCCCCGGGTGTCGCGCACCTCCGGGCTGATGGAGCCGGACGGCCCGTGGATGGTCAGGACCGACGGAGACCTCGGGTGGCGGCGCGGGATGGCCGCGAGCTCGAAGCCTCCGGGCGAGCACCCCGCGCAACGGCCAGGCGAAGGCCCGCGTCATGGCACGCGCGTGCGGGCGTGTGGAGGGGAGCAGGAAGCAGATGAAGTACGAGACGATCGAGTAGGAGACGAGCGTTGCGACGGCTGCGCCGACCCCTCCATACCGTGGGATCAGGATGACGTTCAGCCCGATGTTGACGGCTGCACCGACGGAGTGCCGCAGGAGTTCAACATTCAACCGGTGCTCCGCGATCATCGCGCGACCAAAGATCGTCCCCATGAAGACGAAGGGCGCCGCCCACATGTGCACGCGCAGGATGTCGGCCGTGCGCGTGTATGGCGCGCCGTACAGCACGCCGATCAACGGTGCGGCGATCAGCGTGGTCGCGGCAGCGAGCGCGATAGCCACCCACACGCTCACATCGAACGCGCGCTGCAGGCTGCGTCGGTACTGCTGCTGCCCCTCCTGACGCTGGGCGACGAGGAGCGGCAGCAGCGATGTCGCGAGGGCGACTGGCAGGAAGTACCAGATCTCGGAGAGCCGGGCGGCCGCGGCATAGACACCCACCTCCGTGGATCCCACGAGGTGCTGCAGCATGACCTGGTCGATCTTGAGGTAGACGGTCATGGCCACGGAGGAGACCAGGAGCGGCCAGGAGAGACGCAGGAGCCTCATGGCAGTGGCGCCTCGGAAGCGCAACTTGAGCAGTGACCCTCGGACACGGTGGTAGATGAGGCCACAGATCAGGCCGGCGACAGTCAGTTCAAACGCGCCCGCCACGGCGAACGCCATGAGCGGAGCCTCGACAGCCAGGAGGACGATCCGGAGGACCGACGCGAGCGCCAGTGCGACCACCCTCGCCATGACTCCGTGGCGGGACTGGAGCGAGGACTCGAAGGCCAGTTCGAGCACAGAGAGTGAGCCAAGGGGCAGCCCGAGGGTGAGCACGGTCACCACCCCGAGCGCGGCCGAATCGGAGCGCGCGGCGACCCCCCACCCCAGCACACCGAGCAGGGCCACGAGGCTCATCCCGAGACGCAAGCCGACCGTGGTACCGACAATCTCCGGCTCCTGGCGCGGATCCTCGAGCACTTCGCGCACGACGACACCCTTCAGCCCGAGCGCCGCCACGGTGTCCACGAGGAGCACGAGGGAGAGGCCGTAGGCCAGGATCCCGAAGTCGTGCGGACCGAGGTGACGGACGATCCAGATGCTGATGAGGACCGCTGCGACCATCCGGAGCAGACGCTCCGCGATGAGCCAGCCGCTGTTGACCGCCACTCGCCGGACCAGTCCGTCCGCGAGTGACTGCGGCCTGAGTACGCTGCGGAGGAACCCCAACGCGGTGGCGAGGCGCCCTCGCAGGGTCCTCACGGCTGGGAGGCGCACGGTGACCAGGGTCATTGATAGGCCCGGTCGGGAGCGAAGGCCGCCAGCGTCTCTCGCAGGAGCGGCTTGAGGCCCCGACGGATCCAGAAGCGAAGCGCGAGCATCGCGCGGGCCCGTTCGCCGCGGCTCAGGGGCGCGCGCAGGACCACGCGCGCGTATCCCAGTTGTAGACGTGCCTGCGGAGCGTAGAACCGCCACGCTCCGGTGGACGGAGCGAACCAGCGTGCGATCGTCCGCGGCGTGCGGTTCGCCTGCCGGGACATGCCCGGGTGGATGCGGCGCCGGAACAGGTAGGCGGGCACCTCCGCAAACTCCCCGAGCAGAGAGAGGTGTGCCAGCAGGACATAGTCAGATGACTCATACGGGCCGATGAGCTCGGTCTGGAGGAGGGCGTCGCGGCGATGGACGCCGAAGAGCACGTTCGCATAGCGCAGCCGCTGGGCCACGACCTGGAACCGCCGGTGTGGTGGAAGCCCCTGAGTATCGAGGTCGTCGTTCGAGACGCCGATGGTATGGCCCGACTCATCGATCAGGAGCGTGCGCGCGTACGCCAGGATCACCGACGGCGGGCTCATGTCGAGCAGGGCAACGCATCGGCGAAGATGCTCCGGCTCGCAGAGGTCATCATGACAGGCCCAGCGGAAATACTCCCCGCGGGCGAGGCGCACGACCTCGTTGAAATTCCAGGCCGCGCCGCGGTTCTCGTCGCTGCGGTAGTACCGGATCCGAGGGTCCCGCGCGGCGTACGCGCGACAGATCGCTTCAGTGCCGTCCGTCGAGGCGTTGTCCGAGATGATGATCTCGAAGTCCTCAACGTCCTGGGCGAGGAGGGCGTCGAGGGCCGCCGGGAGGTACGCCTCGCCGTTGTACACCGGGATACCGACACTGATCCGCGGCGCCACTGGCCCGTCTTCCGGACGGTCTTCCACGGAGATCGTGGCAGGACGGTCGAGAATCGCGGCGTCAGTCATGACCGCTCACCCCGACCAGTTCAGGCTCGAGATGCAGCACGCGGAGCATCTCCCGCACCTCGTCCATGTAGATCTCGTTCATGACCACGATGACATCCGGGGTAACGGTGGCGAGGTCTTCAGGCGCGACGACCGGGTGGCCAGTGCCGGGGATGTAGGTGCCATGCTTGCGCGGGTTGACGTCCACCACGCAGCACACCTGGTCCGCGGGTTCGAGCGCGGCGAGGTAGGCCGTCGCCTTCGAGCCGGCCCCCCAGAACGCGACGCGCGAGCCTCGACGGGCCCATCCGTCGAGCATGCTCCGCGCGGCCTCCACCCTGTGGCTCGCTTCAATTTCGAAGGCGCTGGTGGCGAGCCAGACGTGTGGGCGGTCGTCCGGGACATTCGCGTGCGCGCGGCCCGATGCGGGACGCGCCTCGATCAGCAGGTACTGCCCACCATAAGCGTGGCCCACCTCGTCCACGGTGAAGCCTGCCGTCGCAAACGCGCGGGCGACCGAGCCAGCCGTGAAGTACGAGCAGTGCTCGTAGTAGACATCGTGGAACGCGCCCTTCCGCAGAATTGGAAGGACATCGGGCACTTCGAACAGCACCGGGAGGTCCCGATCACCGATGGAGTCACGGAGCCCGCCCAGAAACTCGGCGGTGTCCGGGACGTGCTCAAGCGTGTGGCGACAGATGATTGCCGAGACGTCCTCCGTCACGTGGGCGGCGCGGAAGTCCTCCGCGATCCATGTGAAACGGTCGGACGGCGGTACCACCGCGCCCGACGCCAGCGATGGATCCACGCCAATCGCGCGCCCGACACCCTGGCCCACCATTGCCTGGAGGAACTCCCCACGGCCGGCACCAATCTCGAGCACGGCCTTGGAGCGCAGCCCATGCCGGCGCACCCACTTTCGGGCGAGCGCTGTGGTGTACTCACGGAACTTCGGGGAGCCTCCCTGGCTGGTCTCGGAGTCCTCGTAGCGGAACCGCGAGTCATAGGCGACGTTGGAGATGAAGCCGCAGGCATGACAGAACGCCAGGCGGATCTCCCCTCGCGGACAGGCTTGTGCCTCCTCACGCGACCGGAAGACTCGATTGCTGGTGACGGGCACGTCACGCTGCTCGTGGAACACGGTGGCTGTCGTATCCCGGCAAGCGGGGCATGCTGTCTTGACCGCGTGCGTAGCGATCATCACGTTCTCCGTCCTACAGACCGATATCAAGGAGCGTCGCACCGGTCGAAGGTGCGTCCGGCCGTGCAGCGGCGACGCGAACCTGGGCGATCGAGTCGTTGCCGTTGGACGGCTGCAGGGGGTAGGCGCTGAGGCTGACCTTTCGCAAGTGAAACGCTTCCGCATAACCGCTCGGCGAGTTCGACTCCACCCCGCGGATGCGCATCAGGCTTTCGAACGTGCTGGGGGAGAACCACGGCCGCTCGGCCTGAGAGGCATAGAACGCCGTCAAGTAGTCAGACTTCCGGTGGACGTTCGCCTCCGACACCTCCACATAGGCATTCGGCTGGCCGAGGTCGCCGTCATACTTCGGGATCTCGTACTCCATGATCAGGTGACTGCGGAAGGTATTCCACGTCAGGTCACTGACCGTGCGGTGATCCTGATGCAGATCCCCTCGGGCGTGGGTGAAGATCACGTCCGGTGCGCCCTCTGTCTTGAGCGCTTCGAACGCCTCCTTTACCTGCGCGCCCTCGTAGCGGAGGAACCCATCTCGGAAGGCGTGCACCGCGATGTCCGCGGACACGGCATGCTGCAGAAAGGCTCCTGCGGAGGCGCGGGTCTCGCGCTCGCGCTCTGGGGTCGATGTGAAGACGCACCATTCGACTGCAAGCGGGAGCCCCGAGCCGGCCCACTCGAGGATCGTGCCCCCGATGCCGATCTCGATGTCGTCGCAGTGTGCGCCGAGCGCGAGGATGCGTAGGGGCCTGTCCAGCCCAGCACCGATGGGGAGGCTCAGAATGGCCGGACTCCTTCGTGCGCGAGGACCGGCCCAGGCGCCTCGTGCTTCCAGAGCGCCCATGGGTGCTCCCCACGGGCGTACATCTCGTCCAAGCGCTGCTTCTCCTTGAAGGTGTCCATCGACATCCAGAAGCCGTCATGCGGAATGGAGGTGAGCAGTCCTCGTCCGATGAGGCGCTCGAAGGGCGCTCCCATCAGTTCTTCGCCCTCCTCGATGTAGTCGAAGATCTCGGGCCGGAACGCGAAGTAGCCTCCGTTGACGCGGATGTTGGCCTGCGCCATGTCGTTTACGGCGCGCACTGTGCCCCAGGGGTCTGCGTCCACCACGTGGAACGTGTACGGCGGCCGCACGGTGAGGAACGCTCCGACGGCGTCGCTCGCCCGAAGGTGGTCCACCAGTTGCGGCAGGTGGAAGTCGCTGAGCCCGTCCGTGTAGTTGACGAAGAACATCTCCTCGTCCTGGACGTGCTGGCGCACGCGACGGAGACGCTCGCCGACCGGGCTGGTGAGGCCGGTGTCCACAAACGTGATCGTCCAGTCCGCGATGTCGCAGCCCAGCAGGTCCACCTTGCCACCATTGGTCATGACGAAGTCGTTGGACGCCGTCTCCTCGTAGTCCAGGAAGAACCGCTTGATGACGCTGCCCTGGTAGCCAAGGCAGAGGATGAAGTCCTTGTGCCCGAAGTGGGCGTAGTACTTCATGAGGTGCCACAGCACCGGCCGGTCACCGACCGGGACCATGGGCTTCGGGACGCTGTCCGAGTAGTCACGCATCCGGGTCCCAAAGCCGCCGCAGAAGAGGACGACTTTCATGGCGCACCCCAGGTCCCGTCCCGAAGGACCTGGACATCCGGCAGGAAGATGACGAACTGGCCGCCCCATTCCTCGATATATCGATGCTGCGCGGCGATCTCCTCCTTGAGGTTCCACGGCATGATCACGACGTAGTCAGGGCGGGTCTCCCGGAGACGCTCCGGCGGATAGACGGGGATGCGCGTCCCCGGCGTGGAATGGCCCTGCTTGCTCGGCGCGCGGTCTACGGCGTACTCGACCATGTCGGTGCGGATGCCGCAGTAGTTGAGGAGAGTGTTCCCCTTCCCCGGCGCGCCGTAGGCCGCCACGCGCTTACCTTCCTCACGCGCATCGATGAGGAACTTCAGGATCGAGCGCTTGAGTGAGGCGACCTGTTCCTGGAAGCCGGCGTAGCGCTCCAGGCTGTCCAGTCCGAACTCGGACTCTTCCGCGAGCAGCGCCCCGACTCGCTCTGTGACGGTGTGGGAACTGCTGGTGGCGCGGCTGGCAAACAGGCGGAGCGACCCGCCGTGCGTCGAGAGCCGCTCCACATCGAACAGACGGAGGCCGTGGGAGGCAAGGATCGACCGGGTGGTCATCAGCGAGAAGTAGAAGAAGTGCTCGTGGTAGATGGTGTCGAACTGTCGTTCCTCGATAAGCCGGGCGAGGTGCGGGAACTCGAGCGTGAGGACGCCCTCGGGCTTCAGGATCTCGGCGATGCCGCCGACAAAATCGTGAATGTCTGGGCACTGGGCGAGGACATTGTTGCCGATCACGAGGTCAGCCCAGCCGCCGTCGTTGGCCAGACGCTTACCGACATCGACGCCGAAGAACTCCGTGAGCGTGGGCACTCCGGCCGCTCGGGCAACCTCGGCAACATTCAGCGCCGGCTCGACGCCGAGGCAGGGGATGCCCCGTTCGACAAAGTTCTTGAGCAGATAGCCGTCGTTGCTGGCGAGCTCGACCACGAACGAATCTGCGTTCAGCCCGAACCGTTGCATCACCTCGTCGACGTAGCGTCGCGCGTGCTCGAGCCAGGAGTCTGAGTACGAGGAGAAGTAGGCGTAGTGGGTGAAGATCTCGCCCGGCGAGAGCGCGGAGGGGGCCTGTACGAGGAAGCACTCGCGGCAGACATACGCGCGAAGCGGGTAGAACGGTTCCATCTGGTCCGCGCGTTCGTCCGGCACAAAGGCCTGGCATGGCGGCTGCATCCCAAGGTCCACAAACAGGTCGGTGAGCGGGGAGGCGCAGTTCGCGCAGGCATGACCACTGGCCGGTAACAGGGCGCCGGCATGCGCCGGGAAGTCGATGAGGGTCATCCCGCCACCGCCTCTTCCGCGGCCGCGACCCAGCGAAGTGACGGGTCCAGGCGCCCCGCGGCGCGATGCTGCATGAGCCACGCGATGCGCGTGTATTTCGTGCGCAGTAGTTCGTCCAGGGTGATGCCGTACTCGACGTAGGCCTCCAACAACTGACGGATACCAGCCTGCAGCGTCCACTGCGGCTTCGCCTCCGGAAACACGCCAGCAAAGCGGTCGAACGAGACGCGGTAGCTCCGTTGGTCCACACCAGCACCGGCCCCGAACGTCACCTGGCTGCCCGGCACCGCATCACAGACTGCCTGCGCAATCTCACGGACGGTGTAGTTCTCCTCGCTGCTCCCGATGTTGAAGGCCTCGTTATGGATGGCCTCGCGCGGTGCCTCCAGCATGGCGATGAAGGCGCGCGCGATGTCTTCGACGTGGACGAGCGGACGCCAGGCAGTGCCGTCACTGTTTAACTGGATGCGTCCATCCACGTAGGCGCGCGCCACGAGCTCGTTCACGACCAGGTCGCCGCGGAGACGAGGCGCAAAGCCATAGGCGGTGGCGTTGCGCAGGTAGGCCGGGCTGAAGTCGTCCCGGGCGAGCGCAGCCAGTCCTGCCTCGGCGTCGACCTTCGATCGGCCATACGGGGTGACCGGGTTGAACGGGGCCGTCTCGGTCAGGAGTGCGTCCCCGTCCGCAGCGCCGTAAAGGCTGCACGACGAGGAAAAGAGGAATCGCCCAATGCCGGCGTCGCGGGCAAGCCGCGCAAGACGTACGGATGCTTGGGCGTTCACCTCGTCCGTGATCTCCGGTGAGAGCGTGCCGAGCGCGTCATTGGAGAGGGCGGCAAGGTGGACGACGCCATCGCAGGAGGGTAAGTCGGAGGCCTGCACGTCGCGGACGTCGATGCGAATGGTCTCGATCGCAGACGGAGGAGGCCCGAAGACACACGGCTCGAAGTAGCCGGAGTCGAGGCCAATAGGCTCGTGCCCACTGTCCTGCAGCATTGGCACCAGGACACTACCGATATAGCCCTTGTGCCCTGTGACCAGTACTCGTGCCAAGGAGGCCTCCCACGTGTGAATAGAGCGGGGATACGAGACACGCCGCGCGATCTCGATCGGCGGTGGCCGCCCGCCGCAATCAAGTCTGCGACGACCCGAGGATGAAACTCCGACGTTGAGTGGGAGTTGAGTCCTCGGGCAACGTGCGTTCGCGGACAGTCGGGGAGAACGAGGACTGGAAGCGTCGTCGATCCCTGTCGCATTGCATCAACGAGACGTTGCGTCTCGGATGCATTGCGGCACGAGGCGCTCAACACACTGTCAACCGCATAGCCCCAGTCTTCACCAGTACCCCACCGCCTCAACGGGAGCGCTCCATGACCCTTGATGTCGCCCGAACGCGGACCAGGCGCACCAACGTGCGCCGACGACTTCCCTCCAGCGGGGGACTCTCGGGCGACGAACTCCTGGCCCGAGACCCATCCGAACTCTGGAGGCGCCTGGTGGCCCTCCCTGATCAGATGTCAGAGGCGTGGCAGGCAGGCACTGCCTGGAACGGCTTGGACGCGGCGGTGAGGCGGGTGGTGGTGATCGGGATGGGTGGGTCTGCGATCGGCGCTCAATTGGCGGCAAGCATCGTCCAGCAGCGGTCTCCCATCCCCGTGGAGGTGTGGCGGGATTCATTTCTCCCCGTCACGGACGAAGACACGCTGCTCGTGTTCTGTTCCTTCTCGGGTGAGACCGAAGAGGTGCTCAGCGCGCTGCGGTCGTCCGCGACACATGCCGGCCCGAGGGTGGTGATTACGCGCGGCGGGGCGCTCGGTCGCGAGGCAGCGGCATTCGGGATCCCGGTGCTGTGCTACCAGTACGAGGGTGAGCCCCGTTCCGCGTTGGGCTTCGGGACCATGCTGATCCTCGGGCTCCTCCATCGCCTCGGCCTCTTTCCCGTGACAGAGGAAGAGATGGAGAAAGCCCTGCAGGCCTTACGCGAGGCCGGGTCCAATCATCACCCGGAGGTCCCAGCCGCGACCAATCCGGCGCGTTCGATCGCCGCGCGCATCGGCGACGCCATCCCCTTGATCTTCGCAGACGCGTCGCTCGGCTCGGCCGCAGTCCGCTGGCAGAACCAATGCAACGAAAACAGCAAGCGCTGGGCGTTCTGCGCCACGCTGCCCGAGGCGCTCCACAACATTGTGGAAGGGATCACGCCGCAGGCATCGCCCGGTCAGCCGTCGAAATTCCACGCGGTGCTGCTGGAAGATCTGTCGCGCGACGGGATCGACCGCGCACGCATGCTGGAGCTCCAGCGGTCGCTCACGGAGGCTGGTGTCCCATCCACGCGCCTCTCCTTCAGCGGCGAGTCGGACCTCAGCATCCTGCTGCAGGCGTGCCTCGTGGGCGATTGGGTGTCTTACTACCTCGCGCTAGAAGCGGAGGTAGACCCCGCGCCGGTGCCGGCCATCTCTCAGCTGAAGGCCCGCCTCGCTGCAGGCCGTCCCTGAGCAGATCCTCACCCGGTTGGGGCGGCGGCCTCGGGATGCGCCGGCTCGGGCGGGAGGAGATCCGACACTCGACGGATGACTTCATCGAGGTCAAAGGGCTTCTTGAGGAAGGAAACCCCCTGCACCTCCGACCGGAGACGCACCATCAGTGGATCGCGCTCGCTGCTCCCGCTCAGCACCAGCACCGCGCCGGCGTATCCGAGCGCGCGGGCCTCCTGGATGAGGGTGACGCCATCGATGTCCGGGAGGTGGAGGTCCACGATCACGAGGTCGTGAGCTGACTCCTCGAGGACCTTCAGGGCGTCACGACCACGCGTAACTCGCTCGATCTGTCCCGTACCAGAGTCCGACAGGATCATGCGCAAGAGCTGACCAGTCGACTCGTCATCGTCCACCAGAAGGATGCCGGCCACGGATCCGCCCCTTCAACGTCCGCGGTTCATCCCGTCCCAGGGGCACCCGCGGGACGGGATGGCCCCGGTGAGTGGATAGAGTATGGAGAGGGTGCATGACGAAACCATCGCATCCTCCGATACCGCGATAAGTCGCCCTCTCTCTTTCGAAGGATGACAACGGCGACCATGGGGCCGCCGTTGTCCTGCCGGGTGTCGGGCTCGAGCGTCCCCTCCACAACGCAGCAGACGACAGTCAGCGCTTCGTGTAGGCGTGGATCTTGGACGACAGCGTCGGCACGGGCGGGAAAGTGACGGGCGAAGGCGTGGGCGGTGCGCTCGCCGCCTTCACCGACGCACCAGGCTCGGTATTGGACGCCGCCGCGGGCGGCACTCGGAGGCGCATGCCTGCGACGGCGGTGCCGAACATGAGGGCGCTGTTCGCGTCGACCAGGGCGGGGACCGTCGTCTTTAGCTGCCTGGCGATATCAGCCAGACTCTCGCCCTCCCCCACGAGGTAGGAAGACGACCGAGGTGGAGTGTTCTTCAGCATCCGCCAGATGCCGGGATCAGCAACCCCAAAGCGCCAGACCGAGACGGTCTCCGCCTGCTCGCCGTATGACTGATTGATGAACTCGCCCCAGGCGGACAGCGTGCCCGTCGTGCCGTCACCGATCGGGTGAAGGGGCAGGCCGTATGCCCGCAGGTGCCGCATGGCAGACTCGACCACGAACGCCGGCGTGACGCCACGGGCAGGCACCTGCTCGCCGCTGCGCTGATACCCCTTGATGTTGGCCGGAGACTTGAACAGGTCCCAGTAGGTCTGCGGCGAGATCTCATCGCTGAACGCTGCGAACTCCTTAAGAGGGATCCGGGGCAGTTCCCAGGGACGCGGGTCAACCGAGGTGGAAACCCAGGAGTTCGGGCGGAGCCGCCTGAGCTCCGCACCGAACTTCGTCGCACTCTCGGGCGTCCCCTGCCAGAAGCCAGCGTGTGACTCCAGGTCCAGGAACAGGCTGCGGGCTCCGGCTCCGAGGACGTCCGCGGCCATCGCGGCTTCCTTTTGCGGATCCTTGCCATGCACCACGGCCCACGCGTGGAACGGGACCCCGCCCTGCTCAAAGAACCTGGCGAGCGCCGCCACGCCGGCTGGCCCGCTCGCACCTGTGGCGTGGTAGCGGCCCATCCAGCTCGTGGCGTCATGCGTCTTCAGGACAACACCGAGGCCGTTGGCTGCAAGGGTGTCGCGGATCTTCGTCGGGTCTCCATCGGCCTGGAACTGCCACACCCACGCGAGGTGTCGGGACTCCGGACGCATTCTGATCGCCCGCTGTTGCTCGACTGGCTCGGAGGGACTCTGCGTCACGAGGTTCGTCGCCGCAGACACGCGGGAGGAGATCGACATCGGCATCAACGCCGCGGCCGCCACCCCACCTAACCCTGCGACCACACGCCGACGACTGATCAGATGCGCGGAGGAATACTCCACCGAGGGCTCCTTCGTTGGGGCCGCCGAAGGACATCGCACTGCCCCCATCGCGCGCCCGAAGGTGCGCGGCAGATGTCCTCGACTGCGACACGAGTTGGCTTCAACCCCTGGACTGAGCCGGGGTGGGTCGGGACTGATACTGCGAGATCGTGGCCCTACCGATGGGTGCCTATGACAAAGTCATAACGAAACGTCTCGACCACATAGCAGGTCGAGGCATCAGGACAAATCTACCGAATGTAGTTATGTCGCAGTATCTCGGGTCGCGTCGCGCTCAGAACGCTACCCCTGTTACGCGCCTGCAACGCCGAAGCCGCGCGCCCGTGAGGATCAGTTCGCCGGCGTGGGTGAGGGCGCGGGAGTCGCGGATGCAGAGAAGGGCGCCGTGTCACGCGGCGCACGTGTCGGTGATGGGGTGGTCGCGCCACCTCGAGCCAGGGTGACCTGGGCGAGGGCCTGGCTCGTCTGTCCCGACCGATCTCGCACCGTGAGCCGAAGCATGTAGGTACCGTCCGGCAGCCCGGCCGTGCTCCAGGTCGCGAGGTTTCCGCCCAGCACTTCGGAGGTCCCGCGGCCGACGACGCCCCAGGCGGACGGGGACGTCCCCAATCCCACCTCAACGAGGTATTCGGCGAGGTTGTTCGAGACGGCGTACCCGGTGACGGCATGGGTCGCCCCGGTGACCACCCCCGAGACGCCAGGACCGAACGCGGCGAGGATGCCGGTCGGACTGCTGCCCTGCGCCCCTCCATCCCCCACCATCACCGTGGACACGGCGTGAAGTTCACCGAGCGTCGAGTCCGTCGTCCGGAGGCGGAGCGTGTACTCCCCCGGTGTGAGGCTTCGCGTGTCCCACATCGCCAGCGTGCCGGTCACCGGGCCGTTTGCGACCTGTAGCGGCGTCCACGAACTGGGGGTGGGGCCGGCTCCGAACTCCACGACGGAGACGACGGCGTTGGGAGGCGCGGCACGCCCGGTGACGGCCACTACCCCGCTCACTCGTTGCCGGGAACCCGGCGAGAGGATCGCCACGCTCTCGGAGCCGGGCGAGCGCAACAGCCCCTGACTGGTCAACCAGGTGCGCAGCGCTGACTCGGAGGCCGGCAACACAAGACGCACCTCGCTGCCACCAACAACAGAGACCATCGAGCCTCCGGAGGTGACACGCTGCCACCAGGTGTCCTGCAGCGGCTTCACATCCGTGGCGACGAGCCCCTTGTAGCGGTGCTGCGTGGGGCAGAGCGGGCTGGCGACGAAACCAGAAGGCCAGCACAGGGTCGCCTCCGCGACCGTCGAGGGCCGCGGGAATGGCTTGGGCGGGAGAGAGAGCTGCTTGCTCACGTCGTCGATAACGTCTCGCCACAACGGCCAAGCGATGGTGGTCGAGTAGATGTTCCGCATCGGCTGCTTGTTGGCGTTTCCGATCCAGACTCCCACGACAAGGTCCGGGGTATACCCGAACGCCCACGTGTCGCCGATGTCGGTGCCCAGCGTCTCGAACGGCGCGCTCGTGCCGGTCTTGTGGCCGGTCGGTCGTCCCGGCACTTCCAGCGCACCGCAGGACCAGACAATGCACGTGTTCTTGGGATCCGAGAGCACTGAAGTGACCATGTACGTGACGCTGGCCGGTGCGACGCGCGTCTCCTGGGGGGCGGGGGCCTCGTGCGACCAACCACGCGAGGACTTCACCGAGAGCAGGACCACCGGGTCGATGGTGCGCTCTCCCTCGTCGTGGGGTACGACGGCGCGCTGGCCGCGCAGGACGCCTCCGTTCGCGAGGGTGGTGTAGGCAAAGGTGGCGTCCCCAAGCGTGACGTCCGCCCCGCCGAGGGTGACGGCGGGACCGTACCCACGAGGGTCGTCCAGCGTGGTGAAGCCGCTCTTCCTCAGGAGGGCCAGCGTGTCTGGCACACCGGCGAAGATGATCGCCTTGAGCGCCGTCACGTTGAGCGAGTTCCCCAGGGAAGCCGCGGCAGTGACAAGGCCGTTGTACTTCTCATTCGGGTTGGTTGGTGAGAACAACTTGCCCGTCGCGGGGTCCGTGATCTCCGTCTTCGTGTCCAGGATGTTTGTCCCGGTACTCCAGCCCTTCTGGAAGGCCATGAGGTAGGTAAACGGCTTCAGAGTCGACCCGGGCGACCGGAGCGCCTTGACCATGTCGTTCCGGCCC
The DNA here is from genome assembly GCA_964628985.1 of uncultured Dehalococcoides sp. Taxonomy (GTDB): domain Bacteria; phylum Chloroflexota; class Dehalococcoidia; order UBA2979; family UBA2979; genus SURF-43. The sequence continues at coordinate 78,263 of CAZVNJ010000005.1, forward strand.
TCGATGTCGTCGCGGAAATAGTCCCGGCTCCCGACGTAGGCGAGGATCTGGCCGGTCTTCGGGTCGATCACTTCGACAGCGCCGTTGTGCCCCCCTGAGACGTTCTCGTTGGCAGCAATGTGCTTCTCTAGCGCCGCCTCCGCGGTGCGCTGCACCTCGATGTCGAGGGTCGTCACGATCTCGAGACCGTCGTCGAAGAGGGCGCGGTCACCGAAGCGTGCGCGGATCTCGGCAGCCACGGGGCCCAGAACGAAGTGAGGCGCGAGGATGTCGAAGCGCTTCTCCTGTGTCCGGAAGACCAGTTCTTCGGCGCGTGCGGCGTCTGCCTCTTCCGGCGTAATGGCGCCGTGCCTCACCATGAGGTCGAGCACCTCACCCTGCCGCCACTTCGCGTTCTCGTAGTTGTTGAGCGGGTCGTAGGCCACCGGTGCCTGCGGAATCCCTGCCAGCAAGGCGGCCTCGGCCAAGGTGAGGTCCTTCGCCGGCTTTCCAAAGTAGCCATCGGCCGCAGCCTCGACCCCGACGTAGATGCCGCCGTAAGAGATCGAGTTGAGGTACCACTCGAGGATCTGGTCCTTCGAGTAGCGCTTCGTCAGCTCGAGGGCGATGACGACCTCGCGGAGCTTGCGCGATACCGTGCGGTCGTATCGCTCCTCGCGCGGGATGTAGATGTTCTTCGCGAGCTGCTGCGTGATCGAGGAGCCGCCGGTCCCCTCAAGGAAACCGCCGCCGTGGAACGGCGTGAAGTTCTCCAGACCAGCGCGAGCCAGGCCTCGAATGTTCAAGCCGCTGTTCTCATAGAAGGTGACGTCCTCCGTGGAGACCGTCGCCTTGGTCAGCCACGGGGAGATCTCAGCGAGCGGCACCGGCCGCCTCAAGCCGCCGAACTCGTCGACAAACTCGTAGAGCAGGACACCATTGCGGTCATACACTCGAGCGCCACCACCGGGCAGACGCGCAAGCAACTCCTCCGGTGCCACGACACCTCGCGCGTAGTCCCGGTACCGATCCCACGCGTACACGCCGCCGGCCGTCGCGACCATGGCCGACGTCGCGAACAGGACGGCAAAGAAGAGCAGAAAGACGCGTGCCACCCGTCGAGGCCGCAGTCTCCGCGCCGCAACCGCTCTGACCCTCCGCGCGACCTCCAGCGGCGGATGGCGCTCCAGGACATCTCCCACAGACCAGGAGGCACGGAACACCGCGTCACGGACCACTCTGGCGAGCACAGCGGAGCGGCCCGTCCCCACGTCCGCCCAGGTGCGCGAGCGGGCACGCAGGCGGACCAGTGCCAGGGCAAGGGCGACTCGCGCCTCGACACCTGCCTGCCGCCAGTCGACCGCCCGGACACGCTCGCGGAGCACCTGCACCCGAGCAGCCAGGGTCTCTCTCGGATGGATGTTCACGACGCCTCGCATCACGGTCCGGCGTACGCCGGTGCGTCATTGAGGCTACGCATCGTTGCTTTCGTTCTCGCAAGGCGCCCGGGTGGCTTGTCACGAAATAATGTCGGTCTCCCCATCACACCCCGTCATTGAAACGCAATGCGCTTCGCCCCCCTCTTGAGGCGACTGCGACTCGACCATCGATACCTTCTTGCTTGTCAGTAGGAGAGGCGGTGCGCGATGGCCGGTGTGCCCTGGTGGTACGCGTTTGTCCGTGAGTGGCGCCAACGTGCCTTTCTGGAGACGTGGCGCTGGCCACAGGACATCCACCTGACGAATGGCGATGCGCTCGACGGTCTCCCGCGACCGCTGGGCGGTAACGTGCCGGCACGATCGCCGTGACGAACGATCCGCTCGCGCAACGCCGTGCCCTGGGTCGCCGGATCCGCACGTGGCGCGTCCGCCGGCAACTCTCGCAGGCGACCCTTGCGTCTAGCATTGGCGTGACGCAGTCCACGTTATCGAACTACGAGAACGGCAAGCGCGACCTCTCTGTCTCGATCCTGCTCAAGCTCGCGGACAACCTGGACGTCGACCTCGAAGATCTCACGGGGCACACGAGCCGTCCGCGGCGCCACAGCGACGCCTCGCCCTCCACCAGCTCCCGCCCCCGATAGACGCCGCGCGCGCCGCGCACCCGCGAGGCTACCTGGCACACCCCGGGGGGACTTGCAAGATCCGCGCGGGGCAGAAGCCGCCCTACCGGCTGCTCCGCGCCGCTCCACCGCGATCGACGAGGTGAGAGCGGAGGAAGTAGGCGTGCAGGTCAATCTCTCGCTGCGCCTCGATGTAGATGTCCTGGGTCGTCAGGTCCTTCGACTCATCCGCCGCTTCGATCGCCGCCGTCAGCGAGAGGCTGTAACGTTCAAAGCGATCGAGGATCGCCTGCACCGCCTCATCCTCAGGGAGTTCGTCGGCGTCCAGGTCCTCCAGCGGCGATTCGGCCGCCGCCTGTCTGACGGTCCCGCGCGCCACCCCGCGCAGAGCGCGGACTCGCTCCGCGAAGATGTCCACCTGCGCCAGCAGCAGCGCGGCCTGCTCGTCGAACAGCCGGTGCAATGCGATGAAGTTGGGCCCCACCACGTTCCAGTGCGCCTGCTTGACCTGACTGCGCAGATCGGCAGCCAGTGCCACGTGGAAGTTCAGCGTGTCCACCGTGTCCGCCACCGGGGTGCGCTTGGCGCTTCTCGTCGTCATGGGTCGCCCTCCTTGCGGCGCGATGCGAAGCCTCGATCCACCGTATCTCGCCTGACCGGGCGTGGGCCCTCTCGCCCCTCCCGGGCGCAGGGCCGGCATACCGATGACTCAGAGCGGCGCGGGACTGATATGGGCGTGACACGGACGCTGGGTCAGCGTGTGCGAAGTGACACGAGGCGCCTCCTACGCTCAGGTCAATCGGCGCCGAATGACGGCGCCACAGAGCGAGGTGGCCTGATGATCCCGATGCGGCAGTTCCTGCGTGAACACGAGATTACTGGCGACGTAGAGGTATGCGTCCCTGGGAGTGCGGGTGCGACTTCGCTGGAAGTCACGGACTACCGAGTAATCGTCCGCCGCGGCGAAAGGAGGTTTGAGGCGACCCTGCGACGTCCTGCTGGGGCCCCGGCTCCCTCACTGAGTGAAGCGATCGCGGAGATCGCCCGCAACGTTTCCCTGGCGTCCGATGGCCCGCAGACGCCCGAGGTCCTTCGTGAGGTCGGCCGTCTGCGGGACTTCCTGGGCGACCAGACTTACACGGAACTCCTCTTCGAGTTCGGCCGCCGTCCGGAGGAGGAGATGGAGGCCGGCGACCAGACGGGCGATCCTGCGCGGCCGGACGAGATGACGAACCAGGAGGCTGGTGCCCTGACAGGCGCGGCACGCGAGTCCCGCCCGCTCGGCTGGGCGCGCTACTTGATCGGTGTGCCGGTGGTGGCACTCGGCGCCACCGGTCTGCTGCTCGCGCGGGGCCGGCGCGCCACGGCGTTGGCCGTCGCCGCTGGTGGTGCGGTCACCACACTGATCGCTGCCGGTGGTGTGGCGCAGTGGCGTCGCCGCGCGCGGCGCCTCTCCGTGCAAGAGAAACTGGAATCACTGACGGATCAGACCACGTCGATCCAGACAGGCAGCGCGCCTTCGTAGCGCGGCCCTCATTCGCGAGGGCGCGCCCGCCATCAGGTCACGTGGCGCAGGGGATACAGACCGGACCGTCTACTCGACGTCATCGGCATCCTGGGCGTCGTCCCGCGAGCCCTCGGCTGCGACGCCAACTGGGGTTGGCTCCGCGGAGGCCGTGTCGTGGAACATGTACCCCATGCCGGGGAACGTCTGGATGATCGAGTCGCCGTTGTGATCCGGTTCGAGCTTGCGGCGGAGGCGGGACACCCACACGCGCAGATACTGCAGGTCGTTCACGTACTCGGGGCCCCAGACCTTGCCGAGGATCTCCGGGTTCATGAGGACTTTGCCGCGGTTGCGGACGAGTACCTCCAGGAGACCCCACTCGGTGCGGGTGAGCGAGACGAGTTCGCCATTCCGGTGCACAGTGCGCTTGGTGAGGTCGATGGAAAGATCGCCAACGGTCACGGACGCATCGCTGGAGGTGCCTTCTTGCTGACGTGCTCGCCTCAGGACCGCACGCACCCGCGCGGTCAACTCTTCCGGGTTGAACGGCTTGGAGAGATAGTCGTCCGCGCCCAGCTCGAGGCCGCGGACCTTGTCGCTGTCTCGGGTCTTGCCCGTGAGCATGATCGCCGGGATCGGACCACGCTCACGCAGACGTGCGAGGACTTCGTAGCCCGAAATATCCGGGAGCATGATGTCGAGGATCACGAGGTCCGGGCGCACCTCGAAGGCGCGTTCGATCGCCTCCTCACCGGTGGCCGCAGTGACGGGACGGAAGCCCTCATCTTTGAGTTGGAGTCGCACGAGCTTCTGAATCGAGACGTCATCGTCGACGACCAGAATCACCGGGTGCACTTGCTGCATGACCAGGATCCCCTTCAAGAACGCCCTGCTTCGGTTACCATCTCAGCCTTGGCGGCCCTGCTAACAGTAGCGGTTAAGAGTTCGCCGTGCTGACCCCTGTCACCCTGAACATCGTCCTCGCAGTTTCGCTAGTGATCGCGATCCTGATCGGATCTGTCGTGACGCTGCGTACACGTCGCTCGCTGACGAGGGTCCGCGCGCGGTTTGTGAGCGTGCTGGACGGCGTGGGCTTCGGTGTGTTGCTGCTCAATGAGGATGGCACGGTCCAGCACGCGAACAGTGTGGCCGGTGCCCTCCTGAGGCGACCCGAAACGGAGATCGTCGGTAAGCATTTCCACCGATTGCTCCATGAAGAGGTCGCGATCGACCAGCCCGGCATGCCGTGCGCATTCGACACAACTGTCCGAGGGCTGCAGCCGTACCGGGGCCAGGAGCAATTCGGAGACGGACACGGCAAGACGATCCCGGTGACGGTGACCGGCACCCCGATTGGCTCGGAGCGGCGCCAGATGGTGCTCACCTTCCGGGACCGCTCCAGTGACATCGTCCAGGGCCGCCAACGGGAAGAAGCGTTCGCGCTGGTATCCCACGAGATCCGAAGCCCGTTGACGGCCGTGGTGGGCTACAGCGCCCGTCTCCGCGCCGCCGTGGCGTCGGGCTCGCTTCAGGTGGACCAGCAGCGCGCTGACGAAATTGCCCTGCTCGCGCGCGAAGCAAACCGGATGCGCGAAGTGATCCTGCTCATCCTCGGCATGGCAGAGGTCGAGCGCGGACGTGTGGAAGTGGACATCGAACCCATCCGCGTCACTCAGGTGGTCAAGACCGAAGTGGACCGACTCAAACTGGACCGCCCTCACGCCCGATTCGCCGTGGATACCGAGGACGTAGTGGTCGAATCCGACGAACGGTATATCCGCCTGATCGTGCAGAACTTGCTGGAGAACGCGGCGAAATACGGGGGTGACGCGGGGCCCATCGAGGTGTCGCTCACCTCGGAGGAGGACGGTGGATGCCGCATCACGGTTCAGGATCACGGCGACGGCATCCCTCTCGAAGCACAACCCCACATCTTCGACCGCTTCTACCGGCATACGAGCGCCGCTAGCCGCGGCTCTGGCATGGGCCTCGGGCTATATCTCGCACGAAGCCTGGCAGTGCGCCTCGGCGGGCACCTCACGTTCACCTCAACGCCGGGCGCGGGTGCGACGTTCGTCCTCACCCTGCCGGCCGTCTGCCCGGACGTAGCACCCCCCATGCCGGGCCCGGCGCCCATTGGGAATCCGCTGATGCCCGGACCGACGCAGAACTGACACTGGACCTCCCGGCACGTTGTCCCAGATGACAGCCTGGGCCCTCGAGACTGACCACGGACCGAAGTGAAGTCGGCGGCCGGATCATCCCGGTTGCCGCTTCGAGAAAGGATCGCGGTCATGCTGAGCTGGATTGTGGTGTTCCTGATCTTGGCCCTCGTGGCTGGCGCCTTCGGATTCGTCGGCGTCGCAGGAGCGGCAGCGAGCATCGCGCAGATTCTGTTCGTGGTGTTCCTCGTGCTGTTGGTGGTGTCGCTGATCGCACACCTGAGTACTGGACGTCGCGGCCGGGTGATGTAAGGGCGCCAGTCTCCTGTGCGAACCTGATGCCCCGGGAAACACGCCAAACGCCCCCGCACGAATCTTGTCTCGTGCGGGGGCGGAGTTGGCGCACGTGAGATGCGGTCATGCGGTTGCGAGACGGGCTAGGCCTGAGCGCTGGTATTGCGTTCGCCGGATCGCTCGCCGCCCGTCTCGAGTAGCGAGGCCGGAAGCATGTCATCGTCAACCCATTCAAGCTGTACGGCGGCGGTGCCCTCAAGGCGGTCGTACTGACGGACGATGACCGGGAAAATCGCGGGCTGCGACTCAGGCTGCACGCCCACTTTGTCGCCCACCCGCGGCTCGAGCGCCGTCGGGGTGAAGGAGTCGAGTTCTGCCTGCCGGCCGGACGGAGCCGGCGGTCCCGGCTGTTCCATCCACATCTTCAGGTGCCCCCGCCCGTAGTCGAGCGTCCCATCGCTGCTCACGAGGTGAACCCAGCCCGCGTCCTGGACGGCGGTACCCGGCCTGATCGCGCCATTCTCACTCGAATGCCTGTTCACCCGAGCACCTCCTCATGCGGACCTGGGCTCAGCGGATGTGCGCACGCTATCGGGCGGGCACACGTGCCGCCGTAACAGGTGTTGGAGCCGTATCGCCGATCCATCGCAACTTCGTATCCACGCGAACAATTCAAATCAATCGCAATTGGCATGCCGCTGTGACACCGCCTGTTACACGGGTGATGCTTCCGCGACCTGACGCCCGCGAGGATCCCCGTAGGGACATTGGTTGCCCTGAGGAAGGAGTCGCATCAATGCCCAACGAAGAGAAGCTGATGTGCCCTGAATGCGGCAGCGAGTTCGACTCGCAGCAGCAGTTGGACCGTCACAACAGCGGACAGCACGGTCGCGGGCAGCAGCACCAGGCCGGACAGCAGTACGTGCAGGACTAGTCCTGCATTGACGGTGCGAAGAGGTCCGCCCGATAGCAATCTGCAAGGCATCCGGCTCACGCTTGATGCTGGCGGCAGGCCTCACCCCACAGGATGGCTCCCACACCGAACGGCGCCGGGAGCCAATCGAACCGAGGAGGTTCATATGACTAACGAGCCGTATCGCCAGCAGGAAGACCCGAAGAAGGATCCGATGGAGCAGCCCCAGCGCGCCGGCGAGCAGCAGCAGGAGCAGGGTGGGCGTCGTCAGGAGCAGCCGAGCCGGTAGGCCCCCAACAGGACGCGAGTGAGCCTCCGTCCCACCCCTGCGTTCGTGGCTCACTCGTGTAGGTACAACGCCCCGCTGCTGCTGCCCGCCCCAGCGGCAGCGGGGCTGTACCAGCATCGTGCACCCTGGTCCTCCCCAACACTTCCCCATGGGACCTCGAGATGCACGACGAGAAGCGCGCCAAAGGCGCGCTTCTTCGCGTGCTGGCCGGGGCGACGGCTAGGCGATGCTGCGCTCGACACGCTGCAGGAGGTCATCCAGGTCGAATGGCTTACGCAGGTAGCCGACGACGCCGTCAGGCATTTCGTCGCGAGGGCGCAGCGCCGAGACGAGAATGATTGGGGCTGCCGCGACGCCAGCACGGCCTCGATAGGCCTGGACGAAGGCGAAGCCGTCCATACCGGGGAGACGCACGTCCAGCAGGATGAGCGACGGCGTGACTTCGTCCAACAGGACGATGGCGTCTTCCGCCGATCGCGCCGTGCGCACGCGGTAGCCCTCGCCCTCCAGGGTGTCCCGGATCAGCTGGCGGATGGCATCTTCGTCTTCGACGACCACGATCAGCGCGCCCGGAGCACTGGAGGCGCTGCGGTCGGATACCTGAGTGCCCGTCATCGCTCTGCCTGTCCACCGGGAGACCGAGGGGCGGAGGACCCTGCCGCCAGGGCGCCGCGTCGTGTCGCGCGAGCGTAGCGGTTGCGGGCGCGGGTGCAAGCGTGCGCGCGGTGGAGTCTGAGTGCGTTCCGGCATCGTGTGCTTCATCGCATGGACCAAGAGGGAGCCCCTTCCGGCTGCTCAACCGTAGGAAGCCCGACCCACATGCTCCGTAAGTACCCGATGGATTCTCTTGCGAATCCATCCCACCCCCGAGTGATGAGCGGATCCTGTTACGGCGGGCCACAAATTGAGATGCCTTTTCAATGTCCAGATGGCGATAGTCCCGGCGTCGAGGGAGGCCCGTCCCCCCTGGTGGGCTCCCTCTACCTGTGCTCCTCCCCGGAGCATTGGCCCCCGGTCTTGCGCCAGCATCCCCCCGCCCAGAGGCGCAGACCGGGGGTTCGGACCGCCGCTCGAGATCGGGGCGCCGTCACGGACATGGCATCGCGTCTAGAGACGACCGGGGCATTGAGCACTCAAGAAAACGTCCTACGATGCGCATGCGGCCGGTGGTGGAACGTCCGTGGCACCGGCGCCATCGGGCGTGCTCGGAGCCGGTATGAGCGCTGAGCAACTTCTGAGCCACGTTTCGCAGGGGGCGTTTGTCGTCATCTGGATCGCCGTGCTGATCCAGGCGCTCCGCCGTCCGCGCGCCGCCACCATTCATGCCGCCGCATTCTTCGGGCTCGCCACGGTGATCGTCGTGAATGGCTGGGTGACCAGCCTCCGAGGGGCGGACCCGCCCGAGTTCGTGCGCATCGGAATGGGGGCATTGCTCTCCTGCATGCCCTTCGTCCTGCTACTGCTAGCCCACGACTTTGCTGGGGTTCGCCGCGGCGTGCTGGCAGGGTCTGGCCTGCTCCTGGCGGGTGTCGTGCTTTCTCTGTACGCCGTCTCACGGCCGTACCCGTTGCCATACACGCTCGGTGTTGTGACCTACCTCATCGTCGTCTCGGCATACGCGACGGGCCGGTTCGTCCAGGCTGGGTCCGGCTCCTCGGGCGTCTCCCGCCGCCGCGTGCAGGCCGTTGCGATCGCAACCGCGTTGCTGGGGGTGATCTTCGTGCTCGTGGGGCTCTCGGCTGCCATCCCAGAGCAGCGTTCCGCCTGGTCCAGCATGTCGAGCGTGGCCTCGTTCCTCTGCGGCAGCGCCTACCTTGCGGCGTTTATGCCACCTCGCTTCCTCCGCCAGGCGTGGCAGGCACCGCAACTGCAGCGCTTCTTCGGCGACAGCACATTGGCACCCCGCGGGTCCCTGGCGGAACTCGTGCGCACGCTGGAGGGGCAGGTCGCCTCAATGCTGGGTGGAAGTCAGGAGGCGAGCATCGCGCTGTGGGATGAGCAGCGGCAAGCCCTCGTCTGGCCGGGCTTCGAGGGCGAGCGTCCGACTACGATCGATATGGAGTCCACCATCGCCTATCGGTCCTTCCGCTCCCAACAGGCGACGTTCGTGGAGCACGCCGAACGGATTGACCCCGCGAACGCCGCCGCTTATCGCGAGTACGGGGCGCAGGCGATCACCGCCGCGCCAATCACGATCGGCGAGCGCCGCCTCGGGCTATTGATGGCCTTCGGCCGGCGGGCACCGCTGTTCGCGGAGGACGAGCTCGAGGTCGTCCAGATCATCGCCCGCCAGGTGGCGATCCTGCTCCGCGACTATCAACTGACCGAAGAATTGACGGCGGTCCGCGGCCACCAGGAGGCGGCACGCCTCAAGGACGACTTCCTGGCGGCCGCCGCGCACGACCTACGGACGCCGCTGACCTCACTCGTCGCCCAGTCCCAGCTAATGCAACGCCGCGCGCTCCGCGACCCCAACCGCCCCACCGACATGGAGGGCATCAAGCGCATCGTGCAAGAGACGAACCGAATGCGGCGTGTCGTCGACGACCTGCTGGACGCGGCCCGGGGCGACCAGGTGGGCTTCGTCGGTGAGGTGCGCCAAGTTGACCTCGTCGCGCTCGTCTCGGACGTCGTCAGCGGCATCCAGGGGCGTGTGATCAACTTCCGGGCGACACCGATCACCATCGAGATTGACCCCGAGCGGATCCGGCAGGTGGTGACGAACCTCTGTGACAACGCGGTTAAGTACAGCCCGCAGGGGGGCGACATTGACGTCACCCTGGAAGTGGATGCCGGTTTTGCCGTGATGGTGATCAAGGATCGCGGGATCGGGATCTCAGCAGAGGACGCCAAGATCATCTTCGAGCGATTCCGCCGGGCGCCGGGCGTCCGCTATGGCAGCATGACCGGCCTCGGACTCGGACTCTACTTCTGCAAACGGATCGTGGAAGAGCACGGGGGACAGATCACCCTGCGCAGCACTCTGGGAGAGGGCAGCGAGTTCGAAGTCCGCCTCCCCATGGCGCCACCGACGCTGGCCCGCCGCAACGCTCCTGCTGTCGAGCCCGCAGCCACGTCGGCCGGGCTGAGCACGTAACACTCAGCACGTAACACTCAGTACGGCTCCCCCGCGATCACGAGCGCCCGCTCGCTCGGATCCGCTGCCTCGTGCACCTGTGCGGTGTGCTCACGCAGTTCATCCGGCGACGTGAACTCCGCGCCGCAGCGGGCACACGAGTAGCGATCATGCATCGCGACGGTCATGGACGGCTCCCTCCCGCGACTTGCCCGCGAGATCGTGCCAGCGAGCCCCCCACCGAGAACATCAACCCGCCTGCAGGCACCTTGCAGAACTCTTGCGACGCCGAGGCACAAAGAGTTGTTAGACAATCGCGACCGCCACTCGGACGCTGTTACCAGTCCGGGGGACTGCCGCCCGTAGGTTCACTGCGCAGCCCGGCCACCGGCCAGAAGTACCGCAGAGAACCATGGCAGCCCACGGACTCGCGCACGCCCCACGCGCTCATGCCCCTTCGATGGAGCGGATGCTGCTGGCGGTCGTCCTCACGTCCGTGTTGGCGGTTGGTGCTTCGATCAGATTCGCCGCCGACGACGCATCGACCAGCGCTCCGCAGCCGACGCCGATTGCGGGGCAGCCGCAGGCTACGTACGAGGCCGGCGCCGTGGACGGAGGCCACCCGGCAGGCCAGGGACGCATCGGGCGATCCCGCATCCCTGCCTCGGGCGCCCTCACCGCTCCTTCGATGCCGCGGGGGCATGGCGCCCTCCTGCCCTACCTCGACGTGATCGGGGGTCGCGCTTCGGCGTCAATGCCAAGGGATCGAAGCGTCGTGGTAGCGGTGGTGGACTCCGGGGTCGACATCACGCATCCGGACCTGGCGGGACGGATCTGGGAGAACCCGCGCAGTCTGTCGGACGGGAGCACGGGGGCCGTCTGCCCGGGGGATCGGCACGGCTGCTCATTCGTCTCGGCACTCACGGCCGACCCTTCGTGCGGTTACCGGTCCACCTCTCCCACGGGCGCGATCACAGACGACAACGGGCATGGCACGTTCGTGGCTGGCATCGTCATCGACGCTGCACGGGCGATCGAGGGAGCCGACGTGCAGATCATGCCGGTGAAGGTGCTCGACTGCACCGGCGAGGGGCGCGCGTCGCAGGCCGCCGCCGGGATCCGCTATGCGGCCCGTGCCGGGGCGCGGGTGATCGTGCTCTCGTTCAGCGGGACCGTGGACATCCCGAGCCTGCGGGACGCAGTCGAGGAAGCACGGGTGCACTTCGGAGCGCTCGTCGTGGCCTCCGCCGGGAATGACGGCGGCGCGCAGACGCAGTACCCCTCCGGCTACCCGGGCGTGCTCGGCGTGGGGGGCACGGGGATCCTGCGTGCCGACGGGCAGATCGACTATCTGCGCCTGGCGCCGTTCTCAAATGTGAGCGAGGCCGTGAGCCTGCTTGCACCCGCAGTGCGGATCATGGGACCCGTGCCGAGCAACCTCTGCGGACGCCGCGACTGGACGTGCGTGGACGGCGAGCCGTACGCCTTCGCCTCGGGGACCTCTTACGCGACGCCCTTGGTGGCCGGTGCCGCCGCGCTCCTCTTCGCTTACGCACCGTCCATGACCCCGGACGATGTCCTCCACCGCCTGGTCGACACGGCGCGCCCGATTCCGGGATCGCTGGTGGGCCAGGTGGACGTCTCTGCGGCCCTTGAGGCGTACCAGTAGACGCAGGCACGCGCCGTCAGAACGTGCGCAGCGTCCTGTGAGTCCGCGCGAACACGACGACCAGTGCCACGGACGCGATCGCGGCGCCCCCGCCAACAGCGGCCTGCGGGCTGATGACATCGGCCGCCACGCCAGTGAGCATGGTGCCGAGCGGCTGCAGGCCCGAGAGGAGGCTCGTGAGCGCGATCATGCGTCCTCGCAATTCCTCCGGGGTCTTCACGAGGATGACCGTCTGCGAAGTCGTGTCCGCCACCTGCTGGCCGATGCCGGCGACAAGGACGAAGGCCATCGCCACCCAGAGGCTCGGACTGAAGGCGAAGCCGGCCACCCCGGCTATGGCACACACGAGCCCGAGCGCATACGGGCGCCACCGGCGCTCCACCCGCGACAGAGCCACGAGCGCAAACGCGCCGGAGACGGCGCCCACGCCCGTGGCCGTATAGAGCGCACCGAGCCCGCCCTCGCCCTGACCCCATACGTCGCGCACGAACACCGGCGCCACCTGCTGCCAGGAACGAGTGGTCAGGATGAGTGTGAGCGAGACGCCGAGAAAGACCATGAGCAGCGACTGCTGACGGACATACTTCAGCCCGCCAAGGAAGTCGCCGATGAAGTTCATCCGGCCCACCCGCTGACGCCTCGGGATACGCATGAGGAAGATCGCGCCGGCAAGGCAGGCGTTACCCACGGCGTTCGCGAGAAAGCACCCACCCGGTCCCAGCCAGGCAAGGATGGCCGCGCCCACCATCGGTCCGGCGATGGTCGTCATGGAGAAGACGCTGGTATTGAGCGCCACCGCGTTCGCCACGACCGACTTCGGGACCGTGTCCGGGATCAGAGACTGACGGGCGGGGATGTCCATCGCGAATGCCGAACCGGCAAGGAACGCCAGCACCACCATGTGCCAGAACTCGATGACCCCGGTCAGGATCATGACGCCCTCGATCAGCATGAGTACCGCGACCGTGCTACGCGTGGTGAGCAGCAGGTGCTTGCGAAAGACACGGTCCGCGAGGACGCCCGAGAACGGCGCGAAGATGAGCCAGGGCAATGAGAGCATGGCGCCCACCAGCGCCACGGCCGAGGCGCGGTCGGTCATCTCCAGCACGAGCCAACCCTGCGCGACGATGATCATCCACCAGCCGCTGAGCGCGAGGAACAGCCCGACAATGAGGAGGCGGAAGTCCCGGTACCGGAGTGCCGCGAGGGCCTCCGGGACGCGCGAGCGAGCGGCGTCCGCAAGTGGAACCGCCCAGGGATCCGTGCTCTCGCTAGGCGGCGTCTGGGGAGTCGTCACAGCGAGGCTTTCCAGCCCCGAGGGGCACGCCCTCCGGGCTTGGGCATCGTACCTGACCGGCCCGGCCTACCCCGTCCCGCGATAGGTCGCCGGACTCGGCCGCCATGACCTGCTTCCGATCGTCGAAGGCCGCGCGCAAGCAGACGCGCACCCAAATCCGGTGGCCCAAGTCGCCAACAGGGCCGAGGGGAAGGCGATGCGCACGATGTGTCGCTGCCGACGAGCGCACGCATCACCACCGCAAGGACGGGCAACAGCATCGGGGCTGAAGGGCGCTGCCCCAGTGCCTCTGTGGACGCGCGGTTGCTACCGGCTGAGGTGCTACGCCCGACTGTCGGGCGGCGTAGCCCGCCTACTCGCGCTCCCGGTGCTCCTGGCCGCGGTCGGTGATCAGGCCGAACGGGTCCGGGACCGCCACGGTGTGGGACTCTTCGACCGTCCGCTTCGACCTCAGCGATGCCACGATCGAAACGGCCAGGATGGTGGCGACAAGGCCAAGTGAGACACCGACTGGCACGTGATACACGTCCGAGAGCAGCATCTTCCCGCCGACCAGCACGAGGATCGCCGCCAATCCCGCCTTCAGGTAGACGAAGCGGTGCGCGACGCCTGCCAGCAGGAAGTAGAGGGCACGCAGTCCCAGGATGGCGAAGACGTTCGACGTGAACACCAGAAACGGGTCGCGCGTCACCGCGAAGATCGCAGGGATCGAGTCGACCGCGAAGATCAGGTCGGTGGTCTCCACAACCACCAGCACAGCAAAGAGCGGCGTCGCGACAAGCACGCCACCGGCCCGAACGAACAGGCGTTGCCCGTGGTACTCCGTGGTCATGGGGACGAACCGCTGCACCAGGCGCAGCACGCGGTTCTCGCTCGGGCTCAGCGACATCTCTTCGTGTCGGAACATCTTGAGTCCCGTGAAGACGAGGAAGCCACCGAAGAGGTAGATGATCCAGTGGAACGCCTCGAGCAGCGCCGCGCCCGCGAAGATGAAGACAGCCCGCATCACCAGCGCGCCGAGGACACCCCAGAACAGCACTCGATGCTGGTACGCCGCGGGCACTGAGAAGAACGAGAAGATCAAGACGAACACGAACACGTTGTCGACCGAGAGGCTCTTCTCGATCAGGTAACCCGCGAGATACTCGCCGGCCACCGTACCGCCCTCGAACACCCAGAGCACTACGCCGAAGCCGAGACCGAGGGCGACCCAGAACGCGCTGGAGAGCGCAGCCTCCCGGACCGACACCTCGTGTGCGTCGCGATGCAGGACAAACAGGTCAAGGGCGAGGAGGACGAAGACAAACGAGACGAATGCCGCCCAAGCGGCCAGATCCAGGGACATGCCAACTCCTTCTGTCGACCGATCGGTCAGCAGAAGGTCTGGCCCGCCTCGCACTGGTCGAGGACAGCGTCACCGGGCCCGAGGGCCGTACTGGCGGCGACGCCTTTGTGGGCTACTCCCCTTCGTCTAGCGATGACGCTATCACGTCACTCGCTAGCAGCGAACGCCCATCAAGCCTCTTCCGCCTGCACGGCCCGCCCAAGCGTGACGGTGTAGACAGCGGCACCCGCTAGCCCCCCGAGCAGCGGACCCACGATGTAGACCCAGAACCCGTTGCGCGGTCCGGGGATCGCGATCTCACCCCAGCCCGCGGCGAACGCGACGAGTCGAGGCCCGAAGTCGCGGGCGGGGTTCCAACCGGCCTGAGTCAGTGGTGCAAACAGCGAGATCAATACGGCGACTGTGAATCCAATGAGCAGTGGCGTGATGGCTCCGCCCACCGGCACCCGGCGTGCGTCCGTCAGCGCGAAGATCACGAATACGAGCACCGCCGTCCCGAGGGCCTCGACCCCGGCCGCGCGGAGCGGCGTCACCAGGGATGCGTCGGCCACATCGGGAAAGATGGCGGGGTTGGGGAAGTACTCGCCGAAGACCATCGCTGACCGCTCGCTCCCGGCCTCGCCCCGCACCAGGCCATGGTCACCTTCGAAGCGATCGAGGAACGGCGCGAACACCGCCAGCACAACGCATCCGGCGAGGACGCCGCCGAGCAGTTGGGCGCCCATGTACGGGAGTGCACGCGACGGGGGGAACGCGTTGCCTCGGAAGGTCGCCATCGCGAGCGTCACTGCGGGGTTCAGGTGCGCGCCGGAGACGTTCGCGCTGACGCAAATCGCAATGGTGACGCCGAAACCCCAGACCGCGGCCACCTGCCACAGGCCGATCTGCGCCCCCGTCAGTACGGCCGTCGCCACGACACCGGTGCCGAAGAGCACCAGCAGAAAGGTGCCGCACACCTCGCCAATCAGCGCCTGCACCAGTCGAGTCGTCACCTGCGCGCCCCGGCTGGCACACCGAGTTCGGCCAGCAGGACGCGCACTCGCTCCTCGATCTGATCGCGGATGCGGCGCACGGTCTCCAGTGGCTGCCCGGCCGGGTCGTCCAGCGGCCAGTCGAGATATCGGATGCCTGGGAAGAACGGACACGCCTCGCCGCACCCCATCGTCACCACGATGTCGGCGGACTCCACCATTGCGTCGTCGAAGGCCCTCGGCTGCTGCGCGGCGACATCGATGCCCCGCTCGCGCATCGCTTCGACCACCACTGGGTTCACCGCTGAGGCGGGCTCTGATCCGCCGGAGAGGACGCGCACGGCCCCGCCACCCAGCGACGCGGCAAAGCCAGCCGCCATCTGGGAGCGGCCGGCGTTATGCACGCATGCGAAGAGGATCGTGATCGGCGGCATGCGCGGATCGTAGCGAAGTCTCCGTGTGCGACGCGTTAAGCCTCGACAAGCGCTCGAAGAGCATGTCGCAGGCCAGCGGCGTCCTCGAACAGGTGCGCAGCCCACCCTGAGGCGCGGGCTGCCTCGACGTTCGCCATGCTGTCATCAACGAAGAAGGTCTCAGCCGGGAGGCAGCCGACGTGCGCGAGCGCTGCCGCGTAGATCGCAGCGTCTGGCTTCATCACACCTACTACCGAGGAGTTCACGACCACATCGAACTCTCGATTGAGTCCCAGCCGCTGGAGGTCGCTCGGGAGCCGGCTCGTCGCGTTGGTGAGCAGGCCGACCTGCAGGCGGCCTCGGTACTCGCGTACGACATCGAGGACTTCGGTAACCACCTCACCGATTGGCTCTGACCAGACCCGCACGGCCATCCCGGCGTCGGCCATCGGGAACGTCTCGCGCAGGCGCTCCACGATGCGTGCGCGCCAGGCCTCGTCCGTGACGGCGCCGGTGATCGCGGGATAGAGCAGGTCGGGATGAAAGGCCACCGCGCGGATCGCTCCGGCGGGCAGCCCGGCGGCCGCCTCAAGTTCGACGTCGCCCGCGCCGTCCCACCGCCGCAGCACGCCGTCCAGGTCGAAGTACGCGGCCCGCAGCATCGCCATGCCCCTACTGGATCCGGACGACCTCCTGGGCGCGGCTCCACAACCCTTCGAGGTTGTAGTAGGCACGCATCTCGAGGGAGAACAGGTGGACGATCACGCCGCCGCCGCAGTCGATCAGGATCCAGCCATCCTCCGCGGAACCTTCCGCCTTCGCGTCGCCGCCATCCGCGGCGACTGCCGCGTCGACGGCGTCGACCACAGCGCGACCCTGGCGAATGTTGTCCACGGTCGCGATGACGAAGTAGTCGGCGAAGGCGGCAAGGCTGCTCAGATCCAGCAGCACGACGTCCTCCGCCTGTCGGTCCACGAGCACGTCCACGAGCAGGCGAGCACGTTCCAGCGAGCGCTCAAGATCTACGGGGCGGGGCGGCGGGCTGGTCTCAGCGTCGTCGGTCGAGGGGATACGGGACTCCAGGCGGCACCTCCAGCGGCGGGCGCCGATGCGGCGTCCCCGATCTCGAGTATACCGGCCGCGCTGGGGCGTCTGACGTCGGAGGCCGATCGAGGGCTCGCGCACCTCTCGCGGGCGGCCGGGTGGCCGGGTGGGGGGGTGACGGCTAGGATGCAAGCATGAGCTTGAGCGAACTGCGCGACGTCGTGGTGATTGTGTACGGGGTCATGGGCATCGTGCTGATGCTCGCCCTGACGGTTGCTGCCTTCGGGCTCTGGTTCGCGGTGCGCGCGCTGTCGAGGGTGCTCACGGACCTCGTGAAGGACCCGATCAAACCCACACTGGATGACCTGCAGCAGACCGTGCACAACGTCCGCGGGACATCCGAATTCCTCGCAGACACGGCCGTCCACCCGGTGGTCCGGGCCGTCGCGATGACACGCGGGGTGAAGCGCGGGCTCGCCTCCGTCACCGGCCTCCGGCGCGGCAAGTAGAGGGCGCGACCCTGTGAAGTTCAGCACCGTCATCGTCATGAACGTCGCCGCGGTCGCGGGATACCTCGCGGCGCGGACGTTGCTTGAGGACGGCACCGACCTCGAACGGCTGCCGAGCGCGGCGAAGCACCCGGTGGCGGCCGCACGAGGCCGCCTGCGGCGCGCGCAGGCGCGTGCCCGGGTCGCGCTCGACGAGGCGCGCGCCGAGCGGACGGCGACGGAGCGCGAACTGATGGCCCGCTACCGAGAGCAGCTGCGCCGGTAAGACGTCGTCCGTAGGCCCCTCGACTGCCGCGGATCCTCTGCGGGCTCGGCCTGTCGCCTAGCGAGAACGCTCGGGTAGACTTGCGAGTGGAGAGGTGGCCGAGCGGTTGAAGGCGCTCGTCTCGAAAACGAGTAAACGCAAGTTTCGCGGGTTCGAATCCCGCCCTCTCCGCCATCGCCGCACAGCCCCGGTAGTCACACTCCCTACCTGGCACGCGCCGGCCATCGAGGTCTGCGCAGGCGCCGATGGCGTCCCATCCTCGCGGAGAGGTGCTGGAGTGGTTGAACAGGCTCGCCTGGAAAGCGTGTAATGGGGCAACCCATTCGCGGGTTCGAATCCCGCCCTCTCCGCCAGTTTGCACACGAAGAAGGACGCCCGGTGACAGGCGTCCTTCTCGTTGCGCCCGGTGGCGGAGGTTCCCTCGTCTCCCGATGACCGAGGGGCGTCGGTGGGTTCGGTGGGACCCGTACCGCTGTCGCTGCTCGACAGGCGGCCCAACCCCCTGCCCCGAGAACTGAGGTCGATACCTCCCCCTGCCCCCTCCCGGAGGGGAGCAAGAACCACCGGAGGCCGGTCGAGGCCCCAGGCCCCTCCATCTCCAAGGAAGGACAAGAGGAGAGCGACCGGGAGCGGGACAAGCCCTCCCATGTACTGGTCGAGCGGGGCGAGGCGCTCCCGTAGACTGGGGTGCATGACACGTGTCCTCGT
>CAZVNJ010000006.1:0-6975 GCA_964628985.1 uncultured Dehalococcoides sp.
AGGTGCAGCCCGTCGACATGTTCCCCCAGACCCAGCACATCGAGTGCGTGGTCGCGCTCGACCGCCCGACCGCCCGCGCGTGACGCTGGTGCTCGCCTCCGGCTCGCCACGACGGCGAGAACTGCTGACCGCCCTCGGCATGCCCTTCGTGGTGGACCCGGCCGATGTCGATGAAACGAGCGACGAGACCGGCCCCGTCCGCCTCGCCGAGACGCTCGCCCTGGCGAAGGCGCGCGCCGTCTCGCGCCGCCGGCCGGACGACTTCGTCATCGGCAGCGACACGGTTGTCTCCCTTGATGGACGGCTCCTCGGCAAGCCCGGGGACGCCTCAGAGGCACGTGGCATGCTGGATGCGCTCCGGGGGCGAGGACACGAGGTCGTGACAGCCATAGCGCTCGTCGTTCCGGGCGGTGTCGAGGTGGTCACGCACAGCCGCACCGCCGTGCTGATGCGCGACTATGAGGACGAAGCGCGTGACGAGTTCATCGCCCGTGGCGAGCCGTTCGATAAGGCCGGGGGCTATGCCATCCAGGACGCGGCGTTCCATCCGGTCGCGCGCATCGAGGGATGCGAATGCGGCGTGATGGGCCTCCCGCTGTGGACGTTGCGCGGGATGCTGCTGGACGCCGGTCTCGAGCCCGCGGCGCCATCGATCGACCGCTGTGCTGAGTGCAAGGAGCGCCCGGCGCGCTAGCGGCGCTCCTGCACCACCTCGAGTTCGCCGATCACCGTCGAGATGCGCACGTGCAAACGCCGCTCCTGCTGCTCGTAGCCGTCCGTACGCACCAGGATGTCGCGCAGCAGCCCCTCTTCGCGACGGTCCAGCACGTCGACCGTGCCGACGAATGACTGGGCCTCCACCTCCAGGCCGATCCCGTGTGGGACCCGCAGGCGGATCGCCCCCACCCAGCAGAGCAGCGTGAGCGCCGTCTCTCCGGGCGGGAGGTTGGCTTCGCGCAGGTCCAGGTCGATGTCTCCGAAGACCGTCCGGAGCACGCCGTCCTCGACCGACCAGCCGTCGGCGGAGCGGATGTGGCCGAAGGTCTGGGAGAGCCTCCGCCGCACGCGCCGTGCCCGCACCTCGGCGAGGATAGAGAGGACGCCGAGGGCGATGAGGAAGAGCCCCACTCCGGCCTCGACGAGGCCGCGAGCGCCGAGGTCGCGCCAGCCGGCCTCGTCCACGAACAGCAGCAGGCCGAGGGCGCACAGATAGGCACCCACCGTGACGCTGAGGACGTCACGCAGGCGTGAGGTCACCGGCGCCGCCAGGACCGCCGGGCACCGCGGAAGACGATCATCACACCAAATCCGATGAGCGCCGCCGCCCAAAATTCGGTCGGCGTCACCGCGGGGATGACGTCTAGCGAGTCGAGGAGCAGAAGTGTGCCCACGATGATGAAGACCACCCCAAAAGCCATGGCCGACCTCCCCGGTCCACGATTCTATGCCGAGCGCAGTTCCAGCCCCCCGAGCGATGGTAGTGTCGATATGACGTCATTGTGACGCCATTGTCAAACCGCCCTCGGGGACAAGAACTTCACCTGCGGTGATGCCGTCAGCGACCTGACCCGGGGGAATGGATGCGGGTTAGGCAGATATGAGTACTTTAGATCTGGTGGCCTCTCGCCACCGCAGGGAGGACTGAACGTGGCGGATCCGATCATCCTGGTGACTGACCTCGTGAAAACGTACGACACCGGCGCAATCCGGGTGAACGCACTCCGTGGAGTCTCGCTCAGTGTGGAGAAGGGCGAGATGGTCGCCATCATGGGGCCCTCCGGGTGCGGCAAGACCACCCTCCTCAACTGCGTCTCCGGCATCGATGAACCGACGTCCGGTTCGGTCAAGATCGAGGGCACAGAACTAGCCTCGATGGATGACGACCGGAAGACGGCCTACCGCGCGAAGCGGATGGGCTTCATCTTCCAGTTCTACAACCTCCTCCCCGTGCTCAGCGCGGTGGAGAACGTGGAACTGCCGCTCCTGGTCTCCGGGACGAAGCCGGCGGACGCCCGATCGAAGGCGGCGGCGGTGCTGGACCACGTGAAACTGACCGAGTGGGAACACCACAAGCCGGCCGAGCTGTCCGGGGGCCAGCGTCAACGGGTCACGATCGCGCGGGCCCTTGCCAACGACCCGGCGATCGTCTGGGCAGACGAACCCACCGGCGACCTGGACTCGGTCACAGCCGACGAGATCATGACCCTGATGCAGGACCTGAACGAACAGCAGCAACAGACCTTCGTGATCGTGACGCACGACCCTGGCATCGCGGCGCGTTGCCACCGCACGATCCACATGCGAGACGGCCTCATCGAGCGCGAGGAGCGCCACCGATGACCGAACTGTTCGGCATCCCGCTCACCAGCATCATGGTCGCCGGGCTCATCCTGATGGGTTTCGCGTTCGGCGTGGTGGCGTATATCGGCATCCGCAACCCGCTGCTCGTCCGCATGGGACTGAGGAACGCGGTGCGCCGCAAGGCTCAGACAGTGCTCATCGTGATCGGCCTGATGCTCTCAACGCTGATCATCAGCGCGGCGTTCGCGACCGGTGACACCGTGGGGTACTCGATCACGAACACCGTGTACTCCGAGTTCGCACAGGCCGACCTCGTCCTCGCGCGTAACGTGGACCGCGCCCAGACGACGGGGGAGGGCATCGCGCCGGGCGACCTCGCTGCGCTCAAGGCCTTCCTCGGGGGCGACGCCGATGTGGATGGCGTCGCCGGCATCGTGCAGGAGCGCATCCCCGCGCTGAACGCGGGACGGCGCCTCTCCGAGCCCCGCGCGGTACTGGCTGGTGTCGATCCGCTGGACATGGCCACCCTCAAAAGCCTGCTCACGCCGGACGCCGCGGAAGTCTCGCCGACCGCGCTCACCGCGACCGGCGTGTTCATCTCCCAACGCCTGAGCGAAGACATCGGCCTCGGCAAGGGCGAACAACTCACCGTCTTCGCGAACAACCAGCCGGCCACGTTTACGGTCCTCGAGATCGTTCAGGACAACGCGTTGACGTCCGCCTCCGTCAGCGACAACGGCCAGGAACCAGCCGGCGGGATCGTGGCAACCCGGGAGGTCGTGAACACCCTGACCGGCAAGGGAGACCGTTACTCACTCGCGGTCGTCTCGGTACGTGGTGGCGTACGGGACACCCTGGAGGTGATCCCGGGCGTAGAGGACCGCCTGAAAGACTGGCTCGCCACGGACGGGGCCCCAGCGCTGCGCGTCGTCTCGACGAAGGAACAGGCCGTCGGCATCGCAGAATTGGTCGGCTCGATCTTCGTGACCTTCTTCCTCGTGTTCGGCCTCTTCTCGATCGCAGCCGGCATCATGCTGATCTTCCTGACCTTCGTGATGCTTGCCGCGGAGCGCCGCTCGGAGATGGGCATGGCACGGGCGGTGGGCATGAAGCGCTCCCACCTCACACAGTCGTTCATCGCAGAGGGCATGGCCTACAACGTGGGCTCCGCCCTGGTGGGGGCCGTGCTGGGGCTGGGCGTGGCCTTCATCCTGGTGACCGCGCTAGGCAGTGTCTTCGGAGACTTTGGGCTCAGCATCGTCTTCCACTTCAACCCGCAGGGCTTCGTCATTGCCTACGCGCTCGGCGTGGTGATCACGTTCCTTACAGTGGCGTTTTCCTCGTGGCGTGCCGCGAACCTCAACATCGTGCGTGCGATCCGGGATCTCCCAGAGCCGGAGCCGCTCCGCGGCCGCACGCGCACGGTGAAAGGTTTGGTGGTGGCCTCGGCGGCAGTGATCTGGACCTTCATCCGGATCCCCCTCCTCCTCGGTCCGTTGCAGGCGCTCGGGTCAGTGGCGCAGCTGGCGAGCGAGGGCGAGTCGGTCGTGCCTGGCGTGATCATGCTGGCCGTCTCTCTACTCCTCGCATTCTTTGCCTGGCGGACCCGCCGGTGGGCGAAGCCGCGGCGGAATGTGGGCGGCTGGGCGGTCCTCATGCTCCTCAGCGGTGTGGGGCTCACCGCCTGGGGTGGATGGGGGATCCAGCAGGCCTTCGCCTACACCGGCGGGACCACGCTGGCACTCCTCGCGATCGCCATGCTGGCGGTCTACTTCGGCGCATCGGCGCGACTGGCCTTCACCATCGCCAGCGTCGCGCTGCTCTGGTACTGGCTCCTGCCGCTGCCGTTTTCGCTGTTCAGCGAGGCCGGCAAGGGTTGGAACGACCCGCTGAACGGACTCGCCGGCCTCGTGGGGATGGAGCACGAGACCGTCGCCGCGAACATCGAGATGTTCTTTGTGTCCGGGCTCTGCATCACCGCCTCAGCCACGCTGTTCGTCATCTTCAACGCGGACCGTGTGCTGGGGCTGCTCCGAGGCAGCTCCGGGGTCTTCAGAAGCGTCACCCCGGCGGTGCGCACTGCCATCGCTTATCCGCTCGCCTCGAAGTTCCGCACCGGGATGACGCTCGCGATGTTCGGGCTCGTGATGTTCTCGCTCGTGGTGATGGCCACCCTCAACCACAACTTCTCGCAGTTGTTCCTGGGTGACGACGCTACCGGTGGGTTCAACGTCACGGTGACCGGCAACCCGACGAACCGCATCTCGGACCTCGCGGTCGCCCTCCGCGAGGCCGGGGCCGAGCAACCGAACATTTCCGGCATCGGCACCATTGTGTCCATGCCAGCCCGGATCCGTGCGGAGGAGCAAGCCGAGGACAAGGCCGGAACCTACCGCCTCGCGGGTGTCGACGCAGACTTCCTGCGCCTCGCGCGGTTCCCGCTCTCTGCGCGCGCCAACGGGTACGCCACCGACGCCGACGTATTCGCGGCGATGCAGGCGGATTCCTCGCTCGCTCTGGTGGACGAATCACGATTGGCCGTCAACCAGCAGAACCCATTCGGCGGCAGCGGGGATGTTCCGCAGCAGTTCGTCATCGACCGCGACCCGCTCGCGCTCAAGGAGCAGTCGTGGGAACCGATCCCGCTGGTCGTCCGTGACTCAAGGACCGGCGCCGAGGCCCACGTGAAGGTCATTGGCTTCGTCGACCAGGCCGTCACGAGCGTGATCAACGACTGGGCCGCGGTATTCACGAGCCGGAAACTGCTAGACGAGCAGTTCAAGTCCGGGACGGTGGACCTCTTCTTCCTCACGACTGCGGGTGAGGGCCGGGACGCTGAGAAGCGCGTCGCAGATGCCGTCGAGTCGGCACTCTTAGAACGGGGTGTACAGGCGAGGTCGATCCGCGAGCGGATCGAGGACTCGGCGGCACAGGCGCAGGCATTCCAGACGCTCTTCCAGGGGTTCATGGGCCTCGGGATGATCGTGGGGATCGCGGCGCTGGGTGTGATCGCCTTCCGCACGGTCGCCGAGCGCAGACAGCAGATCGGCATGCTGCGTGCCATCGGCTACTCGAGGCGATTGGTGGCCGTCACGTTCTTCCTGGAGTCGTCGTTCATCGCCGTGACGGGAATCGGGATGGGGCTCCTGCTCGGCAGCGCGCTGTCCTACAACCTGATGACCTCCCCCGAGTTCACACAGGGGTCCACCGTGGACTATGGCGTCCCATGGGGCCGCCTCATCCTCATCATCTCGGTGGCCTACGGCGCCAGCGCCCTGATGACACTGATCCCCGCCCGCAGCGCCTCGCGCGTGCCGGTGGCGGAGGCACTGCGGTACAGCGGCTAGCCTCGATCCGATCGCCAGAGACACAGAAGGGCCGCCCTGCCGGGCGGCCCTCTCGTATCCCACGGAGCGTGGCTCAGAGCGGAGAGGGCAGTGCGCTCTCACCCATCAGATAGGTGTCGATGCCGCGAGCCGCGGCGCGGCCCTCCGCGATCGCCCACACGATGAGGGACTGCCCGCGGGTCATATCGCCGGCCGTGAAGACGCCCGGGACACTCGTCATCTTGTTGGCGTCCGCCTTCACGTTTCCGCGTTCGGTCAGTTCTACGCCGAGCTGCTCGAGGAGGCCGCCACGCTCGGGGCCAAGGAACCCCATCGCCAGGAGCAGCAGGTCGCACTCGACCTCAAACTCCGAGCCGGGGACTTCGTTCATGACCTGGCGGCCGCCCTCCTGGACGAACTCGACGCGTACGGCATGCAGCCGCTTCAGCACTCCGTCCTCGCCCGAGAGGTACTTCGTGAGAATGCTGTAGTCGCGCTCGCCGCCCTCCTCGTGGGCAGATGAGACACGGTAGACGTTCGGATACAGCGGCCAGGGCTGCGTCTCAGGGCGGCTGCCGGGCGGCCGGGGCAGCAACTCATACTGTGAGACATGCTTCGCGCCCTGACGGATCGCGGTCCCCAGACAGTCCGCGCCCGTATCACCACCGCCGAGGATGATGACCCGCTTACCCTTCGCCGAGATGAACTCCGACTCCGGAACCTCGTCGCCGGCGTTCCGGCGGTTCTGGAGCGGCAGATACTCCATGGCGAGATAGGTGCCCTTGAGGTCGCGCCCGGGCACCTCGAGGTCGCGAGCCTGTGTCGCGCCGCCGGCCAGGCAGATCGCGTCGAACTGCTTCAGCAACTCACGGCCATCGACATCTTTGCCGATGTTGGCCGACGGACGGAACGTGACGCCCTCCGCCTCCATCTGGACGAGGCGGCGGTCGATATGTTCCTTTTGCATCTTGAAGTCGGGGATGCCGTATCGCAGCAGACCGCCGATGCGATTGTCACGCTCGAACACGGTGACGTCGTGGCCGGCCCGGGCGAGTTGCTGGGCGGCAGCGAGGCCCGCGGGACCAGAGCCGACCACCGCCACGCGCTTGCCCGTCTTCACCTTCGCCGGCTCAGGCTTGATCCAGCCCTCGCGCCAGGCGTGGTCGATAATCGTGACCTCGACCTGTTTGATGGTCACCGGGTCATTGTTGATCCCGAGCACGCAGGCAGCCTCGCACGGCGCGGGGCAGAGCCGTCCGGTGAACTCGGGGAAATTGTTGGTCGCGTGGAGCCGCTCGATGGCCTCATGCCACTGGTCGCGGTACACGAGGTCGTTCCAGTCCGGAAT